>JBEKFY010000024.1:0-58554 GCA_050013095.1 Anaerolineales bacterium | reverse complement strand
CGCGCATTACCATCAAAATCACTGTCCGGCGCGTTCAAGGGCGAGCCGGCATCAATGGCCGGTGAACCACTCTGTAGATGGAAATCCGCTCCAGTTGGATTGACAAATTTCGGGTCTCCAATCACCAGATTTGTACCATAAGTTCCTCCCGAACCATAAAAAAGATTATGATCTACAGTAAATTGTGATTCTGATCCTGATAATAATTGAACTGAAACAGTGTTTTGACTAAAGATGTTATTCTCAATTAATACATTCTCGTTTAGCGGTGACGTGTTCTGGAACCCATACCCGTTGTTATATGACACGTTGTTGACAAACTGAATGTTACTCTTGACACCATCTTTAGTCCCAGACCACCAGGGGATAGCGAAACCAGCCCTGATAATGTTATAGGCAATGTTGTTGTAAACTTTTACATTCTCAACAGCTCCCCCTTGCTCTGAGGATACTATAAAACCATAGTAGGAGTTATAGGCAACGTTGTCGTAGTACTCAATATCATGGGTACTGTTGACATTATTCCAGGCATCCAGTCCGAAGGCCAGTCTAGTAGAAGGGTTCCCATCTGCGCGTTCATCCAAGTGAACAATCCAAGTGAACAACATTATTATGCACTTTGCCATAGGAAGACCCATCCTTGACGTTGATTCCTTCTCCTCCAGAAGCCCCATCAGGTATGTTTGCTGCCTGGTGAACGTAATTGTTTTTGACCTCGAAGTTAGAAGTATTGTCTATGCTTATATTTTCTTCCGACATTGGATAATTTGGATGTGGATTACATGCAAGAGCAATATCATTGCCATCTATTACCACATTTGTGCTACCCCAAACGCCGACCCCCGACTTAACAGTGTCATAGGTATGGTTATTGTCTACCTCAATATTATTTGAATAACCAACATAGATGCCAGCTCCATTGGAATGTTGTACTTTTAGACCGGAAACACGGATATAATCTGTTTTCCAGATATGAAACAAACCTCCACCATACTGAATGTCAATTCCGGTTCCATCAAGAATGACCTCTTCACCGGGATAGTTGGTAAAGGTGATGTAAGGGCCAGAAGTATTGGAACGATGGTACAAACTCACACGTTCGTTGTAGACTCCGCCACGAATATAAACCGTGTCGCCGGCGAGCATGCTATTAGCGGCTTTTTGGATGGTCAGCCAGGGTTGAGTAATACTACCGGGGTTTTGATCAGATCCAGTCGTACTGACATAATAATTTGCCGGTGTGGGCGTGCTGGTAAGGGTAGGGGTCACCGGAGTGCTGGTTTTTGTGGCGATCGGTGAGACGGCGGTAAAGGTTATGGTAGCGGTGGGCATCACGCTCGGAGCTTGAGCAGCAATCGCGTAGGAGCACGACCTCAAAACCAGGCCTCCGGGCACAAGCGCCACGACTAGTAATGCCAATCGGTACAGATACTGTAAACTCATAGGACACTATGCCATTTTCAAATTATTGGACTTGCTTCTAAACATGACTTGTGGGTCCAAGAATCGCTATCCCTTTCGCATGATAGATTGCAGATCTATTGAATTACATCATACCTTCCCGGGTAGCCAGCCGGATCATATGGTTTGAGAAACAGGCCACAAACAGAACCCTCGAGAATAAGCAGCCGCCCGAATAAGGTGAGAAGTGCGCGCTTCAGGCTGCGTTTTCGTATGGCAATGCCCAGTGTAAGAATTGTCAAGAACGCACCCCACAGAGCCAGCCACACCCATTGGCCAGTCAGCCCTGATACCGCTGCTGCAACAATACCGATGCAGAGCGTCAAGGCGGGCGCCACACAACCCCGCTCTCTCAGATAAGGCCAGAGCAGCGGACTGCCGAAAAAGTAACGTATGTTTTGGCCAAATCCAAGGAAGAACTTGCCGCTCCGCTTGTCCAGGAACGTTGAAAAGGCATGGAAGAGAGCCGAATAATGAAACACACTTGGACGAGGCAGTCGAAGAATTTGGTATCCTGCGTGCCGGATACGAAGACAGAGTTCGGGTTCCTCGTCCGCATACAGATAAGGGTTAAACGTGCCCACCCGCTCCAAAACAGAACGTCGATATATGGCTGCACCCCCGCCATGAGGAACATTAATAATACCAGCGGCATCCGCGGGCAAGGGTTCAAGATGCCCAACACTCGGCGTATGAATCTCCTTTGGCCGGTCGATGACCCGGCCGCATACCACGGCAACATCGGACCTGGAGTGCATGACGTCAAGAGCTTGGTCCAACCACCCTTCGCAAAGTTCCATGTCTCCGTCCAGGAAAAGCACCAGATCTCCCGTCGTCCGTTTATACCCCACGTACCGGCCGGCGGCAGCGCTCAGGCGTTGATCCGGGCGCAATTTCAAGACCGAGATTGGGAAACGGGCTGCGATTTCTGTTGTCCGGTCTGTCGAAGCCGAATCCACTAGCACAATCTCTCTCGTAGAGAGGGGAGCTGTTTCTCTCAGAACGGACTCGACCAGCCGGGCAATGTTCCATTCCTGATTCTTGCTGATCAAAACGACTGACAGCTCAGTCATGCTTCCCTCTTAGACTCCTTGTCGAGATCCTGGCTCAAAACATCCCGGAGACTGGGATGGCGAATTCCCAGCCGATGCCGAAACTTGCGAAAGTTATTGCGCAAAAGCCGCCCCGGGGCGGATTCACGCAGAGCGGTCCTTTTATCGTACCACCCGCTGGCTTTCAGGGCAAATGATAGTATCGTGTCATCCCTCAGGCATGGAACGCGCCACAAATGGAAAACGCTCAAAGGCTCTGAATCCCCTGCGCACGCCGCTGTGTACCCGGCTGACTCAACCAACCTCTCAATGCGAGCGTCGGATTGTGAGTACGGATAGGAGAAAAAGTCGACCTGCAACTCCAGTTGCTCCTGCAGCAGCACTCTGGAGTTCTGGATTTCCTCGAAGGCGGATTGATCATCCAGCAAGGTGAGAAAGGGGTGACTGAGCGTGTGACTTCCGAGGATATATCCCTGCCGAGCCAGGTGACGCGCTTCAACCCGCGATAGTAACTGCCCGGAGCGCGCTCCCTCCTGGCCCCACCAATTGCTTGGAGAGCCCATACACCCCACGACCAGGAATACCGTAGCGGTGAATCCAAACTTCTCCAGAATTGGGCAAGCCATCGACTGAACGTCCTGGTAACCATCGTCAAAAGTAAGCACAAACGACCTGGCCGTCGCGCGCCCTCCTTCTCGGAAATGTCGCACAGCCTCAGGCAGGGTCAGACACGAATATCCATTGCGCGCCAGATAGCTCATCTGTTGCTCGAACTGGCCCGGCGGTACTGCCAGACCCAGCGGGTCCAGTTTCCTCGATATATCGGCCACCTGGTGGTACATAAGGATTGGGATCATGCTACCTCTTGCTTTACATCTGCCCGTAGTGCTCCACTTTTAACGGGTTTACCCTGATCAATCGAAGCAGCAATGGCTGCCAGCACATGGTGCACCTGGACGGCATCCCACTTGGCTGCCTGTAATGGAACCTTGCCACGGATAGCTTCTATAAAGCATTGGGCTGCTTTGTCGTAGAGTCCATCACTCGACGTGCGGTGGATAACCTCCCCTGCTTTTTGGGTGAAAATCTCGTGTGCATTGCTGAGTAATGTCCCCAGTTTGTTCAGTCCCCCGCCAATGGGTGTGCGGTGTTCGTAATAATCGTCAGAAACAAGCAGGCTGCCTGCCGAGCCATGAATCTGAAGCATGAGCAGGTTGCCGCGGACTCCCCAGGCAATATTCAACGTGCCAACTATACACCGGCGTGCCTGGAAGGCAGCCACAATATTATCCATAAGTGGGAGACCGGGCAGCGACTTTTGGGCCGTGGCATAGACGGTTTCAATATCAAGGTTGGTTATATACATTAGGAGATCGAGCAGATGACTCCCCCAGTCGTAGAGCGGGCCTCCACTTCGGGGATCAAAGGACCAATCGCTCTTGGGATCCCACCCCCGGTATGGTCCGGGGGCAACTGCGCTCGCCTGTACCTGTAAGATTTTACCGAGGCGTCTATCCTCGAGCAGCTGCCTCGCGCGCAAGAAGTGTTCATGAAAGCGGAGGTGATAACCGGGCATCAGGACAAGCCCCGCCCGTTCAGCCTGTTTAGCCAGATCCTCCGCCTCTTGCGCAGAGAGCCCCATTGGTTTCTCGCAATAGACGTGCAGGCCACGGTGTAGTGCCGCGCTTGCAGCCTGATAGTGTAGCGCGTTGGGCAGGCAGACATAAACGGCGTCCAACTGTTCCTGTTCCAGCATCTCCTGGTAGGCAGCATAGATCTTGGGGATCCCGAACCTCTGCTGTGTTCGATCTGCTTGATACGTATCAATCTCAGCACCCGCCTGGATGGCAACGTCGTGGCGCGAGGCCAGCGCAGGCAAATGGGCTCTCGTGGCAATCCCGCCCAATCCGATCATTCCGACTCGCAGCTTTTCCGCCATTGGCACCTCATTCGCGTTGAACGTGCAATTTCACCCACCCCCATGCCTGACGCCACCGGGGAATAAAAGCGAAATGTTGGGCGACATCCTCGATACGGCAACCCAGGATTGCGTATTGACTTGTCCCAAGATTGTGCTCGGCGGCGAGCTTGAGATGTGGGACATGGCGCGGGTCCATGCCCATCAACCGGGCGCATACGTGATCCGTCGCCACCGCGTCCGTTCCTCCGATGATCAATCGCATCAAGCGTGGAATGCCACCCACGGGGCCGGGCCCCTCGTGCGCGATTAATCCGTCCACCAGACAAAGGTCAGGCGGCCGGACGCGGACCAAATCGCAAATTACCTCGGTCAGGTGCGGGTGATAGACGACCTTGAGCTTTTCGGGCAGTACACCAAATTGATTCTTCATGATACCCGAGATGACCTCCATGGAGTGAGTCTTGAGTTTGGCGAATGAAATGAGGTAGTCAGCTTCCATAAAGGTCCTAGACATCTCTACTTCCTTTAAAAAGAGCCCGTTTAGTTTGACCTTGACGCGCTCGTCGCTACTTAGATTCAGATAGCGCGTCTTGGGAACTTCGGCAAGGATGCGATCCCATCCGATTCCGTAAAAGGCACGGTCTGCGCTGAGGGCTGTCGCGTCCGACTCGGCAATGACGATTTCCTTGATACTGCGCCTTTCCAGCAACCATTCGGCAAGAAATTTTACAAGGCGCGGATCGACCGTAGCGCCCGTCTCGCAGTCCAGGAGCAGGCACAGGTTGACCTTGACGAGCACCCGCGCATCTACCGGAATCTGGATGCTGGCTTGTAGCAGGTCCAGCAGCTCGTACATTTTCGCCCGCACGAGTGCGTCATCATCGATATTCTGAGCCCGTACGATTCCTACCTGTGCAGTTAGAGATGCCATAATTCTCCTTAGCTTTCAATTGTGGGTGCGACCGCCTGAGAACCATTTGCCATTCCAGCTACCCTCGATACAAGCTGAGCCATCAGAGTCCCCATTTGCTCCCAGCTCCTTGACCGGGCATAGTTGATCGCCGCCTCGCGAGCGGCTGACATCCTGCCAGCGGTTGCCCACAGAGATTGCACAGCCTCGGCAAACGCTTCCAGCTCAAAGGGTATGTTCGTCCCGGCCCTGGATTCTTCTATCATCTGTTCCGCCTCTCCTCCTCCTGAGCAGATGACCGGCAGCCCGGCCGCCATATACTCGACAATCTTGAGCGGGGAAGCATACTGGCGAAAAATATTTTGGCGAGAAGTTGCAACGCCGATATCCGCCTGAGCCAGGAGGTTTGGCAGGTCTGGATATGGCACAAACCCCTCGAAGCAGACGCAGTCATTAACTCCCAGGGAGAGTGCCAGTTGGTGCAGCTCTTGCTCAGCCCGCCCGCGGCCGGCGATAAGCAGTCGGATACCCGGGATCTGGCGGCGAAGCAGCGGCATGGCTCGAATCGACAAATCAACACCCCAACGCGCGTCCAAGCTACCCGTATAAATAAGCGTTGGCGGGTGTTCCTTGCGGATAAGGTTGGCTGCATGAAAGCTAGCAAAGTCGACCCCATTGGGAACGACGGCTGCCAATTTGGCCCCCTGCTGCTCACGCAACGCGGCCAGCGGCCGGCTCACAGAAGCCACGGCATCTGCCACCTTGCAGCAAATCTGCTCTCGCCGGGAGAGAAGCCCTGACCATTGTGGAGATACCCCTGGATAATAGTCGATGTCGTAGTAAATCAGAAACCCCACGCGCCCGGTTTTCTTGAGTAATAGTGCCAGGAGCGCACTTTCGGGCCCGTCGACGATGCCCACGTGATACCCGCGCTTTAGATGGGGTCGTAGTATCATGTACAGCCATAAATCCTGCACTAAAGGGTCCAGGGATCCTGGAAGAAGGAGACGCCGGGCTTTGATCGTCCGGATGCGCCCCTCTTCGTAAATGCTGATACGATGAGATAATACATTTCGCATCCCTTGTTTGAGGCGCTGCCATGCCGGGGCCGGTGGGCCATCATAAAAACGAGCATAGCCCACCAAATCAAGCCGCTCGAGGTGCCTTGCCAGGTGATAGGGCATGTGTTGCGAGGGTTGGTTTAGCCGATTGTAGAGATCACTGCCCGCTACAAATAAATAGTCGCCTGATAGGTATTCCGTCCCCGGACTCGTCATTTCGGGCTCGTAAGAATTCATCACTTCAGTTCCGTTTCGCTTGTGACCGGATTGGTCACCACTCGGCGACGATCCGCCCGGAAAAGATCAAGAAGCTGCTGTGGCGAGAGCTCCCCCAAAGCCCACAATACCGAACCATAGATCAGCACGCCAACCATAATCGACAACAGCAAGCTGGCTGCCTGCCAGACGGTTGTATCCGAACGGAAGCCCGCCTGGAGGAGGAGTACGGAAGCGGCCATTGCCGCTGATGCTACCAACACCCGCCAGAGTGACTTGAGTGGCCAGCGCCAGGTGAAAAAGCGCGCGGATGAAATCGCCTGAAGGCCAGCCAAAAGCAAGAATGAAAGGAGCGTGCTCCACGCTGCGCCCATGAAACCGAATGCCGGAATAAGGATGAGATTTAAGATCATGTTGGTTACGGCCGCAATAATTTGATTCCTGGCGATCAAGCGCGTCCGATTGGTCACCATACAACCTATGCTGCCCAGATCGCTCAAACCGAGTGCCATCGAAGCACACGCCACGAGCCAAATGGCTGGAAAACCGCCAAAGTACGCTTTATCCGCGAGGAGTCGTATTAGGGGGGCAGCAACTATCGCAAGGCCAACGACGGTAGGAATGAGCATCAAGAAAAAAATGCGCGTAAATGCCGTCAGTGCTTCTTCTGTCGCCTGCCGACCGCGTTCCTCCCAAAGTCGAGAGAGCATAGGTGCAGGCACAAGGAAGAACAGAGTGACGAGAAGCTGAACAGTGCGCCCCGAGATTTTGTTTGCGACCGAATACAGCCCCACCTCATAACTACCGCGAAACAGTTCCACGAAATAGCTGTCTGAAAGATTTAGCGACCAAAAGGCAATATTGCCTATGGTAAAGGGCAACGCAAATGCCCAAAGCTGCTTTAGGTCAGACCGGTTGAGGTGAGCAGGACGGATGGTGACGGAGCGGGTGGTAAACCAGACGAGAGGTATGATCGGCAGCAGAAGGCCTAATGTCTGGCCCCATATCAAACCGCCAATGCCGATTCGGAAAACAAGCACCAGGATCAATCCGAAGATGATGCTGCTGAATGATGCAACGATTGTAAAACCGGTGTACCAGCGACTTTTTTCCTGACCGCGGAGTACATCCATCAGCGTGGAAAAGCAGGCAGACACTACGAAGAGGGCAAGCGCCGCCCAAAGCAAGGGATAAAGATCGGAGGGAATCAGCGAGCGAAATATTACCAGGATGCCGGCACATGCAGCCGCCACAGCCAGTGTGATCAACCCAACGCTGCCAAATAGCATGAAGAAATAGCTCGACAAGCTGGACTTGAGCTGATAGGCGCTAAAGAAGCGAACTGCAGCCTGACCAAAGCCTGTGGCTGTCCCGAGCACCAGGAATTCCACGGCGGCACCTGCGAGTGCATAGTTGCCGTATTGATCGGGCGAAAACAGATGAGTATAGATAGGCACCGTGATGAATGCCGCCAGTGCGGGCAGCGCCTGCCCAGGTAGATAGGTCAACAGGTCTTTCGTGATCCGCTTTTGCATCAGCGACCTTCCGGTGGGATAGCAGAACTGCATAGACGGAGAATGGGATGCATAACGGTCTATGTCATTGCCGCGCTTCCTGCTCTCGTGCCACCCGTAATATCACTTCGCTAATAGCCATGGAGAGGGGGAAGAATATCAATCTAGTGCCGAAGACAAATGTTGGTGAGACGAAATTGCATGCCATCATCCCCAGAAAGGCAGCTCCAAAACCCAAGTATACAGCTCTCAGCCCTTCATCCCGGATCTCGTGCTGATGCCGAAAAACTCGGAGGAGGTAGGCCGCGCACAGCCAGAGGAAAGGCAGCAGCCCAATCAGTCCCATATAGGTGGCAATGTACAAGTATCCGTTTTCCATATAGTCGAATGTCCATTCGTAGGAGGTTCCACCAGCTTCCAATTCCAAGGGGGGGCGGTAAGCGTTGCCTAGACCAATTCCAAGCACAGGATGGAGACTGATCTGCTGCAGTGCGTAGCGATTCTCGAGCGCCCGCCATTGCAGGCTGGTTTCATCAAATACATTCTGTCCTAATGAAGCCCACCGAGCCGCCAGGGGTTGAACAATACGCTCGACTTGCGTGGCTTGGCCAGCCACCAGCACGACGACTAACAGCACGACGACTATCAGCACGCCAGCGATAGCAACCGGCGCCATGCGCTTGAGTAGGCGCATGCGCTCCCGGCTAGATAGAAATCCCAAAAGCAAAATGCAGATGGTCAAGAGCGTCAGCCAGTATTCGCGGAAATAAGTCATTAAAACCCAATAGAGTAAGAAGCCCAGCAGACCAATCCGCCAGAGTTGGTTTCCCTTTTTGATTGTCGCCAGGGAAGCCACCGTGACCGGGATCATCGCATAAAGTACCATGTCACCGTCGTAATAGAAGCGGGTAAAACCCGAAGATGCCTGCGCTCCTGTCCCTGTGGCGACCATTTCGATATACAGCAGAGGTGACAACCTGTTCTGTAAGAATACGCCAGCCAATAGAATGCCGGTGAGTATCAACAGGCCAAACAAAAGCCGCCGCAGTGCCTGCTTGTCGCGCACGAGCTGCAAGGTGGCAATGAATACTGTCCAAAGACTTAGCACTCTGACGGTCCGCAAGGCGAGGTTGGGGCTGACACCGTAGATCAAGACAGCATTTACAGCAGAAAGAAGGAAGGCACCAATGAACAGCAACAAAGGCAGCATCAGCGGTGAGCCAAAGAGCACAAAGCCACGCTGAGTTGTGGCGCGCAGGAACACTAGGCCCAATATCACTAAGAGCATGACGTCGGGAATTTGTATGCTTATGGGACCCAGGTGCAGGGCAGGCAACGAGCCCATGGGAATCAAGCCGCTAAGTAGGGCGACCAAGCACAAGATGCCAAATTCAGGCCATCGCATGGTCAGGAGAACAAAGGCGAGGCCTCCGACCAACCCAATTAACAACTTGACATTATTGACATAGTACGTCGAAATGATCACAGCTAACCCGACGCCCAAACTCGATAGAACGAACAGTCCCAGCCGCAGCCCCCTCCCGGTCAAACCGCTCGGGATTCTAAGCTGGCCAATAGTCTGCCGAGGCCAGGCGGCGATTTCGTAGTTGAAGAATTTCATCTTCATTCACCTAGGTCAGAGCGGCTGCTTTGGTCGTCAACTGCTTTTTGGTTTACAGTCTTTTTCACATCGGAATGGGAGCTGCTTCCAGTGTTGCTCCGAGAATAGTAGCTGTACATTTGAGAGTTGGCTACTTTGTTTACGACTATGCCCATGACCTTGGCATTGAGCTCGGCGAGCTGCTGTAAGGCAAAGCGTAAATTTTTCCGCTCGGTTTCGCGCTTCGCAACCACCAGGATCACCGCGTCAACTTGGGATGCCAGCACTATTGGATCAGCGACACTAAGCAGGGCGGGCGCATCAATCAGCACATATTCGCATACTTTGCCCAGAGTTTCAAGTAAACTACCAATATTCCCAGTTGTCATCATTTCAAATGGGACATTTAGGCTTGAGCCAGCCGTAACAACGCGGAGGTACGGGTATGTAGTTTTTTGCAGCGTTGCATCCAATTGGATCTCTCCGCACATAAAATTACTCAACCCATTTTCATTCGGTAAGCGGAAGATGGAATGCTGACGCGGACGACGAAAATCCATATCAACCAGCACAACCAAATTTCCTGCTTGGGAGAGAGACACCGCCAGATTGGCGGCGACAGTAGACTTACCCGCACCGGGTTCCGGGCTGGTGATGAGATATGTGGTGGACTTTTCCTTAGCTCCGAATAGTTTCAGACGCGTGCTCAGTTGATCGAAGGCCGGCGCCGGAGGGCTATCGCCTATGGGAAATCTTTCTCTTCGCTTCAACTCGGGAACCATACTAAGGATCGGCAGCGGTGTCATGGTCTGAACTTCTTCAGTGCCCCGCAGTGTTTCATCCATTCCTTCAAAAAAGAAGGCGAGAATCACGCCTGCGGCTAAACCTGCCAACAGACCCAGGGCTGCATTGAGAGGCATATTCGGTGTAGTGGGTCGTATTGCAAGACTGGCAGGCTCGACTATGGTGATGGCATTGGCACGCAATTGTTCGCTGGTCCGCGCACTCTCATATTGCTGGAGCAAGTTAGAATATATCTGCTGCCTAACGGTAACAAGCTGCGCCAGCGTTTCCGCGTCAAGATTAGGCATCGGTGTACCGGTGGCTGGGGGAGTTGCAGAGGATTGGGCACTGCGGATTGCGCTTTCGTACTCTGACACAGCGGCATCAAGATCGTCCTTGGCTTGTTGGAGTTGCCCTTCAAGGATCTGTTGTGCGCTCGGTGAACTACCCCCAAAGAGTTGCTGGCTCTGCTCGACCATCAAGCTGGCCAGCGTATTGGCGATATCACGTGCCCGGGCCGGGTTTGGATCTGATGTGCTGATCTCGATCAACTCCGTTTCCGGCACGATTTTAACATTCACCTTCGGTTTTTTCTGTAGCCCGAGTCGTTTTGCAACCTCATTGAGGCTGATATCGCTGGTTGCGATATCGACATACGTATTGGTTAACTGAGTATATGATGCTATGTATGCGTAATCGTATGTTCCTCCGGGGGCTGAGGCGATGCGCACGGTCGCCGTTGCCGAGTATTGAGGTATGAGTAGAAAGCTGATTCCCAGTGCCACCATCGATGTAATAATCGCACATCCAGCGACCATCCACTTGGAACGCCATAATACCTGCAAATAGGTTTTAAGTTCTTCCTCAACATTCATAGGTTCTCTCCACTTATGTCAGTCTTTAGCTTACACTAGTTGCCAAGCCGGAACGTCTTCTGGTTTTCAGGAGCCTGCGGTTGAGCCCTTACGCCTTCTTGCCATAGAAAGCATCAATTACATTCACGACACTTGCAATCTGCTCATCCGTCAATTCCGCGTACAAGGGCAGCGAAAGGATTTTCCCAACGACTCGTTCGGTTACCGGCAAATCGCCAGGTTTATAGCCCAGAAAAGAAGTGGAATTTTGCAAATGGATGGGCACCGGGTAATGAATTCCTGTCCCGATTCCCCTGTCTTTAAGCCAGGTTTGCAGCTCATCCCGTCGCGGTGCCTGGACGACGTACATGTGATAGATATGCTGGTTTTCGGGGCGTTCGGTAGGAGTAACGACTGGCATGCCCGCGAGCAACTCGTTATACTTGCGAGCATGTTGCCTGCGAAGTACATTATACTCTGGGAGATGGGGCAACTTGGCACGCAATACCACGGCCTGAATTTCGTCTAGCCGACCATTGAACCCAATCAGGTCATGGTAATACCGCCGCTCCGAGCCATGGTCGCGGATCATGCGTGCTTTGCGGGCAATTTCAGGATCGCTGGTGGTGATAAATCCGCCTTCACCAAAAGCGCCCAGGTTCTTGGAATAGTAGAAGCTGAAACCAGCAGCATCTCCCAGGCTGCCGGCTCGGCGGCCCTTGTAAGATGCTCCGTGCGCCTGGGCAGCGTCTTCGATCACCTTCAGATTATGGCGAGCAGCAATTTCCAACAATGGATCCATATCCACCGTCTGGCCATAGAGATGGACCGGCAGGATGGCTTTGGTGTGGGGTGTGATCCTGGCTTCTACCTGGTCAACATCCATCAGGTAGGTATCCTCCTTGATATCCACGAAGACGGGGGTGGCTCCAGCCAGCAGAATGGCCTCCGCGGTGGCAATAAAGGTGTGCGAAACGGTGATCACCTCATCTCCTGGCCCGATCCCCAAGGCACGCAAGATGATCTGCAGGGCAGCGGTGCCATCACTGACACCGATCCCAAATTGGGCTCCGCAAAATTGCGCAAAATCTTTTTCCAAAGCCTGAACATTCTCCCCGAGGAATAGGTGCATGCTGTCGAATACTTTTTCCATTCCAGAAATAATCTCATCTTTGAGGGGGACATATTGGGCGTGCAGGTCAACTAATGGGATGTTCATGAGATCTCTCCTATCCTGTGATCAATTTTACGAAGGATCCTGGCTGGATTTCCGGCCGCAATGGTAAAGGCGGGCACATCGTGTGTAACCACGCTGCCAGCCCCGATAATGGCACCTTCACCGATCGTGACACCACACAGGAGTGTGGCATTGCTGCCGATCGAGGCGCCGCGGCATACCAGGGTGGATACGCAGGTCCAATCCGCCTCCGTCTGCAAGCCCCCTGCCGGGTTGGTCGCCCGCGGGTACTTATCGTTAATAAACATGACGCCATGACCGACGAAAACGTTATCTTCAATCGTAACTCCCTCACAGATGAAGGTATGGCTCGAAACCTTGACGTGGCGACCGATCCGGGCGCCTTTCTGGATTTCCACGAAGGTACCGATCCTACTCCCATCCCCGACCTCGCACCCATACAGGTTGACAAAGGCGTAGATACGAACATCCTGACCCAGCTTCACATCCGGGGCGATCCTAACGAAATCTCCGCTTACCATATGATCTCCTCTATATGCCCACGGTTGCTCAGCGACTTTTGAGCAGCCTCTAGGATCTTAACCACATTCAGACCAACTTTCCCACTACTACAAGGCTTTTCATGCTGGATAATGCAGTCAAGAAAATGCTGGCATTCCACCTTGAGCGGCTCGACCAGGTGGATATTGGGGATCAGGATATCCCCATAACGATAGGAGAACTGGAATTCCCCGAAATTATTGCTATACTCGGGAGCCTCTACCCCTTTGTCGTAGATCTTGATTTTTTCCAGACTCTCAATATCGTTATAGACAGCCATCTTTTTACTGCCCACCACGGTCACCCGCCTGACCTTGCAGGGGTCCAGCCAGCTGACATGGACATGAGCCATAATATTGTCAGGAAATACCATGGTGACATAAGCTACATCGTGGATGCCGGTGAAAACGCAGCAAGAGCCGCTTGCGCTGACTGCCAGGGGCAGCTTATTGAGCAGGAAGAGCAGGATTGAGATATCGTGCGGGGCCAGGTCCCACAGAACGTTCAGGTCCCGCGAGAACAGCCCCAGGTTCAGCCGGGCTGCGTCCAGGTAATAGATCTGGCCTAGGTCGCCGCGCTCGATCAGACCTTTCATGGACTGGACAGCCGCGTTGTATTCGAAGGTGTGCCCCACCATGAGCACCAGGCCTTTTTTCTCTGCCAGTTCAACCAGCTCTTCGGCATGAGCAGAGGAGAGCGTCAGAGGTTTCTCCACCAGGACGTGCAGCCCGTGCTCCAGGCAGGCTTTGGCAATCGGATGATGGGTGGAAGGGGGGGTGGCAATCACCGCCGCGTCCAGTTTCTGGTTGAAGAGGTCCGTGTAGTCCGCAGAGGTCAATACGGTAGGATAGCTTCTCCGAATTCTCTCGAGGCGATCCTGCTTAAGGTCAGCTACGATGACCAGTTCCGATTTTGGGATGTCCACAAAGTTCCTGATCAGGTTTGGTCCCCAATAACCACTCCCGATCATGCCTACTCTTATCCTTTCCATTTTCTCTTCCCTTTCAAACTGAATAAATCCCTAACGAATGATTAATATGCGCCCTTACGCGACAGGAGGACCAGGGGGGTCTTCAAGATGATCATCAAATCCATCATGAAGGACTGTTCCTCAACATATTTGATGTCCAGTTTCATCATTTCATCAAAACCTAATGTGCTCCGCCCGCTGACCTGCCAGAGGCCAGTTATTCCGGGTTTGGCATCAAACCGGCGGTGGTACCAGGGCTTATACATCTCGATCTCATAGGGGATGGCGGGCCGAGGACCGACCAGGCTCATTTCGCCCACCAGCACATTCCAGAACTGGGGCAGCTCATCCAGGCTCGTGCGGCGTAATATCCGTCCCAGACGGGTGATGCGGTTGTCAATGGTCAGCTTCTTGATTGCTTTATTCCCATTCTGTGAACTGGTTTGCCCGGGGGCATCATTTTCAATGAGGGCCTTTATATATTCCCGGTGGATGGAAGGGTCGGCTTTCGGGACCATACTGCGGAATTTATAGCAGGGGAATGGGACCGGCTTCCAGATCACCTTGCCATCCAGTACCTTCCGTTTTCCACCGACCCGGAGTTGGACAAAGAGAGCCGGGCCGGGAGAATCCTGCCGAATCAGGATCGCAATCAACAAGAGTAAAGGCGAAAGCAAGACCAGGACAATGAATGAGGCCATGATATCGATGGCGCGTTTTGAAAAATAATAGAAAGATCGTTCTAAAGTGTGAGCGTTCTGATGAAGAAAAGTATTCCCTGCCAGATTATTAGCGTCCGTTCTTTGTTCCATCGGTCCCTCCCCTCCCACTATTCTTCCTTTTTCCTCGAATAATTCCGGTAATAGTTATAATTTTCGGAAATGTTTTCTCCATTAATAATTAATCCAAACAGCGTCGCTTTGACGTTAGATACGACGATCATGGGATTAGTAATTTCCTTTCAAGAATTCGCGGAATTGATGCTGGCTTTTGGATGCTGAGCTTGCAAAGGATCAACCAAACCGATAGTGTTGGAACATGACGGCAATCCCTAAAACTCCTTCGGAAAGACCTTCTGTTCTAACAACGACGCCGTTCGCAGCCAGTTTGGAGCCTCCACATTCAAGAGAACCAGTGGGAAAAACGATTTTTATCGACAAATCCTGCCCTTTGTCAATCATATGGTTTAATAACACGTACGCGCCACTTGCGCTCAGGTTAAGGACGGTGCCATTCTCTTCAAATTTCTTTCCATTAACCGAGCCTCGTACCATGGCACGGTATGCACATTTCATCCTTGGTTTACCACGTCTTTCAGATACAGAACTATTGCCAGGGTAGAGGTCCATATAACCACCAAGCTCTCCGGTATCATACTGATACCAATTTGTTGAAAACAGGAGTGTTTAAATATAGCAAATATTCAGGTTGAGTAAATCGTAGAATCCGGTATAGTTATTGCGCATCACCGACTATTTTTCTGAGTTGAATCTTGGCATATCGCGACCAGGTAAACAGGCACAAATGTACCATGTGGTATTTAACAAATTGATCCAGATGGAGAGATAACCTCCACCTGGATCAATATTTCTTGAATTGCTGATAACGCTGGAACTAACCTAAGCCGTAGTGGTTGGCGTAAACCAACAGCTCCAGCCGGTCTGAAACTCCCAATTTACTATAGATGGAAGTAAGGTGATGGCGAACGGTCGTCTCACTGATGCAGAGCTGTTTGGCAATCTGGGAGTTCTTCAACCCCTGCCCGATCTGCTTGATTACCTGACGCTCACGCGGGCTGAGCTGGGCAATGGACTCGGCATGTGGGTCTTGTTTTATGAGCCGTTGGGGATTTGTCAGTCCGGAAAGCAGGTTCGCAATCATGGACCTTTCAATCCAGACCTCACCAGAATGGACTTTCTGAATGGCCTTGATAAGGATTTCCGGAGTTTGGTTCTGCAAAACAATCCCTAAAACCCCCTCCCGAACGGCGTTTATGAGCACCTGGGATTCATCAAGTCGGGCAAGCAGGATGACCCGTGAGCCACTTGAGGCGTTGGACAACTGTGGGATGATCTCCAGGCCAATGGAGTTGAATGGATCTAATTTGAGCAGGATGATATCCGGTTTCTGAGTGGCAACAATCTCCCTCGCCTCGTTGGCATCACGAGCCTCACCCACCACCTTCAAAACCGGGCATCCTTCAATGATGAGTCGTAGACCGGTCCTTACCAAAGTATGGCTGTCGATGATGACGATACGAATGGGTTTGTTAGAACCATCCTTCATTGCTTCCTACTTTCAATTCTGGAAAAAGGATTTCAATAATTCTTTAATATGAGAGTACAAGCGGAAAATTGCACCAAGATTCCACTTCAATTTGAAGTCCATCACTACATAGCTACCATTGACTTTTGAGTATTATATAATTCATTTATTAGGGGTATCATTTCAATAGCAATACAATGAATGATATCGGATTACTACACCCTCCTACACGAGTGGCCACTAGATTGGATCCTCTGCCTACCACCTCTTCTTTGACCAGTCCTTTATCTCTTTAATAACCCACCCTTCCCGGTGAGCTAGCTTCATCCAGCGTTGCCACTTCTTCATCCGTAAGGCTCCAGCCCAACGCCCCGGCGTTTTCCTGCGCTTGGTCGGCATTTTTAGCCCCTGGGATCGGCACCGCGCCTTTATACATCAGCCAGTTCAGCGCAACCTGCACCGGACTTTTACCATCATGTTCCTGCCCGGTCTCACGCATCACACGGATTAGTGGTTGCACCTGGGCCAGCCTCTCTTTATCGTAAAAAACACCGCGTATGCCGGGAGGGACTTTTTCAGGTATGTATTTACCGGTCAACACGCCTTTGGCGATCGGGCTATAAGCAATCAATGTAATACCCAGCTCCTGGCAGGCTTTCAGTAACCCGTTTTTCTCCACATTGCGGTTCAACAGGCTGTAATTCACCTGATTGGAAGCCAGCAGGACGCCACGATTTGAGAGCACCTGGTGCGTCAGGCGAATCTGTTCTTCGGTATAGTTACATACACCCACAGCACGCGCTAGCCCAGCTTCCACTGCATCCGCCAGGGCATCCGCCATACTTCCTATAGACAGGGGTGGAGTAGGCCAGTGAATCTGGTACAGGTCCACCACTGGCATATTCAGACGTTTCAAGCTGTGATGCAAAGCGTTAATCAATGATTTCTTCCATATTCGCCATGGAAAAGGTTTATACTTGGTTGCTACCACCACAGTCTGGCTGCTGGCATGGATGAATTTTCCTAATAGCTTCTCCGACTTGCCATGCCCGTACCTTTCGGCGGTATCAAAGAAGCTGACGCCAGCCTTTAGGCTGGCTTGGAACGCCTCCTGTACGTCCGCTTCTTGATAAGTGCTCCCATATCCCCAGTATTTGCTGTCACCCCATTGCCAGGTGCCGGTACCCAGCGGGCTGATTTGGATTTCAGTCTTGCCGAGTGGGATGATCTTGATGTTTGGGGTATTCGGTTCATTCATCGATGAGTTTCCTCACCCAGCGGGTTATATGTTAGTTCTGTAAACATCATCCCATTGCAATAAATTCACGGGCGAGCAAAATAAATTCCATACCGTTTAAAATATTCACGCAATTCCTCGCCCAGGCTATTCAGGTGTTCGCTACAACATCGCGAACCTATTGAGAACCAGTTTCTCTTTTCATTATCCCATTTATCCCGTACATTATCGGGAATCTCATTCATCATTACGATGAGTGATTGGTCTATGGTATTGGAAAAGGTGGAAATCAGCTCGATGTCATAATGATCTCGTTTATTCTGGGAAGCAAGTACCCAATGCGGTTGCGTATTAGAACCTGTTCGTTGCCAGGTAAACTTTGCAAAGTCGCAAAGGTATTGGCAAAATTCGTCAATGATATCAATGAGTATCAAATACTTTTCCTGCTCAGGAATATTCACAATATATTGCTCTTTGCTTTTGATTACCCTCGCTGGAGAGCCAACCACCGTCACACCTGGAGGAATATCCCGGCTGACGACTGTACCTGTTCCAATCACGGCTTCATCTCCGATGGTTACAGATTGGTATATGAATATGTCACTGGATAACCAAACCCCTCGGCCAATATTGACTTCTCCAAATTCAACTGGGTAACCATCGAGTTTAGACTTATATGAGCTGTGTGTGTAAATGGAAGATTTAACACCGACGCAGCTTTCTTCCCCAATCTCCACTTTGCGAGATGGATCGATCACCGTAAACGGAAAAATGTGAACTCGATCACGCAGAATGATTTTCGATTGCAGGCTAGGAATTAGTGCACGGATCAATACCACTTCACTGATGGTGACATCATTACCGATGGAAATTTCTCGGGCGTCGATGAGTACAAACGGTCGAATTTGTGTTCTTTTACCAATCTTGAGTTTTACACAGGTAATACTGGTTGCCATGCCAATCGTTGTTCCATCACCGATCTCAATATCATTAGATAGAATAACTGCCCCAATACCGATTTTGACCCCTTTACCAATCTTGGCTCCTCGCCATCGATAATAACCCACCTTCAAGGCACTTGGTAAAAGGCCAATCGTTAGCATGTGCTTCATTGGTACACGGGACCGATTGATGATCATATTATCTTCCTCAAGAAGCTCTCTAGAAGCTTTTCAACGCTCTCAATCACCCAAAGGGGTTTAGCTACCTCGGACATGCCGCTTGGTTTCGGTGGAAATTTATTCGGCGCTCATGTGCCAACCTTACCCAGTATTCCCTAAAAATGCTGTTATTAGATGCAACAGGTGAGATTGACTTTCCCTTTCCTTATATCATATCTCTTCTTCCATGTAAATTATGGGTGCCCTTAAATATGTCGTCGTCTTGATCTTCTGGGCAATATCCGCAACCACTCGCTCGACTTGTTCCTTTGAAAGGCCCAGGGCTCTTGCAATTTCATCGTTCGAGATGCCTTGTTTCCAGCCCAGCCAGATCGTATCCAGGATATCGAATGGAATGCGATAGAAGAACTCTTCCTGAGTGCTTCCTCCCGGGTAGGTATCCGTCGTTGGTGCCCGTTCCAGGATTTCTTCTGGCAAGTCCAGATACTTGCCCAGCTGGTAAACCTGGGATTTGAATAGGTGCCCAATCGGATTTACATCCATCCCCCCATCGCCAAATTTTACGAAGAAGCCCAGATCGTGCTCGTTTTTATTCGCGGTCCCGACTACAGCAAAATTCCGTGACTCAGCATGATAGTAAAGCAAACTCATGCGTGCTCGCTGCTTAAAATTAGAGGAAGCCATTACCTCTAAATATTCTTTCAAAGGCAAACGCTTGCTGTATTCGTGTCCCTGAAGGTCAGCCACTACCAGTCTGAAGATGTTCAATGTGGATTCTTCAAGCAGATTCCCTGATAGAACCATCTTGATACCCCAGCCTGTTTGGTATTCAGGAAATATTCGCCGAATAGCTTCGTCTCGCCGGCGATAGCAGTCAAACCCGTCCAACGCGGCTGAAATGTTCTCAATAATTGCGTTTACCTGATACTGTTCAGCAAGGCGGTGCGCGAGGTCTATGTTTTCCGGGCTTGATTCCTTTTCAGGGAGTAAAATGCCTACTACCCGCTCTGGCCCGAATGCTCTGGCGCATAAGGCTAACACAACCGATGAGTCAATCCCCCCACTGATCCCCACCACCGCACCCTGGCGGTGCAACTGGTGGTATACCGCCTGGCGCAGGCCTTTCTCAATCCGCTCCACCTCTTTTTCTACATCCAAGTCCAATGCCGCCCGGGAAAATGGTGTAATCTTTTTTTCAATCGGATTTTTTACAGTTTTGTACATTTTGCTCCCTAGCTTTTATTTTTATGATCAATTCGACACAGGAACATGATCGATAACCTTAATGTGTTTTTGTGGTCGTATTGTTGGAATTTTGAACCCTTTGACAAATAATTGGTCAACCAACTGAGTGGAAAGAATCCCTACAAGAGCCATATCCTCTACTTCGCTCATCCTCACTCCCGAAACTGCTTTTCGAGCCAGTTTGGTCACTGCAGCGGGTTCAAAATATCCACTTGATTGTAAAGCTTTTTCGGAAAGCAATTCTTGGACATACTCAGGTGGCGGGGTGGTAAAAAAGCTGCTGTGAATGGGGGCGCGGTAAGGACGTTTGTTCCTTTGCCAGATGAAGTCGGGAAGCAGCTTTTTCCCCAACTGCTTGAGGAGCCATTTCTCGATCAGCACAGGCATCTTAATATTCGAAGGCAATTGGTTGCAATATTCGATTACCCGGTAATCCAGGAATGGGTAGCGCCCCTCAACCGAATGCCCCATCGCCATCCGGTCGCCTTGGGACGACAGCAAGTAAGGCGATAGGAAGGTAGTGATCTCCAGGAATTGGGCCTGCGCTAAAGGCGACCACCGGTCAAATCCTGCTGGTAACACCAGGGAGTCAGGTGTTATTTCTCCTTCTGGTGCCTCTTGATCCCTAGCCAGAAAACGCCAGGTACGAGAAGTGTTTGTCCAGCGTATGGTGTGGGAGTAGTACGGGGATGTGGTATGGGTCAAGCCTTTTTTGAAAAAGGACAGCCTGAAAGCGCTGGTACTGCCCATCCCGGAGATGTCAGGATAGAGCCGACGTAGTAACAAGGGGCGTTTCTGCGAGGTGGGATCTTTAGCCCAGAAGCGACGGATCTTCATTTCCTTGAAGATGTCATATCCGGCGAGTAACTCATCCGCACCCTCGCCGGTCAATACGACCTTGTAATCATACTCGTGGACCAGCTTTGAGAGTAAAAACATCGGCGTTGGTGCGGTGCGGAGGATGGGTACCTCGGTGTGCCAGACGACCTCAGGAAAGGCAAAGCCAATATTTTCGCATGTGGTCAGGATCTCATGATGGTCAGTGCCCAGGAAGTTGGCCATCTTGCGCTGGTAGGGACTTTCATCAAAATCCTGGTCTGAGAAAGAGATCGAGAAAGTATCGAGGTGCGTTTTAGTGTAGTTGCGTATGATAGCAGTCGTAATAGATGAGTCCAGCCCACCGCTAAGATAAGCGCCAACTGGTACATCGCTTCTCAGCCGGATCTGGGTCGCGTCGACCAGCAAGTTCTCAAATTCTTCAAGATATTCCTCGGATTTTTTATAATGCGTTTCCTCAGCAAAGCCTAACGACCAATATTTTTCCATTTTGATCTTTTTGTTCTGGATCACGGCAAAATGGCCTGGCGGTACTTCATTGATCCTTTTAAAAATTGTGCGGGGTGTCTGTACGCTCCAATAGGTGAAGACCTGTTTGAGCGAGGCGGGATCGATTTCCGCCTGTATGCCAGGGAAGGCCAGTATGGACTTGATCTCTGATCCGAAGATAAACCGCCCCTGATGAAAGGTATAGAATAAAGGACGTATGCCGACCCGGTCTCGCGCCAGGAACAACCTTTGTTGAATGTTATCCCAGATGGCTATCGCGAACTGTCCATTCAGGTACTGCAAGCAATCCGGCCCAAAATCCTCATAAAGGTGAAGAATTACCTCAGTATCACTTTTGGTTGAGAAGATATGGCCGCGTGATTCCAATAGGGGACGAAGCTCAACATAGTTGAAAATTTCACCATTAAAAACGATCCACATGCTGCCATCTTCATTCCCAATTGGCTGGTCACCACCGCCGATATCGATGATGCTGAGTCTGGCATTCCCTAACCCAATATGAGCATCCCG
The DNA here is from genome assembly GCA_050013095.1 of Anaerolineales bacterium. Taxonomy (GTDB): domain Bacteria; phylum Chloroflexota; class Anaerolineae; order Anaerolineales; family Villigracilaceae; genus UBA877. The sequence goes on along the minus strand of JBEKFY010000024.1, from coordinate 36,749 downwards.
GTAGATCCCGATCCCATCCGGACCCCGGTGGCGAATCATTTCCAGCATCTGGCGTAAAATTGCCTCTTCAACTGGAGGTTGATCGGTTTGGTTGAGGACGCCGATAATTCCGCACATATACGATTATGAAGCAGCAGTTACAGAACGTTTACGCAGCTCTGATTTCAAGACCTTACCTTGAGAGCTCAACGGTAAGCTATCAAGGATCTCGATGGTCTTTGGCACCATATGGCGAGCCAGCTTATGGCGGCAGTGAGAGATGATATCTTCTGTTGTCAATGGGCTGCCTGCGCGTAGAGTCACAAAGACCACGATCGCCTCACCTCTGAGAGGATCTGGCTCTCCGATCGCTGCAGCCAATACAATATCTTCCAGTTCCAGGATGCAGGCTTCCACCTGTTGACTGCTGACTCGGTAGCCATATGATTTAATAAAATCAGCTTTTCGGTCAACGACGTATATGTAGCCATCCTCGTCCATGGTTGCCAGGTCACCCGTGCGATAGGCACCATCAACGAACTTGTCTGCGGTCGCTTCCGGGTTGTTCAAGTAGCCCATGGTAATATTTTCACCCCAGGCAACAATCTCGCCTACCTCGCCAGGTTTTACAGGCTCTCCTGCTTCATTGAGGACTTTCAATTCAACCCCTGGGATACCCTTGCCGATGGAGTCCATTTTTTCATTCAGCACACCTGGAGGTAGATAGGAAAGCCGGGCTGTGGCTTCGGTAGCGCCGTACATCACGAAAATCTGCACGCCAGGGAGAATATCGACCAACTCCTTGATCTGAACCGCAGGTAGTTTACCGCCTGCCTGCTGAACTTTCTTCAGCGATTCCATCCTTCGCCTAGGCAGCGAGGTATTTCTGATCAAGGTCTGGAAGGTCGAAGGAACGCCTGCAAATCCGGTGCAGCGATAGGTCTGCATCATATCCAACACTGTTTCTGGGAATGTAAAGCTGTTGCTCAATACCAGGGAGCCGCCCACCCGGAGGTGAGTGTGTAGCAAGGAGGTGCCGAAGCAATAAAAAAAAGGCAGAACAACCATGATGCGTTCTGCGTCTGTTAGGGCCAGATATTCAATAATTGACTCGGTGTTTGCCCGGATATTGTGATGTGAAACCCTAACTGCGAGCGGCTTTTGAGTGGTCCCCGAGGTAAACATCACTACCGCTTCCTGATACTCATCAAAGCCTGCATCTAATGGGTAATCTTCCCAGAGTTTCCCAGGTATTGTATTAAGACAATCATCAAAAATCAACGGAAGGCCGTCATTTAATACCTCTGCATATTTCCCATAAAAGCGCTTTTGCACGAGAGTTACCTTGCAGCGGGCAAATTCCCGATTGGCCTTAATATCATTGGGCATTGATAACGTCGAAAGGGGTACAGCAACTGCACCCAGCTTTAAAATGCCAAGATAAGCTGCCACCCAGAAAAGCGAGTTCGTACTCAGCAATCCCACCCGGTCGGTTTTTGCAATCCCATTGTCTTGAAGAACCTCGATAATTCGTGCGGTTGCACTTCTTAGGTCACGGTAGGTAAATTGCCCATCCTCTGTAATAATTGCCAGATCATTATCGTTACCAACTTCGAGGAGATAATTTGAGATATTTATATGTCACCTGTCATTAACTTCCACTTGCGCTGATCCCATGAATGCGTTAGAAAGATTAAAGTTAGAGTTCATTTTTTTTGAAGGGAAAGCAACCCATCTTTTTAGGTCCCAGAGCTCGAAAATCTTCCAAATATAATTTTTTGTACTCGTTTCGCGTAATTGATGCATGGCGATATGTTTTGGATCATATAAAAATGATTCCACGACATTCATATCTGGAAATTCGACCACAATCAGGTAATTTCTTGTATCATCACCATGTAAAGTGGTAGGATGCCAGCCACTGGTAACAACTTTGCCACCCAAAGAATTAATAACCCTCCCAGCTTCTTTGGAGTATTGGCGATATATCGATTCTTTGCCAGGAATAATGTCGAATAAATTTAAGGTATATACTGGCATTGGTCACCATTCTAAAAAGTGAAACAAATCAATAACCAGGGATTTAAATTTTCCCTCCCACCTTCGAATCCATCTTGCTTCTGGTAAATCGGGAAAGTTTGCTGACAGAGTCAAAATTATCCGGGCTTATTTCATTATCATCGGTGGCAATGCCAAACTCTTCTTCGACGAGCATGACCAGTTCCAAGATGTTAGTCGAATCAAGGATCCCATTCTCAAGGAAAGAATCGTCGTCTGTATATGGATATCCGTTATTGCAGAAGAGAATGTTATCTGCAATGTATCTGCGGAGTATTTCTTCTATTGACCTCATATATAACCTTCTTAAACAAAATTAAAGAAATTTCGTTGCATAATATGATACCTTAGTGAATAAAATGATATACACAGATGAGGCTTTTATAATAGAGTGAAGTTCGACAAGGCCACGACTCGCACTAAAAAGCCAATAAATGGTATTTTACATCAATTTGCCACCTGAGGAAGTTGATACTACAAATTAGAATAAAAAAAGCGATCTTAAGCTCAAACCCTTTGACTGTAACGACATGAATGATCATCATCTGGGGCTTTATACGAGAAATTAAGCCAGTTTCCCCCCTAAAAAGCCATATCTGTAGGTCGGGTGGGGGTCGAACCCACAAGGAGGGCTTCACCTCCGGAGGATTTTAAGTCCCTGTCAGATCCCGCCTCTGTTACTCATCGTAAAACCGGCATTTATAGGGGCGTTTAGGAGACATTGCCCTATATATTGGGTGCACTCGGCGATAGAAAATTATGTTTTTTTGTAGAGTCCTCTGAATGTCAAATCATCGAATATTAAACTTTCTGGAATATTGAGTTCGATACTCACAAATTCAAAGACCTCAAGTGGTTTTTTTTTGAAAGGATGTATTCAATGACATGCCTCCTTGTTTTAATCCTAACATGAATGTTGGATCAGTTTTTGGAGGGTAGTTCAGTATGGCTTGCAGATGGAGTACATCCATATCGGCTTGTAATAAGAGAATAACAAAGATACGGCACTAGACGTGTGGTGTTACATGTACGCCAGCTTACTTTGAGAGACACCAATAACAAGCAAGAAACCAGGTCCAGTGGATCGGCCGTCATCAAGCGAATGGAAACTGGAAAATTATCTGAAGGGACGCATGGAAAGGTCGAAACATACATCCATTGCCTATACTCGGACGAGGTGTGAACTCAGCCGGCCTGTAGAGTGAAGACGGTGATCTCAGGCCGACAGTTGAAGCGGATAAAGGGGTCCACCATTCCGACGCCGCGATTTGTGTATAGCAGCATGGTACCGACCTGATATAGCCCAGCATAATACTTCCGGCCTCCTTTAGGCAAATATGGCGGCCCAATGAAAGGAAGTACCACCTGCCCGCCGTGCGAATGACCGGAAATCTGCAAGTCAAAGCGCCCAGTCTGTGCGCTCTCTTCGGCGAAATCCGGTTCGTGCGATAGCAGGATTGCAGAACCATCTTTGGGTAAGGCTGCAACCACCTTGTTCAGGTCCGGGTGACCATAGAGCATATCATCCACACCTGCAATGTGCAGACACTCGACACCGCGCACGATGGTGTGAACGTCGTTTGTAAAATCCAGGATCTGGTGTTTTTCCATCATCTTACGAATATCGCCTGGGGCTGAAAGGAGGTCATGGTTCCCTAGAACGCCTGCGCGTGACACATCCCCTAGGGTTTTGAAGACTTCACTCAAATCTTCAATTGCCCCTGCAATACCTTTTTGATCACCTTGATAATATACAAAATCTCCAGTCAGCGCCAACAAATCTGCACCCTGATTGAGTGCCAGCTTCATCACGTACGAGAAATGCTCGGCGTTCATCCACCCGCCCATGTGGATGTCACTTACTTGCACCAGCCGAAACCCTTCAAAGGCTTTCCCAAGCCGCGGCAATTTCAACCTCACTTGGGTTATTTCCACCCAGGAAGGTTCCAATTGCTTTGCATACACCATTCCACCAGCTCCCATCCAAAAAGCCTCTCCGGCCAGCAAACCCATAATTTTCAAAATTGAACGGCGGGATAGTTTTGGATTATTCACAGCCTTGCAAACACCTTTCTACGATGTGATAAGCAGGGTACTACACAGACTAGATTAAGAAAAAATGACAGGGATAATGATAAAAATCAATCGCATCGAGAAGGCACAAACGCATCAACTGGGCCATAAACAGAGTAAATTGGTGGAAGGTGACATATTATTCCTTATACTAATACGTTTTGACATAAAAAAACAAGTGGGAATTTGATTTTCGAAGTGTACTAATAAACGGGATCCTAATGGATGTGTTGACCTACTCCCTTTTACTAATTCTAGCATAAACATTGGATCAGTTTTCAGGGGGCAGGTCATTCCCCGCTCGCAAGACTTGACCATCTGGGCAACGCTCTCGAAAGGCACCGGCTCTAAAGGTTCGATTGGCACTTTGGGAGCCTTGATCTTGCGAATCGGGTTGGTCCAACCTTCCGGCTCGACTTCATTCTCGTACCACAAAAAGAATGCACGGATCGTCCCGAAAGGCAGCATGCCTTCCGCCGGCGTTATGGCCGGTTCCTTCTAGGTAAAGAAGATATTGATGGATAAACGACGGGGTAATCTGTCCAATTTGCTGGATCGCCTGGGCCTCACCGTAATCCGAAAAAAGTTTGAGTTTGGAATGGTAAAAGCGCAGCGTCCCCTCTGCCACTCCTCCTGCCTTGCGATCGATCAGGAAGGCTTCCATCCAGGTCAACAGGTAATCATCGACCCTGGAATTTTGAAGAGTCCTCTGGATGTCGGTTCTTAAAAACATACGGCACACTCCTTTTGGGTGTGCCGAGTACCTCTATTTATAGACTTCTGGCCTATTTTTCCCCAATTTTTGCCAGGTAGGGCGGGTGGGGGTCGAACCCACACGGTGTCTCCACCGGGGGATTTTAAGTCCCCTGCGTCTGCCAATTCCGCCACCGCCCCATTTTCAATGATTATACACGAAACCGTTTTCGCAAGCGTGCATAGCGCGAGATGAAATGGACCCAGGGGGATGAAAGGCTTCCTTGGACCCTTCCGGATCGGATGACCTGGCGCAGTTCATTCGCGCTTGTGAAGGGCGGTAGCACCAGGCAGGCCTTGCCCACTTCAATCGCCCCGTGTGCATCCGAGCCCGCCGTTCCGGCCAGATTATGTCCGCGGGTGTAGTCGAGGGCCTGCTGATTAAAACTGGCCTGCATGCAGCGGGCATTAAACACCTCGACAGCATCCACCCTGGGGCTGATCTCGAGGAGATCGGGCAGGGCCCAATGTCCATGACGCATGACATCGAATGGATGCGAAACACTGATGAAGGCCCCCTGGGAGCGCAGACGCTGGATCGCCTCCTGCGGTGGGAGACCAGCCGGGACCTCTTCCGTTACGAAGGCAGCCAGCAGCTCCCCACGCGTGGTCATGATCTCCTCCCCGACGATGATCAGCTGGGGAGCCTGCCTCTGCGCCAGAAGCGCCCCCTCGATCGTATTATGGTCGGTGATGACCAGGCGGTCGACCCCTCTTCTCATGCAGGCTTGAATCAGGTTCTCGATGGAGGTCAGTGAATCTTTCGAATAACCACTGTGGCAGTGAAAATCGACGGTCAACCGGGGGAGCATGCTCAGGTTATAACAGAAAGGGACGCCCTTTTCAATAGTTTTGATATATACTCAAGAAGGTATGGATGACACTCCGTTCTTCAGCCGTCCGATGGTGAGGATCTGGTGCGGGATCCTGGCCTTCCTCCTTGTTTATGGGATCCTGACCGCCCTGCAGGGCGACTGGCAGTCTCATATGTTCCGGATGATGGGCGACGCCCTCCTGGTTGTGCTGGGCACAGCCTTCTGGCTGATCTTTTTCACCCAGTTCATCCTACCAGTCAGGAAACTTGCCAATCGGGTGAGGCTGCTGGAGAGGATTTTTATCTATTACGCTCCAAAATTCCTTACCCTGGGTTTAGTCGACCTGCACGGCCCGGCCATCTTCATCAAAGATGGCAAGATCATTCAAAAGGCCATCAAAAAAGGGGGTCAGATCACCGCGGAGATCGAGAAAAGGGGGCCGGGTGTCATCTGGTTGGATTCGGCCAGCGCAGCTGTGCTGCGCACCCCCGTCAGGTTCACCCGTGCAGTCGGGCCGGGAATAGTCTTTACACGCGGAGACGAGACGATTGCCGGCGTGGTCGACCTTCACACCCAGAAGCACTCGCTGGGTCCGGAGGAGAATGAGGATCCCTTTGCTTCGAAGCCGGACGACTTGACCGACGAGGCGTACAAGGAATTACAGGACCGCATCCGCTGGATGACGAGTGGAATGACCCGGGATGGCATCGAGGTGGTCGCCAAAATCTCGGTCACTTTCAAGATCGACGCCGACGAAGGGAAACACGAGGGAAATACCTATTTCGGATATAACGCGGAAGCGGTTTTTAAAGCGATCGCCAATGAAAGCATCAACCCAAGTTTTGACAAGGACAGCCCACATTTTCGCGTCGCCTGGAACGAACGCCCGGCCCCGATCGCGGCCGACCTCTGGCGGGAATATCTGCGCAAGTTCACCCTGAGCCAGCTGTTTGAGTTCTTGCCTGGCGCTGAACCAGGACAGCCTAAAACCGGTGAGGAGACCGCCCTTCAATTCATAGTGCGGATGATCAACGAACGACTGAAACAATCTCAGGCGAGCGTGATCGATGAGGTCGGCCGGCCAACCGGCCAGAAACAAACCAGCCGGGAGTTTCAGCTGCTGAAGGACAGCGGCATCAAGATGCTCAAGGTGAGCGTGAAACATCTGTGTTTTCCTCCCGGCATCGAAGAACAGCTCGTCCGACAATGGTCCGCCAAATGGCTGGAGACCGCGCGTTGGGAACGCGAGCAGGTCGAACAGAAGCGCAGCTTGGCATCTCTCGCCGGGATGGAGGATGCCCTACGAGAATTTGCTCTTCAGGCCAGCCGGGAGCTTGCTAAACACCCGACCAGACAGCCGAAAGATGCCCTGGCAATGCTCCTGCAGGACAGCCTCAATGGGACCAAACGGAACCCCTCGCTCTACCGCCGCCTTGATTCCGAGCCCCGCGAACTGTCCGAGATGCTCCAATGGCTGATGGAGAACGCATGAACACCGCCCATCCGATTTCTCCTGGTAGACCGGCTGCATCAACGGGATCAAGTAGAGGGCTGCTAGATGCAATCACAGCCGGGCTTGATCGGCTGATGAGCAGCGTCTTCAGCCTGACACACCGGGCTGCCCAGTATCGCAGGGTTGTCATCGAGAGTGTCTTTGCCCTGGTATGTATCACCCTGGCCTTGACAGCAGATCCCGCGGGTTGGACGAGCGCCTTGCAGCAGGTATTTGCCTCTCTCTTTCAAACTGGCCGGGCCGACACCCTGCTGGTCGCTCTGGAGGGGTTGATTCTTTTCATCCTGAAGACCCTGCTCTTTAAGGGTGTTTTGAAATACATCCTCGTCCTCCTCGGCCCCTACCTGCTAGCGTGGTATCTGGCCGCTCATTACCTCCAGGACATTTTTGAACTGGAGAGCATGCGTCCGGCCAGACGGTTTATCCAGCAGGCAGCTTTGGCCGAGCCGTACGAGCCAATCCACATCCGGCAAGGCAGCATTGGGGCGGCAGAAGTTGAATCGCCCATCATCCAGATCGGAGGACCGGGCTTTGTTCAGGTAGAACTGGACAGCGCGGCATTGATCGAAAAATCGAATGGGGAATCCTATGTCGTGGGTCCAACCCTAAGTGAGGAGAACGGCAATTATCGCGTCCTCCAGGCATTCGAGCGTGTCCGGGAGGTGATCGATCTGCGCGACCTGACCACCGACGCGATGACATCGGCGAGCCGCAGCCGGGACGGCATCCCGGTTGTGGCCAAGGATTTACGCCTGATCTACAGCGTCCGCCGCGCCAATCAAAAGCCGTCTCTCGAACGCCCGTACCCATTTATCGAAAAAGCGATTCGTGACCTGGTTTACCAGCAGGCCACGTCGGTCAAGCCCGGTCAACCGAATGTCATCTCCCACCAGGAATACTGGCAGCAGACCTACAAACGCTGGAGTGGATCTCTGCCCGGGTTGATCCGTAGCTCGCTCGACGATTTTGTCAGCGAACACAGTCTCAGTGAATTCCTTGCGAACATCGGGGAGGTCGAGCTGGAAACCCTTCGCCGGCTGGAACAGGAGATCCGTCAGGCCAGTGAGACGATCACCCCCACCGGAGAATCCGAGATGGACAGGGCGACAGAACCTGAAGCGGCGACGCCGCCATTCCAGTCCCGCTCCACGATCACCAGCCTTTTTTACGATTTCACCTCCGGATTCTCAAAAAGCGCCGAGAATAAGGGCGTCCAGCTGGGCTGGATCGGCATCGGTACCTGGAGCACTCCGGCATCCGCTCAGCTGATCAATGAAAGTCATCTGGAAGCCTGGCGGATCAGCCGCGAAAACTACCTGCGCGGCCACCCGGAAACCCTCAAACAGATCCGGGACCTGGCGCGGCTGCAGGAATTGCAAACCCTGCTGCAGCAAGTGCCGCTGGCCTCTTACCGTCAAGCTCTTGACGATGGATTGCCTCCCAAGGAAATCGTCCACCAGCTCTTACTGGCATACCGGGAGAAGATCAAGGCGGCTTGGGACGTGTTCGAACGCGACAAAAAAAGTCGCAGCGAAGCCTTTGAGACTCCCGAGCGGCTTACCCGAGCCGTGAGCATCTTGAACGACCTGGTCGCTCATCACCTGAATTAACGATCCTATGATCCCACCTATCCCCGATTACTTCGTCCTCTCTGCAGAGGTCAAACGCGCCCTCCAAACCTCGCTGCCGGTCGTCGCGCTGGAATCAACTGTGATCACCCATGGACTGCCCCACCCGCAGAACTTGTCCCTGGCGAATGACATGGAGCAGGAAATCCGCAATCAGGGTGTGACCCCGGCCACGGTCGCTGTCCTGAAGGGCCAGGTCCACGTGGGACTGACGAACGCCGAGCTCGAACAGCTCGCTTCTGCCAGCCGCGAACCCGGTGCAGAGACGCCCAAGAATGAACTGCGCCAGATGATCAACCAGCGGGGTGAGAGCGACCGCTCGTTGCACGAAAATCACCTGCTTAAAATCAGCCTGAGGGATTTTGCAACCGCCATCACCCAAAAAACGTCGGGCGGGACCACCGTCGCCGGAACCTTGTTCGCGGCCAATCGTGTTGGACTGAAGGTCTTCGCGACCGGTGGCATTGGCGGCGTCCATGAGGTAGAAACGCTGGATATCTCGACCGATCTCCAGGCCCTGGCGAAAACTCCCATGGTGGTTGTCTGCGCAGGCGCGAAAGCCATTCTCAATCTGCCCGCGACCCTGGAATACCTCGAGACCATGGGCGTGCCGGTTGTCGGCTATCAAACCGACGAATTTCCGGCCTTCTACTCGCGCCAAAGCGGGCTGCCGGTCGGCACCCGGCTGGATTCACCCGCGGAAGTGGCCGAGTTCGCCAGGGCGCACTGGCAGATCGGCATGCAGAGTGCCGTCCTGGTATGCCAGCCGCTGCCGGAATCCGAGGCGATCGACCGTGAGAAAATCGAAGGGGCCATCCAGCACGTGCGCCAGGAAGCCCGCACCAAGAAGATCCGGGGACAGGCGCTCACCCCATACCTGCTCCAACGGCTGGTCGAACTGACTGATGGAGCCTCGTTGCGTGCAAACCTCGCCCTGCTATTGAACAATGCCCGCCTAGCAGCCCTGATCGCTCGGTCGTATAACACCGCCCATAGAAAAATCGCCTGATTCGCCACCCCCAATTGGGGTCAGCACCGCGCAAAAACCAACCGGTCGGCGGACGCCGCAGGGATCAACCACTCTCAATCCCCCCAATTAACCAATATGCTTCCCTCGGAGCAATCCTGCCAGACCAACGGAAAAGCAAGATTGACCGGTCTTTTTAGGGTTCCGAGGTCCCTGTCGGCCAGCGGGTGTCGGATGGTATCGGTGTAGGGGTCGGGTAATACGTTTCGGTGGGCACAGGTGTAATCGAGGGGATCTGGGTGCTGGTGGGCAACCGCAGCGTCGGTGAAGGGGTCAGCGTGGGTGGTAGGCCCTGCACCAGGAATTGGCCAACGACCTTCCATTCCGTACCGACAAAGATTTGCACCTGGTAAGTCCCGGACAACCACTGATCGGGTGAGGGGGACCATTCGGAATAGTTGTATCCGCCCGTGCCCCCCTGCCAGAGGGAGGTCTCGTAGTACACCAGCTGTCCATTCCGATACCACAGGACGGTGTACTGGGAACCGTCCACCATCCCATCGTAGGAATACGTGGCAAACATGTGGGAGATCGGGTTTTGGAAGACGGTCGCTGGGTTGACAGCCACGAAGTTCTGGATGCTCCTGGAGAATGTCAACGGGCTGAAGACCGCGGAGGGATTCGGGGTCACCGAACTCTTGAAGGCAGGCAGCAGATTCACGGGTAAAAAGGGCGTCGTGCTTTGCGTCGGGGTGTAGCTCTGCGCCGGGGTAAGGGTGATGGTTGGCGTTTCCGTAATGGTCGGTGTCAGCGAGATCGTCGGCGTCAGCGTGATGGTCGGGGTGCGGGTTACGGTCGGACTGGGAGGAAAATACCGGTACACCAGTGGTTCGCCAAAACGGCCGAGGCTAAATGCAACAAAAATCAGCACCCCTCCCAGGAAAATCATCCACCACCCCCCAGTCACCCGCTGGCGGCGGATGCGAAAGAACGAAACCCGCTGGGCCGCCAGAAGGGTGCGCCGGCCCTGCCAGATGCAGTAAATGGCGCCAAGCACTGAAAGTATGATCGCGGTGACAAATGTATCGTGAATATCTAGGTTCATGCTCTCCTTTTACCGTCCCGATTATAATGCTTCTGAGCCGCCACGGCTCTGCTTGACGGCATTTTCGGAACGTGCTACAGTTCTTGACGTGGATAAACTGGTTCTCTTAAAACTCGGCGGATCGCTAATCACCGACAAGACCCTGCCCTACACACCTCGCCTGGAAACACTGGACGACCTGGCCGTCCAGATCGCCAAGGCGTTGCGGTCAGATCCGGAGCTGAAGCTGGTGGTCGGCCACGGCTCCGGTTCCTTTGGACATGAGGCTGCCAGCCGGTACCAGACCCGCAGGGGGGTCACAGGCGCAGAGGGCTGGCGCGGGTTCGCGGAAGTGTGGTACCAGGCCTCCGCCTTGAACCGCCTGGTTATAGAGTCGCTGCGGCGGGCCTCCCTCCCTTGCGTTGTACTGGCACCGGTATCGGCGGTCACGGCCCGGGATGGCTCGCTCGCTTCCTGGGACCTTGCGCCTCTGCGTTCAGCTCTTGCCGCGGGATTACTGCCGGTCGTACACGGCGACGTGGTCTTCGATGGCGTACGCGGCGGTACCATCCTCTCGACCGAGGACCTGTTCGTTCATATCGCCCGTCAGCTTCATCCCCAGCATATCCTGCTGGCTGGTAGGGAAGACGGCATTTGGGCCGACTTCCCTGAACGGACCAGGCTGATCGAAGAATTGAAACCAGGGGACCTTGACACTCAAGCACCGGAGTTGAAAGCCCCTGCCGGAGCGGACGTCACCGGTGGCATGAAGGCGAAAGTCGTTCAGATGAGTGCGCTGGTGAAAGAAATCCCAGAGCTCGACGTTCTTATATTTTCCGGAATCGAACCTGGCAATGTCCAGCAGGCTCTGCTCGGCGCGCGTCCCGGTACCTTCATCCATGTCTAACAGGAGAGGGTCGAAAAGCGCATCAAGGAAAAGTTGAATTCAGCGAAAAGGTCTCGCGGAACCATCAAACGAGACATGTTTTAAACCGATCCAGCCATGAGCGTATCCAGGCCTCGGACCAGGCCAGGGTGATTCCGCACGTTTTGAATTGCCAGGAGGGCACCTTGGAGATAGGGGGCGACCCCGCTCCCTGAGTCGTGGCGGATGCTCAGGCGCTCCTCGGGTGCACCAAAGATCACTTCCACACTGATCACATAACTGGGGAGGCGGAGGGAATGGATCTGGCTTCCATTCTGGGTTGTGCCCCGGCTCTCTTTCGGCCCGACCGTTGCTTCAATCGGATGGGAGACTTCCGGTTTGCGGATCTGCGAAAGCCGAAATGCCAGCTCTCGTGCTGTTCCGCTCGGAGCATCGATTTTGGCATCCGAAGCATAATCGATGATTTCCCACTGGGGGAGATACTTGGCGGCTTCACATGCAAAACGTTCCAATAAAACCGCGGTAATGGCAAAATTTCCTGCCGCAACCACCCCAACCTTATTCTCAAGGGCCGCTTGGTCGATCTCACGAAAATCTTCTTCGTTCAACCCCGAGGATCCGATGACGACATGAGCGCCGTGGCGAATCGCTGTCACCACATTGGCTTTGACCACCTGCGCACTGGTGAAATCGACCAGCACATCGGTTGGCGTCTTCAACGCCTCAGCCACAGACCCGCTCACTTTCAGCCCTGAGCGTGAATCTTCGAGTACATCCTTGAGGGGCTGACCCTGACGAGACCGGGAAACCGCACCCACCAGCTGCAGATCGTCGGAGTCCAAGATCGCACGGCAGAGCGGCTTTCCCACCCACCCCGTCGCACCCGCAACACAGATATTGAGTTTCATGAGAACCTATCCTCTCCTTTCGCCGGGCTTATAGAAAGTTCACCCTGATGATATAGCGTGTCAGGCTCTTTGTCCACCTTTCCAGCCTGATACTCTCCTACCCCTCCCACCCATATCCTTATACTGCCATTGAACCATTGTTGACAGCCTACCCGTCTTGCATTAAACTCACTTCCCTAACCGATTTCAGGTCAGCCTATGTATCTCAAACGCAGCGAACTCGAAGAGATCGAAGACCGTAGCCTTGCCCCGTATGCCATGCGCAGCAGGGATTCCAGGGGCCGCGCCTATCTGGACAACGAACCGGACTACCGCACCGCCTTTCAGCGTGACCGGGACCGCGTCCTATACACAACCGCCTTCCGCCGGCTTGAATACAAAACGCAGGTCTTTTTTAATTACGAAGGGGATTACTTCCGGACGCGCCTAACCCATACCCTGGAGGTAGCCCAAATCGGCCGTACTCTGGCGCGCGCCCTCGGTGCAAATGAGGATCTGGTAGAGGTCATCTGCCTGGCGCATGACCTGGGTCATTCGCCCTTCGGCCACGCCGGCGAATCCGCCCTCAGCCGCTTGATGAAGGATCACGGCGGGTTCGATCACAACAAACAATCCTTACGAATCGTCACAGAACTCGAAGAGCGCTATCCCGAATTCCCCGGCTTGAACCTTTCCTGGGAGGTGCGCGAGGGCATCGTCAAGCACGAATCCGAATACGATATTTCGGACGCGCGCGAGTATGACCCGGACCTGCGGGGGAACCTGGAGACACAGATTTGCAATGTCGCCGATGAATTAGCCTATACCACCCATGATCTGGACGACGGCCTTCGCTCCGGGATGATCAACCCGGACATGCTGAAAGGAATTGCCTGGTGGCAAATCCTGGTCGAAACCTTCAAATGGCGCGGGCCGCTCCTGGCGGATGTGGACCGCCACCGCATGATCCGCACCCTGGTTGAACTCTTGGTCACCGCCATGATCGAAGCCACCGACGCGCGCCTAAAGGAAAGCCGCGCCCTGTCGGCGCTGGATATTCAAAAGCTCGACCACAACGTGATCGGCTATGACGAACTGGCGCAGCGCCGCAACCGCGAACTGAAAGACTTCCTGTTCCACAAGCTGTATCGCCACTACCGGGTAATGCGCATGCAGGTTAAGGCGGAACGAATCGTCACCGACCTATTCCGTGCCTATCAGGATGAACCCATGATCCTGCCGGGTCACGTTCAGGCCTGGATCGATAAACGCGGCCTGGAACGCACCATCTGCGATTACATCGCCGGGATGACAGACCGCTTTGCGATCGAAGAGCACGAACGGTTGTTCGATCCCTTCTTAAAACCATGACCAGTGAGTGTGAGCTATGCCTGACCCTACATACCTGACATCCGAAGGTGCGACGCGCCTGAAAAAAGAACTGGCAGAGCTGAAAGGCCCGCAACGGCTGGCCCTTGCCAAACGCCTGCGGGAGGCCATTCAAATGGGCGACCTTTCCGAAAACGCCGATTACCACAAAGCCAAGGAGGATCAGGGTTTTCTCGAAGGCCGCATCCTGGAACTCGAACATATCCTGCGGGATGCGATCATCGTCGAAGAGAAAAGCGGCCCCAGGGATGTGGTTGAGGTGGGGGTTCGAGTGACCGTCCAGGAGCCGGGCCAGGATCCAGAGACGTTCTACCTGGTCGGTGCAAAAGAGGCCAATCCACGCAACGGAAAGATCTCGCACGAATCCCCGATCGGGCGGTCTCTGATGGGCCACCGCCGCGGCGATACGGTAGAGGTGGAGACCCCGGGTGGCAAGCTCCGTTTTAAAATCGTGAAAATAGAATGAAAAGGATCGGCACCGCAAACGGTACCGATCCAGTTCGGGTATTAATCAAGCGGCCCGGAAGGGCCGCTTGATTTTATTCAGGCTGCTGTGGAGTAGTAGCTGTAGCAGGTTTTGGCCAAACGGCGATCTCCAGGGTGAGACGCTCAAAGTAACTCTCTTCCGGCATGGCTCCCTGTCCGTATTCCATATCCGAAACGGTCGCGACCAGCTGCAAGGCAGCAGTCTCCAGAACAACCTGCTTGCCGCGTTCGACCTGGAAAGGTTCGCCTTTTGCTTCCAGACGCTGGTAGGTCGCCGGGTCATTGAATGCATGTGCGCTCATCAATACCTTGGTCACGGTCTGGATGTCATTTTTGTCGAAGAGCCAAACCTCGAAGGCAGTAACTTTCTTTGGATCACCGACGCCGATGGTCTCCGATATACCAATGCCGCATTCCCCCAGGAATTCCCCGGCGGGGCTGTCGATGCTGAAGGAGTCATCGAAGAGGTCATCCCCCAAGACATAGGTTGTCACAAACTGGGCAATAGGCGGTTCCTCACCCCGGGCTGCATAATCAGTCATTTCGGTATGGCTGCTGAGGTCCCGAGCCCGCATGGCAGGGGTCTGTTCACTGGGGGGGGAACGGCGGAAAATGGGCAACAGATATTTGACGGCCGCATAGACCACCAGGGCAATCACCAGGATGGCGACCACGATCAGGGCATAACTCTTCAGGGGTAGGCTACCTACAGCAGGCTTCACAGTCCCGGGGGTCGGGGTCACGGAGGGACTCGCTGGAGGCTGGACTGCGTTGGCGAAATTCAATATGGAGCCCGCATCCTGACTACCAGGATTGGCCTCGATCTGAGCGAGAAGTGTAGGACCGATGGCGCCCAGTCCCTGATAGCGCTGCATGGCCAGCGCGGCATCCGGCTTCACCTTGTATGAATCGATCGCCGCCCTTAAATACTGCTCTTGATAATAGCTGCCCAGTTTATCAGGTGGAACATTGACCCATTCCACGGGCTGGATCACCCAGGCCCAGATCAATCCCAGGATGATCCCTACAATGCCGGCCAGGATGGCTGCAACCAAGGGCTTTTTCAAGTTGTCGAGTAGTTTCATGGCATCCTCCTCCGGCCGCTGCGTGCAAGACAAACTAACTAATTATACAAAATCATTCCCATTTAGCCAACACCTATTTCCGTTTCATTAAGTATACACTACGTTCTGAATCACGGATGGCACTCTCCTTCCGGATTTCGTAGAATTGTCCGAAGATTTGTTCAAAAACCTCCCGGGTATATCCTGGGAAGATGTCCACACGGCTGCGCAACAGTTTTTGGACCTGGGAATCGGTTTTAGGGATCCATTCGACGATTAACCAGTCCCCCAGATCAGCTAAGAATTGAGCCACGCGTGTCAGCGGGACATTGTTGGCAATGGCCAAATGGTGAATCAGGGCCAGCGCCAGGACCACGTCCGCCGGCCCGCGCTGAAGCAGCGACTCACGCTCCCGATTCTGCCAGCCGATGGCTGGACTGGGGTTCGTCAGGTCAAGGACGAGCGGCAACAGGTTGGTTAGCTTTTCGGTTTTCATCTGCTGATAGTTCTGCTCGACGGCGGCTGGATCGATATCGAATGCCAGGGTGAAGATCCCCCGCGCCGCTGCCTGCCGGCTGAAAACTCCCGTGTTCGCTCCCAGATCCCAGACGTTTTTCGGCTGGATCGTCGATAGCCATTCCCCGATCAAAGTCTTCTTGTGTTCAAAGGCGGCATCGGTGTAATTGGTGGCCTGATAATAGTCCGCCCATTCGGTGCCAGCTGGTTTCCATACCAAAGCACGGATGGTATTTTGCAGACTCTCGATCAGGCCAAACAGTGCCTGCTGGCTCATCTTCCGGCCGGCGCGGGCTTCCGCCAGGGAGACGTCGGCATAGCGTCTCTGGGCGCGCGCATGCAGGTGCAGATGCGTGGCCAACCCCAGCTTATAACGGGTACGACCTGGGAGCAGGCTGCTTGCCAGATCCAGCGGGATGCCGTCGATATACACCCGCAGCAATTGACTCAGGCGTATATCGCGATAGGTCATAAGTGCCAGGGGAGCCAAGAAATGCTGGCAGAACTGCCGGTAGGCGACCCAGGGTTCTCCTTCCTGGTAAATTTCAAAGGAGAGCGAATCGATCATGGTCGGTCTCGCCTGGTAGAACTGGATGTTGTAGGCGCTGGCGTCCTTGAGCGACATTCCCGCCTTCAAGGCTCGTTTCTGGATCGATAAGGTCGCCAAAGCAGCATCCTTCAGCTGTCCGAAGGACCATTCATACGGATAGGAGATGAACGGCACGCGCTCCGGGCAGATCACCTTAAATGCCAGCTCCGGGGTAGGCGGGTCGATATTCACCTCGGTGTGCGGAATCAGAAGTCCGGCCTTGACCAACTTCGCATATAAACCGGACTCCATCAAGCGCGCGTAGTTCTCAGCATAGGCGCGGTTCACCTGTCGGTAAAGGACGCCCTCCCGGACGAAAAGGAATCCGCTCGGGTCTCGAAAGGAGGAATCAAGCGTCAGGTTTTTGTTCATCATCCTCGTCTTCGGCTTCACTTACATTGGTCTTCTTTTTCCCGAACATGCGTTTGATCCTGGACCACTGCGAGGCGATCACAATCCCCGCTCCGGCAATTGCAGCGATCAGCAGTTGGATCAGGAAGCTACCGGAACCGGGGTCCAGATAGAAGGCTGCTCGGTTGGTCAGAGCAGGAAAAAGGGCACCAACAATCCATAACATAGTTCACTCCTATAGGGCAGTTTCTGGAACGACCTCTTCCAGAAGGAAAGTCTCTTCGCAACTGAGACATTGGGCTTCACGCTTGTTAGCGACAACCAGCATGCCCTGGCATTTTGGGCATTTCTGAGCCAGCGGACGCTTCCAGGAGGTGAAATCGCAGTTCGGGTAATTGGCACATCCGAAAAAGGTGCGCCCCTTGCGAGTTTTGCGTTCGACGATCTCCCCGTGGTCCTTGGGGCATTCCACACCAATCTTCAACAGCCACGGCTCGGTATGCCGGCATTCCGGGAAACCACTGCAGGAGATGAACTTGCCATAGCGGCCGTAGCGGATGACCAGATCCTTACCGCATTCCGGGCAGGCTCGGCCGATCGGCTCCGGTCCCGTGTTGGTCTGCGGCATTTCCGCCTGGGCCCGCTTGACCTTGAACTCGAAAGGTGTATAGAACTCCTGCATTACCTTTTCCCAGTTGGCCTGACCCTCGGCGATCCTGTCCAGATCCATTTCCATATTCGCAGTGAATTTAAGGTCTACGATTTCAGGGAAATACTGCATCATCAGGTCATTGACCAGGATGCCAGTATCGGTAGGGTTAAGGCGTTTATCCACGCGTTCCACATAACCGCGCGCCTGGATCGTGGACAGGATCGGCGCATAAGTGGAGGGGCGCCCGATCCCGTTTTCCTCCAGCGTCTGCACCAGCGAAGCTTCGGTAAAGCGCGGGGGTGGTTGGGTGAAGTGCTGTTCCGGGATCAACCGGAGCAAATCCTGTTTCTGGCCCTCAGCGATCGAGACCGGGATGCGCACGTTCATCTCGTCCTCTTCCCCACCCGGCTTGGCATCTTCATCTTTCGCTTCCTCGTACACAACCAGGAAGCCGGGGAATTTAACCGATGACCCGGCAGCCCGCAGCGTGTAGGCGTGGTCAGAGCCTTTCCCGGTCACATCCACGGAGAGGGTATCGTATACCGCAGATTCCATCTGCGAAGCCACGAAGCGCTGCCAGATCAGCTGGTAGAGCTTGAACATGGCCGGTTCGAGGAACGGTTTCACTTTTTCTGGTTCGCGTCCCACCGAAGTCGGGCGAATCGCCTCATGCGCCTCCTGCGCCCCAACGGCGCGGGTCTTATATTCGGGCGGTTTCGCCGGCAGAAAATCGTTGCCGTAGCGCTTTGCAATATAGGTGCGGGCCTCCTCACGCGCCACCTCCGCGATATTGATCGAATCGGTGCGCATGTAGGTGATGAGGCCGGTCGTGCCGCCTTCGCCGACATCCAGGCCTTCATAAAGACCCTGCGCCAGACCCATCGTCCGTTTAGCCGTGTAGCCCAATTTTCGTGAAGCCTCCTGCTGGAGAGTGGAGGTGATGAAAGGTGCGGATGGTTTCCGGCGTCGTTCACCGCGTTTGACACGCGTGACGACATACTCTGCTTTTTCCATATCCGCCAGAATCGGTTTGACGATCGCCTCGGTACCCAGTTCGGGATCTTTTTCGTCCACTTTGGCCAGTTTGGTAAGAAAGGTCTGTTTCTCACCCTGCGGGCGCAGTTCCGCCCCGATTGACCAGTATTCCACCGGCACGAACGCCTCGATCGCACGCTCACGCTCGACGATCAGACGCAACGCCACGGACTGGACCCTTCCGGCTGAAAGCCGTGACCGGACCTTCTCCCACAGAATCGGGCTGATGCTGTATCCGACCAGTCGGTCGAGGATCCGGCGTGCCTGCTGGGCGTTCACCAGGTCCATGTTGATGTCACGCGGATTCGCAAAGGCTTCCTGGATGGCGCCTTCAGTGATCTCATGAAAGACGACTCTCTTGGCCAGCTTGGGATCGATCGCTGCAGCTTCCATCAGATGCCAGGATATCGCCTCCCCTTCCCGGTCCGGGTCGGTTGCCAGGTAAACCTCGGCAGCTTCCTTTGCCAGTTGTTTGAGTTCTTTGACAACAGCCTTTTTCTCGTTTGGGACGCGATACTTCGGCTGAAAGTTATGTTCGACATCCACCGATAGCTGAGAGCGCAGCAGGTCACGCACGTGGCCCACCGAGGCACGCACGGTGTATCCCTTGCCGAGGAAGCGTCCGACCGTCTTGGCCTTGGCTGGTGACTCAACGATTACCAGTTTTCCAGAGCGCGAGGCATATCGATCCGGTTTGACCATCCCTTCATGCGCCTGGGTCTTACCAATACGATACAGGGTTGTCCCACACACTCCGCAGGTACCGCGTGTGACCGGTGCACCTACAGAATTAAAGGTTGCTTGAGGATCAACGATCTCCCGCTTGGTCTTGCATTTCATACAGTAGGCTTCCACGAGGCGCCTCCTAAAGATAATGGTTGCGATCCGAGTTCCTGAGTTTGGAAATGACCTGACGAACCTGCTGGGCTTGGTCCTTGCGGCAAACCAGCATGGCATCCTGTGTATCGATGATGATCAGATCGTCCACACCGATGGTAACAATAAGCTTTTCCTGACCGCCATACACGAGCGAATTGTGTGTATCCAAGGACATGAAATGGCTGTTTACGACAACATTGCCGTCCACATCCGGGATCAGGACATCGAAAAGAGAATCCCAAGACCCAACGTCACTCCATTCCAGGCCCCCGGCCGGGAGCACCACCACCCGCTCGGCATGCTCCATGATCCCGTAGTCAATGGTCACCGTTTTGAGCCCCGGCCAGACAGACTCAAACACAGCCTTCTGATGAACCGTGCCCCAGGCGGAGCCGATCCGCTCCAGGGCGCGCTTCAGTTCAGGCAGTTGATGGGCGAACTCTTCCAAAATGCGGTCGGCACGCCAGATGAACATGCCCGAGTTCCACGAATGGTCTCCATCTGAAAGCATGCTCCTGGCCTGGGCTGTGGTGGGTTTCTCTTTGAACTTCCGGACGCGGTAGGCAGGATAAGCTGCCTCTTCCAGAAGAGGCTTGCCGCGCTGGATATAGCCATATCCGGTGGCCGGGAAGGTCGGCGTTATCCCGAGGGTGACCAGATAATCTTTCCTGGCAATCTCTACCGCTGACCGCATCACGAGCTGGAAGAGATCGCGATTGCGGATGAAGTGATCCGAAGGCAGGACCAGCATGACTGCCTCTGGATCGCGATCCCGCAGGACCATCCCGGCCAGCCCAACAACCGCCGCCGTGCCGCGCGGTTCCGGCTCGACCAGGAAATTGCTCGCCGGGATCATGGGTGCCTGCTTTTTCAGGATTCGTGCCTGGCCGGCAGCCGTGACCACCAGGATGTGGTCGGGGGAGAGCAGCCCGTCGAGGCGGTCCACCGTCCCCTGGAAAAGGGTGCGTTCTCCGAGAAGCGGGAGAATATGTTTCGGGTGCTTCTGGCGGGAAACCGGCCACAGGCGCGTCCCGCTGCCCCCAGCCATGATTACTGCAAATGTATGGTCCATCGTCATCAAGGAGATTGGTTCGCCCTTTGGCTCCGAAACCACTCCCGCCCGGAGTAATTTACCGCGCCCTCCTGACTTGAGCCTCGAAACCGCTTCAAGTCGAGTGACGTTCTTCATCCATCAACCCAGGAAGCAGATGCACTTGAATAACCTTTTGGAGCAGGTCGATGTGGAGGACAACTTCAGCTGTCGCCGGCAGCAGGAGTTCACGTCCATTTACGCCGGATACCACATAAACATCGTTGGCGCCAGTCTGCATGATCTCGGCGAGCTCTCCAAGTATTCGGCCGTCTTCATCGACCACCTGCATCCCCAACAGTTCATCGTGATAATACTCACCGGCAGGGAGAGCAGGTCGGTGGGCCGAGCTGACGTAGAGCACCTGATTCCGAAAGCGGCTGACCTCCTCCGGTGTGCGGATGCCTTCGAAGGCGAGCAGCAGCCCCTGGCCGTGGGGTCGGCTGCTGCGGATGGTCAGCGGGACATGGCTTTCACCGAGGTAAATCTTCTTCTTCGGTCGCAGGCGTTCAGGGAAATCCGTGAAAATCTCCACCAAGGCTTCTCCCGTCACCCCGTGCGGGCGACGGATCTGACCGGCTGCCAGGAAAGCAGCCCCGTCCGCAGCTTGCGAACCTGTTGTTCGTTCAGGTCTTGTCATGCGGAGAGGCTTAAGGTTCGACGACTTCGAGCGTCACCTGGCTACCATCCCGCTCGGCAGCCACGCGCAACAGCGTGCGGATGGCATTTGCCACACGGCCACCCTTGCCGATCACGCGCCCCATGTCCTCTTTGGATACGCTCAGCTCCAATGTCACGCGGCTGCCATGGCGGATTTCTGCGACCGCTACTTCGTCCGGGTGCTCGACCAGGGATCGAGCGATATATTCTGTCAGGTCTTTCATATGCGCAGCACAACTGCTCTACTTGCGGGTTTTCGGATTGACGACGCGGGCCGCTTTGGCTTTCTCAGCCTCCTCGAGCAGCGTCTCAACCTTTTCGCCGGTCTTCAGGCGTTCATAGCGTGCAGTCAGGCCAGCGGTCTTGAACAACTGCGCGACCGACTCGCTCGGCTGAGCGCCTTTGTTCATCCACTCATACACCTTGGCTTCCTTGATTTCCAAAGTCGCGGGTTCTGTGCGAGGGTTGTAAAAACCGACAATCTCAAGAAAACGGCCATCGCGCGGGCTTTCCTTATCCGCCACGACAATACGGTAGCTCGGCTGGCCTCTCAGGCCAGTACGGCGAAGACGAATTCGAACCATCGGTAATGCTCTCCTTCAATGAATAGATTTTCCAATCAAGGGCATCTCCCGTCTACCTTCCGCCTGGCAGGAAGGAAAATCCTGGGCGGATAGGGAGGCCCTGGGTTGATTGGTGAGCGGGCTTGAATCTGCCCTATTTTACCTTATCCAAACAAACCTGACAGGCCGCGACCGCCGGTTCTTTGGACAGTCTTGAAGAGGCGCTGCATCTCGCGAAACTGCTTCATTAACCGGTTCACCTCCTGTACCTGGCTCCCGGATCCGCTGGCGATCCGCCTGCGGCGGCTGGCGTTCAGCAGGTCTGGATTCTGTCTTTCGGCAGGAGTCATCGAGCAGATAATCGCCTCGAGACGCTTGAACTGGCGGTCCATATCCTGCGGGGAGACATTCCGGGCTGCCCGGCCGACCTCCCCAGGCAACATATCGACCAACTGGCTCATGGGTCCCATCTTCTTCGAGGAGCGCAGCATTTCGATCAAATCTTCCAGGGTGAACTCACCGCGGGTAAGCCTTTCGGCCTGTTTCTGAACCTGTTGCTCATCAAAGGCTGCCTCAGCCTTTTCAATCAAGCCAAGTACATCTCCCATGCCCAGGATACGGGAAGCCAATCGCTCCGGATGAAATGCCTCTAACGCGTCTAGCTTCTCGCCCGTCCCCAGATACTTGATCGGTACGCCTGTCACGGAGCGGATCGAGATGGCTGCCCCTCCGCGGGCATCTCCGTCCATCTTCGTCATGATCAAGCCGGTCAAAGGAACCGCCTTCTGAAACCCTTCGGCGACGTGAAGCGCTTCCTGACCGATCATGGCATCCACCACCAGCAAGGTCTCCACAGGCGATGTGTACGCGGCAATCGCCCGCAGCTCTTCCATCAGGGTCTCATCCAGCTGGGAGCGGCCTGCAGTATCGAATACCAGGACCGAATAACCACCATCTCGGGCTTTATCCAGTGCATGCCTGGCCAGTTCAGGCGGAGGCAACCCTTCCTGATAAAAGACCGGAACATCCAGCTGCTCCCCAAGCGTCCGCAGTTGCTGGACTGCCGCCGGTCGGTAAGGGTCGGCAGCCACCAGCAGGACGCGTTCACCTCGCCCGCGCAGCTCCCGGGCAAGTTTTCCAGCTGCGGTTGTCTTGCCCGACCCCTGCAGGCCGACCAGCATGATCGGGCGCGGTTTTGGTCCGTTCAGACTAAGCGGGGCTGGGTCCCCCAGGGTAGCCACCAGTTCATCGTTGACGATTTTAACGACCTGCTGACCCGGGTTGAGGGCTTTCGACACCTCTGCCCCGACGGCTCGTTCCCGCACCCGGCTGATGAAATCCTTAACCACGCTGTAATGCACATCCGCTTCCAGGAGCGCCAGGCGCACTTCATGCAATGCCGCGTCGACGTCCGCCTCGGAGAGTTTTCCGCGCCGCCGCAGCTCGTTAAAAACCTGGTTCAACCGCCCGGTAAGGGTCTCAAACATGGTCTCTCTTCATTATATAAAGGGATATTCCATAAAAGCGGACAGATTTTAGCCGATAAGAGCCGGATGGTCAAGGAACCGAATTGCCTCTCACCCAATTTACCGGTCAGCCATCAACACCCACGAAGGAACATTTTCGATGAGGACGTGACGGGAAATTCGATTTTGGATCGGCGCACCGTTGACCCCCTCAGAGGGTTGCATTCGTTATATAATTGCCTTTCGGACAATATCCTCGATCTAGGAGTTATCATGGCAAAAGTCGCGCTTGTCTCAGACAGTACCGCTTACCTGCCCGGCGACCTGGTTAAAAAATATTCCATCACGATCACACCCCAAAGCCTGATCTGGGGGGAAGAACATTTTCAGGACGGAATCGATATCCTGCCGGACGAGTTCTACAAGCGACTAGCATCCTCCAAGGACATGCCAACCACCGCCCAGGTATCGGTTGTAACGATGAAGAACACCTTTGAGAACCTGCTGGAGGCGGGTTACGACGTTCTGGGGATGTTCATATCGTCCAAACTCTCCGGGACGGTCCAGTCCGCACTCCAGGGCAAGGATATGCTTTCTAAGGCTGGCGATCGGATTGCGATCGTGGACACCCTTTCCACCTCGATGGCGATGGGGTTTCAGCTCTTGACCGTCGCACGGGCCATTGCAGCCGGCGCGGGTCTGGCCGAATGCCAGCAACTGGCCATAGAGACCCAGAAGCATACCGGTGTTTATTTTGTCGTCGAAACCCTGGAATTCCTACGACGCGGAGGGCGCATCGGCGGCGGGGCAGCATTCCTGGGGACCACGCTCAACATCAAGCCGATCCTGCAACTGCGCGAAGGCAGAATCGAAGCGGTGGAAAAGGTCCGCACGAAGCGCAAGGCCTATGAGCGGGTGATTGCCCTCATCCAACAGGATGTCTCAGGCCGGACCCCGGTACGCCTGGCAGTCCTGCATGCCAACGCCGAGGCAGATGCCCGGGCAATCCTCGAAGCCGGGGCAGCCGCAACCCAGGCCGTGGAAACTGTCTTCACCAGTGTCAGCCCGGTGGTCGGCACCCATTCTGGCCCAGGGACCGTCGGCCTGGCCTATATGGCGGGTATGTAATCAAGGACTGGATCCAGAGGCTCTGCACAGGCGGGGCCTTTTTTTATCCATAAGCGAGTCCAGATTTCTAATCAAGCCCAGGGTGCCTGCGGCGGGTGGGACTGCCAAAAAAGAGGGTTGACGATTGTGCTATACTAGATAAACAATCCGATCCAGGAGGCTATCATGCTTGTACAAGAATTCATGTCCAAGAAACCGGTAACCATCCCGCCAGACATGTCCGTGTCCGATGCCTTGCAATTGATGCGCGAGAAAAAGGTACACCGCCTGCCGGTGCTGAACGCCCACGGCAAGCTGGTTGGCATCGTGGCGGAAGGAGATCTGCTCTATGCCTCCCCCTCCCCGGCCACATCCCTGAATGTCTGGGAGATCCATTCCCTACTGGCCAAACTGAAAGTCGATAAAGTGATGACTCGCAAGGTCATCACCGTCAGCGAGGACACCCCGATCGAAGAGGCCGCTCGTATCATGGCGGAAAATAAAATCGGCGGACTGCCTGTGATACGGGGGACAGCCCTGGCAGGGATCATCACCGAAAGCGATCTGTTCAAGATTTTTACTTCCCTCCTGGGAGGTCGCCGGCACGGCGTTCGCCTGTCCGCGACCATCTCCGGCAGTAAAGGAACTTTTGCAAAAATTACCCGCGCCATCGCGGAGGCCGGAGGCGATATCGTCGGCCTCGGTTTTAACGAAGTCTCGATGGAACCGGAAGTGTGGGAGATGACCGTTAAAGTGCAGGAACTCTCCAGGACCAAACTGATCAATATACTCACACCGGTTGTAAAATCCGTACTGGACGTGCGCGAGATGTAACCTGGCACGGCCGTTTGCGGTTCTCGCCCAGCGGCATGCATTAACCCGTATCACCCATTGAAACGAGCCAATAGACCCCCAGACCTGACCTGGGGGCCTACCTATATTAACAGGGTTAATTCCCGGTTGAGTTAAAAGGTTTAAATTCGATTTGACGGTTTCCCCCGATACAGGTATAATCCGCCTTCGGCTCAAATCAAGGACAGATAATTGGAGTACCTGCGATGGAAGAACCTACGACCTCCGCGCAAGAAGGTGCGCTGCAACCGAAAATGCATATGACCGGCAAGGTCATCAAGATCACCCTGGCAGGGGCTATCGTTGACGTCGGCGAAAAGGTGCCCGGGGTGGTCCATATATCCCAATTACGCGCGGAACCGGTCAACCGGGTAGAGGACGTCGTCCAGGTCGGACAAACCGTAGATGTCTGGGTGCGTCGCGTGCGCGACGACCGTGTGGAACTCACCATGGTCGAACCGCTGAAGTTGGAATGGCGCGAGGTCAAACCGGACATGCTGGTCAAGGGGAAGGTGACCCGTCTGGAAAGCTATGGGGCATTCGTCGACATCGGCGCAGAACGGGCGGGTTTGGTGCACGTCAGCGAAATTTCTCATGATTACATCAAATCCCCGGCCGAGGTCCTGAAAGAGGGTGAGGAGGTGGAAGCCAAGGTCCTGGAGGTGGACCGACGCAAAAAGCAGATCCGTCTGAGCATCAAGGCCGCCCAGCCCAAACCCGAGGAAATCCTGGCCGAGGTAAAAGCCGAGCCCAAACGGGCGCGCAGCAAGAAAGGCAAGAAAGAATCCGAAACGGTTGAACCCGAACCGAAAGAACCCGAATTGACCACCATGGAAATCGCCTATCGCGAGGCGATGGAGCGCTCGAAAGGCACCAAAAAAAGCGCGCCAATGAAGATCAACAAGTCAAAATCCGCCATGAACAAAGAACAGGAAGAAATTTTCAACCGCACGCTTGAGAACCGTATTACTTCAAATTAGCTACAGGGAAACGGCCGCCCTCGCAGAAGCGAAGGCGGTTTTTTTTATTCCTTAATCTAGGCAGGATGGGTCAGAAGCTCAGTCCAGACTTCTCGATCTCCT
Organism: Anaerolineales bacterium; assembly: GCA_050013095.1. Taxonomy (GTDB): domain Bacteria; phylum Chloroflexota; class Anaerolineae; order Anaerolineales; family Villigracilaceae; genus UBA877. Next base: position 10,325 of record JBEKFY010000024.1, on the reverse strand, counting down.
TCAGAAACTTTTCCCGATTAGCTGATCGGGCCGTTTTACCACTTGAGGTCTTGACCAACCAAGGGTGCCTGACCAGATGCACGTAACGGAGAGTGACCGCTGAACCGCGTGTTACCGCCTGGCGCACTTGGGTGGAAATGCGTTGCAACTCGTCCGGGTCGTCGGTCTCCACCTCGGCCACCAGCACCACTTCCTCAGTGCCCGAGCTATCATCAAAAATTCCGAATGCTGAGGCACGCCCGGCGTGGACTCCGCGGACTTGATAAGCCAACAATTCCAGGTCCTGAGGATAGATGTTCTTCCCACCGACGATGATCAGGTCCTTTTTGCGGCCCGTCACGTAGACCTCGCCATCGGAGGTCATATAACCGAGATCCCCGGTCAGGTACCAGCCCGCTCGAAATGCGCTTTCGGTCGCGTCGGATCGATGGTAGTATCCAGTCAGCATACAGTCGCTTTTCAACGCAATCTCTCCGATGCTGCGCGCCTTCAGAGGGTGGCCCCGGTTATCCAAGATGCGCACGGAAGTATTTTCAATCGGTTTCCCTGCTCCCAACATCTTAAGGCTGGCCTTACCAGGAACTGCCGGGCAGGCCATCCCATCCATCTGCAGGCTATCCCGGTCGACCTCGTCCACCGCCACGGGCGCATCGATCCCGCCCTGGGTGACAGCGAAGACATTCTCTGCCATCGCGTAGCAGGTGACAAGGGACTCATACCGTAAGCCGTATTTCCGGAAGCGCTCATAGAAGGCCTGGTGACTCTCCAGGCGCATCGGCTCCGAGCAGTTGCTGACAGCCCGCCATGAGGAGAGATCCACACCCTCCAAGTCCCGGTCACGGATTTTCTGCGCGCAGAAGTTATAAGCAAAATTGGGTAGCCAGGAGAGGGTCCCCTGGTATTGGGAAACCGAGCGCAGCAATCGGTAAGGCGCCCGCACCCAATCGAAGGGAGAGAGCAGCACCAGCGGTGAACCGAGCAGGATGGGCATTAAATAGCAGGCGATCAACCCCATGTCATGATAGAGCGGCAACCAGGAGACAAAGACATCCGAGGCGCTCAAACGGATCGCCCGCCGGTAGTGCTCCAGCTGGTTGCAGACCGCTTGGTGGGAGAGCGCAACCCCTTTCTGCAACCCCGTCGTTCCGGATGAATGCTGGAGCAAGGCGATGTCGTCAGCCCGCCGGTGGATTCCCGGACACGCGGCAAAGTCCGGTCGGCGCGGGCTTTCGACCCGACCGGCGACAATCACCGACCGGACCGAATCACCCGGACAGAGCGCAGCGCGCACCTCGGATTCGAAATCCCGATATGTGACCACTGCGGAGGGTTGGGTCACGGAGACCAAGGAAGCCAGGTCGGCGCGGTAGCGCTCAGGCAGGAGCTTTTCGGTCAAGAAGGGCATGATCGAGGGGATCACCCCATAGAGCACCGCACCGAAGTAGGCATGGAGCAGGTCAATTCCATGTTGCAGGATCAGAACGACCACCTCACCGGGCTGGATGCCGTTCTGCGCAAAGGTCCGTTCATACCCCGCAGCTCCCTCAAGCAGGGCCCGATATGTCACCGGCAGGTCGGGTGCATTGGCCTGCAACAGGGTTACCGCCACCTGATCAGGATGCTGGTCGTATTGCAGCTTCAGCAGTTCGGTAAAGTTTGGCATGCCTCAACGGCGCGATTCGACCAGGGCGACCAACTGGGCCAGGGTATCGAAAGTCTGGGAGTTCAACTCAGCATCGTCGAGGTGGACCCCAAACCTGTCCTCAACGAACAGGGCCAGATCCACCAGGTGAAAGGAGTCGATCAGCCCGCTCGTGATCAACGGCTCCTCGGGAGCGAGGACGCGCTGCGGCTGTCTGGCGATCTCCGTGGCAATATACTGATTCAGGGCACTTGAAATATCTTCCATGGGTGTTCCATCCTTCCCGATCAGGACTGTCCGTTGATTCCGTGCTCGACGGCATCCAGCACCTGCAGCGCGGTCAGGTTCCGCCAGGGCCAGGCGGCTTGCATATCGCGGGGATTGTCGAAACGGTTGGGGGCAAAGGTCAAGTGGGACAGGTCTGCCTGCAGTCCCTTTTCAGGTAACGGCTGGACGACCAGCCAGAAATTCCACAGGGGAAGTTCATATTCATAGGCCAGGCGGGCGATGGTCGCGTTCAGGGAATGATCTCCCTCCAGATTGTCCGCCTTGGTTGCCAGGATGGGGACAACTCCCGCCTGGATCAGCGTGTCCAGGATCTGCCGCATATAACCTTCGAATTTTACCGGGTTCGAGGCATCGTTCGTCCCCAGCATCACGAAGGCAAAAGATGGCCTGTTCACGCGCAGCTCACATGCGAGTGGTATCTCGCCAGCGTGACAAAGTTTGGGGTCCGCCCACAGCACGGACAGAACGGTCGCGGCCGCATAGCCCCGTCCCGCGGCGAGGCTGGTCCGACCAAATGAACCGTGGAATTGATCGATCACGGGCTGCAGGTTGGTATAAGGGCCAAGCGAGTAGTTGGCCTTTCCAAGATCAAAGTCGCCCAGGAACCAGGAGGGGGTCGATTCGCAATCCCCGACTTTCGAAAACGCATTTGGGTTGTTCCCTAATTGCTGACCGTGGAGGTAGATGTCCCGCACGCGCTGGCTGACCCCGACAGGGACAACCGGCATTTGCATCCAGGCTTCCGACGCGAGCGTGGGAGTGGCGGGAGGCATGGAGGTTTGGGTGGCAGGGGTCGCCGGCAACAAGGACGGTGAAGGGGATAGGGGCGAGAGGGTTGGTATTCCTGGGGTTGGCATTCCTGGGGTTGGCATCCCCCGCGTTGGCGCCTGAACCGTTAGAGCAGGGGTAGGCTGGCCACTGCAGGCGGATACGAGGACGATAAGGATCAGGTAAAGTAGGTGCCGTTTGTTCATCGACAACTCAAGGATAGGATGGATGTTTTGACTTTATCGACCAATAGGTGTTCCCCAGCAGGGGTGAGATGAATGGCACTATTGGTGAAATCACCCGCCGGGACGAGGTTCCATTCATCGAGGTAGTTCCAGTCGTTGAGCCCTGCCTGGAGGGTTAGGTCCTGGCGGTACTGGTCGTAGGCCCAGCGCGGGTAGAAGAAATTATACCGGAGGTCACTGTTTTTTCCGGCACTGATCAGGATCGGCTCATTCACCAGGAGAAGTGGAGTTTTACCCACTTCACGCTCACCGGCTTTCAGCACATCGAACGCCAGTTGGGTCTGGTCGAGTGCCGGCCCCTGTCTGCCGTCGAAGGATACGTCCGTATCGAAGTCGGTCTGGGCCGGTGAATAATCCGTTGGATAAACCTGATCGACGCCGGTTGAAGCCCACATAACGCCGTAGAGTTGCAGGCGGAGCAAATCGGCGAGGTTGCGTCGCTGGCCAATGAGGGTGCGCTGCCAGAAGTTGGTCTGAACGAGCGTCGGGTCATGCGGGTTGAACGGCAGGTGAAACTTCGCGATCAGCTCTTGAACCGCCTCGGTATTGTTTGCCACGATCGGAGACGCAAGCTGTTGATCGAAGGGGAACGCTTCAAGGGTGACAGGCCAAACCACAAGATCAGCCTGGTAGCGCATGGCGTAATTCAGGATCATCAGGTCCTTGGTCAAGGATATCGTTGGATAACCGAGGTTATAGATGCGGATCTGTCGTCCGTCGCAGGTGGCCAGGCCCTGCGCATCCAGTTGACCGGAAAGCGTCTGTTCCGGCCGCAGCAGGATCCCCCAGACCGAGGAATCACCGATCACGATCACGCGGTATTCATTCTGGGGCTTCACGCCCTCAGCAAGCACCTGCGAGCTGAACATGGCGTCCAAATTAAAGAGTGAGAGGTTATAGGCATGCTGCGAGTCCTCCCCGAAGGGAAGGCGCAATCGGCCTGGAAATACAGACCCGTAAAGCGACAGGTCGCCGAGATGGGCGGGTGCCCAGGCAGCAAATACCAGGTTGAAGATGGCGAAGAGCAGAAGCCCTTTCGCCAGAACACGCAGGGGGGAAACGGGTTCTCTCATCAGGCCAGACCGAAGAGTTTTAAGAAGACGTGCCACGAGGTCGCCGGATCCGGCAGCGCAAAGAAGACCCAGCCCAAGGCAACATAGTTAAACGTGAGCAAGGTGCTCCCTACTTCCAAGGCTTTCGTCCAGGTGCGTGGGAGGTTGCCTAGCCGCGGACGGGTGAATTCCGACCAGCGGTTGTTAACAAACAGACCGGCACCATGCCACAGCCCCCAGAGGACAAAATTAGCAGCCACGCCATGCCATAGGCCGATCAGCACCATCGTGCTGATTTGGGCAAAGAGGATGGTCACGGGGGTTGGCAGCCGCCTCTTCGCAGAGCGGAGGGCGCGTGTGAGAGGGTTGAAGAAATAAGAACGGAACCACTGGGTTAAGGTCATATGCCAGCTATTCCAAAACTGGGTCAAGTTCGGCTTTAAATAAGGCGCAGCAAAATTCTCGGGCAGGCGAATCCCCAGCAGGCGGCCGAGGCCGATGGCAATATCCGTATAGCCGCTGAAATCAAAGTAGATCTGGAATGCAAAGGCATACAGCAAGACCCAGGTCCAGCCAGACGTGCGAACCTGCAAGGCATTCGTTCCATTGAGGGCAATCAATGCCAAGCTGTCCGCCAGGACAAATTTCTTGAACAATCCCACGACCACCCGTTTCCCGGCTTCGCTCCAATCCTCCGAGGTGAGCGCCAGCGGTCGGCGCAGGTCGGTGAGGAATCGTTCGATGCGGTCGATCGGCCCGGCGGTCAGCGCTGGGAAGAATAGCATGTAGACGACGTACTCGGCGAGCGTAACCGGAGGCATGCGTCCTGTCTGACGGTCACGCAGGGTATGCAGGAGGCGGAATGCAATGTAGGAGAAACCCAACCAGCTCAGGTCCTGTGCGGTCGCCGTGCGAGTGGACTGGCCGTTCAAGCCGCGCAGCACTGCCGCGGCCCAAATTGCCAGCGCAGGGGTTTTTAAAACCAGGAAGATGCCGATGATCACCAGGGAGGCAAGCGAAAGCAGCGTTTTCCCGGGGGCTGTAAACCGCACCAATAAAAACACGAGCAACGAGATCACCAGCAGGCTAACGACCACAAGCTCGATCTGCGGTGGTAGGGAGGCCGTCAACAGGGACGGAAGATTGATATAACGGGTCAGCGCCAAGGCCAGGACGATCGTTCCAAGGATGAGAGCAGCCAGCCAGGTGTTCCGCCATGTGCGCAGGGCGCGCGGGGCGGTCAAAGCCCAGCCAATCACTGCTACCGATAAAGTAGCAGTGGGAAGCCAGAAATCCAGACCCCGTATCGGGAGGGCCGGTTGGAAGGCGAAGACCGCCAGGGCGCTGAGTCCAAGGAGGAAGTATAGCCGTCTGTCCGGCCGTGCGATCAAACCAAGCAGGCCCGCGACCCCGATCAGCAAAAGAGTATCGGCCAGGGTCATCAATAACCCTGGTAGATCCAGGTCGGCGCGCTGCTGGTTGTCAAGATCACCAGGATGATCAGCGTAAGACAGAGCAACAGCGCCCAAAGATTTTCACGCGTAAACAGACGGGATTTCATCGGAATCCGCAGACGACGTATTCCCCACCTTGCTGCACGACCTGGTATGTCCGGACCGATAGATCAAGGGCCTGGTCCTCGCCGTTGTAGGTCGCAATAATCTTGCCTTGACACTTCACCAGCGTGGTTGCACCATCCGTACCGCTTACCTGGCATGCCAGACCCTCCAACCGGGTTTTTACGGCTTGAAAAGAGTCCATTTCCTGCAACGCAGTCGGTTCCCAAGTTGAACAACTAAGTGCTGAAAGGTGATTCTTGTCCATCCCTACCAGAGCCTGGATGTAAGCCTCGACCGTCCCGGCCGGTGCGGTCGAGGAGGCGACCGAACGGCACGAGCTGAGCAACACCCCTAACATCCCCAGGAGGATCACGACAGGTGAAATTTTTAGCATCGAGCACTCCTTCTTGAAGAGGACAAGCAACGGCAGGATTATATACGCCCGAATTGGAAATTGCAAGCACAACCGGACCTGCACGATCCAGGATTTCTTCGTTCATCCTTAATGTTGGAATAACCCGGGGTGTTGACAACTTCCTATAAATCTGATACGATTTATCCTAATTATCCCTGTCCATGAGGAAACCATGACAACCCCCATTCAAACCAACGCTCTCCAAATCACACCAACCGCCTTGCAGATGATGCGTGAATTACTTGCGCCGTACGATCTGGCTCAGGGCTATGGCCTACGGATTTACATCGCGGGCAGGAGCTGCTCCGGCTTCCATTACGGGATGGCGATCGATAATCAAGCCCGCGGGGAGGACTCGACCATCGAGGTGGAGGGGATAAAAATCCTGGTGGATGAAATTTCGATCCAATCGATGCTCGGCACCACCATCGATTACATTGACGATGAACGCGGCAACGGGTTTTTAATGGATAACCCGAACAGCCTACCGGAATGTAGCTGCGGGGGTGGGAATTGCGAGTGTAGTGAAAACTGAACCAAGAGAAACCGGAGCTTCCGGTCTCTTTTTTCAGGCGAACGGGTTACCTGCCTCTCAGGTACCTCGGATAGCATCTTTCACTTGAGGCAAGTTCAGCCGAGAAAACCGCTCATTTTGACCGCTCAAGCCACCTAGGTAAGCGGTCGTTTATTATTATGATTCAAACCTCGAAGCCCGTCAAGGGTTGGGTTTATTGTCTATGAATTAACCAAATACCCACAAATACAAGAATCATCCAAAGGAACAGAATCAACCAAGAATAAGGCCGAAGTGCTGGTAGCAATATACCTACGAGCGCATCACCGAGAGAACCTATTAAAGTTCCGATGACAAAAAGAAAAATGGCACTCGGCTTTGGGCTCGTCAGGAGGTCACCGAGAGTACTTAAACCTACATGTTGAGGGCTGTTCTTTTCCTCTTGCGGGTTTAGTATCTCCTCGACATATTTTGTGCCCTCGTGTGTAATACATACTAGTCTACCGGCTGGAGAGGCAATAAGCCTTTCATTCTCCAGAAACCTCTCAACTTCATCAGTCGTTGTGTAATCCCAGCCAAGCTCCCTTCCTATTTCTAGAATGGAGCAGGGAGTGAGTTCTGTGCAACCTTTCTCGTAAACCCGCTTTAGGTATAAATCTCTTTGTTTTCGTTTCGTTTCAATGCTTTCAATTATTTGTATAGGTTGACTGGATTGTTGTTTCAACTCTTTACAATACTCGACACCCTTTTGAGTTACGTCAAAGAAAATTCCATCACCATTGGACGTGATAAGTATTAGTCCTTCTATTCCTAGAGTTACAACGTCACTCCTATTAGCTTCTAATGACAAGTCGGGCAAACTTTGATTATCAATCATCGAAACCCCACTCAATAAGCTATGAAAAAAGAATTGATGAGGTTGCTTACTAGGCAAATTGTTCGCGGCATCAACTAGCTTTATGAGGAGTTCTTTTTGTACCGGCATGAGCAGTGGAGACATATTCCCTCCTTTGGGATTGTGGCAAAGCCAGAGCGTGAAAGACCGTCAAGGGAAGGGTGGTAGAGGGGTGGTAAGTAAGTAATAATTCCCAAATTCTGTAAGAGGTATATCAACTTCACATATCTGGCTATCTATTGAAATCCCTGGTTTCACTACTAACACCCAATTTTTACCATTAGGATTAACATCAAAAGCAAGCAAAAGGGTTTCGGAAAGGCTGGGATTAATTGTACCCTGAGGGTTACCACTTTCACCCATATTAAAAAGACCATTGAGTATGTATGGATTGACGGAAAATGTCAACGTTTGGCTATTCACCGTACCTTCAACAAAATAATCATTTTGGTATATATCAACTGATTCGGTTGTAATGTTGACTAATTGTAACGGTACAACCAAGAATATACCATTTGCGGTGTAACCAGCGAGTCGGGAATAAGTCAATGGCATTCCTGTAACCGTAGCCGTGAATGTACCACCACAATTAAATTTATCTCCAATCCCACCTTGGGGCGTATTCGTTGATGTAATTGTAGGGGTATTGGCTGTGGTCGCAGTAAATGCTGGAGTTGGAGTGACAGGCGGTGTTAACAAAGCAATAGCCGTTTGCGTATTAGCTATTGCAGTCTGAACAAATGAAGTTGATGGAGCACACGCAGTAAGCAAGACTACTAACAAGCATGTTGTTGTGACGATGCGAATTTTATTCATTTTGCCTCCTGTTTATGCAATTCCCGTCTAATTTTTAGTTCAGCGTCTTGGCATGTTACTAAGCCAATAATCATTATAGGATTGTCTCTATCACGCGAGCGTTAGCAAACCATAGCAATATGCGCGACAATATAACTGACAAGAAAGCGGAGGTAATGTGACCGACTACAGCTTAGAGAGTTACAAGCACTTGTACGATTACTTCAAACACCTTACCACTCTGGACACCGGAGCCTTAGTTATACTTGCTACCTTTTTTACAAAGAGCTTTGACACTACTACTGCAAATTGGTTGGTGGGCACTTGCCTTACAGCGTTTATTGTTTCTCTGGTGAATTGTATAGGCGGTATGAATAGCTTATTTTCCAGTATGGGTGAAAGGGTTAACCAAGGGCTAGAGAAGAAGCCGACGAATTATCTAACAAGGCTTACAGGTTGGGAATTGGGACTTTCGACTTTTTTCTTTTTACTTGGTACTACCTCGTTGATGTCTTTCGTGCTGGTTAACATTAAGAAATAGCCCATTGACAGCTTACGGGGAAAGCCTAGGCGCGCTTGTGAGCGGGTGGCTACACGCGGACAATTAGAGCCGACCGGGAGGGATGTCACAATGAGCATGGATGAGAAGATTAAGAAAAGATTCACCGACTTGGCTGAATTCGCCACAAATATCGAACAGAATGCGCGCCTTCTCGAAAAGACCGTTACATTACATGTGAACATGGGAGACTTTGAAGAATGGGCTACGAGCGTTCTTGGATTGCTCCAGAGTGTTTTTGGAGAGAACAGCCCGTACTATAAGGGGTTTTTAACCGCTAGACAAAAATGTGATGGATATTTATCACAGTTTCTTGTGTGTCGAGGCTCGTTCCAGGCCGCGTATGAGGATTACTCCGGGGGATATATAACGGGGGTTGAAAAGACCATTTCAGGTGAAGTTCTCGGGGATTTTGTCGCGTTGGCCAAGGCAGCTCTCCACGAGGGGAATAAAGACGCCGCGGCTGTATTGGCAGGTGCAGCCCTTGAAGATTCTCTAAAACGGTACGCATCACAAAACGGCCTCACTGTCAGCGGTAAAAACATGTCGGAAGTTGTGTCTGCTCTGAAATCTAAAGGTCTCGTACAGGGAGGGCAAAAAACCCTGCTAGACGACATGCCCAAACTTCGCGACTATGCCATGCACGCAGAATGGGACAAGCTCACACCTGAGTCAGTCGCCAGCATAATAGGTTTTGTTGAACAGTTTTTACTCAGCCATTTCTCCTAACGATTACATACTAGAAGGGTAAGACCTTCTTCCGCGTTATGTCAACGCGCACCTAAGCAGACTATAGCACGAGCAGTACCTGCCCATGACGCGCAAGCGTCTAGCCCGCCCGCGGAAGTCCCGCGTTACGGGGGAAAAATCCGGGAAAAATCATAACAAGACGATAGTAGACCGCAGTAGACCGCTCTCAACGTTATGTCACCGGGAAAAATCATAGCAAGGCTAAATGTGTGACGGCTCCCCGTCCCCGTTTGTCGTCTGTCTCTAATGCGTTTGTCCTGGAGTCTCCTAGAGTCATCTGGGTGTGTTTTTTCGCTCGCCGGGTGACTTCGGTCTGGGGCGGGGAGGTGGTCGAATAGGACAGAGTTAGTATGCTTTCGATAAGATTAGTTACCATAATACTGTTTAGCCGGTTAGAACCGTCTGCAAAGAGCCTGAAATACTGCGCATATATATACCATCCGACCATCGCTACCATCGCTGTTCCGACCATCGCTCAACACATTGAGCCTTGAAGCTAACGCATCGCGCCAAAAAATTTAGACACGCGCCACAAGATGCCCCGGCACGTCCAATACTATATATCATATATAGGTGGAAGTTAGCCCGCTTAAATCTCTGACCCTATTTTTTCCCTTTTTGAAAAAAGAAGCCCGGAGAACCATTGAGTTTTTCCGGGCTTTGGTTTTACCGCTAACCAATCTCAGCAGTACGAAGTTCGTGCAGGAAGTCATACAAGAGAAGCAGAATATTTCCGTCGTTCCGTTTCTTCGAGGTTTTAATTATTTTGGCATGGAAATTATCCCGTGCATAGATTCTGAAGGGTTGCAAACCCGAGATGACGTAACGTCTAATTAGGTTAGG
>JBEKFY010000023.1:0-60449 GCA_050013095.1 Anaerolineales bacterium | reverse complement strand
ACAACGCACACCATACATAGAACAAGTGTACTAATTTCCTCGGTGTCTGTCAAGCACCTTCCAACAAAAGAAAAAGAAGAGGATGCGGCTTCCGCTGTCGCCTGAAGGCGACAGTCCCCGCCACAATTTTCTTATGGCTGCACCGACGCCCCTTCCTCCCCCTCGCCCCAACAGCGGCCTCCGCACTGGACGCATCCTGCAGACCACCTTCAGCGTTGCCATCCTGCTGGCGATCCTCTTCGTCGGTTTCTCCCCGAAGATGTTCTCAGGCAACTTTGGCTCGGTGATGGCGATGCTGTTGACCCCCCAGCCGGCTGTCAGCACGGTCATCCCGACCTCGCAGCGCATTGTGCGCATCGGCATCGTGTCCGGCCACTGGGGGAACGACTCGGGCACGGTGTGTGCGAATGGTGTGACCGAGCAGCAGGTCAACCTGTCGATTGCCTCCCTCGTCCGGCAGAGGCTGGTCGCCGAGGGTTTCCAGGTGGACCTGCTTCAGGAGTTCGATCCCCGCTTGAATGGCTACAAGGCGGCCGTGTTGCTCTCGATCCATAACGATTCCTGCGATTATATTAATGAACAGGCCACGGGCTTCAAGGTGGCCGCCCGGGGCAGCGGGGATCCCAACCTGACCGCCCGCCTCCTCGCTTGTCTGACCGACCGGTATGGGAAGACCACTGGTCTTCCCTTCCATGCTGGCAGCATCACCCCGGATATGACCAGTTATCATGCGTTCAATGAGGTCGACCCCTCCACCACCTCTGCCATCATTGAAGCCGGTTTCCTGAATAAAGACTATGTGCTCCTGACCAGCCATCCGGATGTGGTGGCCGACGGGATCGCGTCCGGAATTTTATGTTTCGTCAATAACGAAAACATCGCACCAACCCCCTTACCGACCCCAGGACCATGAACCCTGACCCGAAAGCCGCGGCTCAATCCCTCCTTAACGCCCAGCAGGCCTTGCAGCGAGGTGACCGCCAGGAGGCCCGGCGCTGGGCGGAGCAGGCTGCTTCCCAGGACCCAGGACTGGAAGACCCCTGGTTGATCCTGGCGGCACTCGCCGACCCGCGCGCCAGCGTCGCATATCTGGAGCAGGCGCTCAAGATCAACCCGCGCAGTGAGCGTGCTCGAAAAGGCATGCACTGGGCGGCAGGACGTCTGCGGAGGGAACCCGGTCGGGCGAGCTCGGTCGAACCCGCGGCGCGGGGTGCTGAGCAGGGCGGCATTACCAAGCCCACGAAAGCCAGCCGGGTGGTCCGGTCGGCCCCTCTTCAGGCGCAGCCACCGGAGGGGGAGCCTACCCTGCCCGCCGTGACGAGGAACAAGGGCTCTTTCCTGCCGCTCTTGCTGCTGGTCGCTTGTCTGGCCCTGGTCTGGGCGGTCTGGCCGGGCAATGCCGTGCCGGCCCTGGCCCTTCTGCGCCAGGACATCCTCCCTCAGTCCACCCCGACCAATCCGGGTGCGCCAGCTGATCCACCCAAGCCCACCTATACACCGACCGCCACCCTGACCTTTACGCCAACACTGACTTTTACCGCAAAACCGACTGCGACCCCGACCTCGACCCGGACGCCGACGCCCACACCTTCATCAACCCCGACCGCAACAAACACGCTCCAGCCTACATTGTTCCCGACCAGCACCAAGGTCCTGCCTCCCACTGCCAAGCTGGCTTCATCCTCTGAAAACACGGGTGATCCATCCGCGCGTTGGATCGATGTAAATCTGACCGAACAGCGTCTCTACGCCTATCAGGGGAACACGGTTGTGAAGAGCTTCCTGGTCTCGACCGGGATCTGGCTCTATCCGACGGTGACCGGACAATTCCACATCTACGTCAAATACCTTTACACGGACATGGTCGGTCCGGGTTACGACCTGCCGAATGTGCCCTATACCATGTATTTCTATCGGGGGTACGGCATCCATGGGACCTACTGGCATCATAATTTTGGGCACCCGATGAGCCACGGCTGTGTCAACATGTACACACCGGACGCGCAATGGATGTATTATTGGGCTTCGGTGGGAACGCTGGTCAATATCCACTACTGATGTCCGCAGGCGAATTTCTCTCCCGGCGTGATTTCCTGAAACTGAGCGGCGCAACGCTGCTCGGTCTTTTGTTTTCCGATATCGCCCTCCACCCCGTTTTTGCTGCGGCTCCCAGCCAGCAAGGACGGGTGGTTTACCCTCATCTTTTGATCCGGGATGCGCCGTCCTTTCAAGGCAACAAAGTGGGTGATTACCCACGCGATACCCTCCTGACCATCCTCGATCAGGTGGAGGGCGGGGTCGACAGTGATTACAACCGGCTCTGGTATCAGATCGGCGCGCAGAGGTATGTTTATTCGGGTGGCGTCCAGCCGGTCAAGACCGTAATTAATGAAGTGGTCACCGATCTTCCGGACACCGGGGTGGTTGGAGAGCTGACCGTTCCCTACGCTGACTCCAGCTGGGATGTCAACAGCCACCCTGTTCCGGGGCCCCGGCTGTACTACGCCACCGCCCATTGGATCAAGGGCCTGGTCGTCGATCGGCGGGATGGCAGCCTGTGGTACCAGGCCTATGACCAGCTCTACCAGGCGTATTACTACCTCCGTCCGCAGGGGGTTCACATCCTTTCGCAGGAGGAGCTGTCCCCGCTCTCGCCCGAAGTGCCGGCCGATGAAAAGCACATTACCATCCTCCTGGACCGACAGGTGCTGCTTGCCTACGAAGGCGACCGGATGGTCTACTATGCCCGAGCCGCGACCGGTCAGCCCGGTTTTGAGACGCCCACCGGCTTCTTCCGGACCTTCCACAAGCGCCCGACGGCCCATATGGTGGGGGGTGCGGATGAGTTCTCCATGTTCGATCTGCCAGCCATTCCATGGGATTCTTACGTGACCGACAGCGGGGTCGCCATCCACGGGACCTACTGGCATAATGACTTTGGCCACCCTCACAGCCACGGCTGCATTAACCTGTCTCCCCAGGATGCCAAATGGATATACCGCTGGACACAGCCGGGGGTTCCGCCCGGCGTTCGCCTGGTATACGAACCCGGCAGCGGCACCTCGGTCCAGATCCTCAAGACGGCTCCCGTGCACCCGGCGGGGCAGCGCGACTCGGCTCTGACTGGTTAAAGTGGAGTCGCTTGAGCTCCGGGTTTGCGGCGGACCTTTGTCGGGGGGTGGAAGACAGTATGTCGTCTGCCCGGTGATCGGGCAACGCTCCCCTGCAGAGGGCACCGGACAGAAAACATTGAGAGGATTTTGCCATGCCCCGTCAACCCTTATTCGCTGGCCTGGTCGTCGACGAGAATGATCGCCCTGTAGGCACCGCTTACGTGGGGGAGGAACCCTGCTATGTGGTGGATGACGGCGGGTTTTTACGCCACATCCCTTCCGAACAGGTGGACCGCCAGGTGCTGGAGAAGATGCGCGCCCAGATCAGCGGCAACGAGGGTATGCTCAGCGAAGCCGCGGCCAAGATGCTCGGGACCGAGGATATCTTTTCCAAAGCCATGCTGGAGCAGCAGTTGAAGAATATCGACCAGCAGTTCGATGAACTGCTCAAAGTCGGCATCCCGGAAGATGGGCGTGCCTACATTGGCATGATGGGCTTTAAGATCGTCATCAATGTGCATGGCGAGTTGGTGCGTCTCGATCAGCCCAGTGCCCCGGAGGGAGACGGTGGCGAGGACGAATGATGCGGATCGGGAGAACAGCCCCCTGCTTGCCCGCTGGCGATCGCGGGCTCAGGAAATAATGAATGAGGCCTATGCCCTCTCCTACGCCTTCCGGGATCCGCGCACACCCTGGTATGCCAGGGCCTGGCTGGGGCTGGTCGTCGCCTACGCCTTCAGCCCGATCGACCTGATCCCGGATTTCATCCCCGTAATCGGATACCTTGACGACCTGCTCCTTGTCCCGCTGGGGGTCGCCGTGGCTTTAAAACTGGTCCCGCCTGAAGTGATCGCCTCCGCCCGGGAGCAGGCACGCGCTTCCACAGAGAGCGGCAGGCCGGGCTATCGCCTGGGGGCGTTTGTGGTGCTCCTGATCTGGCTGGCCGTGCTGATCGTGGTAGCGCTCCTGATCCTGTGGTCGGTCACGCGGCGCAGTGGATGAGCCGGTCCGTTTTCAAAGCCTGGGCTGGGACTCTCACTTGACGACGACCGGTCCAATAGGTATTATGAAATCAATGGAGAACCCATGAGTGTGGATGGAGAAACCTTGCGGCGCGCGATGCGGCTTTGGGCCACCGGCGTGACGGTGGTCACCGCTCGATCGGACGGCCAGAACCACGGCATGACGGTCAGTTCGTTTACCTCGGTCGCCCTGGAGCCACCGCTGGTGCTGATATCACTGGAAAGGATCACCCGTACGCACGGCATGGTCGAGCGCTCCGGCCTCTTCGGCGTGACCATCCTGGGGGAGGACCAGCAGGATGTCTCCGACCGATTCGGCGGGCGGATAGCCGACCTGGATGATCGCTTTGCAGGCCTGGAGACGGAGATACTCCAGAGTGGGGTGCCTTTCGTGCGGGGCGGGCTTGCCTTTTTCGATTGCAAGGTGGTTGCGAAGCATCCTGCCGGCACCCACACCCTCTTCATCGGCGAGGTGACGGCCGCACGCAGCAGAAGGACAGGCAGGCCGCTGGTCTATTTCAATCGGGATTACCGCAGGATCTGAAAGGAAGGTCGACGATGGATAAGAAGTTGACCGTGGAGGAGAAACAGACTCTCTTGAAAATGGCCCGCCAGGCTCTCGAAGCGGCCGTGAAGCAGCAACCGCTTCCGCCGCTTGATCCGGCCGCCTTGACCAGCATCCTGAAAGACCAGGGGGCTTCCTTTGTCACCCTCACTGTGGGCGGGGAACTGCGAGGCTGTATCGGGGCGCTCGAACCTTACCAGTCCCTAGCCGAAGATGTGCGCGAGCATGCCGTCGCCGCCGGTCTGGAGGACTACCGGTTTCCACCGGTGAAGGCGAATGAGCTGGCCAGTATCGAGATCGAGGTCTCGCGGCTGACCATGCCGGAGCAGCTCGAATATACGAACCCGGATGACCTGCTGGCCAAACTGCGCCCGGGTACAGACGGGGTCATCCTGCGCGATGGATTTCGCCGGGCCACCTTCCTGCCCCAGGTATGGGAGAAGATTCCCACCAAGGAGGATTTCCTTAGTCAGCTGTGCTGGAAGATGGGTGCCCAGGGGGATACCTGGAGGCGCAAGCACCTGGAAGTGCTCGTTTACCAGGTGGAGGAGTTTCATGAATAGCGGACCCGCGCAGGGCTGCTCTTCAGCATTAACCTTCAAGGACGCGCTGCCCCCTGCCGCCATGGACTTCAACGGGCTGTGCTGGCCTTGATTTCTCCATGCGCTGATCTTGATAGGCTGTCGGCTTCTGCCTCGGTGCGGCCGGTGGACCTACAGCCAGGAACGGGATGGATCAAAATGCCCCGGCGGGATTCGCCGGGGCATTGTCTTCAGGTCTGGGAAAAGAACTGGCGCTCGACCGCCTGCCAGGACTCCTCCGGCAGGTGCATGAATTGAGACAGCAGGGGGTGGACGCGTTGGACCTCCTCCGCCACACGCAGCGCCACCCGCCGCATGGAGAAATGGGCGGCGCTGGCGGACCGCAGCTGGCAGAAGGCGTATACCTCCCTTAAATTCAACGAGAAGAGCACCCGGCGGTTGAAGCCGTTGGGGACGATGTAGGCGGCGACATGCGGGTTCCAGGCTGCCAGATCTTCGTACATTTCAGCCGCGGCCTGCATGGCGGAGCGGTAAACTGCCTCGCAGCCTGCTTCGACCACCCGGCGCGGGACGGTATACCCCAGGCGGGCGGTCAGGGCCTGCGGGGTCTGTGTCATCATGCGGTGGCGCTTGAACTCGGCATAGGCACCCTGGTCGAGGATGAGATCGAATGTATAAGCGGTATGTTCAAGCTCACGCAGGGGGGTGTCGTGCAGCTCAAGGTTCCCGAGCAAGACAGCCGCCAATCGATCGCGCTCTGCAGGGGAGGCGGATCTTACGGCCTCCAGCGCTTCCTCATAGGGCATTTCACTGAAGCGCAGCAGGGCAGAGGCCAGGACCTTGGCTTCACCCTGCGGGTCGTAATCGACCAGCTGGCACCAGTCCGTGCTCGCCTCGCTTGCGGTCTCCGGTAGAACAACCTGGGCAAAGCCGTCGGTCGTTTCGGTTAGGTAGGGCACGGCCTCCGCATATTTGACCAGCGTCGGCACCACCTTCAGAGTCGCCTGCTTGACCTCCGTACCGATCTGGCGCACCTCCGCCAGTGGATGGGAGAGCAGCTTGCGGATGGTGTTCTCCAGGACGCGGGCGTTGGCGGTCATTCCCAGATTGGCCAGGGCGGCGGTCGGGAGCAGGAAGCGGCATGAATCCACGTAGCCGGACCGGATGCGGCGATCATAGGAATCTTCGGATTCGTCCGGGCGGCGGGGATTTTGCTTCTCGACCAGCTTCCGCACTGGATCGAGGGACTGCGCATAGGTTTCAAAGAGCAGGTGGCAGGTCCGCAGATAAGCCTCCCGCCGGGCATCGCCGTCCAGTTCGGGTGGGACGAAAAAGCTGTCCTTCCCCCACTTCTGATAGCGGGTGGACTTTTCAGTATAGGACCCCAGCCGGTTGGACTCGATGCTTTCCACCGCCAGGCGGGAGACATTCTCAAAAGCGATATGCAGGACGGCATGTTCGGCCACCGAAGCGTGCCCGTAGCCGACCACCCATTTCTCATGGAAGCGGGCAGATTTCTCATCGCTTAATTCCGAGCTGATCTCGCGGAAGGATTCCGGCGACCGCGAGGTCTTGGCGAAAGCGACCGCGATGGTCTCTGGGCTGAGTTCTTGAGGCGAGAGCAGATAGATCTGGCGGGTGGGCATCAAGGAGTTCCAATATTCTTGGGAAAGGAATTGTCGGGACCGCTCGGCGGGCTCAGCTTTCCCAGTTTTCGGTCCGCCAGCAGGCCGCTGAACAAGAGCCATAAGAAGAAAAGATGGAAGGCAAACGCAGCATAAGCTGAGAAAAGGACTGTCAGGAGGGCATCCACGCCATACAGCGCCATCCCTGAACCATAAGCCCAGCGCCGCCGCTTGCCCGCCAGGAATCCCAATAGAGCGAACAACCCGACAACTGCCAGGTTGATCAGCAGGTCGATGGCCTGGATCATCCATGCCGCGCTGGAAAGACCTTTCGCCGCGACGGGCACCAGACCGTTGACGATCTGCGGGATTGCCAGGCCGATCGGGAAGGTGCCGCTTGCCCCGAAGAGAGAGATCAGGGTGTAGACCAGCGACAGGCCGGCGATCCAGTAGAAATTACTGGCCCCGATTCTTACCTGCCGTTGGAGTTTGAGGATGGCCATCGTCGAATTGAGCCGCTGCTGGTCGGACGGATCCGGCTGATTCTGGTTCATTCTGTCTTCCCTTTGATCTGCAGGTCTTCTGTACTATAGACGAAAAAGGCCCCATAGTCAACCGGTGGGTTGGATCGGAACGGCTGGCGTCCTCGGTCGTCCTGTGAAGCGGGGTGATATCCACATGCGCAGGTGTCGCAGAAAGCAGGACGAAGGGCTGTCAGGGGTCTGCCGGCCTCGATCCCCGCCGGGGGCCAGGTGTTCCTTTAAATCCTTTTTCAAGCCTATGGAACTTGGAAACCTTTTCATCTATACTTTAGAGGCGGGCGGCATCCGTACGAACCTGTCCATTTCATGTTCACCGCGAGGAATACCATGGAAGAGAATTTCGAATCGAAGGTTGCAAGAACGGTCGAACGGTTGAAATTAAATTCTCCTCACCAGTTGGAACGAGAAGTCGCCCAAAAGCGGATCGCCTGGCTCGCCCGACATCGCACCCCGGCTGACCATCCTGAGCCTCCAACCCCACGTCAAGCCTTTGAATGTTTGTTCTTCGAATATATGGGGCTTTCGGAAGCCGAGCTACCGGTCCTTTCTGAGACAAGCACTGAGATCGTGTGGCATTCCCTCAACCCGTGTCCCACGCTTGAAGCTGCGACGCGGCTGCACCTCGATACACGCCAGATCTGCCGGGACGTCTATGAGAAGTCAACCCAGGCATTTGTATCGCAGCTCGATCCGCAGTTGCGGTTCCTGCGCAACTATGCAAAGATTAGACCTCACACCAATTTTTGCGAGGAGAGGATTGTCCGGGTCAACTTTGAAGAGATGATGAAACTTGCCATTGAAGAAGCCAGGCTTTCCAGGCGAGACGGCAACAAGGGGTACGGCGCAGTAGTTGTTCTCGGTCACCGCGTGATCGGAAAGGCCCACGATACCGCCCTCACGGAACAGGATCCCAGCTTGCATGCGGAGGTCAATGCCATCCGGCAGGCAGTTCAGGCTCTCGAGGACACCAATTTGAGCGGCGCGATCTTGTTTTCAACTTGCGAGCCTTGTCCGATGTGCTCTTCCCTGGCAGTCTGGGCCAATCTCAGCACGCTGGTCTATGGGATATCCATCAAAGAAACAGCTGAAATGGGGAAAGCGCGTATTCGGATTGCCGCCCAGGAGATCATCGATAAATCTCCCGTGATGATCGAGGTCATCGGGGGTGTACTGAGAGAGGCGTGCAGGCTGCTCTACGTCTGAATCGCCGATGGAGTCCGCTCCGCCCCAGCCTCGGCGCGATCTCGACCGACGTTCCGGCGGTGAGTCCCCATACTAGAGATGTGGTCCACGCAAGACAAAGATAGAATCCCTTTTTTTCTAGGACATGTGGTTTTTCACCCGCTAAATTCCAGGCAACTCGGAAAGCTCCCCGGTTAGGGGCACGACCGCAGCAGATCCTTCGCTCAGACCAATATTTCATTGGCCCTGTCGATATCGGCATGGATCTGGGCGATCAGGGCTTCGATCGAGGGAAACTTCTGTTCGGGACGCAACCTCTCCACGAATTCCAGCTTCACTTCCTGGTCGTAAAGCTCCCGGTCGAAACCCAGCAAGTGTGCCTCGACGTGCGATTTGAACTCCTGCGGGGTAAAGGTCGGGCGAATGCCGATGTTGGTGACCGCCGGGTGCACTTCTTCATGGGTCCAGGCCCAGCAGGCATAGACGCCGTTGGCCGGGATGGCTTTCGCGTCCGGGGGCTGAATATTGGCGGTGGGGATGTTGATATGCCGGCCCCGTCCGTCACCGTGGATGACCGGCCCTTTCAGGCTGTATTCCCTGCCCAACCGGGCGGCAGCCTCGGCCACCTCACCGGCGGCGATCAGCCTGCGGATGTGGGTGGAAGAGATGACCTCCCCGCTTTCGGTGAGAGCCGGAATCACCTGGACCGTGAAGCCCAGCTCCTGGCCGATCTCGGTGAGGCGCTTGGCGTCTCCCTGCCGGCCGCGGCCCAGGGCTGTGTCGTAACCGACCACCAGGCGCTGCAGGCCCAGGGCGCGCACGGCGCGCTGCATGAACTCTTCAGCGGTCTGGTCGGCCAGGGCCCGGTCGAAGGTCTGGGTGATGACGGTATCCACCCCCAGGGTTTCGAGCAGTTCGAAGCGCTCCTCTGGAGTGGTCAGGCTTTTGAACTCCGCCTTCCCGCCCAGCAGGACCGCCGGATGAGGGTCGAAGGTCAAGACGACCGCAGGGCTGTGTGCCGCATGCGCCCCCTCCACCAGCTGCCGGAGCAGTTCCTGATGGCCGCGATGGACACCGTCGAAGACGCCTACTGTCAGCCAAGCGCCTTCCAGGCTGAGTTTATCGAGGGAGCGGTAGTGAGGCATGCTGGAGGGATGAAAGGGCAGGCAAGGTGCCTGCACGGCGAGGGACTAGGAAAAGAAAACCTTCTTCGGCTGCCATTCCAGGGTGGCTTCGTCCAGGCCCATGATGGCGATCAGCTCCCCGGCCATGCTGACCCCGCGCACCAGTCCAGGCTTGGTGTCCGGCGCGGCCTTGACGCGGTGGCCGTGCTTGACATCCTCAACCTGGTCCGGATTCAGCTCCACGGCGGGCCAATCCGCCAGGGCTTCAGCTGCGGGGATCAGGAACTGGTACCAATTCCCGGCGGTGAAGGCCTCCTCCAGTTTGCGCAGAGGAACAGCGTCACGCAGGCTGAAACGCCCGGATTTGGTCCGGCGCAGCCCGACCAGGTAAGCGCCGCAGCCCAGCGCATTGCCCACATCGTTCGCCAGGGAGCGGACGTAAGTGCCGGATGAACAATGCACATCGATGACGACTTCAGGGGGTGCCCATTCGAGCACCTCGAGATGATGCACCTGGATCTTGCGCGGCGCCAGGTCCACCTCTTCGCCCTCGCGGGCCATCTCATACGCCTTGCGGCCGTGGACCTTGACCGCCGAATAAGGAGGAGGGGTCTGCTCGATTTCACCGATAAAACGCTGCAGCACCTCTTCGAATTGAGCCTCGGTCACCTCCACCGGCGCGGTGGCCTGGTGCGTAACGCGCCCGTCGGCGTCGTACGTGTCGGTCGTACTCCCCAGGCGCAGGATGGCCTGATAACGTTTGTCGGAAGCTGAAACGAACTCGCTCAGCCGTACGGCCGGCCCGATCAGGATGACCAGCACACCGGAGGCCCGCGGGTCGAGCGTGCCGGTGTGTCCCGCGCGGCGTATACCTGTTCCGTGGCGGATGACATCGACGACGTCGTGTGAGGTCATCCCGACAGGCTTATCCACGACCAGAATGCCGGAGATCGCATTTTTAATATCTTGACTTTCCATTTTTAGATATCCTCCATCGATATTGCTCGCCCCCTGCGAGTCCAGATACCGGGTAATGGGTGATGATACTTGGGCTTGACCGCGGGTGCTTTTTCCTGAACTTCAGCCGGCGGTTCATCCGCCTCTGCAGGCGCCTGGATGGTCGCTACCCTCATGCGAAATGTGTCCCAAGGTGCCCTGTGCACTTCTTTCCGGGCGTTTTGCGACATACCGTTAAGGTTCAGGAGTGGCCCGGCGGCCTCTCTATCCTGGAAGAGATGAAAGGTGATCCGTACTGGCCGCGCGCCGTGTGGCCATTCATGAATGGGAAGATGTCGGTCGCTCATACTTTCGCAAGTCAGCCAGCATCCGTTCAATGTGATCTGCATTTTCGGGGGTAGGGTCCCAGTGGAAGCGCAGGCGCGGAAAGCTGCGCAGTTCGATCTGTGCAGCCAGGCTGCGCCGCAGGAAGCCGCTGGCGTGTTCCAGGCCTTCGAGGATTTCCGCGCTGCGGGAGCTGCCCTCTACCGCCGATACATAAATATCGGCATAGGCAAGTTCCCGATCCACCTTGGCATCCGTGATGAAGATCTGATGCAGGCGCGGGTCGCTGATCTCCCGGATGAGTATCTCCGAGAGATCTTGGCGGATGCGATCCGCGATACGTTGGAGGCGAACTTTGGATGGCATAAAGTATATCCTGGCGGAGTGCCATTACCCCTACCGGCAAGGGCCCCCTGCGCTCCTGTTCGATCTATTCAACCACGGTCTTTTCTTTCACGTAGCATTCAATAAAATCAGCGACCTGAATGTCGTTGAAATTTCTCAACCCAATGCCGCATTCGAACCCCTGACGCATCTCGCGCACGTCCTCTTTCTCATGCTTGAGGGAACTGATCTCACCCTCGAAGATGATATCCTTGCCCCGGAAAATGCGGATCTTCCCGTTGCGGCGGATTTCACCTTCCGTTACCCTGCAGCCGGCGATCTTGCCACCTTTGGAAAGGTTGAAAACGGCCAGTACCGTTGCTTTTCCAATGACCTTCTCGGTGAATTCAGGGGTGAGCATCCCTTTGAGCGCTTTTTCCACGTCCTCGGTCAAGCGGTAGATAATGTCGTAGAGGCGGATGGAAACACCTTCGGCGTCGGCCAGGCGGCGAGCGGACACGTCCGCTTGGACGCTGAAGCCGACAATGATCGCCTGCGAAGCAGAGGCCAGCATCACGTCGTTCTCACTGATATTACCGGTCTCGGCATACAGGATGTTGACAGTGATCTCTTCTGTGCTCAGGTTCTTGATCTCGTTGACGATCGGTTCGAGGGAACCCTGTACGTCTGCCTTCAAGATGAGGTTGAGCTCTTTGGCCTCGCCGGATTTGACCTTGGCGAACAGTTCTTCCAGGGTCATCTTCTTGCTCACCGCGGTCTGTTTCTTCGCGGCCTCCTGGCGTTCGAGGATGATCTGCCGCGCTTCTTTTTCAGAACCGACCACCTGGAAGGGGTCACCGGCCAGAGGAAGTTCGTTCAACCCCATGACCGAGACCGGGACGGAAGGCCCGGCTTTTTGGGCCTTGCGCCCCCGGAAGTCGAAAAGGGCGCGCAAGCGACCGTAGGCGTTGCCGGCCACGACGATATCTCCGGACTCCAGGGTGCCGTTCTGGACCAGCAGTGTGGCAACCGGACCTTTGGATTTGTCGAGCTCGGCTTCGATGACCGTGCCGATGACCTTGCCTTTTGAATTGGCGCGGATATCCGTGTTGTCGGCGACCAGGAGAATGGCCTCCAGGAGATCTTCGATGCCCTGCTTCTGCTTGGCGGATACGGGGACAACAATAGTATTTCCGCCCCACTCGTCCGGGACAAGGTCATTGTCGCCCAGCTGCTTCTTGACATTCTCCGGGTTGGCATTGGCTTTATCGATCTTGTTCAGGGCCACGATGATCGGCACTCGGGCAGCCTTGGCGTGGGCGATGGCCTCCTTGGTCTGAGGCATGACGCCGTCGTCCGCCGCCACGACCAGGACGACGATATCCGCCCCCTGGGCTCCGCGAGCGCGCATGGCCGTGAAGGCTGCATGCCCGGGAGTGTCCAGGAAGGTGATCGTCCGTCCATTGTGTTCGACCTGGTAGGCGCCGATGTGCTGCGTGATGCCGCCAGCTTCTCCCCCTGCGACATCGGCATGCCGGATGGCGTCCAGTAAGGAGGTCTTCCCGTGGTCCACGTGGCCGAGGATCGTCACCACCGGCGGTCGCGGCGTCAGCGTCTTCTCATCTTCGTCTGCAATAGCCTGGCGCCACAGGGGAACTTCGCCGACCTCTTTTTTCTCCAGGACCTGTTCACTTTCTAGGCTGGTGTCGAAACCCATCTCGGCCGCAATGATCGCGGCCGTATCATAATCGACCATCTGGTTGATATTGGCCATCACCCCGTTCTTCATCAGGTTTTTAATGATCTGGATCGGACTGGATTCGGTCAGCTGCGCCAGGTCGCGCACGGTGATCGAGGAGGGTATTTCTATTATTTTGTGCCCGTTATCGCTCATCCGGCACCTCCTTCGTCATATACCTATTCAACATGGTCCGCTCTGCGAACAGAGCGGTACTGGTCTGGACTTGAGGCCTGCCGCGTGAGCGCTGGGTGGATCGTTAGCTCATCGGGAACTTATCCGTTTTCGTTCCCTCCGGAGGACCCTTCATCCAAGGTCAGCATGAAGCGCTGCAGGCGTTGAATGTCATCCGGGGTCAGGTCGATTTTCATGGCGCTGGCGAGCGATCCTTTCAGGCCTTTCTTCCAACAGGAGCGGGAGGCATGCAGGTAAGCGCCTCGCCCTGCCAGTTTGCCGGTGGGGTCAATTTGCACCCCTTCCGGCCGGCGCACCAGGCGGATCAGCGCTCGCTTGGGGAGCACGGTTCGGCAGCCCACACAGGTGCGCTGAGGAACATGCTTCAATGGTTTCGCGGGTTTGCCAGACACCTTGGTTTCTTTCGGCCTGCTTTGACCGGCAGGCTAACCGTCCCTCTCGGTGGTGTGGGGGGCTGGGTGCTCCCTCACGGTCATTCCCACTCGTCCAGGACGTCCTCACCGCCGCGCTTGTGTTTCTTCTTGGCGATGGTCTTGTCAAGGTCTTCGTCGAACACGATCTCGACCGCCTTCTTTTTCTTTTTCTTGTCCTTCTTCTTATCCGACTCGTCTTCCTCTTCTTCGGGGGCCGCCGCCACCGGCTGGAGCATCTCCGGCTTGAGGGCGAAGATCTCTTCAAGCGGTTTTTCCGCCGCAGCACCCTCGGCTTCGCCGGCCACGACCTTTACCTCTTCGCCTTCAACCGGCGGGCCTTCATGGACGGCTTCCGGTGCTGGAGCGGCGGCCACCTCGCCGGGGATGACTTCTGCCTCGACCGGTGCGGCCGGGGTGGGTTCGACCACCACCTCCGGCTCATCAGGATAGGTAACGTTCTCCAGAGCGGTCTGGATGGCCTGCATGGCCTTGGGGCCGATGCCGGAAAGGCCCAGGACGCTGTCCGGATCCAGTTTCATGGCCATCATCAGGTCGCCGACCGTGTGATGCTCGGCTTCGGTCAGGATGGTGAAGATGTGGTCAGTGAGGCCCAGGGCCTCGATCGAAAGATTGAAGGCTGCGGGTGGGATCTCGGCGCGGGCAGCGGCGAGGCGTTCTTCCTTGGCAGCTGCCTCGGCCCGCTTCTGCTCCACCGAACGTCGCTCGACGCGATCCACAAACTGGATCAGGGTCAGATACTCTTCCGGTGTCAGGGGGCGGCCTTCGTCCTTCTTGGTCAGAATGGCTTCGATGGCCGGGATGTGCTCCTTTTCGACCTCGGCCAGGTTGGCAAGCGTGGGGTCGCTCTGCAGCTTGGCGATCGAGTCGGAGGCGGCTTCGGACAGGGATTTGATATCGATCCGCCAGCTGGTGAGCTTGGCAGCCAGGCGGGCGTTCTGCCCATCGCGGCCGATTGCCAGGCTTAATTGGTCCTCCTGGACGACGACCGTGGCGGTGTGATCGGAATCGTTCAGGTACACACCGGTCACCTTCGCCGGGCTGATGGCTTTGGAGATGTACATCACCGAGTCTGGATTCCATTCGATGATGTCGATCTTCTCATCATGCAGTTCCTTGACGATGGCCTGGATGCGCACCCCTTTGATCCCGACGCAGGCCCCGACCGGGTCCACATTCGGCTGGGTCGCCGATACGGCCACCTTGGCGCGCTGCCCGGGTTCCCGGGCGATGGCCCGGATCTCCACGATGCCGTGATAGATCTCGGGAACTTCGTTCTCCAGCAGGCGGCGCAGGAAGTTGCGGTGGGCGCGTGAGAGCACGATCTGCGGTCCGCGCGGACTGTCCTTTACTTCCAGGATGATGGAGCGCACGCGCTCGTGCACTTTGAACTTCTCGCCGGGAATCTTCTGGTTCGGGGGCATGATGCCCTCGGCTTTCATATCCAGGCCAATGGTCACCCCCTGGGTCGTGCTGACGGCCTGCACGACGCCGCTGACGATCTCGCCGACCTGTTTTTCGTAATAGTCGGACTGCATCTGGCGTTCCGCTTCACGGATGCGCTGCTGGATAACCTGGCGGGCGGTCTGCGCGGCGACACGGCCGAAGTCCTTGGGGGTGGATTCAACCACCACCATGTCGCCTAAAACGGCCTCCGGGTTCACTGCGTGGGCGTTTTCCAGGAGAACCTCGGTACGCTCGTCCTGAACATCCTCGACCACTTCTTTCTCGGCATAGATGGTCACTTTGCCGGTCTCGGGGTCTATTTTGGATTCGACGTGCTGGGCGTTGGAGGCGTTGACGGCGCGCCGATAGGCGGAGACCATGGCCGACTCGATTGCCGAGAGGATGATCTCCTTGGGCAACTGCTTCTCTTCCAGAACTTCGTTGAATGCTAGGGCAAATTCGTTCTTCATGCGCAACCTGCTCCCCAGAAAGTCTGTTTCCTATAACATGCAGAAAAGTGGGGGTTGCCCACTTTTCGGTGCTTGCGATATTGAACCTTGATGCGGATAAGATTCTAGCACAGAACCAGCCAGCCTGCAAGGTTATAATTGCGGCATGATGGGGCGCGACCTCGAGAAAGCCGCCCTGCGGGGCGAGCCATCCTATGTCTGGCGGGCTGGGCAGGAACGCCGCATGCAAATGATCCAGTCCTTTGCCGGGGACCGCATCCGGGGGACGATCCTGGAGAACGGCTGCGGGGTGGGCATGTATTTGCAGCACCTGCAGGCCTTTGGCGGCAGGGTTTTCGGACTGGAATTTGACTTCAACCGCGCTCAGCAGGCACAACGCTGGTCCGACCTGCTGGTGTGCGCCGCCGGCGAAGGACTGCCTTACCCGGATGGTTGCTTTGACCTGATGCTCAGTCACGAAGTGCTCGAACACGTCCAGGATGATCGCCGGGCTGTTGAGGAGATGGTGCGCACCCTGAAACCGGGCGGGCGGCTGGTGCTCTTCGTCCCCAACCGTGGGTATCCGTTCGAAACCCATGGGATCTACTGGCGCGGTAAATACCACTTCGGCAACACCCCGCTGGTCAATTACCTGCCGCGCCGCTGGCGGGATCAGCTGGCGCCCCACGTGCGCATCTACAGCCGCCGTGATCTGGAGAGGCTGTTCGCAGGTCTGCCTCTGCGTACGGTATCGCGCACCATCCTTTTTGGCGCCTACGACAACCTGATCGTCCGCTTCGGGGCACCTGGAAGGGCCCTGCGAACCATACTGCAGTATTTGGAAAAAACCCCCCTGAGTGTCTTCGGGCTGTCGCATTTCTGGGTGATGGAGAGGTCGGATGACTAACCTTGGCGCACCCGAATCCACCGTAACGATCGAAATCAAAGCGGTAGGGATAGCCTTCGGTTAGCGGGAGGGCAACAGCGACCCGCAGGCCGGGCGCGTGGTCCCGTTTTAACCCAATTTGAATGCCCTGTTCGAGCTGCGAGGAGCGTGCACTTCCATGGCCCGCCTGATCCTGTTCAACAAACCCTACCTGGTCCTAAGCCAGTTCACCGATCCCGAAGGCCGGCCGACCCTGGCGGATTATATTCCCATCGAGAAGGTCTACGCCGCCGGGCGGCTGGATTACGACTCGGAAGGTCTGGTGATCCTGACCGATTCTGGCCCGCTCCAGTATTCGGTCACGGATCCCCACAACAAACTGCCCAAGACCTACTGGGTCCAGGTTGAAGGCATTCCCGGAGGCGAAGCCCTGGCGAAGCTGGCCGAGGGCGTGACGTTAAAAGACGGATTGACCCTGCCGGCGCAGGTGCGGCGCATGGACGAGCCCGAGCTCTGGCCGCGCAACCCGCCGATCCGCTTTCGCAAGGAAATCCCGACCAGCTGGCTGGAGCTGATCATCGTCGAAGGGCGCAAACGCCAAGTGCGGCGCATGACCGCCGCGGTCGGGTTGCCGACCCTGCGATTGGTACGCGTTTCGGTCGGGACGTGGAAATTGGGACGGTTAAAACCGGGGGAATGGCGGGAGTGGAAATAGGCGGAAAACCTGCTTTTCCAATTGCCAGCAAAAAGCGTCCGGGGAAGAAGGTACGGAATTTGAGCCTGGACTGCGCGGGTCTGGATGAATGTCGTGATCTATCGAGGCTCCATCGGGCGAGGAATGTACCTCGTGGCAGAATTTAGATTGATTCCTTAAAATCGTAAATTCCATCCAGAAAAGCCCACCTGCGTTGGCAATGAGAACAGCGGAGATGGTCCGCGCCGCGCTCCAGCACGGCCTCGCCGCAGACGGGACATTTGAAGAATTCCCCCGGCCGGGACGCGGCGGTCTCCCCGGTGGCCCGGGCGCGCATGAACACGCTCGGTGATACTTGCACGAAGGCCCCGGTTGGCTGGAGCATTGCATCCAGGCCGATCAGCAGACCGGTGGGGACCAACCGCTTGAGCGCATCCAGGCGGAAGTGCGAAACGGTCAGGGTCCGCTCGACACTGAAACCGGCTTCTTTCAACCAGCCGCGCACCGCCCGGGGGTGAAAATCGAAGTTCAAGGGCACGAATTCGACCGGCTCGCGCGTAAAGGGACTCCAGGCCTGGCGGCGCAGGGCATAACGCAGGATGGCCTTCAGGTTTTGCTTGTTGGCGAATTCCAGGATGAATACGGCGTCGGTTTGCAGGACACTCCGCACCTGGTGCAGGGCTGCCGGGGCATCCGCCATATGGTGCAGGGTGCGGATGATCGTCGCGGCGTCGAACAAGCCGGACACGAAGGGCAGGCGGTAGATGTCAGCCGCCACGTAGAGATAACGTTCGTTCGAGCCCAAGCGTTCCTGGGCCTGTTTTAACTGGGTGCGCGAATAATCCAGCAAGACCACACGCTCGAAACCCGCGTAGCGGGCCGTGTTGCGGCCGGCACCGGCGCCCAGTTCCAACAATAACCGGCCGCCCTTCGGCAGCAGGCGTTTTAAGGCAATGGCCTCACAGCGATCCTCATACTCGCGGCCGCCGCGCTCCCAGAAGGAAGTCTGATAGGTCGAACCTTCGTAATCGCAGATCGGAGGGCGTTTCTCTTCCGCCATCTTGTTTCACACATAGCCGCGGCCGATGCCGCGGTAGGTGAATCCGAGGCTGCGCATTTCCGCCGGGTCGTAGACGTTGCGGCCGTCCAGGAGCACCGGGGTCTTCATGGCGTTTCGGAGCCGCTCCAGGTCCAGATTCTTGAACTCGTTCCACTCGGTGATGACGATTAGCGCGTCGCACCCTTTGGCCAGGGCATATGGATCGCTGGTCAGTTCAACTCCTGGAAGCAGCCCTCGGGCGTTCTCCATGGCGACCGGATCGTAGGCTCGAACCGATGCGCCCTTGGAGGCCAGCTGCTGGGCGATCTCGATCGAGGCGGCCTCGCGCATATCGTCGGTATTCGGTTTGAAAGCCAGGCCCAGCAGCCCGATGACTTTGCCTTGCAGGCCGCCGAGCATTTTTTCGACATGCTTTACGGCGATCCGGCGCTGGTCCAGGTTGACCTCCGTCGCCGCATTCATCAGGCGCGGCCGCACCTTCTCTGCCTCGGCCATATACACCAGCGCCTTGACATCCTTGGGAAAGCAGGAACCGCCCCAGCCCAGCCCCGCATCCAACATGGCCGGTCCGATGCGCCGGTCGTACCCCATGCCCACTGCAACCTCCTTCACGTCCGCACCGAGCGCTTCACAGATCTCGGCGATCTCGTTGATGAAGGAGATCTTGGTCGCCAGGAAGGCATTCGAAGCATACTTGATCATCTCTGCCGTCCGCAGATCGGTGATGAGGATCGGGGCGCGCAGCGGCAGGTGCAGCTGGGCGACCTTCTCGGCAGCCTCGCGATCGAACGATCCCAGCACCGTGCGGTGGGGCTGCATGAAATCCGCAATGGCGGAACCCTCGCGCAGGAACTCTGGGCAGGAGACCACCGAAAAGTGGATTGGTTTCGGCTGATATTTCTTGATGATGTCAGCGACCCAGTCCCCGGTTCCGACCGGAACGGTGGATTTATTGATGATCACCAGAGGGCCTTCCATGGTCTCTGCGATGGTCCTGGCTGCGGCAGCGACATATTTCAAATCCGCCTCACCGTTGTCCGCGGAGGGTGTGGCGACCGCGATGAAGGCAAACTCGCTCTTTTTCAGTGCGTCCGCATAGGAGGTGGTAAAGGTCAGGCGTTTGGCTTTCACATTCCTGTGGACGAGTTCTTCCAGGCCTGGTTCGTAGATGGGCATGACACCCTTCTTCAGCCCCTCAATGCGCTTCTCGTTGACATCCAGCGCGGTGACGCGGTTTCCCAGGTCGGCGAAACAGGCTGCGGTGACCAAACCGACATACCCGACGCCGACGACACAAATTTGCTTCATGATTTCCTCGCTTGTTTCGTGGTATTTACAGCCCTACAACTATACCAGAAAAACCGCAGGACGCCATCCGGGTGTTCGCGGCCTTGGTCTCGGTGGACGTGCCTCATTCAAGGGCAAAGGGCTGGCCATTAACCTCTGCGGGCGGATGCATCTGCTGGATTTAAGTACCATTGGGGAGAGAACCGTTCTACCGGCGGGGGGATCTTGCCCTGTTCCGCCCGAGGAAGCTTTCGATTGATTACTTTTTTCCCTGGAGGGCGTAAGCGATCGATTCGGAGAACCTGGCAATGTTGATGGGCTTCGAGATGTATCCGTTGAAACCCGATTCCAGGGCGCGCTGGCGGTCGCCCGGCAGGGTATGGGCAGTGAGTGCCAGGAGCGGGATGTGAGCGGTCTTGGGATCGGCCTTCAACTGGCGGGCGGCGGTCCAGCCGTCCATCACCGGCAGGGTGAGGTCCATCAGGATCAGATCGGGCAGTTCCTGGGCGGCCATCTCGAGCCCCTGGCGGCCGGTGCGGGCCGCCAGAACTTGGTGGCCGTTGTTTTCGAGCAGGAAACGCACCAGCTCATAATTATCCGGATTGTCTTCGACCACCAGAATGCGGCTGCAGGTCATACCATCTCCAAGTGCTCCCACTGTGAACTACCCCACCGCTCAAGCGGGGGGCTTCCTACTTCAACGAGCGTTGCCTGAAATCAGGTTTTGTATGCTCTCCATAGGCGTGTATGTTCGGGTGGTTCCCACCCTACGGAATATCGACTGTTCAAGTTTTACCGGTGGACAGGTTTTTCCACCGAACCGGATCCTTGTTAAGGTACTATGATGATTATAGCACATTTGTTCAGTTTTGTGCACCTTATATCCCCGGGCCGGAAGGCCGGGGTTTTACGGTGCACTTAGGATAATCAAACGGACAGGTTTCGTGCAATGCATTTCGATTGCAACTTTGTGGTATAGTCGCAGCGATGCGCATCCTTTTCGTAGCAGATGGGCGTTCACCCATCACAGGCAACTGGCTGCGCCACTGGATCGAGAGGGGGGACGAGGTCCATCTGGTCACGACCTTCCCTTGCGAGCCTCTGCAAGGGCTCTCCTCGTTCCACGTCCTGCCCGTGGCCTTTGGCGGGATGGGTGCGGGAGGGGTGGCCGACCCGGCGAAGACAGCCTCTGCCTTCAGGCTGAGGCCGCGCCTGCGCGGCCTGCTCCGCCTGCTCCGCTACTGGCTCGGACCCCTCAGCCTGCCCTACTACCAGCCGCGCTTCACCTCCCTGGTGGAGGCGATCGCCCCTGACCTCGTTCATGCCCTGCGCATCCCCTTCGAAGGGATGCTGGCAGAGGCAACCCCTGGCAGTGTGCCTGTGCTTGTCTCCGTCTGGGGCAATGACTTGACCCTGCACGCGCAGGGTTCCCCGTTCATGAAAGCCTGGACAAGGCGTACGCTCGGCCGGGCGCAGGGGCTGCTCGCGGATGCCGAGCGCGACCTCCGCCTCGGGCAGGCCTGGGGCTTTACCGGACCGACGCTGCTCGTGCCGGGCGGCGGAGGTATCCACTTGGATGAGATCCGTGCAAGTCTGGCCGGGCCTCAGTCACTGCCGGAAGCCATTCCTGAAGAGGCGGTCCCGGTGGTGAACCCGCGCGGCTCGCGCCCGGGCAGCTTGCGCAATGACAGTTTCTTTCAGGCCATCCCGCGCGTGCTGGAAAGGATTCCGCAGGCCCTTTTTATCTGCCCGGGGATGGCGGGGGAAGCCGACTCGGAACGATGGGTGGCCAGGCTGGGCATCGCCGAGCGGACCTGGCTCTGGCCGCGCCTCGCCCAGTCCCAGCTCTGGGGGTTGTTCCATCGCGCCCGGGTCTATGTCTCTCCCAGCCTGCACGATGGAACGCCCAACTCGTTGCTGGAGGCCATGGCCTGCGGCTGTTTTCCGGTCGTGGGGGACGTCGAATCGCTGCGGGAATGGATCGTGCCGGGCGGCAATGGCCTGCTGGTGGATGCCAGGCGGCCTGAGGCGCTGGCGGAGGCGATGATTACCGCCCTGTCCGATTCAGGATTGCAACAGCGCGCCGCTCAAGAAAACGCCCGCCTGATCGCCGACCGCGCCGAGTACGGGCGCTGCATGGCACAGGCGGACGCGTTGTATGAGAAAATGACCTAAAAACGCGCCGCAGAGCTGCGCGGCGGGGGAGCATTAAGCCCGCGGCGTGCGCAGGGTCTCAAGCCGTTCCGTGAGTTCGATTCTCTTGGTGTTGGCTGCCTGACGCACTTCTGCAGCTAGGCCGGCAGTGCGATCGTTAAGCTGGGTGCGCAGATCTGCTCCAGAAAGGGGTGTGAACAACAGGGCCAGGATTGCGCCGGTCATTCCACCCAGAGTGACACCGATTAAGAAACCCAATGCACGACGCATGCTTGCCTCCTGAGGTCGAGATCGTTGTTCGTGATTCGTGACCATTATAGAACAAAATGGAACGCGATGGAAGATTGCCGCAAGTCTGATTTTGTGACATAATTGCCTTGTCCGCGCGCATCCTTTGGCACAGCCCTGAACGCGACGGCATTTGAACATCTCTCTTTTACCGGGTTGTCCGGTGATCTGCACCGGACCGGCCCCTACCTTTCATGGAGGGTACCTTGTCCACCCCATCCCCAGTTGAAACAAAATCCGTAGAGCGCAAGAAGATGACCACGCTTCTTCTCCGTCAGAAGAAGGAGCGCAGGGAAGCGATCACCATGTTGACCGCCTACGACTACCCCACCGCCCTGGCGCTTGACCAGGTGGGGATCGATGCCATCCTGGTCGGCGATTCACTTGGGATGGTCGTCCTGGGCTATCCGAACACCCTGCCCGTTACGATGGATGAAATGCTGCACCACTGCCGCGCCGTCGCCCGCGGGAGCAGGACCGCCCTGTTGATCGGGGATATGCCGTTCATGTCCTATCAAGTCTCAGTGGAAGAGGCCGTACGCAACGCCGGACGGTTTCTCCAGGAAGGGGGGATGGAGGCGGTCAAACTGGAGGGTGGGCGCGAACGCCTGGCAGCCGTGCGCGCCATCCTTCAGGCGGGCATCCCGGTGATGGGCCATCTTGGGCTGACCCCTCAGTCTATCGGACAGCTGGGCGGCTTCCGACCGCAGGGGCGCACCGCCGCCGCGGCCAAACACCTGCTCGAGGATGCGCTCGCCCTCGAAGACGCCGGCTGTTTCAGCGTCGTGCTTGAATCGATCCCGGCCCGGCTGGCGGCCCTGGTCAGCCAGAGGCTGTCCATCCCGACGATCGGCATCGGCGCGGGTGTGGATTGTGACGGCCAGGTGCTCGTCACCCATGACCTGCTGGGGCTGTTCGATCGTTTCACCCCCCGCTTCGTCAAACGATATGCTGACCTGCACGCGGTGATGGGGCAGGCCTTTAACGAGTTCAGGGAGGATGTAATCGCGCGGCGCTTCCCGGCGGAGGAGCATTCGGTGGAGATGCCCGGCGCCGAATGGCAAACCCTGCAGCAAGAACTGGGTCGCCAGGCGTCCACGTCCCCCAAACGAACCAAACGGGCCGCCAGAGGTTCCTGAAGAAGCATGCCTCCTGATTCGCTGCTCATCGTCGGAACCGGAGCTTTAGCAACCCTGTTTGCGCATCGATTGGCCGCGGCTGGGGTGGACGTGACCGTGCTCGGCACCTGGCGGGAAGGGCTGTCGGCACTGCAGCGTTACGGGGCACGCCTCGCCGGGGTGGAGCACGCCTTCCCGGTCCGGGTGGCGGAGAATCCGCAGGATTGCCGCGGGTCGAAGGATGCCCTGGTGCTCGTGAAGGCCTGGCAGACGGAGCGGATCTCCGGCCAGTTGGCGGATTGCCTGGCCGAAGACGGCCTGGCCCTGACCCTCCAGAATGGCCTGGGCAACCGGGAAACCCTGAGCCGCACTCTGGGTGCCGAGCGGGTCGGCCTGGGCGTGACCACACTGGGAGCGAACCTGATCGAACCCGGCCTGGTCCAGCTGGGCGGCGATGGCAAGATCATCCTGGAAAAACGAGCGCGCCTGGGGCGGCTGCAGGCAATGCTGGAGTCAGCAGGTTTCCAGGTGGAGGCCACGGAAGACGCCCAATCCTTCGTATGGGGAAAATTGGTCGTCAGCGCAGCTCTCAACCCGCTGACCGCCCTCCTGCGTGTGCCCAATGGGGAACTTCTGGAGCGCCCGCAAGCACGCCGCCTGATGAGGGAGCTGGCGCGTGAGACGGCCGAGGTGGCGCGGTCCCGTGAGATCCGGCTGCCGTTCACCTCTCCGGAGGAGGCCGTTGAGCAGGTGGCCCGGCGGACGGCGGTCAACCGCTCTTCCATGTTAAGGGACGTTCTGCGCGGGGCACCGACCGAGGTCGATGCCATCAATGGAGCCGTGGTCCAGCTGGGGGAGGAGGCCGGGGTCCCGGTGCCCACCAATCACCTCGTCTGGGCGCTGGTGAAAGCCC
This sequence comes from Anaerolineales bacterium, assembly GCA_050013095.1. Taxonomy (GTDB): domain Bacteria; phylum Chloroflexota; class Anaerolineae; order Anaerolineales; family Villigracilaceae; genus UBA877. The sequence continues at coordinate 36,470 of JBEKFY010000023.1, read as the reverse complement.
TCACCGCCTCCTAGAAATCACTTCCCCCGAATCGCCCCGAATGATCTGAAAGCCCCATGGAGCGCAAACACCGCTCCGCGCGGTCGGGTGGGCTGACCGGACAGGACTTTTTAATCTAACTGCGGTATACTTCTCCCTGTTCGATTGCTGATCCCAACTGGGTTGAGGTGCACCTGCAGTCTCAAGCGGGAGTCCATCCGAGGGAAAGCGGCGCCTTCTCACCAGGTTTGTACCTGTGTGCGTAACGATTGTTTATTTTCCTTTTCGTTCTGGAGGTCCGTCATGAAAGCGTCATCCATTACTGGTAAATTGGGTCGGGGTAAGTTTATCATCGGGGGCATTTTGATCCTGGCAGCCGTTGTGTATTTGATCATCTCATCGACCAGCGCCAGCGCCGAATACTTCATGACCGTCGACGAACTGAAGGCCAAGGGCAGCACTTTGGTCGGACAGAACCTGCGCGTCTCCGGCGCGGTGATCGGCAGTTCGATCCAGTACAACCCCCAGACCTTGAACCTCACCTTTGTTGTCGCCCAGGTCCCCGGGGATAATGCCACGGTCGAGGCGCAGGGTGGACTGGCGGTTGTCCTGCACCAGGCGGTCATCGATCCGACCCGGACGCACCTGACGGTGGTCTACCACGGCCCCAGACCGGATCTCCTAAATAATGAAGCCCAGGCAATCATGACCGGACACCTGGGTCAGGACGGGATCTTTTACGCCGACGAACTCCTGCTCAAGTGCCCGACTAAGTACCAGCAAGCTATACCCAGCCAGGTCGTGGGGGGTGAATAAGGATGCCATCACGGACAGGGGCGGGCGGATCCGCCCGCTCCGCTCAGGGTTGATGAGGAGCACACATGGTCGCCGATTTCGGATTTGGCATCCTGGTATTGACATTCCTGCTGGCCCTCTTTAGCGCTGGTGCGGCTGTTTATGGATATATGATCAAGAACGACCGCTGGGTGGAAAGTGCCCGGCGGGGTATGTTCTTAACCTTTCCCCTGATCACACTGGCAGCCCTGGCGTTGATTTACCTGCTGGTCACCGGCCATTTTGAGCTGAGCTATGTTTATGGGGTGACGAGCCTTTCCATGCCACTTTATCTGAAGATCACGGCATTGTGGGGTGGACAGCAGGGTTCGCTGCTTTTCTGGTCATGGTTGATGTCCGCCTTCGCCTCGGCCGTCATGCTGCGAAAATGGGATCGGGACCGTGAGTTCCTGCCTTGGGTCGCGCTGGTCACGGCTGTCACGCTGGCGTTCTTCCTGTCGCTCAGCATTTTCTTTGAAAACCCCTTTACCCGCTGGTGGCAGACCGCCTCGGGTGACGTGGCGGCGATGTTCCAACCGGCTGGCTCGCTCCCGCTCAATCCGGCGGATGGTCAGGGCCTGAACCCGCTGCTCCGGCATCCCGGTATGATCATCCACCCGCCGATGCTGTACGCCGGTTTTGTCTCCTTTGTCATCCCATATGCCTTTGCCATGGCGGCCCTGGTTACCGGCCGAACCGATGACCGCTGGATCCGCCTCACCCGGCGCTGGACATTGTGGGCCTGGCTGCTTCTCTCCTGCGGTCTGCTGCTCGGCATGCGCTGGGCCTACGACGTGCTCGGCTGGGGCGGTTATTGGGGCTGGGACCCGGTCGAAATCGCCGCCTTGCTGCCCTGGCTGGTCGGTACGCCTTTCCTGCATACGGTCATGATCCAGGAGAAGCGCGGCATGTTCAAGCAGTTGAACATGATCCTGGTCATCTTGACCTATGTGATGGTCATCTTCGGCACATTCCTGACCCGCTCCGGTGTGCTCTCCTCCGTGCATGCCTTTGCCGAGAGCGACCTCGGGCCGATGTTCTTTGTCTTCATTGGCATCATCCTGTTCGCCTCGATCGGTCTGCTGATCCACCGTTGGGGCGATCTGAAATCCGAGGTGGCGTTGAGCTCCACCTCCCTGTTCTCACGCGAGGCCCTTTTCCTGCTGGCTGCGCTGCTCTTCGGCGGCATCTTCGTGGTCTGCTTCTGGGGCATCGTATTCCCCTTGGTTTCCGAAGTGATTACGGGTCAGCAGATTACTGTCGGTCCGCCGTTCTATAAACAGGCGGTCGGCCCGCTCTTCGGCGTTCTGCTGTTCTTGATGGCCATTGCTCCGCTCTCGGCGTGGACCCGCGCTTCATTAAAAACGATTGGCCGGGCAGTCTGGAAGCCTGCGATCCCGCCCGTGATCGTAACCCTGCTCCTGGTGGGAATGGGCATGCGCAGCGGCCCCGCCCTGGTCGGGTTTACCCTGGTTGCCTTCGTCGTCTTTGTAACCCTGTACGAATTCTGGCGCGGAGCGGCTGCCCGCTCCCGCGCTCAGAAGGAGAACTTCCTGCTCGCCCTGTGGCACCTGGCTGGCCGCAACCGCCGCCGCTACGGCGGCTACATCATTCACCTGGCCATGATGATGATGGCCCTGGGCATCCTGGGCATCGAGCTCTTTCAGACTACGACCCAGCAAAGCGTGGCCACCGGCCAGTCGATCCAGCTGGATGGCTACACCCTGCGCTACGATTCGCTGGCCCAGTTCACCTATGTGGATGGGCGCTACGTCACCCGCGCCGTCGTGAGCGTATTCAAAGGTGGGAAATTTCTCGGCCAACTCTACCCGCGCTACGACTATTATCCGGATGGACAGCCAATGACCATCCCGGGTATTCGCAGCACGCTGGCGGGTGACATTTACATCGTCCTGGTCAACTGGGAGAATATCTCGGTCCTGCAGACCCCCTTCAAGGTCTATCACAACCCGCTGGTGCTGTGGCTGTGGATCGGGGGGTTTGTCTTCATTTTTGGCACGCTGGTCGCGGCCTGGCCTGAGGCGGACCCCGTACCGGCTTTGGCTCCTGGCCAGGAGGTCAGCTTGGCCGGAGTACGTTTGGGATGAGCTCGCCGCGGTTGATCTGGATCACCGTGCTGGTATTGGGGCTGTCCCTCATTTGGATGGGCAGCGCCTCTGCCCAGCAGCCGACCCCCTCCGACGATGAGGTCAATGCGATCGCCCGCCAGCTGTTCTGTCCGGTCTGCCAGAACACCCCTCTGGATGTCTGCCCGACCCAGGCCTGCCAACAGTGGCGTGATCTGATCCGCCAGATGCTGGCGGAGGGGAAGTCCGCAGACTATATCAAGCAATACTTCGTGGTTCATTATGGGGCGCGCGTGCTCGCCGAACCCCCGCGCACCGGATTCAACTGGTTGATTTATGTCGTCCCTCCAGTGGCCTTCCTGCTGGGCCTCTACCTGCTTTTCCGGGCCTATCAGGCCTGGAAGCGGATGCCCAAAGAATCGGTTGTGGATACAGATAGAGAGCGCGCCTCCGCCGTGGACGACCCGTACATTGCCCGGGTCGAAGAAGAGCTCAGCAAACGGCGATAAAAGGAACGAGACATGACCCCTGCCAGTGATACCCCTTCCGACCCGGCGCGGCGGTCGATCCCTCTCTGGATCCAGCTCCTGATCTGGCTCGGCCTGATCGGCCTCCTGGTCGTACTGCTGCTCGGAATATTGCGGTCAGAGCATCCGATCCTGAAGGTCGGATCCAGGGTACGGGATTTTACCCTTAGTTTTTATGATGGGTACGGATATCAGGGGTCCGGGCAGGTGCATCTCACGGATTTGCGCGGCAAGGTGGTCCTGGTCAACTTCTGGGCTTCCTGGTGCCAGCCCTGCGAGAGCGAAGCGGCCGACCTTGAAACGGTCTGGCGCGCCTACCAGCCGGGGGGAAAGGTGGTCTTCCTGGGAGTGGATTACGTGGATACCGAACCTGAGGCGCGCGCCTATCTCCAGAAGTATGCGGTCAGCTATCCGACCGGCCCGGACCTGGGAACCCTCATCTCCCAGATCTTTAATCGGAACCTGGGAGTCCCCGAGACGTATGTCATTGACCAGCAGGGGGTTCTGCGCTCCATTGAGATCGGACCCTTTCAATCGGCGGCCGATATCCAGGCCTTGATCGATCCGCTCCTGGCAGGAAAGTGACCGTGGACCTGGGTGCGATCTTCCTCCTCCTGGCGGTGGTCATCTTGATCGGGCTGTTCGTGGTGCAGCCGTTCAACGCCCGTCAGCACCACCCGGCCGTGACCGGGCAGGCCATTTCTGCACTGCTGGCTGAAAAGGACCGCCTCTTGAGCCTCCTGCAGGAGCTGGACTTCGATCATTCCCTCGGGAAGATCCCTGCCGAAGAATATCCCGAGCAGAGGTCAAGACTGGTCGGGCGCACGGCGGAGGTGCTGCGCCAGCTGGATGAACTTGCCCCTGACCGTCCGGAAAGGCGACCGGACCGTGAACGCCTCGAAGCGCCTGCCCCTGCCAGGCCAGCCTCGGCAGCTCCCGGAAGTGTAAAGCCGGAAGTCTCCGATGAGCAGCTGGAGAACCTGATCGCCAGGCGTCGTACTGCCCGTCAGGGGAAAGCCGCCAGTTTCTGTCCACACTGTGGAAAGCCGGTCCTGCCATCCGACGCATTCTGTTCTGCGTGTGGGAAGGCTTTGAAATGATCTTTTTCCTTTTTTTGCCGGAGCGGGTCATTGGAGATCCCCGGTGTGGCTTTGCTTCAGCTCCCCATCCCCCTCAGCGGTCGGATCATCTGGAGCGTGCGGGATGAGGTTTCAGCCGATCGTCCTCGCCGTGTTGCTTTCTCTTGTCCTCTCGGCCTGTTCACTCGCCGAGGACATTACCCCTCCACCCGGTTACCTATCACCAACCGCGCCGCTCTCGACATCGTTACCGGTCGCTACGGCCCAGACGGCAATCCCCGGGCTGTCCTCGCCAACCAGCCTTCCCACGGCGCTCCCGCCGAACTCTGAGACAGCCACGCCGGCCGCGGCCTCCACCGGGTCTGGGGCCCCGGGAACGCCTTCACCCCAGATCGGCGTGGTCACCGGCAAAGTGGTCGCCTCCTCCGGGGTGGGCTTGCTTTCCGGGTTGACCGTCAGCCTGTACGGTCTTGAGCAGGATCCGAATGGCGGAACACCGACGCAGGTCCTGACCCGCAGTGCACCCCTGGCGGAGGACGGCGCATTTCGCTTCGAGCAAGTCGAAATGCCGGCAGGACGAATTTTCGTCTCAATAGTGGTCTATGACGGTGTCCCGTATCAGTCCACCGAGGTCACCGCCGCCCAGGGCCAAGCAGCGCTGGAGCTGCCTCAGCTCACGATCTACCCGGTCACTCAGAATCTGGAACTCCTCCAGATCAAGCAAGTGCATATCCTTCTGGACTTTTCCGCAGCTCAGTCCATCCAGGCTGTTGAATTGTACGTCATCGCCAATCCAAGCCAGCAGACGGTCCTGGTTCCCTCGGATGGTTCAAGCGTCCCGTTTGCAAAGCTTCCGAGCGGGGCCAGCAATGCCTCAATCCAGACCTATACCGGTGGAGCGACCTTCCTTATAACGGCGAACGGTTTGGCCATGCCTCCGGTCCCGGCGGACCAGATGTACGGTCTGGAGGTGGCCTATACCCTGCCTTCCGCAAAGAAATTCAAATTGACATTGCCGTTTGTCCTGCCAGCGGACTCGGTCACGGTGTTCGTGCCCGAAGGCGTCCAGGTAAGCGGGAACAGCCTGTCGGATCAGGGGATCCAGAATATCCAGGGCCTCCTCTACCACCAGTATGATGCTTCCAGCCTGGCGGCCGGTGCGGTTCTGGATATGACCATTTCTGGCTCACCCGCCTCCTCGGGCGGCGGCGCTTCGAGCACGCAAACCGGCCTGGTGATCGCGGTGGGGATTTTAGGCCTGATGTTGATTGGGGCAGGTGTCTTCTTTTTCCTGCGGGACCGAAACCGGCAGCGATTCGAGCCGGCTCCGGAGGCGGATGCGAAGGTCAATGGGAATGGTGCTGACGAAATTGCGGATGCCATCGTGGCCCTGGATGACCAGTACCGGGCAGGTGGAATTGCCAAGGATGTTTATGAGCAGCGTCGGTCCGAATTGAAAGACCAGCTGAGAAACCGGCTAGGATGATCGAAGTCCGTCAGCTCGTCAAGCGCTTTGGATCAAAGGCCGTCCTGAGGGGTCTCAATTTCGAGGTCCGGGAGGGCGAATTTGTCGCCCTGCTCGGACCGAACGGGGCGGGGAAGACCACCTTCCTGCGCATCCTGGCCTCCCTGGCGCGGCCCACACTGGGTGAAGTTCGCATTGCCGGGTACCGTCTTCCTCTTCAGGCTGCCGCGGTGCGCAGGAACCTGGGGTTTGTCTCGCACCAACCGCTGCTCTACGGGGATCTGAGCGCCGAGGAGAACCTGCGCTTCTACGGGCGGATGTACGATCTGGACGGGCTGGAACAGCGCATCGACGCGGTATTAAACACGGTTGGCCTGGCCGGCCGCCGGCGCGATCTGGTGCGGACCTATTCGCGCGGCATGCAGCAACGCCTGGCCATCGGGCGCGCCATCCTGCATGATCCGTCTGTCCTGTTCTTCGACGAGCCGCACACCGGCCTGGACCAGGAGGCCTGCGATATGCTCGACCAGGTCCTGCGCGAGGTGACCGGCCGCGGGCGCACCGTGGTCATAACCTCGCACGATCTGGCCCGGGTGGAGGGCCTGGCGGCCCGTTTCGATGTGCTCTCGCACGGCGTGATTGCGGCCTCCGCACCCAAATCCGATCTGGGCGGGGGCAACCTGCTCGATTTTTATCGGCGGGCATTGGCAGGTTAAGATGGCTGAAGTGCGCCCGTTCGATCAACCCCGGCCAGTAATCTCCTTCCTGAAGGCGATCGGTGCCATTACCTGGAAGGACCTGACTGCTGAATTGCGCAGCCGCGAATTGCTATCGGCCATGCTGGTCTTTGCCCTGCTCGTCATTCTGGTGTTTAATTTCGCCCTCGAACTGGATGTTGAGACCCGCCGGACCGTCACATCCGGTGTGCTGTGGGTCACGTTTGCCTTTGCCGGGACGATCGGGCTAAACCGCTCCCTGGCGATCGAAAAAGACCACGACTGCCTCGACGGTCTCCTGCTGGCGCCGGTGGATCGCAGTGCCATCTATTTCGGCAAAGCCCTCAGCAATCTGGCCTTTATGCTCATCGTGGAGGCCATCGTCCTGCCGGTTTACAGCCTCCTGTATGACACTAACCTGTTCAACCTCGGCCTGATCGGTACCATCCTGCTCGGTTCGATCGGATACATCGCGGTGGGAACCCTGCTCGCCAGCATGTCCGTCCAGGCCCGCACGCGCGACATCCTGCTGCCCATCCTGCTGTTCCCGGTCGTCATTCCGGACCTGGTGGCAGCTGTCAAGGCCAGCAGCGGATTCCTGCAGGGGTCCCTGGCGAGCTTGATCACGCCCTGGATCAACCTGTTGGTCGCCTACGACATCATTTTTATCGCGGTGGCTTTCATGGTGTTTGATTTCGTGGTAGAAGAATAACCTGTTCAATCGTGATCAGTTGAGGAGGATGGAGAAAAAGATGGAACCCCAACCGAATGCTTTGAAAGTGCTTAATGTCCTCTGCGCGGTGCTCTTCCTGGCTGCCCTGGGCATGGTCTTCATCTACGCCCCGCTTGAGGAAACGATGGACTATGTCCAGAAGATCTTCTACTTTCATATCTCCACAGGCTGGGTCGGCATGCTGGGCTTTCTGGCGGCCGCGATCACCGGCATCCTCTATCTGGTCACTCACGACCAGAAGTGGGACATCCTGGAGTTTGCAGCCGTGGAGATCAGTCTGATCTTCTTCTCGGTAACCATCCTGGCCGGCTCCATCTGGGCCCGCCCGGTATGGAATACCTGGTGGACATGGGACCCGCGCCTGACCACTGCCGCCATCCTGGAGATGATCTATATCGCCTATCTCCTGCTCCGGCAGGGGATCGAGGATCCGGGCCGAAAGGCGCGCTTCGGCGCAGTGTACACGCTGGTCGGGAGCCTGAGCGTGCCCATGACCTTCCTCTCCATCCGCCTGTTCCGGACCATCCATCCGGCGGTGATCGGAACGGCTTCCGCCTCCTCCCAGGGAGGGTTCAACATGACCCCTCCGATGGTCGTCACCATGGTCTTCTGCCTGGTCACCTTCTCGGTCATCTTCATTACCCTGTTCTGGCACCGCATCCGCCTGGGGCGGTTGGCACAGGCGGTTGAAGAGCGGCAACTGGAAGCCCAATCCTGAGGGAGAGTTGAAATGTTGGATCCGATCATCTCGATCAAGTACATGATCAGTGGCTATGTGGTCATCCTGGCGGTTCTGGCCGCCTACCTTGTCAGTCTCATTATGCGCTGGCGGAACCTGAAACGGACCCTGCGCAGCCTCGAAGAGATCCAGAAGAGGATATCGCCGCTGGATAGGGGAATGATCGATGATTATGAGGCGATTAAGCGTTGATCCAGCCCCGAACTTTTCAGAGGGGTTTATCGTTATGGAGAGAAACACAAACCGGCAAAAGGAGGCTCCCTGTGTTCGGTAGACTTCAAGCCACCCTGTTCTTCATCCTGTCACCTGTGCTGTTCCAGGAGACGGGCTCCAGCTCGACCCGGGTCCAGCTCACCATGCACGATAATGGCAGGCATGTGACCCTGCATGTCGGCGATATACTCGCGATCGGTTTGGAAGCCAATCCGTCCACCGGTTACACCTGGAAAATGGTGCAACAGGATCCTTCCCTGTTGGGCGAGCAAGGGACGGCCCAATTCAAAGCTGCATCCACCGGATTGGTCGGGGCCCCTGGGATCCAGACCCTGATCTTTAAAGCCCTGAAAGCCGGGGAGACTACCCTGACGCTTGGCTATCTCCGTTCCTGGGAGTCAGGCGTCCCGCCGATCAACACCTTCCAGATCACGGTGACGATCCAGTAGGCCGTCCCGCGGTCTTCCTGGAGGATCGAAAAAATGCGGAGGATTAAGTCCTTCGCATTTCGAATATAATTGGACCATGCTCACCCTTCCCGAGAAGATCATCTTTGCTCTGGCTACTCTGGCCAGCCTGACCGCCACCGGCTTTGCGGTGCGGCGGTTGGTGCGCATCATCACCGCTGGACAGGGCCGCCCGGATTGGCGCCTGGCCGGAAAACGGCTGGGGGGCGTGCTCGTGCGCCTGGTCACCTTCCAGCCGGTCTTCCGCTCCCGTTTCTGGTCGAGCCTGTTCCATGCCCTGGTCGGGTGGGGGTTTGGATTCTACATCCTGGTCAACCTGGTCGACGTGGTCAAAGCCTACTTTCCGGCTTTTGCCATTCCAGGCATCGTGGGAGACCTCTACCGGCTGGTAGCGGACGTGCTCTCGGTCGCCGTGCTGGTCGGGATGGTCTTCTTCGTCCTGCGCCGGTTCGTCTTCCGGTCGACCGCGCTTACCACGCGCCACACGACCCTGCTGCATCCGAAGGCCCGCTTTGGGATTCTCCGCGACTCGGCGATCGTAGCGGGCTTTATTATTCTTCACGTCTCCGGTCATTTTGTGGGCGACAGCATGCAGCTGGCCATCCCGTATGCCGGCAGGCAGGACCTCGCCGCGCCTGCTTACGACCCGTGGCAGCCCTTTGCCTCAACCTTGGCGCATCTCTGGCATGGCCTGGGTTTGTCCGCTCCCGTCCTGAACCTCGGTGTGCATATCGGTTTCTGGCTGGCGTTGGGCCTGATCCTGGCCTTCCTGCCCTATTTCCCCTATTCGAAACACGTTCACCTGTTCTTCGCCCCGCTCAACTTCCTATTGAAGCCGGAACGACGTTCGATCGGCGAGCTCAGCCGTCTCAACCTGGATGATCCATCGATCGAACGATTTGGGGTTTCGAAGGTGTCCGATCTGGGGTGGGAACAGTTGATGGACGCCTACGCCTGCATCATGTGCTACCGCTGCCAGGATGCTTGTCCGGCCTATGCGACCGGCAAGCTGCTCTCGCCGGCCGCGCTGGAGATCAACAAGCGCTATTTCCTGAACGGGGTGAAGCTATTGACCGATTCTCCGGCCCTGACCGAATTCGCCATTCCGCCCGAAGCCATCTGGGCCTGCACCACGTGCGGGGCCTGTGTGGATATCTGCCCGGTGAACAACGAGCCGATGCGCGACATCCTGGACATCCGCCGCGGACTGGTGCTCATGGAGAATACATTCCCCAAACAGCTGGATACCGCCTTCCGCGGCATGGAACGCACAGCGAACCCCTGGGGAATCCCGCCCACTGAGCGGATGAAATGGGCGGAAGGCTTGACTGTCCCAACCATCGACCAGAACCCTGCGCCTGAGATCCTGTGGTGGGTGGGCTGTGCCCCGAGTACGGAGACGCGCGCCCAGCAGACCGCCCGGGCTTTTGCGAAGATCCTGAACCAGGCTGGTGTCCGCTATGCGGTGCTGGGCCAGAAGGAGCAGTGCACGGGCGACTCCGCCCGGCGGGCTGGGCGCGAGGACATCTTCGCCGGCCTGGCCCAGGCGAATGTGGAGATCCTGAACGCGGTGAATCCCAAACGGATCGTGACCACCTGCCCGCACTGCCTGCACACGCTCAAGAACGAATACCCGGCGTTTGGTGGCAATTACCAGGTCATCCATCACACGCAGTTGATCCAGGAACTGGTTGAGGCTGGCCGATTGAAGTTGGGCTCTGGCGGGGAAGGCAAGGTGGCCTTCCATGATCCCTGTTACCTGGGCCGCCACAACCGGGTTTTCAGCCCGCCCCGTGAAGTCTTGAAAGGATCGGGGGTGGATCTAGTTGAGATGCCGCGCCACGCCGATCGATCCTTCTGCTGCGGTGCAGGCGGGGCGCAGATGTGGAAGGAAGAGGCTGAAGGTACGCAGCGGGTCAGCGCGGCGCGCCTGGCAGAAGCCCGGGCCACCGGCGCAGAGACCCTGGCGGTGGGTTGCCCGTTCTGTATGATCATGCTGAACGATGCCGCCAAATCCGCGGCGGGCGCGCCACGCGTGCGGGATGTGGCTGAGATCGTCGTCGACCAGATGAAGCCATAGATGCCAGGGCTTGTACCCTGGCGTAACTATTCCCTTCAGGGGTGTTTTAAGAGGTAAAATTAGCTGTTACCAAGAGCAGCGCAAACCCGTGAATTTGCGCTGCCCGGCTTTTGAAGCCGGTCCTCTTCAGGATTAGCAACGTCCCCGGGGGGTGATTTCTCATCGAATCCTGAACACAGGGGACGCCTGAGGAATCCTGCAGACCTATAGATCAGCAGGCATTGCCGCCCTGACGAATGACCTTCGTCCATTCCCAGAGAGAAGGTGGATGTGAATGTATTATTGGTTTACCCCGAGTTCCCGGACACGTTCTGGAGCTTCAAGCATGCCCTGCAGTTCATCCACAAGAAAGCCGCCCTCCCGCCCCTCGGCCTGCTGACCGTGGCAGCCATGCTGCCTTCCGAGTGGGGGAAGCGCCTGGTGGATCTGAACGTTCGGAAGCTGACGGAAAAAGATCTGGCCTGGGCCGATTATGCGTTCGTCAGTGCGATGGTCGTGCAGAAGCAGTCTGCCCAGCAGTTGATCGAGCGTTGTAAGCAGGCCGGGCTGAAGGTTGTCGCCGGCGGCCCGCTTTTCACCAATGAGTACGAGGAGTTCCCGCAGGTAGACCATTTTGTCTTGAACGAGGCGGAGGTCACCCTGGAGCCCTTCTTGAAAGATCTGGAAGGCGGTGAGGCCAAACGGGTGTATGCCTCGAAAGAATTCCCGGCTATCCAGAATACACCGGCGCCGATGTGGGAGCTGGCCGATTTAAAACGCTACGCAGGAATGGCCATCCAGTATTCACGCGGCTGCCCCTTTGACTGCGAGTTCTGCAACATCACCTCCCTGTACGGACACCGGCCGCGCGTGAAGTCGGTTGGACAGATCCTGCATGAGCTGGATGGGCTGTACCAGCTCGGCTGGCGGGAGAGCGTGTTCTTTGTCGATGATAACCTGATGGGAAATAAGCGCGATCTCAAGACGAACCTGCTGCCGGCGGTGATCGAATGGCGGAAGGGCAAGACCGGAATGCCGTTCAATACCGAGATCTCGATCAACCTGGCGGACGATGATGAGTTAATGAACGCGATGGCTCAGGCGGGATTCGACACGGTGTTCATCGGGGTCGAGACTCCCGACGACTGCAGCCTGGGGGAATGCAACAAGAAACAGAACCTGAACCGCGACCTGGTGGAAGACGTGAAGCGCATCCAGCGTGCGGGTTTGCAGGTCCAGGGCGGCTTTATCATCGGATTTGACAGTGACACCCCTTCCATCTTCCAGCGCCAGATCGACTTCATTCAAAAAAGCGGCATTGTGACCGCCATGGTCGGCCTGCTGCAGGCTCCGATCGGCACCCGCCTCTATCAGCGCCTGGCCAGGGAGGGTCGCTTGCTCGGTGTGACCTCCGGCGATAATGTGGATGGGACGACGAATATCATCCCCAAGATGAACCTGGAAGTGCTCCAGCAGGGCTATCGCTCGGTGGTCGATTACCTCTATACCCCGAAAAATTACTATGCGCGCGTCAAGACCTTCCTCCAGGAATACAAACCGCCCAGGATCACCATCCCGATTGATTCCAACTATGTGCAGGCCTTCTTCCGCTCGATCCTGCGCCTGGGCATCCTGGGCAAGGAGCGGATCCAATACTGGAAGCTTTTCCTGTGGGCCCTCTTCCGACGCCCACGCCTGTTCCCGCTGGCGATCACCCTGGCGATATACGGATACCACTTCCGCCAGGTCTTCGATTTGCACATGGCCTGAGTCGCAGGATCCATCCGGATCCACGGCCTCCTGAGGCCTGGCCAATCCATGCACCCTCAATGATCAGGAAAACGCCCGCGCTGATCCCGGCCGGGCGTTTTCTGATTCGGGGGCTGCTTCGGCAGCAGCATCTCTCATTCCCGACCACCCTGGAGACCCGCAGGCCGTCCCTGCGGACAGTCCTCCAGCGTTTCCCCCGCAGGCGGTCTGGCAGACCGGGCACGGACCTTCTCAGGAATGGCATCCTTGCCCAAAGCTGCCGGAAAGCTCCCCGCCTTAATAATGGGCAGTTTCAGCGGTAGTATAATGCCCTTCCATGCGGAAAAAAATCCCGTTGCTCCTATCCGGCTTGGCGGTCCTGATCCTGCTGGCCGTCGGACTGTATTTCGTGCCTTCTATCCACGGTAAAATCGCCGCCCGCCTTTACCTGTTGCGCGATACCCTCATTTACGCCATTCATCCTCCAAAGGAACTGGCCTTCGTGCCCACCCAGCAGGGTCTGCTGGCGACGATCACGGGCGAGCCCTCTGACACCCCGACCTCCACACCCCTCCCGACCGACGTGGCTACTTCGACACCCACGACGACGCCGCTGCCATCCTCCGACATCCTCTCCAACGTGCCCTTTGTCGGCCAGTGCAACCGCTGGAACTACTGCGGCCCGGCCAACTTGGCCATGGCGCTGCAGTACTGGGGCTGGAAGGGGACCCCCGATGACATCGCTACCGTGATCAAGCCGGGGGAGAACGATACCAGCCTGGACTTCATCCAGCGCGGCCATTCCGACGTCAATGTCATGCCCTACGAGATGGTCGATTATGTCAACGACAACACGCCTTACCGGGCGCTTTACCGCTATGGCGGTGACCTGACCCTGCTGAAGCGGATGATCGCCGCCGGTTTCCCGGTCATTACCGAGAACGGACTGGTCAGTCGTGACAGTTTCACGGGCAATACCGCCTGGTCCGGGCACTTCGCCTTTGCCACCGGTTACGACGACAGCCAGCAGACCATCACCTGGCAGGATTCGTATGGGAACCTCTGCGTGGGGGATGTCTCCCAGATTTATAAGGCAGGTCATAATGTCCCGGCCAAATACAGCGACTACGTGGGGCTATGGCGCGACTTTGACTACGTTTTCATTGTTGTTTACCCGGCGGATCGGGAGACGGACGTCACCGCTGCCCTGGGTCCGTGGGCGGATCCGAACTGGGCTGCCCAGCACGCCTTGGACATGGCGAACCAGGATATTCAGACCCTGACCGGTGATGACCTGTTCTTCGCTTATTTTAATAAGGGCACCAGCCTGGTGGCACTTTTCCGATATGGGGAGGCGGCCCAGGCCTATGACTACGCCTACAGCACTGTCTATCCGAGCCTGTCGAACGACACCCATCTTCCCTTCCGCATCATGTGGTACCAGACCGGCCCTTACTGGGCGTATTACTACACCAGCCGATACCAGGATGTCATCAACCTGGCGGACACGAACCTGACCAACCGGATCAATCCCCCGGAAACGCTCGAAGAAAGCATATACTGGCGCGCCATGGCTGAATACCAGCTCGGCCAGGTGGGCGCGGCGGTCGCCGACATCAAAAAAGCATACTATTACAATAAGAACATGCAGGCCATCCAGGCGGCGATGCAGCAGTGGGGGGTTAGCCCTTGATGTGAGTCGGGGTGCTAGCGGCTGTCCAAACAGTGCCTCAGGCGGATCAAGCCCTCTTTCACGTCTTTCGGTTCATAAAAGACATAGCTCAGGCGAGCGTAATCCCGCAGGCCGCCCTGGCTCGAGAAACGCACTCCGGGGCGGATACGCACCTTGAACGCCTCTGCCTGCTCCCCCAGTTGTTCAGCATCCAACCCGCCGGGGAAACGCACCCAGAAGAAATACCCCCCTTCCGGGATGGAGTAATCCAATTCCGGAAGAAAGTGCTGCAGGTTCTCTGCCATGGTTGTCATGCGGCTGCGATAGATGGCCTTGAGCCTGGCGATGTTTTTCTCCAGCTGCCCAGTTTCGACAATGCCGCGCACCACGGCAGAGGCAAAGGGATTCATCCCGCCTCCGCTGTCGAGCAGACCGCTCCTAATCAGGCGCTGGATCCGGTCCGCCCGTGCCTGGATCCAGCCCAGGCGCAAGCCGGGCGCCAGGATCTTGGAGAAGGAGCTGAGCGAGAGGATGTTGCCCTCTGCCGCGTAGGAGGCCAGAGACAGTGGGGGTTCGGCGCGGAAGCTCAGGAAGTGATAGACCTCGTCCGCCAAGATGAGAAAATCGTGTTCCTGGCTGAGGGCTGCCAGCCGGGCGCGGCGTTCCTGCGAGAGCGTGCGCCCGGTCGGATTTTGGAAGGTGGGAATGAGGTAGAGGAAGACCGGGGAGAGCTCGGCCAGTTTTTGCTCCAGCTCTTCGATCACCAGGCCATCCGGGTCGGTTCGCAGAGGCACGATCCGCAGGTGGTGGTCGCGGAAGATGCGCAGGGCAAGGTGATAGGTCGGTTCTTCGACAAAAATGGTGTCGCCGGGCCGAGTGTAAAGGCTGCAGATCAGGTCCAATCCGCTTGAAACACCGGCGGTGATGAACAGGCTGTCCACCTCCACCGGGAAGCCGTAGGTGCGGCTCAGGAAGGCTGCCAGCGCTTCCCGCAGGTGAGGGTCGCCCTGTTCCAGTCCGTATTGAAGGAAATAAGGGTCTTCCTGGGCGAGGCGCTCACCGGCAGCCTGACGGATGAGATCGAGTGGCAGGAGGGAGAATTGCGGGTCACCCAGGCCGAGATCGATGAGGCCGGGAGGGATCGATACCTGCGTGGTTGAAAAGGGGGGAGCCATCGGGGAAAGTATACCTCCCCATTCCATTCAGCAGAGCGTTCTTGCGGGGCTGGATTTTTATCCCAAATACGATATAATTTGTCAAAAAGGGATGGGGCATGAATCTCTCTAAAGACACCCTGCTTGAAATGTACTGGATCTTACTGCTGGCCCGTCGCACGGACGAGCGGGCCTGGGCCCTGCATCGTCAGGGCAAGATCGCCTTCCATGTTTCCGGGATCGGGCAGGAGGCTGCCCAGGTCGGGGCCGCCTTCGCCATCCAACCCGGTTATGACTGGGTCTCGCCTTACTACCGTGACTTGGCCTTAATGCTGGCCCTGGGGCTGACGCCCTTCGAGTTCATGCTCGGCCTGATGGGCAAACAGGGTGAGCCGTCCTCCGGCGGCCGCCAGATGCCGAGCCACTGGGGGTTGAAACGCGTGAACGTGATCAGCCATTCCTCACCGGTGGCGACCCAGGCCTTGCATGCCGCCGGCCTCGGCCTGGCCATCAAACTGCGCGGCGAGGACAAGGTGGTGATCACCTCCATTGGCGAAGGATCGACCGCCCAGGGCGAGTGGTATGAGGCGGTCAACTGGGCGGCCATCCATAAACTCCCGGTGATCTTCATCGTACAAAACAATTCCTATGCGATCTCCGAGCCGCAGCAAACGCAGATGGCCGTGCCCAGTTCAGCGGATAAGGCCTGCGGACTGGGGCTGCCCGGCGTGGCGGTGGACGGGACGGACATGCTCAAGGTGCATGCTGCCATGGAGGAGGCGGTGAGCCGCGCCCGCGCTGGGGAGGGCCCCAGCCTCATCGAGGCCCGCGCCTACCGCCTGACCCCGCACTCGTCGGACGATGACGACCGCACCTACCGTTCCCGGGAGGAGGTTGAGGCACACAAGAAGGATGATCCCTTGCTCGTCGCCCAGCGTACCCTGCAGGCCAGAAAGATCTTGACAAAAAGCAAGATGGACGAAGTGGAGGAGAAGGCGATGGCGGTCGTCAATCAGGCGGTGTCGGACGCTACGGCTGCACCCTATCCGCCGGTCGAAGAAGCCCTGCACCCCGTCTATGCCGAGGAGATCCGCCATGCCTGAGATGACCTTGATCGATGCCATCCGCCAGGCTCTGGATGAAGAACTCGAACGCGATCCGGATGTTTTCATCGTGGGCGAGGACGTCGGCAAGCGCGGCGGTGTGTTCCGCGCCACGGCCGGACTTTATGACAAGTATGGCCCGCAGCGGCTCATCGACTCGCCTCTGGCTGAAGCTTCCATCGTTGGGGTGGGCGTTGGCACGGCCCTCTACGGATTGCACCCGGTCTGCGAGATCCAGTTCGCGGATTTCATCCATCCGGCCTTCAACCAGATCGTTAATGAAGCAGCCAAAATGTGCTACCGCTCCAACGGAGAGTGGACCGTGCCGATGGTCATCCGGGCCCCCTATGGAGGCGGCATCGGCGGCGCCCTGTACCACTCGCAATCGCTGGAAGCCTTCTTCGCGCACGTCCCCGGCCTCAAGGTGGTCGTGCCGTCCAACCCCTATGACGCCAAGGGCCTGCTCAAATCGGCGGTGCGCGACCCGAATCCGGTGATCTTTTTCGAACCCAAGAAAGGCTATCGGCTGATCAAAGGCGAGGTCCCGGAAGGGGATTATGTCGTGCCGATCGGCCCGGCCAAGGTGACGCGCCCCGGGAGCGATCTGAGCGTGTTTGCCTACGGCATGATGCACTATTACGCCCTCCAGGCAGCCGAGAAGCTGGCCCTCGAGGGGGTGCAGGCCGAGGTGGTGGACCTGCGCACGCTTTACCCGGTCGACCGCGCCACAATCCTGGCCTCCGTTCGCAAGACAGGCAAAGCCCTGGTCATCTATGAAGACAATCGGACCGGCGGTTACGGCGCGGAGATCGCGGCGACGATCGCCGATGAGGCTTTCACCGAGCTGGACGCCCCGGTCAGGCGCCTGGCCGGCCCGGATGTGCCCGCCATGCCTTTCAGCCATCCGATGCAGGAATGGTTCATGCTGAACCCGGAGAAAATCGCCTCCGCCATCCGTGACCTGGCGGCGTATTAGGAGGGAAAATGCCCACGAAAGTAGTCATGCCTCAACTCGGTGAATCGGTCGTCGAGGGCACGGTGGTCAAATGGCTCAAGGCCCAGGGCGAGCGCGTCGAGGATCTGGAATCCCTGCTGGAGGTCGAAACGGACAAGGTGGTCTCGGAGATCCCGAGCCCTGCAGCGGGGGTCGTGCTCGCGATCCTCGTCCCGGAAGGGACGACGGTCAAAGCCGGGACCGCGATCGCCTGGATCGGCCAGCCGGGAGAGGCGATCCCTGCGACGGAGGAAAGTTCCCATGAGCCCGCCGGGATGGCCCTGCCGGCCCGGGCTGCTGAGGCCAAGAGTCTGGTCGCTGCTCCGGCGGCTATTCCACAGAAGGAGCTGGGGTTCATCTCGCCGGTAGTGGCCAAGATCGCACGTGAGCAGCAGGTCGATCTGGCGAGGATCAAGGGCACGGGGCAGGGAGGCCGCATCACCAAGAAGGATGTCCTGGCCTATCTGGAGACCGCTCCAAAGGCTGGGGCCGCCATCTGGGAGACGCCGGCGGATGGTGATCTCTTCCGTCCGACCGAGCTGGTGTTCAAGCAGGAAATGCCTCAGGCTGCCTCCGTTCCGGCACCCAACCCCCCGGCTGCCTCCGCTGATCGAGTCATTCCCCATACCACCATCCGCCGCGCGATCGCCGAGCACATGCTGATGAGCAAGCAGGTTGCTCCGCATGTGACCACGGTCATGGAAGCGGATCTCAGTAAGGTCGTGGCGCACCGCCAGACCAATCAGGCCGCCTTCGCCCGGGATGGTGTCAGGTTGACCTACAGCGCCTACTTCGTGGTAGCCGCCGTGGCGGCGCTGAAGGCCTACCCGCTGGTCAATTCCTCCTGGTCCGAGGAGGGCCTGCGGGTCCACCCGTCGATCAATATCGGCCTGGCGACCTCGCTGGGGGATGAGGGGTTGATCGTTCCGGTCATCAAGAACGCCGACAGCCTGTCCCTGCTTGGCATCGCCCGCTCCGTCAACGACCTGGCCGAACGGGCGCGCGCCAAAAAGCTGCAGCCCGAGGAGGTCAAAGGCGGGACCTTCACCATCACCAACCACGGGACCAGCGGGTCGCTCTTTGCCACGCCCATCATCAACCAGCCGCAGTCCGGCATCCTGGGTGTGGGGGTCATTCAAAAACGGGTTGTGGTCGTCAATGATGCCATTGCCATTCGTCCGATGGTCTACCTCTCTTTGACCTTCGACCACCGCCTCCTGGACGGTGCTTCCGGGGATCGTTTCCTGACGAAGGTCAAGGAAACCTTGGAGGCCTGGGCGTGACCGCACTGGTGATTCAGGGCCCCTACCGGGTCACCCGCAACCCTGTCTACCTGAGCTTCCTCGGGGCCTTGATCGGCATCCCCCTGGCCACCTGGGGACCTACTGGGGGCTTCTCTTGAGCCCGGTGATGGTCGCGCTGATAACGCAGCTGGTCATCCGCTACGAGGAGATCAATCTCGATCAGAAATTCGGCCAGGATTATTTGAGTTACAAGGCAAATGTGCGGCGTTGGATCTGACAACTCCCCAGCCCAAAATGGCGGGGTTTTCACGCTGTAAAGAAGGGTAAAATTGTGGCGCGAGTTCTGGTTGGCAATTGAATCTTCTCATGGAGTGAAGCATGGCTGAAACTTATGACGTGATCGTCGTCGGTGCGGGGCCGGCAGGGTATGTGTGCGCCATCCGGGCGGCCCAGCTCGGGCAGAAGACCGCCATCGTGGACAAGCAATGGCTGGGCGGAGTGTGCCTCAATGTAGGCTGCATCCCGTCCAAGTCGCTGCTATGGAATGCTGAGGTAGCCCACATCCTGCGTGAGCGCGGCAAGGACTTCGGCTTTTCGTTCGATAACCTGAAGCTGGATTATGGCGTTGCCGTCAAACGCTCCCGCCAGAATTCCGACCGCCTGACCAAGGGGGTTGGCTTTCTGATGAAGAAGAACAACATCACCGTCCATATGGGGGAGGCGAAAGTGACGGCGAAGGATGCCCTTTCGTTGAAGGACAAGGACGGCAAGACGATCGAACTCAAAGGGCGGAACATCGTCCTCGCCAGCGGGGCGACCTCCATGGTGCCCTCGGCCTGGAAAGTGGATGGGCAGAAAGTGGTCACCTATCTGGAGGCCATCCTGCAGGAGAAGCTGCCCAAGTCAGTCGTCATCATCGGTTCCGGGGCGATCGGCGTGGAGTTCGCCACCATCTGGTCTTCCTACGGCGTGGAGGTGACGATCGTCGAAATGCTGCCACGCCTGGTCCCTCTGGAGGATGAAGAAGTGTCGGCCGAGTTGAAGAGGGCCTTCGATAAGCGCGGCATCCATACCCTGGTCGGCCACAAGGTTGAAGCGGTCGAAGCGACCAAGACGGGAGTGAAGGTCAAGGTATCCTCCGAGGGGTCTGAGAAGTTGCTCGAAGCGGAGCAGGCCCTGGTGGCGATCGGCTTCAAACCCAACAGCCGGGATCTCGGCCTGGAAGGGATCGGCGTCAAGATCTCCGAGCGCGGCTTCATCGAGATTGACGAACGCATGGCGACCAATGTACCGGGTGTGTGGGCGATCGGCGATGTGACCGGCAAACTGATGCTGGCGCACGTCGGTTCAGCCCAAGGCATCATCTGCGCCGAGAACATCGCCGGGGCTGAGACGGTGACCCTGGATTATGAGATGATGCCGCGTGCCACCTATTGCCAGCCGCAGATCGCCTCGTTCGGACTGACCGAGGCGCAGGCCAAGCAGCGCGGGCACACGATCAAGGTGGGACGCTTTCCGTTCCAGGCCAACGGCAAGGCGCTTGGACTGGGAGACTACGCTGGCTGGGTGAAGATAATCATGGACGAAAAATACGGTGAGATCCTGGGGGCGCACCTGATCGGCCCTGAGGTGACCGAGCTGCTGCCGG
Organism: Anaerolineales bacterium; assembly: GCA_050013095.1. GTDB lineage: Bacteria > Chloroflexota > Anaerolineae > Anaerolineales > Villigracilaceae > UBA877. The sequence continues at coordinate 16,008 of JBEKFY010000023.1, read as the reverse complement.
AGCTGACCCTGGCGCACATGATGGAGCTGACCCCGGCCGAGATCGGGCGCAACGTGCATGCTCACCCGACACTTTCCGAAACGCTGATGGAAGCTGCTCACGCTGCCGAGGGGATGCCGATCCATATTTAAACGCTGCGGACCCATCTCTCCGGCTCGAGGATGTCAGCCCCGGGAGAAATCCCGGGGCTGTTCTTTTGTGATCCAGTCTTATGAGGAAATCCGAGGCGATCCAGGGGTCCGCGTTTGCCCGGATGCGGATCGATGCGTTCACCGACCGCCCGCTCCCTTGCCAATATGCAGGTACATTTTACATGGGCATGTTCCAGCTCACACATGGATCATGGTCAACAGCATCTTGAATTTCTTCCTGGCTTTCACGGCATGCGGCTGGCCGGCGGGCAGGATGATGGCCTCGCCGTCTTTCAGCTGGAAGGCTTTTCCAGAAATGCGGACCTCGACCTCTCCCTCCAGCACATGCAGCAGAGCATCGAAAGGTGCGGTGTGTTCGCTAAGCTCTTGGTCCTGATCGAAGGCGAACAGGGTCACGTTGCCGCCTTCCGCCATGCTGATCTGGCGGGAGACGACCGCCCCCTCCTGATAAGCAGCCAGGTCGGAAATTTTCAGGATTTCAGCTTTGGGCGGAGTAGACATAGATCCTCCTCGATCATCTCAACCCGGTCGGACACCGGAAGGGTGCCCGATGCGCATCTCCGGAAAGGCTCACCAGCCGGGGTGTTTCAGCGCACCTCGATCTGGTAAGCAGCCGGATTGATCGTAAAGCGCGTCGTGCCGCTCACCACCAGGGTGGCATCCTGAACGCCATTCTGCCCGATGGTGAGAGGCATATCAGCAGTTTGATCGCTGCTGAGCGGGATGCGCTCTACCTGGGTGCCGCTGGTGGTATGGGTGACCAGCGCCAGCCGGAAGGTCTGCGGCAGGATATTCTGAACGCGGACAAATCCAGCAGGATGCCAGCCGCCGTTGTCCTCTTCAAAATCGGAGGCGTAGTGAATGGCAGGGATAGCGACATCATCGAGCAGGAAGCCCTGCCCGTTCACTGCCAGGTCGGTTACATAGTCGAAACGCAGCGTTACTTTCTGGCCCGCGAACTGCGACAGGTCGACCGTTTCATGGATCCAATCTCCGCTGGTCCCTGTATATCCCCACCCGAACGAACTCCCGGTGGGGTTCTGCCCGGTACCGGAAGGGGTGGTCAGGATGTGCCAGTTCTGGCCGTCGGTGGAGGCTTCCAGATAAACGTAGTCCCAATCCTTCTCAATGTCGTACCAGGTCCAGTAGGTGAATGCGATCGGACCGGAGACCTGGCTGAGGTCGAATTCCTGCGTCAGGCTCATTTCCGAGGAGTCCCCCAGGTTCGACCAGAAAGCATAGCTGCCGGAATGAGGCTCGACCGGCAGGAGGCGCGTCGAAGTGGCTCCGCTGAAGTGCAGGGTAAAACTCCCCGGGCAGGTGAACTGGATGTAATCGGCGGCAAACTGGTCAACGGTGCGGCTGGCCGGAGCGAGCGGGCAGGCCGAAATCGTCTCGGTAACCCCGACGCGCGGCGCGGCGGCATAGTTCTGGTAAGCATAGCGCCCGTCCCCGACGGAAGCATCCTGCACATAGTTGGCGATGGTCCAATCCTGGAAGAGATCCTCGGTCGTCAGGGGCTGGCCGGTCTGCGCGTCGACCGCCTGCAGGTCACGCAGGACCTGGTCCACGCCATCCAGTCCGTTCTGCGGGACATGGAGCAGATCATGGAGCCCGGCTTCACCGAAGCGGTTGAAGAAGTAGTCCATGAAAAGGAACCCGGCCCCATAATGCAGCAGTTCGGTACCGCTCTCCGAAGGCCCGTTCGGCCAGGTGTTCAGTTGCGTATCGGGATTGAGAATGAACACACGATCGAAACCGCCCGGGTCGTAGTTGTTCAGGAAACTGGCCAGCACTGCCGAGCCCTCGCTGAGCCAGGCTGGTTCGGAGCGGTGCTGGTTCCACTCGATCATATGCTCGAACTCATGGGCCAGGGTTCCATAGATGGAAGCATTGCTCAGATGGATCACCTGGGAATTGATCAGGAACATCTCGTGGCCATTGGAGTACTGCCGAACCTTCGGATTGAATTCATCATCGGAGGAGAAGTATCCCTCCACGGAAGATCCCATCCCGTGGGTGTACAGGATATAGATATGAGGATCGCCGTCAACACCCGGTGTCCATTCCGATCCAAAGTATTGCCGGTCGGTCGGGTAGATCTTGCTCTCGAACGCATCCGTCAGGTTGTGGATGTCCTGGTCCTGGGCGGCGATGCCGTTTTCCACCCAGAAATAGGCGTGCGGGGTGACGTAATGCAGGGTGGCAGTGACCTGGAAGCTGTGGTTCGTGTCCTGGTCTGTGACCCAGAAATGGTCCTGGGCGCCGACCGCCCGGGCCGCGGCGGTAGCGGTGGTGGTCGGCGAGATGTTGCAGATTGCCTTCAGCTCACAGGCCAGGGTGTAATAATCGTTTTCCGGGACGGACGTCTCGTCCAGGGTTTGGAGGGTGTCGGTCGGGATCACCTGGACCGGGGTTTGGGGGATCGAAAAGTAGGTCGGGCTGGGCTGGGTGAATGGGAGAGGCTGGAACCCGATCAGCGTCGGCAGGAGGGGTTGCACCCGGTTGAACGCATAGATCCCTCCACCGATGAGCAGGGCCACGCATGCGCACAACCCGAGCACGACGATCAGGATGATCAGGGCGGTTTTATTTTTCATAGGCTCTTTTTTGAGGAGCGATGGGATGAATTTTACCCTGAACGGTCTGATTTCGGAGTAAGAATAAAAAAGGCGGCGATTCATCGCCGCTTGGAAGGGGCAACCTTGAGAATTACAGGAAGGTTTCCAGCAGGTTCCCCACCTCTTCCATGTTGAACACCGGCCCGTCCACGCAGATCAGTTTTTCCCCCAGGTTGCAGCGCCCGCACTTGCCCAGACCGCAGTGCATGCGCGCCTCCAGGGTGACATAGTTGTCCTTGGCGGCAAAGCCGAGCTCCGCGAGCATCTTGGTCACGTAATAGATCATGATGGGGGGGCCGCAGGTGATGGTGACCGCATTCTCCGGGCTGGGAGCGACCTTCGCCAGGAGCTCGGTGATGATGCCAGTCGAACCCTTCCAGCCCTCGTCCGGCTGATCCACGGTCAGGTGCAGGGTCGTGTCCGGTGCGGCGCGCCACTCGTCATATTCATCGGTGAAGACCAGCAGGGAGGGATGCCGGGCGGCCCACAGGATGGTGAGTTTCCCGTAGTCGCTGCGCTGGTCAAGCACATGCTGGATGACCGGGCGCAACGGCGCACCGCCGATCCCGCCGCCCAGGACGATGATGTTCTTCCCCTGGAAGGTCTCCATCGGGAAGGAATTCCCGAGCGGCCCGCGCACGCCGAGCGTGTCACCCTTCCCCAGCTGGTGCAGGCCGGTCGTTACAGAACCGAGACGGGCCACGGCGAAGTCGACGGTCGCGCCCCGCTTGGGGGTGGAGGCGATCCCGAAGGGTGCCTCGCCGGCTCCGAAGGCCGATACGAAGGCGAACTGGCCGGGGCGGTAGTCGTGGAAGGCCTGGCTGCCGCCGTCCTGCATCTCGACCCGGAAGAGCTTGATTTCGTTCGCCAGGTCCTTCACTTCGACCAGCTTGCCGAGGTAGGGCATCAGCGGGTTGCTGCTCATGTGCTTCTCCTCAGGTCCATCAGCACTTCGGTGATATCCACCCCAACCGGGCAGACATCGATGCAGCGCCCGCAGCCGGTGCAGGCGGGTGTATCTTTAAGGGAGTACTGCTCGGGGTAGTAGTAGAACTTGCAGAAGAAGCGGTTACGCAGTCTCTCGCCCTTTTCGGCGCGCCCTTTGTGGCCTCCGGCGATGCGGCGGTAGTTTTCCCCGCCGCAGCTGTCCCAGCAGCGGATGCGCTCGAACTCGGCCGGGCTGGCGGTCATTTCATCCCGGACCGTAAAGCAGCGGCAGGTCGGGCAGACGTAGGCACACGCCCGACAGGACAGGCAGCGTTCTGAGATGCGCGCCCAATAGCTGTCGGTGAAGTGCGCCGGCCAGGGGATGGCCGGCATCTGGCCCGGGACGGCTGGCCGGCGGCGAGGCGGGGCCTCGACTTGGTCTGAGATCGTCAGCGCAAGCCCGGCGGTCAGTGCCTTGCCCTTGTCGGTGATCGCCTTCAGTGCGTAACCGCCATTGACTGCAACCAACATCACGTCCATGTCGCGCTCATCGTCCGGCGCGCCGCCGGTCGAGGTGCAGAAGCAGGTCGCCCCGACCTCCTGGCAGGCCAGGCCGATCAGGGTGGTATTCGCCCGCCGGCGGGCGTAATAAGGATCCACCGGCTCGGTGTCCAGGAAGAGGGCGTCGAGCAATCTGACCCCGCGCGCATCACAGGGCCGTACCCCGAAGAGGATGGTTTCTCCTTCCGGCTGGGATTCGCGCAGGCTGACCTCCTGGCCGGTCTTCTGGATGGTAAACAGCTGCTCCGTGGGCGGGAAGAAAACGTCCTTGGCGGACATGACCGGTCGGGAGAAGCCCCAGGCGATCTCCGCGCTCTTCGAAACCTTCCGGTAGAGGAGCACACCGGAGACCAGGCGTGGGGCGATGAGGCTGGAAGTCTCTGCAAGCCGGTCCAGCCATTCTGTCAGGGCTGCTTGTGAGAGGACTGCCGTCCGCTGCGTGCTGGAGGGTTTTTGTGACTTTGCCATCAACCCTCCTTGTACTCGCCCGACAGGATGGTGACGATCGGGGAGGGGGCGATCGTCAGACCGGCGCGATGGCCGAACGCTTTTTCGATCTCTTGGGCCAGTTTCTGGTTGAGCAGGCTGATCGGGATATCCATCGGGCAGGCGCGCTCGCATTCGTCGCAGCCCACGCAGCGCCCGGCCAGATGATAGGCGCGTCCCAGGTGGAAGGTCCGCTTCTCGTTGAGGCGGATGCCGAGACCGGCCCAGGTCGAATCGTCGCGTTCATACAGACAGATCGGGCAGTTGCAGAGCGGGCAGGCCTGGCGGCAGGCGTAGCAGCGGATGCAGCGGTCGAACTGGGAGAGCCAGAACTGCAGGCGCTCGGCGGGGGCCAGGGCCTCGAGAGGGTCTTCCGGGCTGATCTCAGGTTGGGGCACGCCCGCCGGCTTTTCGCCGATCATCGTGTCGAAGATGACCGGCGAGTGCTCCGTGCAGGTCTGGCAGCGGAGCTGCAGCTTGCCCTGCTGGTCCCGGACGCCTTCACAGGTCACGCCGATGATGTGGACCAGATCCCGCGGGTATTGGTGCTCGGCCAGCTGCACATGGATGGCTTTGCTGTCGCACGGTTTGACGACCACCGCCACCTTTTTGGGGGGCTCCTTGCCTTTTGGCTTGAGTTTGGTGGGCAGGTAGGTCGTCAGGTTGTTGCTGGAATCCGGATTCCACACCAGGCGCTCGGCTTCCTGGGCGGTATAGGCGAAGGCAGGCCGCGTCCGGCCGCGCGGGGAGACCTCGTAACCGATCACGCAGCTGACCTGGGCGCTTTCGAGCAGTTCCCTGGCCTTGGCGCGGATGGCATCCGTCTTGGCCGCGCAGTCCGTCGCTGGGAAGGGGATCTCGGAGGGCTGCTGCCGCGCAAGCGACTCCACCAGAGCAGCCAGGGGAGCCCCCTGCGAGCGCCATTGGGCCGGACCCAGCGCCCGGACCGCCTGGGTGAATTCGGTGGTGATCCGTGAGAAGCGTTCCCCTTCCGAGGCCGAGACCCAGTCCAGGTGAAAGCGTTCCGCCTCCAGCCCGGCATACTGCATGAGGGCATGCAGGATGGGCAGGCGTTTGGCGGCACGGTGGTTGCCGCTCTCATAGTGGCATTCGCCGATATGACAGCCGAGCACGAGCACCCCATCCGCCCCCTGGTCAAAGGCGCGCATCACCAGTTCCGGCGAAACGCGGCCGGAGCAGGGCACGCGTATCGCCCGCAGGTTGGCCGGGGATTTGATCCGGGCGATGCCAGCTGTGTCGGCCCCGGTGTAGGAGCACCAGGTGCACAGGAAGGCAATGATCTTCGGCTCGAAGCTCATACCGCCTCCACATTGGGGCTTACCGATAAAGCGCCGATGATCTCGGCGACCAGCTCCTGGTCGTCATAATGCAGGAGAGTCATGGCCTTGTTCGGACAGGCTCCGGCGCAGGTGCCACAGCCCTTGCACAGGTAGCCGTTGACCTTTGCGAACCCGCCGACAAGTTCGATGGCCTGGTACGGGCAGGCGGCCACACACTGTCCGCAGCCCGCGCAGCGCAGAATGTTGACCTCGGCGATGGATGGATCCAGGGCGATCACGCCCTGGTCCATGAGCGAAAGGGCGGCCGCCGCCGCGGCCCCGGCCTGCGCCACGGTGTCGGGGATATCCTTGGGGCTCTGGCAGGTGCCGGCCAGGTAAATGCCCTCGGTGGTCGTTTCAACGGGAGCCAGCTTCGGGTGGCGTTCCATGAAGAAGCCGTCCTTGCTGCGGCTGATCCCGAAGGTCGCCGCAACCGACCCGGCGTCCAGCTGCGGTTCGAGACCGGTCGAGAGCACGACCATGTCCACGAGCACATGATCCGGCTGTCCATAGAAAGGCTCCTCCCAGCTCACCAGCAGTTTGCCCTCCTGTTGCGTGATGCTTTTGATCCGGCCGTGATAGAAGTGCACACCCATTTCACCGGTGCGGTTGTAGAACTCCTCATACCCCTTGCCGAAGGAGCGCATGTCACGGTAGATCTCGTGCACCTCGGCTCCGACATACTCGCGGACCAGCTGAGCCAGCTTGAGCGAGTACATGCAGCAGGCGCGTGAGCAGTGGCTGTTGTAATTGCTGTCGCGGCTGCCGATGCAGTGCAGCACTGCCACCGACTGGGGCGCCTGCCCGTTCTTCAGGAGCACTTTGCCGCCCGTCGGCCCGCTGGCGTTGATCAAGCGCTCGAGCTCCAGGGCGGTCAGGATGTTGTCCAGCTTGCCGTAGTTGAGCGCAGGGTTGCGCGCTGGATCGAAGTCATGAAAGCCGGTGGCCAGGACGATCGTGCCGACCGTGTACTCCTCCACGCGCGTGGTCATGTCGTGGTCGATCGCGCCCCGGTCGCAGGCCGCCACGCATTCCAGGCACTCGGCGCAGCCTCCACAGCGCACGCAGCGCTCGGCTTCGGCCACGGCCTCTTCTTCGGTCAGGGTCAGGTCCACTTCCCGGAAGTTGTGTTCGCGCTCTTCACGCGGGATGCAGGTGATGGCCACGCGGCTCCGTGTGGAGGCCTCCCCGCGCGCGATCCGGGCGCTCACTTCCTCTGCGCTCAGCTCCGCGGTGGGCGGCAGGCTGGGTTCCGGGATGCCTTTTTCGCCGCGCAGATAGCGGTCCATGCAGCGGGCGGCGTGGTGGCCCTCCCCGATGGCGTCCACCACATAGAAGGTCGAGCCGCGGTGCACATCCCCCGCAACGAAGACGCCCGGCAGGCTGGTCATCATCTCGTCATCCGAATCGATCCCGGCTTTGGCCTGCTTGATCGAGCCATCTGGCGGGAGGAACGACAGGTCACAGCCCTGGCCGGTTGCCCAGATCACGATGTCAGCGGGCAGGATGTGTTCGGTGCCGGGCAGTTCGTCGATCAAGATCCGTCCCTTTGCGTCATAGCCGTGGTATTTGGTGTGGATGCATTTGACGCCGATGATCTTGCCATCTTGGATGACGATCTCCTTGAACATGCTCGCCCCGCACATCTGGACGCCTTCTTCTTCAGCGATCCCCACCTCCCACTCGAAGCCGGTCATCTCAGCCTTCGGTTTGCGGAAGATCATGCGCACTTGATCCGCCCCGATGCGCACCGACGATCGGGCGCAATCCAGGGCCACGTTGCCGCCGCCGATAACGGCGATCTTCAGTCCGGTCAGGTCGGGCGGGTTACCCAGGCAGACCTTCTTCAGAAAGTCCAGGCTGAGCCAGTTGTCGGGGTGGTCGTTGCCGGGGATGTCGACTTTTTTAGCTACATGCGCGCCGGTCGCCACCAGGATGACATCGTACGGGCCGCCCTGCTCGCTGCTTTTGAGCAGGGCCGGGATGTCCTTGATCCGGGTGTTGAGCTGCAGCTTCACGCCTTCGTCGAGCACCTGCTGCACCTCCCAGTTCATCCGGTCGTACGGCTGGCGGTGCGGCGGGATGCCGACCCGGATCATCCCCCCGGCCACGGGCAGGGAATCGAAGACTTTCACCTGGTGGCCCAATCGGACCAGATCGAGGCCGGCGGTCAGGCCGGCCGGCCCGGCGCCGATGATGGCAACCTTCTTTCCGGTGGGAGGCGGGTTGTGGGTGAAGGGCGTGCCGACGATGGATTTGTCACGCAGATTTGGCAGCTCATCCCGGTGGGCATAGGCCCAGTCTGCCACGAAGCGCTTGATGCCCATGATGTTGACCGGCTCGTCCACCTTGCCCCGGCTGCAGGCCGCCTCGCAGTTGCGGTTGCACACCCGCCCGCACACGGAGGGGAAGGGGTGCTCGCGCCGGATGGCCCAGTAAGCATCCGCGAAGCGCTTCTGCTTGACCAGGGCGATGTAACCCATGGCGCGCTGATCGGTCGGGCAGGCCGCCCGGCAGGGCGCCACGCCGGCCTTGTCGATGGCGTAGGCGCCGGGCACCGCCTGCGCCGAGAAGCGGTAGATGGCCTTGCGCTGGCTAAGGCCGTGGTCGAACTCGTTGGAGACCTCGATCGGGCAGGCTGTGGCGCAGTTCCCGCAGCCGGTGCATTTCGATTCGTCCACATAGCGTGCCTTGCGCCGGACCCGCACCTGGTAGTTGCCGACGTAGCCTGAAACGGACTCGACCTCGCTGTAGCTCAGCAGGCTGATGTTTTTGTGGCGTCCCACGGACACCATCTTGGGTGTAAGTATTCAGGCCGCACAGTCGAGGGTCGGGAAGGTTTTGTAGAGCTGGGCCATGTGGCCGCCGATCGAGGGCTCGCGCTCCACCAGGTAGACATGTTTGCCGGATTCGGCCAGCCGCAGGGCGGCCTCGATACCGGCGATCCCACCGCCGACGATGAGCGCCGCGGGCGTCATCCCGACCTCGCGCATGGCGAGCGGGGCATGGTAGCGCACCCGGCTGACGGCGGCCGCGACCAGCGCCTTGGCCTTGGCGGTCGCCTGCTGGCGGTCGCTCACCACCCAGGAGCAGTGCTCGCGGATATTCGCCATCTGGCAGAAGAACGGGTTCAGCCCACCTTCCTGGCAGGCCCGCCGGAAGGTCGGCTCATGCATCAGAGGCGTGCAGGAGGCCACGACGACCCGGTTCAGGCCATGTTCGTGGATGTCCTGTTTGATCAAATCCTGGCCGGGGTCAGAGCACATGTAGGAATAATCGCGTGCCAGGACGACCCCTTCCAGCCCTCGGGCGAACTCGGCGACTTCGGTCACATCCACCGTGGCGGCGATGTTCGTCCCGCAGTGGCAGACATACACGCCGGTCTTGACCTTGGTGAGATTCACTCCATCACCTCCATGGCCAGCATCCCTTCGATCTCCGCTAAAACCTGGTCGTCTGTAAATCCGTTCTGGACCACCGCGCTGGCCGGACAGGCTGCTACACAGGCCCCACAGCCTTTGCACAGGACTTCGTTGATCGAGGCCACCTGGTGGCCGTTCCAGTCCACCATGGAAATGGCATTATATGGGCACAGCCCCTGGCAGGTATGGCAGCTACCGCATCTCTCTGGGATAACGTAGCTGGTGAACGGTTCCAGTTCGACCACGCCGGCGTCCATCAGGGATATGGCGACCGCGGCTGCCGCGCCCCCCTGCGCCACGCTGTCCGGGATATCCTTCGGGCCCTGGCAGGTGCCAGCCAGGTAGACGCCGTCCGTGGTCGTTTCGACCGGGGCCAGCTTGGGGTGTTTTTCCAGGAAGAAGCCGTCCGGGCTGCGGCTGACACTAAAGGTCGACGCCAGGGCATGCTGGTCTGGCTGGGGTTCCATACCGGTCGAAAGCACGACCATGTCCACCTGCATCTCGACCGCCTGCCCGGTGTAGATATCCTCGGTGATTACGGCCAGACGCCCGTCGCGCCCTTCCACGCGCAGTTCGCGGTCATAGCGGATAAAACTGACCCCGTGGTGCTGGGCCTGTTCGTAGAAGGCCTCATACCCCTTGCCGAAGGCGCGCATGTCCCGGTAGAACTCGACCACCTCGGCGTCCACGTAATCGCGGATCAAGGTGGCCAGTTTGAGCGAGTACATGCAGCATACCCGCGAGCAGTACTCATGCTCGCTGCCGCGGCTCCCGACGCAGTGCAGCACGGCGATCCTGGCCGGCTTGTTCCCATCCGCCAGGCGTACCAGCCCACCGGTCGGCCCACCGGAGTTGATCAACCGCTCCATTTCCATGCCGGTCATCACGTTGGGCAGCGTGCCATAACCGTAGCGCGGGGATTGGCGCGGGTCGAAATCGTGGAAGCCGGTGGCCAGGATGATCGCCCCGACCTCGAGATCGACCCGTTGTTCCTTCTGCTCGAAATCGATCGCCTGAGTCGGGCAGAACTTTTCACAGGCCCGGCACTTGCCGTTCTTGAAGTAGGCGCAGTTCACGGTGTCGATGACCGGCACCCGCGGGACCGCCTGAGGGAAGGGCGTATAGATCGCGGCGCGCTTGCCCAGTCCTTGGTCGAATTCAGAGGGGATCTTCTTCCACGGACACTTCTCGATGCACGTCCCGCAGCCGTTGCAAAGCTCCTCCTTCACATAACGTGGCTTGCGGCGGACCGTTACGACAAAGTTGCCGATATAGCCCGAAACCTTCTCGACCTCGCTGTAGCTCAGGAGGGTGATGTTGGGGTGGCGTCCCACGGACACCATTTTGGGTGTGAGTATTCAGGCCGCACAGTCGAGGGTGGGAAAGGTCTTGTACAAGCGGGCCATGTGCCCGCCGATGGACGGCTCGCGCTCGACCAGGTAGACGTGTTTGCCCGAATCGGCCAGGCGCAGGGCCGCCTCGATGCCGGCAATGCCGGCCCCGACCACCAGGGCGGACTGCTTCATCGCCACCTGGCGCATTTCCAACGGCTTCTGGCGGGCGACGCGCCTCACGGCGGCTGCCACCAGGGCTTTCGCCTTCTCGGTCGCGGCCTCCGGGTCGGAGGAAACCCACGAGCAGTGCTCGCGGATGTTGGTCATCTGGAACAGGAAGGGGTTAAGACCGGCTTGTGCGCAGGCCTTGCGGAAGGTGGTCTCATGCATCATGGGCGTGCAGGAGGCTACCACCACCCGGTCCAGGCCCTCGGTGCGGATGTCCTCTGCGATCAAAGCCTGGCCGGGGTCCGAGCACATGTAGGAATAGTGGCGGGCGACGATCACATGGGGAAGGGCAGCTGCGAAACGCGTGAGCTCTTCCACATCCACCACGCCGGCGATGTTCGTGCCGCAGTGACATACGTAGACGCCCACGCGAGGGGAGCCAAGAGCTGGCGCACACGCGACGGAAGTCATCCTGACGTCCCCCTTTCTGCATCGAAGTTGGGCTGATACACCTGCACGCCTCCTCGCGGATGGTCCATTATTTGGGATTGTTCCATTTTTCACAATAAATCGCAAGTGATATTTGTCATCTAATATGAGGAGTATCTACGGAATATAAAAACGACGCACCCGATCGGGGTGCGTCGTGGGAGGAGAGGTCGATGCTTTTCTTTACTTCTTCTTTTCCTTGGCTTCCCGGGCCTTGAATTCCAGGCTGTCGTCCGCGCTGCTGGTGGTGACGTTGACGGAGGACCCGCTCGGGATCTTTCCGCTGAGCAGTTCCACCGAGAGCGGACTCTCGACATATTTCTGCAGGGCACGCCGCAGCGGGCGGGCTCCGAAGGCCGGGTCGTAGCCGGTCTTGGCCAGCCACTTGCGGGCTTTCTCGGCCAAATCCACCTTGACGCCGAACTCGTTCAGACGGTCCTGGATCTCCTTCATCTGCAGGTCCACGATCTGCTCCATCTGTTCCAGCGACAGCGGTGAGAACATGATGATCTCGTCAATGCGGTTGAGGAATTCAGGCCGGAAGGTGCCCTTGAGGGCCTTCTCGATCTTGTCGTGGTTTTCGCGGTCCTCATCGGTCTCGGTGTGCTGCAGGAAGCCCAGGGTCCCGCCTTTCCGCACGTATTCGGTGCCCAGGTTCGAGGTCATGATCAGGACTGTGTTACGGAAATCCACCACATTGCCCTGGCCGTCGGTCATGCGACCGTCATCCAGGATCTGCAGCAGGGCGTTCCAGACTTCCGGATGGGCCTTTTCGATCTCGTCGAACAGGAGCACGCGGTACGGCCTGCGGCGGACGGCCTCGGTCAATTGGCCGCCTTCCTCGTAGCCGACGTAGCCAGGCGGGGCGCCGAACAGTCGGGAGACGGTGTGCTGTTCCCGATATTCGGACATATCAATCCTCACCAGGGCGTCCTCATCATCGAACATGAACCAGGCCAGGGCCTTGGCCAGCTCGGTCTTGCCGACACCCGAGGGGCCGATAAAGATGAATGAACCGATCGGGCGGGAGGGGTCTTTCAAACCGGAACGGGCCCGGCGGATGGCATCCGAGACGGCATGGATGGCCTCGTCCTGGCCGATGATGCGTTCGTGCAGCCGCTCTTCCATGTGCAGGAGTTTGTCGGACTCGGTCTCCATCATCTGGTTGACCGGGATGCCGGTCCACTGGTGGACGACGTCGGCGATGTCGTTGACGTCCACGACCTCATCCAGGTGGTGTTCGGCCTCCCATTTGTCGCGCTTTTCCTTGAATTCAGTTTCCAGGCGCAGCCGGCTGACCTTGATCTCGGCTGCCCGCTGGTAGTCGCGGGCATTCGAGGCAGCATCTTCCTCGGCCTGCAGGTGATCGATCTCGGTCTTCTTGGTCTTGAGATCTTCTGGAAGGGAATAGAGCGCCACGCGCAGTTTTGCGGCGGACTCGTCCATCAGGTCAATGGCTTTGTCCGGCAGGTGTCGGTCCGTCACGTAGCGGTCGGCGAAGCGTGCTGCCGCGACCAAAGCTTCATCGGAGAAGCGGACTTTGTGGTGGGCCTCATAGCGGTCGCGCAGGCCCTGGAGCATCTTGATCGTGTCATCCACGCTCGGTTCTTCGACGTACACCGGGGCGAAGCGCCGTTCAAGAGCGGCGTCCTTCTCGATATATTTATGGTACTCATCCAGGGTCGTGGCGCCGATGCACTGGAGCTCGCCGCGCGCCAGGGCGGGTTTGAGCATGTTGGAGGCGTCCATCGCGCCCTGGGCGGCACCTGCCCCGACCACGGTGTGCAGTTCGTCGATCATCAGGATGACTTCGCCCGACGCCCGCTGGACCTCTTCGATGGCTGACTTCAGGCGTTCCTCGAACTCACCTCGGAAGCGGCTCCCGGCGATCATGGCGCCCAGATCCAGGGCGACCACGCGCTTGCCTGACAGGATCTCGGGGACATCGTTGCTGGCAATTTTCTGTGCCAGGCCTTCCACGATGGCGGTCTTGCCGACTCCCGCCTCCCCGATCAAAACCGGGTTGTTTTTGGTGCGGCGGGAAAGGATCTGGATGACGCGCAGGATCTCCGTGTCACGCCCGATAACCGGGTCGAGTTTGCCCTCCCGGGCCAGCTGGGTCAGGTCGCGCGAGTATTTCTCCAAGGTCCGATAGCGGGTCTCCGCTTGCGGGTCGGTGACGCGCTGTCCGCCGCGCAGCTGCTGGATGGCGTCCAGGACCCGGTCGCGGGTCAAGCCGGCGCTTTCCAGAATGCGCGCCGCAGAAGTGTTGCGCTCACTTAAAATCGCCAGGAAGATATGCTCGGTGGAGATATACTCATCCTTTAAACGGTTGGCTTCTTCATTGGCGAGGTCGATGATGCGTTTGACGCGCGGGGTGATGAAGATCTGCCCGGCGCCTCCGCCGAAGATGTTGGCCTTGGGGGTCATACGCAGGGTCTGGTCCAGGCGTTCCGCCAGGGCTTGCGCGTTGACGTTCAGGATCTCGAGGATCTGAGGAATAACCCCGCCCGGCTGCTCGATGAGCGCCAGCAGGATGTGTTCGGTATCAATCTGATTGTGACCGTAGCGTTGAATGATCTCGGCCGCACGCTGGGCGGCCTCCTGAGCTCGTTCGGTAAAGCGATCAAATCGCATCATAGACAAGTTTCCTTTCGCATCAACCCTTTCGTGCGATTATAACAAAGCCCGGGTTCGTAATTCGAAAGTGTTCTATTAGAGATGTGTTAGATTCCACCCTTAACATTGTACCTGTTTGTTGAAGAAGCGCAAGCAGAACAGGCTATAATTATAATCATGTCTGCCGTTACGATCCCGATCCTCGGACAGACCCCACAGCTTCGCCCGCTCAATTTACTGCATGACCTGCCGGCGGTGGCGGACCTGGTCGAAGCCTGCTTTGCCGACACCATGGATGCCGAAGGCCGCCGCTATGTTCAGCAGATGCGCCGTGCTGGCCAGGATAACCAGTTCCTGCGCTGGGCAGTCACTGCCGTGGATTCGGTTTCAATGCCGCTTTCCGGGTACGTCTGGGACGAGAAAGGGGAGGTTTTGGGAAATGTCAGCCTGGTCCCCTACCGGAGCGCAGGCAAGAAATATTCCCTGATCGCCAACGTGGCGGTCCGCCCCGCTGAGCGCCGGCGGGGTATCGGCCGGGCCCTGACCCTTGCGGCCATGCAGCATGCCCACGCCCACCAGTCAGACGAGATCTGGCTGCATGTGCGGGATGACAACCCGGGGGCTATCCGCCTGTATGAAGGCCTGGGATTCCGCGAGCGCGCTCGCCGGACGGCCTGGCAGGCGAACCCGGACCGGACAGCCAGTTCTCCGGAAAGCAATGTCACCATTGCGCCGCGTCATGCCCGGGACTGGCCGCAGCAGGAAGAATGGCTGCGCCGGATCTATCCGGACCTGATGACCTGGTATCAGCCGATGCCCTGGAACCTGTTCCGGCCCGGGTTATGGCCGGGCCTTTACCGTTTCTTCTCGGCCAATGAGACACGCCACTGGGCCGCCTATTTCGACGGGTTGTTCTCGGGGATGTTAACCTGGCAACCGGCCTATGGCATCGCCGACCGTTTGTGGGCCGCCGTCCCGCCCGAAGGCGGGGAAAGGGCCCTGCTGGCGCTCCTGGTGCATGTACGCCGGTCGCTGACCTCGCGGCCGGCCCTCGGCCTGGACTTCCCGGCCGGGGAATATGCCATTTCAATGGAGGCTGCGGGTTTCCGACCGTACCGGACCCTGCTCTGGATGAGGGCGGAGGCAGAAACCTTGACACCTGGGTGAGAAACCACACCTGTCTTTAGACGTATATCTCAAAGAAAAGGAGGCGATATGAGACTGATCCTTCGCTGGGGCATCAATGCCGTGGCGCTCTACGCGGCGATTGCCCTTTTACCGCACCGGATCCTGTACCAGAGCAACTGGGTCGGGGTGATCTGGCTGGCGCTCATTTTCGGGCTGGTGAACGCCCTGCTCCGCCCCTTGCTCAAACTGCTCTCCTGTCCGCTCATCATCCTGACGCTGGGCCTCTTCACCCTGCTGATCAACACCTTCCTGTTCTGGCTGACCGGCCAGATCGGGCAGATCTTCCATGTCGGCTTTACCGTCGCTGCCCCTCAGTTCTGGAATGCCTTCCTGGGCGGCCTGATCGTGAGCGTGATCAGCATCCTGCTGAGCCTCATCCTGCGGGATGAGTTGAAGGGTAACAAGCATCACTAGTAGCTCCGGGGTCATGGAGCCGGTTTAAATCTTCGGGGCGACCCAGCTGGGTCGCCCCGATTTGTGTGCGCCCAGCATGGGCGTTGACTAGGGAGTGAAAGTCTCTTGCAGAGGAGATTGCCCCAACTGCTAGCGGAAGGCAAGGGCGTCGCCGTGAGGTGGGGTCTGGAGGAAGCCGGAAGCAAATCTGCGGCTTGAGGAACACGAATCCAATCTGAGGCCGTGAGGCGGGGCGAGTTGGCACGAGACAACGAAGCCCGAGCAATCAAGGGTCGAAGCGGTAAATT
>JBEKFY010000022.1:0-66369 GCA_050013095.1 Anaerolineales bacterium | reverse complement strand
CTTCTACAACTACGAAAGGATACAATTGAAAACAAGACAGACACCTTATCAACTCAGGTGTCTGTCCAGTTAGCTCATACGGGGTCTTTCTTTTTGTGTCTTCCCAATAGGGTGCAGTTCACTAACCCGGCGGGGTTTTATTTTGCGTCAAATAAATGAGACGTGCAAATTTGCATGTCCCGTTGGTATATACTTATCCGCTACAAACGCGGGTTTTATTTTCCCTTGACATTTCCCCAATTCGGTATATACTTGCATACTTAGAACACATGTTCTTTATTATACAACCAAAAGCCCCTCACCGGCTCACAGCAACGCCGCCTTCGTCGGACGCCGTTTCATCCCTAGCCATGAATGGCGGTGCTTTCACATCGCAAATCTGGTAAACTTACGGCGTGACTTCCATCGTTTCCCTTGACGTTGAAACCACCGGGCTGGATTCCCAAACCGACGCCATCACCGAGATCGGTGTGCTGCGTTTTGACGGGAATCGCATTGAGGCGGAATGGACCAAGCTGGTCAACCCGGGCCGTCACATCCCCGAGTTCATCACCGGCCTGACCGGCATTTCCGATGAAATGGTGCGCCAGGCACCCCGCCTGGGGGATATTTTGGAGGAACTGGAAGCATTTATCGGAGACGCTCCGATCCTGGGACACAACATCCAGTTCGATCTCTCCTTTTTTAAAAAATACAACCTGTTCACCCTAAACGAGCGCATTGATACCTACGAGCTGGCGTCGATCCTGCTTCCCTCCGCCAGCCGGTACAACCTGGGAGCGCTCGGACAGGCCCTCGGCATCCCCTTTCCCGCAACCCACCGCGCCCTGGACGATGCGCGCGTCACGCATGCCATCTACCAGCGCCTGACAGCTCAGGCGCTGGAGCTCCCCCTTGACCTTTTAGCTGAGATCGTCCGCATGGGCGAACCGCTCGAATGGGATGGCAATTGGGTCTTTCAACAGATCCTGCGGTCACGCTCGAAAGAGAAGGTTACTGCCAGGAAAGTAAAAGGCCATCCCCGCGGGCCCCTCTTTGAACAAGAGGAACAGCCGCAAAACCCAACTCTGCAGGTGCCCAGGGACCCCCTGCCCATTGATCCGGATGAGAGTGCCGCACTGCTCGAACACGGCGGACCCTTCTCCCATTACTTCGAGAACTATGAGTTCCGGCCAGAGCAGGTTGAAATGCTGCGCTCGGTCGCCGATGCCCTCTCCAAGGGAAATCATCTGCTGGTCGAAGCGGGTACAGGTGTCGGGAAGTCCTTCGCCTATCTGGTCCCGGCAGCCCTGTTCGCGTTGAAGAACAACACCCGCGTCGTCATCTCGACCAACACGATCAACCTGCAGGACCAGCTCATTAAAAAGGACATCCCGGATCTGTGCGCGGCGCTCGGTCTGGATCTGCGCGCCGCGGTTTTGAAAGGACGCGCCAACTATTTCTGCCCCCGCCGCTTTGATCTGCTGCGCCGGCATGGCCCAGAAAACACGGATGAACTGCGGGTGCTCGCCAAGGTGCTGGTCTGGCTCCAGGAAAATACCAGCGGGGACCGGACCGAGATCAACCTGACCGGGCCCGCCGAGCGGGAAGTCTGGGTACACATCTCCGCGGAAGACGATGCCTGCACCAATGAGACCTGCCTGGAACGGACCGGCGGCACTTGCCCCTTTTTCCGGGCACGACAGGCAGCTCAAACTGCGCACCTGCTCATCGTGAACCACGCCCTGCTTCTCACGGATGTGGCTGTCGGGAACCGCGTACTGGCTGACTACGATCACGTGATCATCGATGAAGCACACCATCTTGAAGCGGCCACCACCGGTGCCTTGAGCTTCCGCCTGACTCAAGCCGACCTGGACCGATTGATCCGGGAGATCGGCGGGTCGAACTCAGGAACTTTGGGGTTTTTCCTGGCAGCCACACGGAATCAGGTGCGCCCCTCCGACTTTGCAACCCTGGAACAGGCAGTGGCCCGCGCGACCGACCTGGCCTGGCGGTCTCAGGACCAGGCGCGGGGGTTTTTCCAGTCACTGGCGGAGTTCATTGCGGATCAACATGAGGGACCCTCGAACGGTAATTATGCATTCCAGGATCGCCTGCTGCCATCCACGCGCACACTGCCCAGGTGGGATGAAGTTGAAATCGCATGGCAGACCTGTGATGAAACCTTGCGCCTGTTCACCGGCTGCCTGGAGGAAATTCATAAAGGCGCAAGCGAACTCTACGAAAGTGGACTGGAGGATCTGGAGGATCTCCTCGGCGACCTCGGTAATCTCTACCGCCGGTTATCTGAAGCTGAGCAGACGATCAGCTCGATGATCTCCGAACCTTCCAATGATTATGTCTACTGGGTGGAAGTCAATCCGAACAGCAGCCGCCTGGCCCTGAATGCGGCCCCCATCCGGGTCGGGCCGCTGGTCGAGAAATACTTATGGCATGAGAAACGCAGCGTCATCCTGACCTCCGCCACGCTGACCGCAGGGGGTGAGTTCACCTACCTGCGCAACACCCTATCTGCCGACGAAGCGGACGAGCTAGCGCTCGGTTCGCCCTTCGATTATGAAAATTCTGCATTGCTCTACATCTCGAACGACATTGCCGAACCCCACGCCCCTGAATATCAGAACCAGCTCGACCGCAGCTTGATCAACCTTTGCAAAGCCAGCGGTGGTAGGACCCTGGTTTTGTTCACCTCTTATGCGCAATTGAAGCGGACAGCAAAAGCCATCACCGCACCCCTGGCCCAGCATGATATTGTCGTATACGAACAAGGCGAAGGCGCCAGCCCGAACGCGCTGCTAGAAACCTTTAAAAGCACGGAACGGGCGGTCCTGCTGGGTACCCGGTCCTTCTGGGAGGGAGTGGATGTCCCCGGGGAAGCCCTCTCTGTCCTGGCGATCGTCAAGCTGCCCTTCGCTGTCCCGACCGACCCCCTGGTGGCGGCCCGCTCTGAGACCTATGAAGATCCGTTCAATGAATATCAACTGCCTGAAGCCATCCTGCGCTTCCGGCAGGGGTTCGGACGATTGATCCGCACCCAGTCAGACCACGGGGTGATCGCCATTTTCGACCGGCGCGTGCTGACCAAACAGTACGGCCGGGCTTTCCTTGACTCCCTGCCGCGCTGTACGGTAAAGGTCGGGCCTCTGGCCGAACTACCGCGCGCCGCCGCAAAATGGCTGGAGCGCTGAGGCGCACCTAAATCCAACGAGCAGAGCAGCAGCAGACGGTAAGATCAGAAAGGGATCTCACCGTCCGAGCAAGCTCAATCCTTATCGAGTAAGGAGCGTTGATGATGGATGAAATGAAGTGGGATGTGCTCGCGGAGGTATATGGGCGGATGGAAGCTGAAGGCATTAAAAGCTTGCTGGAGGCGGAAGGCATTCAAGTCGAGCTGATCCAGGAAGCTGCAGGCAGGCTTTACGCGGTGACCGTGGACGGGCTTGGGCGTGTCCAGATCTTTGTCCCCAAGAAACAGCTCCAGGAAGCCCGGGAGTGGCTGAAGATCTACCGGGAAGGGCAAAAGGATACGGAGGATTGAATTCAGACAAGCGGAGATACGGATAAACATACGCTTACTCCCTCCCGCGTTTACGAAATGAGACCAACCGTCCGGCGTTTAACACAACAATGGCCTTAGCACTCCCAAACTCCAACCATCCGAAAACTCAGGCTGAGTGATCTAGCTGGCCGCAACGACATATCCACCCAGCAGTATTTCAAATCATTTCCCCATTCTGCTAGCGGCACTAAAACGAGCCGCAAAGGCAATTCAGCGTGGAAATTTGCCTGAGGGAAATTCGCGTATAATCATATCGGCTAATCGCCGTTTCTGTTTATCCAGCACTTTTCAGGAGGCGGGGTATGAATGCAAGGAATCTGCGTTACCATCTTCCTTCACTTATAGGTATGATCCTCACACTCGCAGTTGCTTACGGGCTTGATAGGCTGATCCAGTTTGTGGGCTATGAAAATACGGAGCTCTTTACATATTTCTCCGGAATTGCATTCACATGGATAGATCCCTTAGCCAACCTGATTCTGGCGGCCTGCTTGCTGTTATTGTTCTGGCACGTGACCTTTCGAGCGGAGAAGAGCAAGTGGATCAATGTCACATTCCTGTTGATTGGCTCATTTATTCTGCTTTATGAACCTGTCACATGGATCGCGATGACATTAATCCGAGGACTCGTGCTGCCGGATTTTTCCCTAACCGATCTCGCATGGGGGAGAACATGTCTGGCGGATGCAAGTGCCACGATCGCAATCATGGGGTTATTAGGTCTCTTTCTTCGACGGGATACAGCGTAGCAAGAAGATGACTGTTGTGGCATGAACGGCACACCCCCATAGATCGCCCATAAGGGAGTCCTCAAGCAGCTCTTCATCCGAGAGAGACCTTCTTGCGGGTGCCGGTTGGAAAACAGCATTTTCTCGATAATTCTAATTTTTATTCTTTGTCTACGTATAAAATTGGTGTCAATCCAATTTGAATTCCCCCAGGAAAGCTGCCACTTCATCGTCAATAGGAATGGAAAAGACCTGCTCTGGCGAGCCGACCTGACGCAGTCGACCATCCAGTAGGACGGCCACCCAGTCAGCAATGCGAGCAGCTTCATTTAAGTCATGGGTTATAAAAATAGTCGTCGTGGAGGTCTCTGCTAGCAGGGCCTGCAGGTCGTCCAGCAAGTGGCTGCGCGTGGGTGAATCCAGGGAGCTGAAAGGTTCGTCGAGTAACAGCAGCTCAGGTTGCAAGGCAAAGGCGCGCGCCAGACTGACGCGTTGGGCCTCACCGCCCGAAAGCCTGGCTGCAGGGCGGCGGCGTAGAGAGGCGATCCCCAAGCGCTCCAGCCAGGTTTCAACTCTGCGGGTGATTTCGTCTTTGGGGAAATGGCGAAAGCGCAGACCAGTGGCAACGTTCTCGAAAACCGAAGTGTCCAGGAGCAGCGGCTCCTGCAGAACCAGCCCCAGACGGCGGCGGTAGTCGAGGTCGCTCATCCGGTCGGCAGTTTGGCCGTTAAAAAAGATCTCACCTCTCTCGGGCTTGAGCAGACGCGCCAGGGCGAGCAGCAGGCTGCTCTTCCCGGCCCCATTCGGTCCGACCACTGCCAACACCTGACCGGACTCCGCCCCCAAGTGATCGATTTCCAGGACCTGGCGCCGGCCGCGCACGACACGTAGGCCGCGCACTTCCACCAGGGCGGTCATCGCTTCACCCCTCTTTGCTGGATCCAGGTCAGCGCGAAGTTGATCAGGAAGGTGATCAGTAGCAGCAAAATCCCCAGGGCAATGGCACTCCCAAACTCGCCCATGTCCGTCTCCAGGACGATGGCAGTGGTTAGGACACGCGTCTGGTGAAGAATGTTGCCTCCCACCATCATCGAGGCCCCCACCTCGGAGATAACACTACCGAAGCCAGCCATCAGCGCTGCGAGGAGCGGCAGGCGCGCCTGGCGCCAGAGGTTGAGAATCATCTGCACTCGCGAAACGCCCAAGCCGTATAGCTGCAGCCGCAAGCGGGGGTCCAGTTGCTGTAGGGCGGCGGAGGCCAGACCGGTCACGACCGGGGCGGAGATGATCGTCTGGGCGATGACGATGGCGGTCGGTGTGTAGATGAGGTTGAGGCCTCCGAGCGGGCCGCTGCGCCACAGCGCCATGGCTACCGCCAGGCCGACCACCACCGGCGGGAGCGCCATGCCGGTATTGACCACGCTGAGCAGGAAGTTGCGCCCGGGAAAGCGGCCCAGCGCCATGCCGGTCCCCACAGGCAAACCGATCAGCAGGCTGATCGCGGTCGCCACACCAGAGACTTTGAGCGAGAGCAGGGTGACTTCCCAGACGTCCGGGTTGTTGAAGAACATGGGGCGCGATTCAAGCAGAAAGTGATAAGGAAGATTGTGCCACCCATCCCAAGGATGCGTGGCACAAAAACGGTTGCTGAAGCCAGAAGGGCTGGGTGACCTAATCCACAGCGATCATCACGCTGGAAGCCTTGACCACGGCGTAGGCCTGCATCCCTTCCTTCAAGCCAAGGTTATCCACCGATGTATTGGTGATAATCGCGACGACCTGGAGGCTGCCCGGCAGCTCGAGCGTGACTTCGGCATTGACCGCACCGCGCACGACCTTGACCACTTTTCCCTTGAGTATGTTGCGAGCACTGATTCTCATACGCTAAACCTCCTGAGGAATAAAAAGATGTTTGGTTCAGGGCACATCTTACTCGTTTTTGGGGAGCAGTGCAAGCCGAAGCAAAATGAAAACTACCAACGCCACCAGGATCAACAGCAAGGAGGCCGGCTCGGCGGCCTTCAGACCAAAGCCCTCATAGAGTTCATAGATGAGCACTGGCACGATCTTGGGGTTGTAGGCTAGGATGATTACCGCACCAAACTCGCTAATGCCGCGCGCCCACATCATCACCGCCCCGCCCAAAACGCCGCGCCAGGCCTGTGGGAGGGTCACATGCCAGAAGGCCTGCCAGGGACTGGCGCCGTCGGTCATGGCGACGCGCTCCAGCTCCTCATCGGTCAGAGCAAAAGCTTCCCGGCTTAAATTGACCAGGAACGGCAGGCTGACGAATAGCATGGCTACCACGATCCCGGCCAGGTTGTCGGTAAAAGTGATACCCAACGGTGACAACACCTGCCCGAGCAGGCCGCGCCGTCCGAAGACGAGCAGCAGCGCAATCCCGGCAGCAGTATGGGGTATGACGACCGGCAGGTTGATCACCGCCTCGAGCAGCCGCTTGAGGGGGAATTTGCGCCGGGCAAGCAGATAGGCAAGCGGCACGCCAGTGGCCATTGCCAGGAGTGTGGCGATACCTGCCGCGCTGAAGGTGAGGCCCAGGGAGTGAAGCAGCTCAGGGTCCAGGATGGACTTGAGAAACTCGGTCGGGGTGGTCGAGAGCAGCGTGCTCAGGAGCGGCAGAACCACGAACAGGACGAGCAGGCCGCCTGCGAACGAAAAAACCAGATTGAAGAGCAGGTTCCGGCGGTTCAGGGGGCCTCCGCCGGGACACAGATCGCCTGCAGGGCATCAGGCAGGTATTGGTAGTTATCGACAGGAAATGTGTCGAACAGCGGCTGGTGATCAGCTTCCATGATGGCGCGCCCCTGCGGACTGAGCAGAAAAGCAATAAACCTCTCTGCTGCCTCCGGGTGAGGGGCATTGCTCGGGATGGTGATGCCATAACCAATGCGTTCGCCGACAAATTTGGGTTTAACGGTGGCAAAGCGCTGGAAATTCAGGTCTACCTCCACCTGGTGGTAGGCCTGGTCGTAAGCCGCTTCGCCCAGGTTTATTGCGGCCGGCAGGGAAACCATTTGGAGCCCTTGCTGCTGGATCACGCTCTCGTACTCGAAGGCATAATCCAGGTCGCCCGACTCGAGCAGGGAAAGGTTATCGATACTGGCTCCCCGGATAATGATGTTCGACCCGGAAACGGTCTCCACGATTTCCGGGACCGTAATGGTGGTCAGACCGTTCTCGTAGAAGTAAGCCAGAGGGAAGGTAAATTTCCCCTTGAACATGTCAGAAAAAAGGGTCGGTTGGTGGTAGTACCCCTGGGCCAGTGCAATGACCATCAGGGCCCGGTAGCCAGCGGCGTCGAAGCGCGGGTCGGTGATACCCACCTTTACGTCTGGACGCGGAAGGATGGTATACCAGTTGTCGGCGTTGATCTGGTTGGCGTATTTGCTGGTCGGCCGATAGGCCAGCTCCAGATGATTGGAGGCGAAGCGGATGGTCCAGCTGGCATCCGGTTTTCCGGTGTCGGGGTTGTCCGTGGTATACATCATCATGGGCATCAACGCGGCATCCGCGCTAGCAATCACATCGATGGGAACGTGCAGGTCCGTGACCTGCCGAATGACCTGAATGCTGCCGTGAAACTGCATCTGGACGTTGAACTCCGGGTGCGTCTTCTCAAAGGCTTTATCCAGGTCTGTAAATGGGGCGATCAAGCTTTCAGCAGCATAGATGACCAGGGGCGTCTTTCTAGATTCGTTGGCGGCCCCAGAGGCCGACGGTTTGGCGCCGCAGCCACTGGCGATCCATCCGATCAGGATGGCGAGGCAGAATATCGATGGGACGTAATGATGAGGTTTCATAAAAATGGGTGGGCCTTCGTGGCCCACCCGGTTTAACGAATCTTATTTGAATTCAAGCGTGACCAGGTTCTTGACCCACACCTTGCCAGCCTGATTGGGCATCACCGACAGGAAAGTGACCGGTGTGCCGACAAAAGCGACCATGCAGTCCGTGCACGCCTTCAACGTGGCCAGATCGATCGTGGCCGAATAACCGTCGCTGCCAGTCATCACCAGCGAGGTGGCCGCAGACTGGACCCCTGCCGCGGCCATCAGGTCGCTAAAGCGTACACCGCTGAACGTCTGCGAGCCCACCTTGGGCTGGTCTGCCGTGATAGTGGCGACCATCATGGCGCGCAGGTCGGCTTCCGACAGATTGAGCGGCTTGTCCACCAGACCGGTGACCGCCAGCGCAGCACTCCCTGCCGGCATAGCTGTTGGGGCAGCGGTTGGCGGGACGGAAGTGGGCGCCGTGGTTGGAACTGGCGTCGCAGCCGGTCCACAAGCTGAAAGCGTTATGGACGCCAAAACCAGCAAAACAAGAAGAACGAAAATACTTGATTTAGGCTTCATTGGCAATTCTCCTCATAAATATTTGTTCTCAGCCTCAAGGAAAACCTCCCTTGTGCTGTGGACATTCGAAACCTTTGAACTATTTCACTTCGATCTTGATCAGGTTCTTGACCCAGGCACCGCCCTCTTGTCCAGGCATGACCGCCAGGAAACCGCTGGGAGTGGTGGTAAAAGCGACCATGCAGTCCGCACAAGCTTTCACGGTGGCCAGATCGATTTCGTTCGAATAGCCGTCGCTGGCGGACATGACCAGATTTGCCGCACTTGCCTGAACCTGTGCTACGGCCAGCAAAGTGCTCAACCTCACACCGGTAAAGGTCTGAGTACCTACTTTAGGCTGCTCAGCACTGATCGTGGCCGGGCCCATCGCCCGCAAGGCACTTTCAGTGAGGCTCAATGGATTCGCCACCAGACCGGTGATGACCAATGTTCCCGGAACGGCTGAAGCGGCAGAGGCGGCTCCTGCGGTCGGTGCGGCGGTCGCCGCAGGGGTCGGTGTGGCTGCCTCTGGAACGTGCACAACGATCATGCTGATCTGCCCTACCATCTGGTTCGCCTGAACGCCAGAACCAACCAGCCGCAATGGGTAATATTTATCAGGCAGATCTGCGCCGTTGACCAGGTATGCCACGAGGATATTGCCATTGCGCTTGATGCTTTGGCTCTGCAAGGTGATCGTGGTTCCATCGGCGCCCACCACATCCACCTGGTAACCCGCATCCGCCAGGGTATCGTTAAAAGCTCCGGTGCCGTGGGAAGTAGCATCATCCACCTGTCCCACCAGCAGCCACAGCGGGACACCCTGCCAATTTTGCCCGTTAGCATCCGTCCAGCTCGTCCCGTGGCAGCTGGGCGAGGCACAGGACTGGAAGGAGGCCCGATCGACCGGCTGCATCAGCGCACCGTGCAGTTTCAACGTCCAGGTCTGGCCCACCGGTGCGACAGCCAATTTAATGACCCATTTTTCGGTATAGTGACCATCGACGACCTGATTGTTCTTGGCGCTGACAACCTCCAGACGTAGATTGCCATCCTGAACGGGATCCAACGGTTTACCGTCCTGTTCATAGGCCAGGATGGCGGTCAGCGGGTCGTGGGTTTCCAGCTCTACTCCAGTGGCAGGATCGTAAGCCGTAAAATCGCCCTTCATCACCTGGTCGTAGGAAAAGGTCATGTTGTAGCCATCCGTGGCAGAGAGGGTGACTCCCGCAGAGGCGTCAAAAGCGCCGCCAAGGGCCACCACAAGATCCTTAAGGGCTACCCCTTTAAAATCCGCCGGCAAGGTAATCACTCCGGCACTGTCCTTAAAGCCACCCTGGCCTTCCGTTACCGGCAGGGCTTTGAGCTGGTCCATGGTAAAAGCCCGCGAGACGTTCGGGCCAGTCAATTCCAGCACGATCGCGGCGGTCGGCGCGGCAGTGGTGGCCACGGGTGTTGCAGTCTGGCCGGTCCCACAAGCTGCCAGCCCGAGGGACAGGCAGACGATCAAGGTCAGGAAAAGAATGTGAGTTCGATTCCAATTCATGCGTGCCTTCCTTTACCTACAAGGGTATTTGCTCGCCGGTGTGGGTTGTATCGTAGCCGACTAGGCTTTCCACATCGCGGCGGAATGCACCAGTTTGCAATGTGTCGAGCATGGGATGGAGTGCCTCCGCCTGCCCTTGGGGGAGGATCAGATCATAGCGTTCGTAAAAGAAGGGCAGGAAATCCAATCCGTGCTGCTGGGCAGCCGCGTGCAGACCCAGGGCGGTGTCCGCCAAACCCTGCTGGACGATTAAGGCGCATTCGGTGTGCGTGCGCACCTCGCGCCCGTAGCCATGGATCCTGTCGACCGGGAGGCCGAGACGGGTCAGCTCGAGATCCAGCCACAAGCGCGTACCCGATCCGCGCTGGCGGTTGATGAAGATCACATCCGGGCGGACCAGGTCGGATAGACCGCGGATGTGCTTGGGATTGCCGGGAGCGAACATCAGCCCCTGCTCGCGGTGGGCCAGAGTGATGAGGCAGGTGACCCTATCCGGGAAAAAGTGGCGGACGAAGGGGGTATTGTACTCGCCGGTGGCAGCGTCGAACAGGTGGGCCCCGGTCAGGTGGCACAGTCCCTGACGCAGTGCGACCAATCCGTCCAGGCTGCCGATAGGCAGGGTCAGCAAGTTGAGGGTATCGGTGAGCTCACTGGCCAGGAGCTCCACGGCCAGGTCGTGGCTTCCGGAGAGGATCACAGCCGGACGGCCAGGGGAATCTGGCAGAATCATCTGCTGCAGCAACAAGGCGCTGGCCTTCGCCTGATAAAATTTTTCCATCACCCCAGCTGTAACGCGCACCTCAGCGATCTCCACCAAGCCGACAGCTTCCAGCTTCTTGAGGTGGTGGCGGACCCAGGCGGGATGTTTTCCAAGGGCCTGCCCCAGGCCAGTGAGTGAGGCGGGGCCGGCCATCAACAGTCGCAGAATGGCCAGCCGGCGCGAGTCCGTCAGGAGCTTGATCTGCTCGTAGGCATGGAGGAATTCAACTTGATCCATCTTTGGTAGCGACCGTTAAGGAAATACTTAACAGCAACCAAGTTTAACCGGACTTGATGCCGCCGTCAATGCCTGGACATTCCGCTGTTAGCACAAATTGGGATATCCCGAAGGTCAAGATTACAATCGTTCCTTGAGAAAGGGACGAAGAAAAAGTGGATCTCCTAACGATGAGCGCAAGAGAAATGACCCGACTAGAAATCATGCAAAAGCTGAAAGAAAAGCGCATGAGTCAAGCTGAGGCAGCCCGGCAGATGAGAGTCAGCGAACGGCACGTGCGGCGGTTATGGCGAGCCTATCGGGCTGAGGGGGCGGCGGGGCTGGTATCCAAACGGCGAGGGAAGGAAAGCAATCATCAGTTGAGCCGGGCGGTGAAACAAGAAGTCCTGGACCAAATCCACCGTCATTATTCAGACTTTGGACCCACCCTGGCGCACGAGAAGCTGACGGAGAAACACGGATTGCAGATCTCCGTGGAAAGTGTGCGCCAATTGATGATCGCTGAAGAGTTATGGGAGCCCAAGAAGGCCCGGAAAGCCCAGGTGCATCCGATGCGCGAGCGGCGGGCGTGCTTCGGGGAACTGGTGCAAACGGATGGCTCGGACTATGCCTGGTTCGAAGAGCGCGGCCCGCGCTGCACCCTGCGGGTCATGATCGATGATGCCACGGGACAGTTG
This sequence comes from Anaerolineales bacterium, assembly GCA_050013095.1. Classification (GTDB taxonomy): domain Bacteria; phylum Chloroflexota; class Anaerolineae; order Anaerolineales; family Villigracilaceae; genus UBA877. The sequence continues at coordinate 54,507 of JBEKFY010000022.1, read as the reverse complement.
GGAAGCTTGTTGTTTGTCCCGCATGAGAGCTTTTTTGGATATGGGGCGGCCATGCGGCTGTATTTGGCGGCCCACGGCAGGCCAGGAACGCTCTACAGCGACAAACACAGCATCTTCCATGTCAATATCCCCAGTGTGGGTCTGGAAACCAACCTGACCCAGTTTGGACGGGCGATGCAGGACCTGGAAATCCAGATCCTGTGTGCCAACTCCCCCAAGCCAAGGGCCGGGTGGAACGCGCCAACGAGACCCTCCAGGATCGTCTGCCCAAAGAGCTGCGCTTACGCAACCTCTCCAACATGGCGGATGGCAATCTCTTCTTACCCGAATTCATCGACGACTACAATTCCCGCTTCGCAGTCCAACCCCGCAGCACCTTTGACTTCCACCGCCCCCTTTCCCCCTCTTCAGACCTGGAACGGATCTTCTCCTGGCAGGAAACTCGCACCCTCTCCAATAATCTCACCTTGCAGTATAAAAATGTCGTCTATCAGGTCCAGACCAAGCGTTCTGCTCTTTCCCTGCGCAAGGCCTCGGTCCTGGTCTGTGAAAACTCCCGGGGAAAAATTGATCTCTTTCACAACCATCACCCCCTCCTTTACACCCTCTTCAACCACCAGGAAAAACAGGCCCAGGTGGTCTCCGCCAAATCCATCAGCCTGGAACTCCAAAACCTATCCTATGCCCATGAACCTGCTCCCAGCCACCCCTGGCGTACCTATGGCACCCACCTGGACGGCTCTCCGATCCAACAGGACATTTCTACTTTGGAGAAATAGCGGACATTTCTATTTGGGGTTGACATGCCTGGACATTCCGCGAGGCCCGAGGCTTCTGAATCGCTTTGCAAGTTGTAGTCGTAAAACCTGCATAATCCGGACGAAAGCGAGTGATGATTCCAGACCACCGCCCTATAAATCCGAAGAATATCGTCCACCAATTCCGGTGCACGCCTCCATTTTCTGCGGTTGATAAGCATCGATGGACGGCATGGAAGCACAGATCCGCTCGATTTGACCGGGGATTCTCAACAACGGATGAATCCTCCTTTCCCCGTGCCTCTGGAGGATTTATAATTTCTTCACCCGCGCTGCTTCCTTTTGGTTGACAAAGCAGTAAACCCCAGTTTTGGGTATATCAAGAGGTTTTTATGTCGCACGCATGCCCTTTTTGCCAACCCGGGGTCACCTCGCAAGTATTGTGGGAAAATGAGTTTTATCGCATCATCCCGGACAAGTACCCACGTTGCATTGGCCATCTTCTGGTAATATCCAAGCCCCATCAGCATAACCATATGAGTATTCCTATAGAGCGATTGCCCGTTTTCGAAATTGCACAATATCAAGCCTCTCGTTTCTTGTTAGATATTTTTGGTAAAGCCTCTTTTCTCGAAAATGGGGGGGCTCATCAGGAAGTATCGCATGCACACCTACACTGTGTTCCTTTTACTGCTTCAATTCCAAAGACCTGGGTTGAACGGGATATCCTCCATCCAATAAAAAACTGGAAGGACGTTTGGTTTGAGTGTAAGAAGATTGAAGATTATTGTTATGCGGAAACAGCGACAGGACGTTTTATATTATCCCGGGACACAGAGTACGCAGCCTTGATCCATGAAATGCAAACTCAGATAACCCAACAGACTAACGCAAAAATTAACCCGAGAACAGGAAACCTTCAAAGGGGTGGACCAGCAATGGTTACAGAAACCGTTCGGTTGTGGATGGAATGGAGTAAAAAAACATCGCTCCGTATTGGAGAATAGAGAAGCCAGTTTTGGAAACGAATACAGACCGCCAAATTAAAGAAAAATAGACCCTGGCGGGTCCATACAACGATCTACCACTCTCCAAGCCGGTCTATACTTTCGTGCTTGCCCAAATTATTTGATCAGGGGGTTATCCAATGTTTCTATAGGTCGCTAACCGCGGCGGTCAAGGTAGAACGAATAAACGAAATACGCCAAAATACACAGGACAGCCGTCACGAGAACAATGACCCAGACACTCCTCAGAACCGCCATTATTACCTGAAATGTTGATCCGGCAGTAACCGGATACTCGACCAGCCACATGACCGATAAAACCACGGCAAAGGCTGTCGCAAAGACCGTAATGGTCCAGGCGGCCATCCGGTTTAATTTTCTCTGCTTGTAATCCATCCCACTCCTCCTGAAGATTGCGACAACTCAGGAGGATTCTAGCATTTTCCACTATGGGAGAAGATTACACTTTCCTGACTGTTTTCCCTGTGGTCAGTGGCGATTCAATCCAACCGCATGATCGAAAGCCGGTCTTCAGACGATCTCCCACCCCTGAAAAGACCGACCAGGTGGAAGATCCGGCGGAAATAAGGTGTCATTTCATTGATGGAAACTGCCCGAAACCCGAATTTATTATAGAACGGCTCCAGTTGGGACCGGCACATCAAGTACAGCGGTCGCCGGGTCTCCCTGGCCAGCAAGGCCTCCAGGATCGCCCGCGCGGCCCCGCGACCGCGGAACTGCGGCCGGACAGCGATCGAGGCAACCTCCCGCGAGCCGTCCCGGTGCGGTTTGACCTGGCCACAGCCAACCAGTTCCCCTTCGGCAGTCACAGCAACCAAAAAGCGCTGCCAGGCCAATCCCATCGGATTAATCTGTACCTCAAAAATGAGGTCGCGTATCGCCTGGAATTCTTCTTTTTTCGCCGGTCGGATCAAATAATTATCCAATGACACCTGCCGCGATGAGAATGGTGAAGGAAGCGACGAACCAGTGGATCAGGAACGGCCAGATGAAAGATCTGGTTTTCCAGGCAATCCAGCCGAAGGCAAAACCCCCGAAGATCGTCGAGAGCGTTTCGATCTCGGGTTTGCCAATGTGTGCCAGAGCAAAGGGCACTGCCTGGAGCCAGATCGCCTCAGGTCCGAATTTACGAGCATATCCAAAAAGAAGCCAGCCCCGAAACATGAACTCCCATCCAAATAAATCCAAAAATGTATTCCAGGGAAGCCCGGCCACCTGTCCCTTGTAATAATTCTGCATGACTAGGCTGTTGCGTGCGACCAGCCAAAGCACTGGAGCGATCAATACAATCCCGCTGCCGGTCAACAGTAATCCCAGGCGCCAATTTCCCAATGTAAATCCATAACTCTGCGGGTTGGCCCGAAAAATAAAGAGGGTCACTATCATTGGCATGATCAGATACAACAGCGTCCGATCAAGCGCTTTGGGCGGGACATTCAACCATCCTGGATCGATGGACCGGCCCAGAAGAACAATATGATCCCAGGGAACGACCGAGGCGTGATAGAAATCGATTATCAGCACCAATGTGCTGCAAACGGTCAAAACAGCGATCTTCCAATCCAGATGAATGTCCGAGAAAAGTTTCTTCATAATAAAATGAATAATCGGTTGATTCTACCTTTAAATCCTCCGGCTCATTATCTGACGTAAAATAGGAAATCCAAAGAGACAAAATGGCTACACGCATCCTACAACTTCATGTGCTCCACCGGTTTATCTGGGCTGGCTGTCACCAAACCTCATTACCAGAAAACTGAGGCAGACCGCACCTTATCGCTACTCCCACTGCGTGTGAAAAACTCCCCGCTCATCCACGCGCTCATAGGTATGCGACCAAAAATAATCGCGCTGCGCTTGGATCAGGTTAGCCGGTAGCCAGGTACTCCAGTAGCTATCCAGGTAGGCCAAAGAGGCCATCAGGCAGGGAGTCGGGAGTCCGATGGAGGCTGCCTGGCATACGATGGTACTTAAGTCATCCTGGCTGGACCAGACCGCAGGCCCAAGCTGGATATCGCCCAGCAGGTTGAGAAGGTCGGGATGCAGGCGGTAAGCTACCCGGACATCCTCTAGCAGTCCGGCACGGACGATACACCCCGCTTGCCAGATGCGGGCGACCTCTTCCAGTTTCAAGCCATAGGCGTGCACACGAGAGGCGCGCTGAAGCAGGCCAAAACCCTGGGCAAAAGTGATCACCATGGATGCATACAGTGCATGTTTTAAATGTTTCAGGCTATCCTGTTTGTCCAGGATGGGAGAGTCGATCGCCCCCTGGATCAACTGCCGGGCAGATTGCCGCTCTTTCTTAAACATTGACATGTTCCGCATCGAGACTGCGGCGTCGATGGTCGGGATAGGGACCTGGAGGTCCATCGCTTCCTGGGAGGTCCATTTCCCGGTGCCCTTCTGCTTGGCCTCATCCAGGATTACATCGATCAACCGCTTTCCGGTCTTATCATCGACCTGACGAAGGATATGGTCGGTGATTTCCAGCAAATAGGCGTTCACTTCTTCTTCGTTCCACTTTCGATACATATCGGACATCTCGTCATCATTCATTCCGAGTCCGCGCTTCATGAAATCGTATGTTTCTGCGATCAATTGCATCAAGCCGTATTCAATGCCGTTATGAACCATCTTCACATAATGTCCGGCGGAGCCCTCTCCAAGATAGGTGACGCAGGACTCACCGTCCACCCTGGCTGAAACCGCCTCCAAGATCGGCTGGATCCGCCGGTAGGCTTTCTTCGATCCACCGGGCATCAGGCTGGGGCCGTGGCGGGCCCCTTCTTCGCCACCGGAAATCCCCATCCCCGTATAGTAAATCCCTTTTTCGGACAAAGCCTTTTCCCTCAGGTCGGTATCCTTGAAATGTGAGTTTCCCCCGTCAACGATCAGATCACCCGGTCCCAAATAAAGCAATAGGTCACGAATCACACTTTCAACGGCCGGGCCTGCAGGCACCAAAATGATGATCGTTCGTGGCACAGCCAGTTCTTCGATGAATTGATTCAATTTCTTAATGCTAACAATCGCTAGATCGCCGGCCTCGCTTTGCAGCGCATCGACCTTAACCGCATCGATATCGTAGCCCGCCACACCATATCCCCGATCAGCAATGTTCAGGGCCAGATTGCGCCCCATCACACCCAGACCAACGACTCCAATCCGCACTTGATGATGATCCATATCCTCAACTCCGTACTGCTCAACCGCTAAATGCCCGACCTCGGCAACGGCGCCTTTTATTGTCCATCGCGGCTGCATTCAGCCGATAAATCACTTTAACATCCCACACCAGGAGCAGCATCTATCCACTACATCCCGGATTAACGGGGTCCACAGCCCTGTTCCTCGCCAGCGATTTTAATTGTTGATCAGGAGCTGATTGCTGAAATACAGGAACAGGGTCATATTCAAAGGTGAATCGACCCCAAGGCCGGTCTTATTTCGCCGGCGGACGATACCAGTCCTCGCGCCTCAGTGGCAGGCCACTGCGTCCATCGTCTTGAGGTTTCACAAGCAGGGTTTGATAAAGATTCAAGTTCCCGACGGAAAAACCGTATGCGGAGCCAGACATATACAGCCTCCAGGTGCGGTAGATGGGTTCGTCTACAACTTCCAGAGATTGCGTGTGATGCGCTTCCAATGCCTTAACCCAATGCCGCAGCGTAAGCACATAATGCTCGCGCAGGCTTTCCACGTCGCGGACCTCGAACCCGCCCTCTTCGGCCGCACGCACAGTGACACTGACCGGCACCAGCTCGCCATCCGGGAAGACATAGGCCTGCGAAAAACTCGAGCCATTTGGGCGGCCCTCGTCTGCTATACTGCAGGCAATCCCGTGATTGAGAAAAACCCCTCCCTTTCGCAGGAGACGGTAGGCCTGCTCAAAGTAAGCCGGCAGGAGCGCTGCCCCCACATGTTCGAACATACCGACGCTGACCAGGACATCATAAGCCTGGAGCTCATCGATCTGTCGATAATCCTGGATCAGAACGCGGCATTTCTCAGCGAGGCCCGCAGACTGGATGCGTGCATTCGCCAGTTCAGCCTGCGGCTGACTGAGGGTGATGCCGGTTGCATCCACCCCATAATGCTCTGCGGCGTACATCACCAATCCTCCCCAGCCGCAACCGATGTCCAGTACGCGCTGACCGGGATGCAGGCGCAGCTTCCGACAGATGTAATCCAACTTTTGCTCCTGGGCGATGTCGAGATCATCATCCGGGGAACGGAAATAAGCACAGGAATAAACCAAGCGCCGGTCCAGCCACATAGCATAAAAATCGTTGGACACATCGTAGTGATAGGTCACTGCCTGACGGTCGCGTTCGATGGAGTGCGGACGACCGGTCAGCCTGGCAGAGCTCCGCTTGCTCTGGACGCGCTGAGCGCGGCTGCGCGACGGCAGCCGCATCAGTTCCCACCCCAAGCGCACTTTGGCTTCCACACCAGCGGACGCTTCGGACAACCGGTACGCAATATCAAATATCTGCTCGAGATCACCCTGAACATCAAAATCGTCGTAGAGATAGGCCTCACCCAGGCCAACCTCCGTGCCGGGCTGGAACATCTCCCGCAGGGCTCCGGGGTGTTTGAGCACCAGGGTGGCCAGGCGAGGAGCCTCATCCGGCCAGTAGGTGCCGTCCCATAAACGCACATTGACCCGTTTGACAGATTCCTCATCAAACAATTGTTTCAAGATCTGGATCGTCAGGTGTAGGTGCTCATCGGTTTTGGTTGATGTTTGGGTATCCATTTTTCCTCCTATCGTCCTGATCCATGTATCGAATGACCTGCTATGGCGACGAGTTCATTTCTGTGCGGTCGACCACTTCCCCATCGGGCGCCGCACGGCCCTGCGGGAATTGCCTCGGCGTATACCTCTAGATACGGTTTTCTGATCCCAGCCCAGCTGCATCCCAGTAACCTCAACCCCAGGAGCCGGTCAGGGTTGCGTAGGCCATAAGATCGAGAGACCTATTATTAAAACCGCCTGATCAGCTTCAGGCGTTGCATCAGGGCTTGAATAAAAAGTCCGACATAATTATGATAATTATTGTCTAATTATAACCCATTTGGCGCAATTCCCTGGACCATTTCACAATGGAAGTTGGGGAGCACCTCTTCTTGGGCCAAGAGCGAGCAGCCAGGCGGAGCTGTCTTGCTATCAGACAGCTTGAACTGACTGCTTTGGCAGCGGCTTTTGACCACTTTCCATCCTTGTCCTGTTACGACCAGCGAGAAACGCTGGCAATGCCCGCACAGGGGGCCAGGACTTAGTTTTTCAAACGAGCTAGAGTCTTGGCGGCAGTCAACTCCCGCAGGGCATCCTTGCCAATCCAACGCGCGGACTTCGACTCCATATCCGCGATACGCTGTGCCCATGTGACTGCAGATTGGTTGAGGTGCCGGTTGCGTTTGCCGATGTTGCGGAGGGCCCAATTGACCGCCTTGCGTACAAAATTACGTTCATCGACCGCCTGGGCTGCAAGGATCGGGAAATAAGCCTCAAAGCGGCTGTCTTTGGCGGCCGCGTCGTGAACGGCCAATCCAGCCAGAATGGCAAAGGCTGCTCGCTTGACGAACTCCTCTGGCCGGCTGCTCCACTCGCGCACTTTACGATAAGCAAACGGGGTCGCCTCGAACAGGCCGCAGACCTGATCACAAATATCCCACGAATCAAAATCGCTAGCCCAGGCCTCGGCCTGTTCTTCGCTCACCTGCCGCGGATCGTCGATGAAACTCGCCAGCAACCGGGCTTCGTGCAGTCCCGAGTCCCACAACTGGAGCGCCAGCGGATGATCGATGCCGATCTGTTTTGCGATCCTGCGCAGGTCGACAATCGAGATTCCCAGTGTCCCGGCCGTATTGATCCCAAATCGAGCCATCCCCTCCACGTTGGACGGATTGGCCCGGGATTTTAACAACCGGATCACCTCTGTCGCAGAGCGTGTCATGGCCTCAATCTGCGCTCATCCGTACCGCGGCCCGGAATCCGGCATGGGCCGCGACCATATCCACTGCGGTGATCTCGACCACCTTGGCGTCCATGCGCCTGGCTCCTGGCAGGCGAGACGCCCGGTCCGCATGCGAGGGCTGCAAGAATTCAATCGCGACGCCCACCGGTATGGTTACCACAAAAGGTTTGCGACGTTTTTTTAGCAAGGCTTTTACCGCCCGAGTGGCGGAAAGCCGAATTTGCTTATGCGCGACGGAGGGCGGCAGGCATTCGGCCGATTCAAAACCGGTGGCCTGCTTGACGATGACGGCCTCCATCGGCCCCAGCAGTTCCATGGTCTGGGCGCAGGCAGTTTGGTCACCCGTTACCATGATCACCGGTACATTAAAATGGCCGGCCAGAGCGGCGTTCAATCCAAACTCACCCACCAGGGTGCCGTTAAGCCAGACATTGGCCACCCGGCTGGACGACCAGGTGTGGGCGAGAACTGCCGGGGAGGAGCCTGAACGGGCGTGGTAGCCGACAAAGATCAGACCCTGAACCCCGCTCTCCACCCCCTGCACCATTGAAAACGGGCTGCTGGCACCGGAGTTCAGGCGCGCGCGTTTGTCGATCTCCTCAACCAAGATGTTTAGCCCATCCCAGTGCCCATCCGTCACGACAACCTCAGTTGCTCCACCCTCAAACGCACCTGCCACGGCCGCGTTGACCTCCTCGGTCATGGTTCGACGAAATCGGGCATACTCGATATGTCCCGGGGTGACTTGATCCCAATGCACCACCCCCGAAATGCCTTCCATATCAGCAGAAATCAGGATTCGCATAAAACCTCTTTTCATGTTTAGGAAAGGATCATGCCTTCCAGCCCCTACAAATCTTACAGTATCGTTATTTTCATCCTAGATCCACAAAAATGCAAGTAAAATGCATGAATGATTCAGGCATGCTATAATTCGACACAGAAGGGCTGTTCTTTGGAATAAAACTAGCATTGGTACCTGTTCTGACCCTATGACCTCCACCGGACCTTCCAGAACTCGTTCTTGGCGAAGCATTCGCTGGCCAACTGCGCTCATCGGACTGATTCTGATCGTGGTCGGGCAGTTCCAGCTGGCCAGCGAGAAGATCTCGTTGAGCCTGCCCCTCCCCCTAGGCCTCTGGCTTAACAAAAACCTGTATTTGGCCATTCCCAGCATCGACAATGTCCTCCGCGGTCTGCCAATAATGCTAGTTGGCGGCATCCTGCTCGCAATTGCCTTGCGCGGCTTGCAGCTGATGCCCGTTGAGGAACACCCGATTGAAATCCGGCGATTCGCCATCCATCTGATCCGGTCGGCCTGGCCCTGGGTGCTAGTGGCCAGCAGTATTTTCGTCATCCTGCTCGTCCAGCTGGGAAATTTGGATTATCGCCCCTTCCTGCCGCTGCTCTGGATCGTCACTCTATTGATCTTTATCGCGGTGATGGCGGTTTGGGACCACCGCCGGCAAGTAAGCCCCGCTCCCCAATTGTCCCGCCAGGACCTGCTCTGGTTGATCGGGTTGCTGATCGCTGGCCTGCTCATCGGCACGTACCGTCTGGCAGGCTGGCCCGACCAGCTGATAGGCGACGAGGGGAACTTCTGGACGACTGCCCGTGATATCGCGATCGGGGCTTTCCACCCGGCGATCTTTGCCAACGGGGTCTATTCATTCCCGATTTTTAGTTCCATTCTACAAGCCTGGGTATTAAAACTTTTCGGTATCGATCTGTGGGGTTGGCGCTTTGGATCGGTGCTGATGGGGGTCTTGACGGTCATCCCCCTCTACCTTCTGGCCCAGGAGGCATTCGATCGCAAGACCGCGATCGTTTCTTCCATCGTCCTGATCAGCAGTCCCTACTTTCTGGTATTTGCGCGCCTAGGATATAACAACATCCAGGCGCTCTTTATCACGGTCCTGGCTTTGTACTGGTTGTACATTGGGCTACAGCGCTCGAGCAACCTGCTTACCTTTCTGGCTGGCTGTGCCTGCGGCTTGGGTTTTTACACTTTCTTCTCCGCCAGAGGCACGGTGTTCATCGCCCTCGGTTTCATCGCAATTTTGTGGCTGACCCGCAAGTTCCGGTTCAAACAGGCCGCCCATGCCGTCTTGCTGATCGGATTGGGGATGCTGCTCACCGTCACCCCCTATTTCGTTTACGGGATCCATCAAAATGCCCAGGAGATGGACTACAAGGCCTTTGAAACCGTATTCTTTAATACCTTCAACGGCCTGCAGTTCTACACGAATGCGGAACTGTTCAAATATGCCCCTCCCATCCAATTCGGTGGCAATGAACTTTTTTTCAATCCTCCGATCTACCTGGTCCTCATCCTCCGCGGCCTGATCCGCTCCCTGCTGGTCTTTCAAAAACCTTGGCTTGTTTCTGAGCATTACCTGGCTTTTCCCCTGGCTGGTACGGTGGGGGCGATCTTTTATGTGATCGGCCTTTTCCTGATCCTGAAGACGATCAAACAGCCCCGCAGCCAGCTGATCCTGCTCTGGTTCCTGACCGAAGTGATCGGCTTCAGCGTCCTCGCTACGGTTCCTCCCCGCCACACTCTTATTGTGGCGCTGATCCCGGCCTTGGCCATCATGATCGGGCTCGGCATCATCGCCCTGATGCGGGCCGCCAGCTATGTACATGTCCGGGTCAACCAGTACAAGAACCTCGTTCTGGCTGCCCTGCTCGGGCTGGTCACCATCGGAGGATTGATCGATTATTTCGTCACCAGCTACGCCGACTATCCCCCTCAGCCGGACCAGATCATGTCCTGGGCAAGTTTGAACTCTCACGGTGAGCACTTTATTTATATCTACTCGGACCCGTCTCAAGCGGGTTTCCGCCCGTACACCATCACTGAATTTCTTCCCAAGGTGTCATTCGAAGACATCCCGCTCGACCAATTTGTCTCAAAGAGCCAGGACCTTCAAAACACACCCAGGATCGTCCTCTTCTATCCCCCGAATTTGGCCAACCAAGTCATCCCGGTCCTGATGGCACACTGGGGTGGTTCCCTGATCCAACGCATGTTCTACAGTGTCGGCGGGACACCAGTACTGGCAGCCGGAATGAATACGCCCTTCGTCTTCGAACGCGATCGGCCCATCCCGGCCACCCTGCTGGATTCCCTCCGCCATCCTGCCTTCCTTCTGTTCCTGGCTCTCCTGGCGCTGGTGCTGGCCACAGTGTCCTTCCTGCCGGCTGTATGGATCTCCCGGTTACCGGTTCGTCTTCGACCGCTGACGGATTGGTTCAATCGGCCGGAGCCATCCGAACCAGAAGAAGCACTGGGAGATGATTTCGAGCAGATCGTGGCACCACCTCTCGAGCCGGTCGCCGCAAGCCTCGCAGATCCTCCGGAATGGGCGGGCGGGTTGAGCCAGGCGGCCTCTCCGCAAAAACCGGACCGATATGCCGGGAACATCCAATCCGACCAGACCGCTGGTGGAAGAGACATTTATATCCATATCCATATCCCCTCCATCCAGCTACCAAGATGGCACTTGGTCAACAGCATTGATATTTCTCTTCCGCCTGTCAGCATTCCCGGCAGCTTGTGGCTCATCCTTTCCGTCCTCCTGGCCGTTGCCGCCCAGATCCTCGTTGCCCGTCAGAGCTTCACCGCCGGCGGAGCCCTTTATCTGCTCTGCATCGCCGGCCTGACCTTTTGGGCCTGGAAGAATCCGAAGTGGAGAAATGTGTTCGCCAACCAGCTGCGCCTTTCGCAAAGGGCAGAGTGGCTATTTCTACTGGTCATCCTGGTTCTGGCGGCGTTCCTCCGTTTCCATGATCTAGCTTACCGGGTATATGGCCTGGAAGCCGACGAAACCAAGTGGACCATCCAGAGCTGGTACTCAACCATCCTGAGGGTCAACCTGGGGGAATTCGCGACCATGCATTACCAATTCCTACCGGTCGATTTCTGGGTGAGATCGATTTTCCTGCGGCTTTTTGGAATGAACTTCGTCACCGCGCGCCTTGAGACCGCAGTGCTCAGCCTGCTTTCGGTCTTCTTTCTTTACCTTCTCGTGCGCAAGCTGACCTTCAGCCCACCTCTGGCCTTGCTGGCTGCCCTGCTCTATTCCATCGCGTTTGTCGAATTAAATGCCTCACACCAGGCTCTGGCAGAGACTTCGATTGAAGTCTGGATGATGGCAGGTATAACCTTCTTTGTTTTCGGGCTCCAAGATCATAAGTGGTGGCAATTCCAGGTTGCAGGTGTCCTGCTTGCCCTGGGAATGATGACCTACGAGACCTTCTTTCCGACAACGGCCCTCGTGCTGGTTTATGCCTTCGGGCTGGCGCTTTACCGGATTCTTAAGAAAAAGGACCCGGTACGGAGATGGTTACAGCACTTATTGCTGCTTGTTTGGCCGGTCATGCTGGTCTTCTTCGAGTCGACGAAAGGCTACCTGGCACAACGCTCCGGCTACCACTTGGGCTGGCTGCTGAAGTTTTCCGGGAATGGGTCGAATATCGCCGGAATGATCTCCTTTTTCTTGAGAAATACCACCGATCTGCTTCAGACGATCTTTTCTCAAGTTGTTTGGCCAGATTCGCTGCTCAATTGGCCAGGACCGTACCTGAACCCCCTGATCCTGCCATTCGTGGTGATCGGCCTGGTTTACAACCTCTGGAATATCCGCCGGCCGCTCTTCGCCTTGCTTCCACTCTGGTATCTGATAGACATCGCGGCTGCACCTCTCCTTCTGGGATCGGTCTGGCCGAGGGTTTTATACCCGGGTCTGGCCCCTCTGATCATATGGGGAGCCATGGGACTGTGGACTCTGCTCGGGGCCCTGCGGAGCTGGTTTGACAGCCTGAGGGTCAAGCTCGCTGCACCCGTGTTCGCACTATTCCTGGTCGCCATCCTGATCAACGACTACCACATCTTTTCGACCTCACTCCTGGATCCAATCGACCGCCAGAAACGGCGCGAGCTAGCCGACCTGACTGCCCAATCGGCGAGTCGCGTGCCGATGATCCTCTTCCCTTATGAAAGTAATCAGGATGACTCGCTCCAACTGGAATCGCAGGTCATCATTTTCTCGGTCGCCGGTGCCCGCCATGTCGGCCTGGATGTGGTCAAGTATTATGCTCAGATCGACTTTGCCCAGCTGCTGCCCACGTTGTGGCAAGATCACCGCCTTATCGGCCTCGACATGTTCTTCGACAAGGCTGCCGTCGGCCTGCTCGATCAGCGTAAGCAGGCATTGAACGTGGTCCTACAGTGTTATCCGGGTGCCAGACTGGAGGCCTCCAAGCAGTTCTTCGATGTGTACCATTTTGACGCGGCAACGCTCGCCCATCCCAAGTGCTATGAAGGACCTCCTCCCGTAACCGTTTCTCCGCAAAACGGAGCGGAGCTCCGGGTCGGCAATCCGGTACTCCTGAGATGGGATACAAAAGGCACCTCTGCCACCAGCTATTCGGTGTTGGTCGATCAAAAAATACCCGGGACGTACGTCATCGAGGCGGAGGATGCCTTCCAGGGTAACGGTTGGTACACCTCCTCCGAATTCGTCAACGGCTTCAGCGGAAGCGGTTTCCTCCTGGATCAATGGCAAGCCGGAAAAGCCCAATACACGTTCGATGTACCGCAGACAGGCCAATATAAGGTGTGGATCCGATCCTACAAGCGGCGCAACAACGATCAACACAATTTCATTAATTTGAACGGACAGACCATCGAATTTGCTAAAACCGGAAACCTAATAAATGAATGGGTCTGGGAGGACCTTGGCACCTTCGATCTTGCCCAGGGGAGTTTGCCCATTACTCTCAGCCGGACATACGGCAGTGACGAAGAATACAGCGTCTTCATTGATACCCTTCTGATCACGACAGACCTGACCCACCCAGCCTCCCAGGTCAAGGTGTGGCAACCGTTGATCGACACGGGTGAGATTCAGTCCTCTGCCACCGGGTATACAATCCCCCAAGCCCTTGCTGTGGGTGATTACCGCTGGGCAGTCCGCATCTTCGACGGAGATGCCTTGATCGACTCCTCGGGCGCGCGCGGGGTTGAATCCACGAGCGCCCTCTTCACAGTACAACCCTGAGCCCACCTGATGGCCAATGAGCACATGCCGCGTCCGATCCGTATCAGCCTCCTTGCCATCAGCGCTGGCCTCCTATCTGTCTGGTATGCGTTGCGCTTGGTGGAAGCCATCCGATTCTGGCCAACCCTTTCCGAATACCATGCCAGGCCAGGGCCAGCATATATCGCAGCCACCGGCGGATTTTGGCTGGTGGCCGGGATGGCCCTCGCCTGGGGACTCTGGTCCGGCAAACGCTGGGGCTGGTACGGAGCGATCGGTGCAGCGGCGGGATATCCACTTTGGTACTGGTTTGATCGGCTGGTCTTCCAATACCCGCACACCGACTGGCCATTTGCCCTGGCTGGGAGCGTGATCGGCTTGGCGATTATCCTGCCGATCCTGCTCTCATCCAAATCGGTCCGCTTCTTCCATCAGAGAGAGATCCATGAGCACTAACCCGAAGGTCAAAAAGCTGAAAGAACGGAAGGAAAGGAGCCTCCAAGGCGGCGGTCCGGAGCGGGTTGAGATTCAGCACCGGAAGGGGAAGCTGACCGCTCGCGAGCGGCTGGACCTGCTTCTGGACAGAGGTTCCTTCCACGAAATGGACCCGTTCGTGGTGCATCGGAGCCGTGATTTCGGTCTTGACAAACAGAAGTTTCCAGGCGACAGTGTGGTAACCGGCTGGGGAACCATCGACGGTCGTTTGGTTTACACCTACTCGCAGGATTTCACGATCTTTGGAGGTTCGCTCGGCGAAGTTCACGCCGAAAAGATCTGCAAAGTGCTCGACCTGGCGCTCAAGAACGGCGCACCGGTGATAGGCCTGAACGATTCAGGCGGAGCACGCATTCAGGAAGGGGTCGTCTCGCTCGGCGGCTATGGAGATATCTTCCTGCGCAACACCCTGGCATCCGGAGTCATCCCGCAGATCTCAGCCATCCTCGGGCCATGCGCTGGAGGGGCAGTCTATTCTCCGGCGCTGACCGATTTTATCTTCATGGTGCGGGGGACATCCAACATGTTTGTCACAGGTCCCGAGGTGGTCAAGGCCGTGACCCGGGAGGCAGTGTCTGCCGAGGATCTAGGCGGGGGAGAGATTCACGCAGAAAAATCAGGCATCTGTCATGTACTCGCTGACAGTGAAACAGATGCCCTGTATCTCATTCGCCAGCTGCTCGGGTACCTCCCTTCGAACAACATGGAGGATCCCCCCTTTCTAGATTCCAAGGATGACTCTCTGCGCACGGAGGAAGCCCTAGAGCAGATTGTCCCGGATGACCCGGCCAGGCCTTACGATGTCAAAGAGGTGATCTACCCGATCGTGGACAGCGGACAATTCTATGAAATTCAACCCTCCTACGCGGGAAACCTGGTTATTGGTTTCGCCCGGCTGGGGGGCTATCCAGTGGGGATCGTGGCGAACCAGCCCGCCGTCCTGGCAGGCGTTTTGGATATAGATGCCAGCCAGAAGGGCGCCCGGTTCGTCCGCTTTTGCGACGCCTTCAACCTGCCGCTGGTCACTCTGGTCGATGTGCCCGGATTCATGCCAGGCACCGAGCAAGAACATGCCGGCATCATCCGTGCGGGTGCAAAACTCTTGTATTCCTACTGCGAGGCTACCGTCCCCAAAGTAACCGTCATCCTGCGCAAAGCCTACGGGGGTGCCTACATTGTTATGTCCAGCAAGCACTTGCGTGGGGACATCAATCTGGCATGGCCGAGCGCCGAGATTGCGGTGATGGGTCCAGAGGGAGCGGTGAGCATCGTATTTCGCAAGGAAATGGAAAAGGCAAAGGGAGCGGCTGATCACAAAGCGAAGCTTGTTAAGCAGTACCGGGATAAATTCGCTAATCCATACATCGCTGCCGAACGGGGCTTTATCGATGATGTAATCGAACCGAAAGAGACCCGTCCGCGTCTGATCGAGACCCTGGATATGCTCCGCAACAAGCGGGATACGAATCCCTCAAAAAAACATGCCAATGAACCCCTGTGACGATCCGGGTGTCGAACCTAGGATCAGAGACGCTGCGGCAGTCGTGCCCTGCTTACTGGAGGATCAAACCTTATGAATAAAAATACCAGGCTTCAAAAGATCGCCGACTATACCAGCAAACGACTGTTGGAGACCTATCAAAAACGCGAAGACCGCTCGCGGTTGGACCACCTGCTGCTCGGTGGAGAATACCGCTGGCAGCACACCCTGCGGGTCGCACAATATGGGAAGGTCATCGCCGAAGCGGAGGGAGCCGATATGGAGCTGGTCCTGGCCGCCTGCCTGCTGCATGATATCGCCTGGTTCGATACCACCCCCGAGACCACGCGTGAGCATGGCCGTCTCGGAGGCCAGATCGCCCAGCCATACCTGGAGAAGCTCCGCTACACCCCCGAACAGGTAAAGACCATCTGCTACAGCATCGTCGCCCACGTGGACATCGAAAACCCCGAAGGCCTGGAGGCAAAAGTGCTGAGAGATGCTGACAACGTCGACCGCTACGGGCCATATCGGGTCTTGCAGTGGTGTTTCCAGGATATTGAGGATTACCCCAAACTGGCGGAAAAGCTGCGTGAGCGCATCCAACGCCTGGAAGGATATCGCCAGGAGAACAACCTGTTCACGGAAACCGGCAGGCAGCTATTCATCGAACAGCTTGACCTGCAAATTGCATTCTTCAGCCAATTTGTCGGAGAAAAAGACCTGAGCATTATGCCGAACATTTAGGCTTCGGAGTACCATGTTCAAGAAAATCCTGATCGCCAACCGGGGGGAGATCGCCGTCCGCCTGCTGCGCGCCTGCCGCGAGCTGGGGATCACCAGTGTCGCTGTTTTCTCGGAGGCCGATCGCCAGGCGCTGCACGTGCGTTATGCGGATGAGGCGTACTTGCTTGGCCCAGCCCCCTCCCGCGACTCCTACCTGCGAGGCGATGTGATCATAGGGATTGCCCGCAAGTGCGGCGCAGATGCCATTCATCCCGGCTACGGATTCCTGGCCGAACGGGCCGACTTTGCCGAAGCGTGTGCCGATGCCGACCTGGTGTTCATCGGACCCAGGGCGACCTCCATCGCGGCGATGGGCGATAAGGCGGTGGCGCGCGCCACGGTCGCCAGAGCTGGTATCCCCGTCATTCCGGGGACGGAGGGTGAAGGTGGGTTGAGGGATGATGAGCTCCTGGCCATCGCACCGCAGATCGGCTTTCCGCTGCTGATCAAAGCCTCAGCCGGCGGTGGCGGGAAAGGGATGCGGGAGGTGAGCAGCCTAGAGGAAATGCCGGACTTGATCCGTGCGGCTCGCCGGGAGGCCGAGGCCGCGGTCGGGGATGGAAACGTCTACCTGGAGAAGGTGGTCAAGGGAGCTCACCACATCGAATTTCAGATCCTGGCCGACCAACATGGGAACGTTATCCAACTGGGAGAGCGGGAATGCTCAATCCAGCGTCGCCACCAGAAGCTGATCGAGGAGTCGCCTTCTCCATTCATTGGAAATGATGTCGACCTGCGTAAAAAAATGGGCCGGGTGGCGGTTCAAGCGGCCCGGGCCGTTGAGTATGTCAATGCCGGGACGATTGAATTCCTGGTCGATCAGGAAAAACGCTTCTTCTTCCTGGAGATGAACACCCGCCTACAGGTAGAACATGCGGTCACCGAGGCCTGCACCGGAGTGGACATCGTTGCCGAACAAATTCGGATCGCGCGCGGACAAACGCTCACATACTCCCAGGAAGATATCCACCCGAACGGCGCCGGACTCGAATGCCGCATCAATGCTGAAGATCCTTACAACGAGTTCCTGCCATCCACTGGACGGATCGCCCATATTTCCATGCCGACCGGCCCGGGAGTGCGCATCGATACCGGTGTTTATCCCGGATTCGAGGTTTCACCTTTTTATGACGCCCTCATTTCCAAGTTGGTCACGTGGGGCGACACTCGCGCCCAGGCCATCCTGCGTATGCGTCGGGCCCTGGAGGAGTACCTGATCGTGGGCGTGCGTACCAACATCCCTTTTCATCAGACCCTGATGGATTTCCCGCGCTTTACTGCAGGCCAGTATGACACCCGCTTTGTCGACGATTATTTCTCGCCTTCAGAAATGGAGACCGGCCTGAAAGCCTTTCCAGAGGTCGCGGCCCTCATGGCAACCCTGGTCGCCCATCAGGCCAAGGGAGGTTCCAAGTCGTTCAGCCAGCAACGGAAGAGCAGCTGGAAATGGGCTCTACGCTGAAGTCATATCCCTTCGAGAGGCCCCGATGCGGTATTCCACCCGGGTAGATGACCGGGAGCACCAGATCGAGATCCTGGATGAACATCATGTCCGCTTGAACGAGCGGATGCATGAGATCGATTTCGTGTCGGTCAGCGGCCAACCGATCTATTCCCTGATCATCGATGGGAAATCCTTTGAGGCCTACGTTTACCCTGAAGAAGCGGGTTGGCAGGTCCTGCTGGTCGGGCGTCAGTATCAGGTGCAGGTCCGGGAGGAGCACGAAACGCGCCTGGCACGGACCCAGACAACCGGACCCGATGAGGAAGAGGAGTATCCATTAAGAGCCCCGATGCCCGGCCTCGTGGTTTCAATCCCAGTCCAGGAGGGCCAGCGGGTTGAACCGGGACAGGTGTTGCTGGTCCTGGAATCGATGAAGATGCAGAACGAACTCCGATCGCCTCGCGGCGGGCAGGTGCACGGCCTGGCGGTCAAACCCGGTGAAAGCGTCGAACCAAAGCAATTGCTCCTGCGTGTCGTATAAATACGGATGATACGGTTGTGAAACAAACAGAACTTGAAACCGAAGTCAAATTCTTAGTAAAGGATCTCCCTGCAGTCGAAACCCGGCTCAGGCAGCTGGGTGGCAGGATATTGCAAGCCAGGAGCTATGAGATCAACCTGCGCTTCGATACTCCCGACCGAAAGCTACAGCGGGCAGCACAGGTGCTGCGGCTGCGCCGCGACACAAAAGCCTGGGTCACCTACAAAGGGAGGGGTCAGGAACAGGATGGAATCATCAGCCGCCAAGAGATCGAGATCGAGGTGGATGCCTTTGAAACTACCCAACACCTGCTGGAGGCACTCGGGTTCGAAGTCGTTTTCATTTACGAAAAATACCGCACGGTCTATGCGCTGGGTGAGAGTCGGGTCATGTTGGACGAGCTGCCATATGGCAGCTTTGTCGAGATCGAAGGCGAGCCGCCCGGCATCCGATCCACTGCCGAGCAGCTGCAGTTGAATTGGCAAGCAGCCATCCCGGCCAGCTACCATGTCCTTTTTGAACGTACCGCCCAGGTCCTGAAGCTGCCTTTCCGCGATCTCACTTTTAAAAACTTCACAAGCCGCACGGTCCATGCCGCGGAACTTGGAATACAAGCTGCAGATTAGGATCTATCCGGTATTTTTAGAAGGAACACTAGTTACGACTTTTCATGCAACTTCCCAGCTCTACTGGATCTCCGCATTCATAGCCTTCTTGCTGGATGCAGGGCTGGTTCTAGGATTGGTGTGGGGGATCAAGCGCCCCCGGTTTGATCGACTGAAATGGCCGCTCAGCATTGCTGCTTTCTTCTTTTGGGGCGGCTTGTGGGGCTGGGCTATGTGGGACCCCTTTATCTGGCATACTGCATACCAGTATGTGTTCCCGTCTTGGGCGCGTTATGCTAATCCGATCCTATTTAGTATCCTCAATGCCCTGCTGGCACTTCTGTTCTGGTGGATTACACGGCACATCAAAGGATATCCAATCCTTAATTTCTGTTTGCTCGGAGGGCTCGAGTCTTTTCCAGGCCACCTGAGGGCTATTTTCAGCCTTGGCATACTGAACACTCCGCTATTAAAAACAGTCAGCGCAGCTGCTGCGCTGACCTTCGGTTTCTTTGAATTCGGCTTTTACTGGTGCGGTATTTTAATTCTCGCCGCGGGGATCGAATGGATTTGGAGGAGAACTCATCTTGGCCAACCGTCCTCGGTTAAACAGACGGGGGCTTGATAGTCATCCCTTCCCATTCGACCTTTTGCACCGGCCCGGACTCCCCTAGCAGTCTGTACAGCAGTTTTCGGAACGTTTCCTTGTCCCCGCTCGTATAGAATTGAAGTCTACCGGAGCGTCCTCCGGACTCGAGCAGTCCTGCAGATTCCAACAACCGGCCAGCCTGGCGGGCAACAGCCGGAGCAGGGTCGATCACACGCACCTGAGGTCCGACGATATCCTGGATTAAAGGGATGACAAACGGGTAGTGTGTACACCCGAGCACAACGGTATCAATGCCCTGGACAAGCATTGGCCTTAACGCCTCTTCGAGAATCGCACGTGTTGCAGGAGTGTCCAGCTGGCCATTTTCGATCTGCTGGACCAGACCTGGGCAGGTATGCTGGAGCAGGGTTACATGACCGGCAAAACGCTCCACGACCGAAGCATACAGAGCACCTTGGAAGGTGGCGGGGGTGGCGAGCACGCCCACCTTACCGGTCTGGGTGGATTCTGCCGCGGGTTTTACAGCCGGCTCCATGCCTACAAAGGAGGTGGACGGAAAGACCTCCCGCAAGGTGTGCAGGGCTGCAGCCGAGGCGGTATTGCAAGCGACCACAATGATTTTTGCGCCCAGGCCTAGTAGGAAACGGGCGATCTCCTCTGAGAACGAGCGCACTTCCTCCAGCGGGCGAGGACCGTACGGAACATGACCTTGATCGGCAAAATAGAGCACAGACTCGCAGGGGAGCTGTTCGCGGAGAGCTCGCAGAACCGAGAGGCCTCCCACACCGGAATCAAAGAAACCGATCGGCCGGTGGGGATTCTCCACCCCATTCATCGTTTTTTCCCGGCAGCTTCAACAAATGACCTGAAAAGGCGCTGGGTGGCAGGCTGGTCCATCAGCCATTCCGGATGCCACTGGACGGCCAGTCCATAGGGATGGTCGGGTAACTCAAGAGCTTCAAGCAGGCGATCCGACGCAAAACCAGCTGCTGTAAGGCCAGGAGCCATATCTTTTACCCCCTGATGATGCAGGCTGTTCACCGATACCGAATTTTCGCCCAGGATCCCAACGAGGCGGGTTCCGGGTTCCAGAACAACCGGATGGGCCAAATAACTGCGAGGATGACCCCTGGAAAAATCGTGTTTGAGCGCTCCCGGCATCTGGTCGGAGAGGTGGCTGTAGAGAGTCCCCCCCATGCCCACATTGATCACCTGGAGTCCGCGGCAGATGCCCAAGAACGGTTTCCCGTCGGAAAGCGAGGCCTGCAAGAGCCCGAATTCAGTTCTGTCCCGCTCGAGCTCAACCCCGTCAACATGCGGGTTGGGCTCCCCATGGAAGTATTGGAGGGCGATATCGCCGCCGCCGGTAAAAAGAACCCCATCCAGCCGCCCGTACAAGGCCCGCAGCCCGGTCTTAGTCAGGTCCGAGGGGATTAAAACCGGCGCTCCACCGGTTTCGATCAAGGCTTCCACGTACGCGCGCAGAAGGTAGATCGTCGGATGGCCATGCTTGTTCTTTCCGTAGCTGGTTGTCACACCGATCACAGGATTAGGCATCCGCACTCCGCTAGAAAAGACGAAAGGGCGCAGCTGTCGGTTCTGCACCCTTCTCATCCTGTGTAACTTAGTCCTGAATTATTCGAATTTTTGCTTCAGGTGCGATTTTTTACCCGTCAGCCCGCGCAGGAAATAGAGCTGCGCCCGGCGGACGTGGGTATGCCGTTCTACGACGACCTTGTCGATGCGCGGTGAACGCAAGAGGAATGTGCGCTCAACGCCGATGCCGTTGCTGGCTGTGCGGCGTACGGTGAAGTTGGCATTGTTACCGCCCTTGCGGGAGCGGATAACCGTGCCCTTGAATTCCTGGATGCGCTCGCGATCGCCTTCCTTGATGCGCAGATGAA
Source organism: Anaerolineales bacterium (assembly GCA_050013095.1). Classification (GTDB taxonomy): domain Bacteria; phylum Chloroflexota; class Anaerolineae; order Anaerolineales; family Villigracilaceae; genus UBA877. The sequence continues at coordinate 32,828 of JBEKFY010000022.1, read as the reverse complement.
CGCTCACCTGATCCCCGGGTGAAAGCGCCGGGATATTCGGATTCGGGGTGGTATTGAATTCCTTCTCTAAGTCAATCATTGCATCATCCCTTACTCATATTCTACGATTTTTCTGGCGCGGGGGCAGATTATATCATGCCACTCAGATTAGAACAAGGCCAAGAAAACAGATGGTAAAGGCATTGCAGGGGGATAGACGATATTAGATCAAACGATTGCCGTAAAGTTGGCTGCAGGACATGGAACCGCTCCCTGCAGGAAGGTTGTGCTATACTTTTTTAATCTTCAAGCGAGGAGGACGCTGATGAACTTCGATCTACCTCTCGAGCAGCTCAAAGTATACCGCCCGTCACGTCAGGAGCCCGGAGATTTTGATGCATTCTGGCAGGCGACTCTCGCAGAAACCCGGCGGATGCCCCTGGAAGCGCGTTTCGACCCCGTCGACTTCGGGCTGGAAACTATCGAGACATACGATGTCACTTATGGCGGGTATGGCGGTCAGAGCGTGAAAGGCTGGCTCCTGCTGCCGCGCCAGCGCAGGCCAAAGGTGGGCTGCGTCGTGGAATTCATCGGCTACGGTGGCGGCCGAGGCTTCCCTCTGGACTGGCTGCTGTGGAGCAGTGTCGGCTATGCTCATTTCGTGATGGACACGCGCGGCCAGGGCAGTTCCTGGCAGCCAGGTGACACACCGGATCTGCCGGTCGATGGATCCAGCCCTCATTATCCAGGGTTTATGTCCCTTGGCATCCTCGATCCGAAAAGCTACTACTACCGGCGGGTATTTGCCGATGCTGTCCGTGCCGTTGAGGCGGCAGCCAGCCACCCGGCAGCAGATCCCAGCCGGATTGCAGTTACCGGCAGCAGCCAGGGAGGTGGCATCACGCTGGCGGTGAGTGGGCTCCTCCCTGGACTTGCCGCGGTGATGCCCGATGTGCCTTTTCTCTGCCACTACCGCCGCGCGGTGGAGATCACGGATTCTGCACCGTACTCCGAGATCACCCACTACTGCAAGATCCACCGGGATCAGATCGATACCGTCTTCAACACCCTTTCCTATTTTGATGGCCTGAATTTTGCGGCGCGTGCCAAAGCACCCGCGCTATTCTCTGTTGGATTGATGGATATGACCTGCCCGCCCTCTACGGTATTTGCCGCCTACAACCACTACGGGGGTCCGAAGGACATCAAGGTCTGGCAATTCAACGACCACGAAGGCGGCAGTACCTTTCAAACCATGGAAAAAGTTAAATTTCTGAAAAAACTCTGGGGGGAATAGATTGTTCGGCGAACAGAATGTTCACGACCCAAGACCAGGGTAATGAGGCGGATGGTTTCCATCCGCCTCATTTAAAATCGCTTAAGGATGAACCACCTGGTAATTTACCTGAGCGGTGACGTTGTTTGGGACGGTGACAATCAGCTTGACCGTGTATTTTCCGCAGTCGGTCGAATAAGATCCCGGGTTATCTGTTAGTGTGCCCCAGGACGCAAAAACCAAGTTCTGATCAGCCGTGGCATTCCGCATTGACCCGCCGGTGTTCCAGATCTCCCAATGGAAGGTCACGGTCACGGGACCGTTCGTGGAAATATTACCGGTCCAGCCATTTGCATTCGGACCCCCGCAGGTTCCGTGTACGGTGGTTGCATATGATGTAATTGTGACCTTCGTAACGTAGGCCGTCGGGACCGGCACGACCGGAACATCCGCAATATCGCCTGAGGTAATGACCACCGGATTGCCTACCCAGCATTTTTGGGAAGGATTATCCGGATTCTGGATCTGCCACCAGTTGCGCGCCGTGTTAGTGCCCAGGATCGGTACCGTGTGTCCCGGCATCAGGTCGCCGAGGACCACGTAGGTCGTCGCGGTTGCATACCGGCAGTTGACCGCTACCGAGAGTGGGGTGACCATCGCGGGCGAAGAGACGGCTGTCGGGGTAACGGGGATCAATGTTGGGGTAGCGGTCGGCGGTATGGGGGTCGAGGTGAAGGTGGCCGTCGGCGGTGGTGTAGCGGTCGGAACACCAGGGACCTCAGTAGGAACTGCGGTTGCCACAGGGGCGGTCGATGGGAAAGTCGCCGTGGGTACGGAGCCCGGCGTAGGTGTGGTTAGGTTTGTAGGCAGCGCACAGGCTGCAATGACAAGAATGAGCGCGATGAGCGGGAGGGATATCCTCCGTAAGATCGACTGCTTGAACATTTTTATTCTCCTCGGTTTGGCTTCTGATCAAATCCCCTATATTGTAGACGATATTCGTCCATAACCCAATCCCCGAAATGGCAGAGATCATGCCTTTGGGGGAACTTGCGCCATGGCAAATTCCGCAAACGCGGTGATGGTCAGGCTGGGATTCACACCAGGATTGGCCGGAAGGATCGAGCCATCCACGATATACAAACCGGGGTAATTGAACACCTGGAAGGATTCGTCGACCACGCCAGAGGAAGCATCCTTTCCGACGGGGCAACCGCCGAGAATGTGGGCGGTCGTCGGCAGGTTGAGCAGGTTCTCTCCGAGCGAACCCATCGGTATTCCATTCGTTCTTAGGGCGAAGGCCCGGGTGATATCATGACCGGCATCGATCCGGGCCTCGAGACGATGTTCCTGGTCCGGTCGTGCGACCAGTCCCCGTCGGAAAAGGGTCAGAAGCGATCGGCCAAGCTGAACTCGCAGACGGTTATCCACATTCTGCATGACGAGCAGGATGGTCGTCCGGCGCGCCCAGCCAGCCAGGATCTGGGCGCGGAACCAGTCCAGCGGATGCCGGAGGATCCAACCCAGTGATTTGACGATGCGCAGTGCAACGACTTCCCCCTGGGAGATCAAGGGTGCTGCCAGCGCGCGCATAAGGTCCGAACCAGACGAGTATCTCACCGGTTCGATGCGGGTGACTGCATCCGCATTGAATATAGAGCTGATGGCAATACCCTTCGAATAATCCACTTCCGTTTTACGAGCGACACTCCCGAGCAGGGCTTCACTGTTGGTGCGCACCCGCTCGCCGAGTTGGCCGGAAAGCTCGGGCAGCGTATGATAGCGGTCCCGACAATCGAGCAGCAGCCTTAAAGTGCCCATAACGCCGGCCGCGACGATCACGTTGCGCGCCTGGACCGTCTGGGAGGAGCGCTTCCACCACGCAGTCGAGGCATGGTAGAGCACCTCATAACGGGCCTCTTCCGGTTGGGCGGCTGGAAGGGGTCTGATCACCTTGACCTGGACTTCCGGACGAACCTGGGCACCTTTTTTTTCAGCAAAATACAGATAATTTTTCGGCAGGGTGTTCTTGGCATTGTAGCGGCAGCCGATCATACACCCACCGCACTGAATACAGCCACTGCGCGCCGGCCCCGCCCCATCGAAGTAGGGGTCGGGCACGGTCCTATTTTCATCTCCAAAAAAGACACCCACCTGCGTGGCACGGTACGTGGCAGCCTGGCCACGGCTTTCGGCGATCTCGCGCAGAATCTGATCCGCAGCCCACAGGCGCGGATTGGGTACGACCCCCAGCATCCTGCGAGCCGTATCATAGTACGGGCTCAAGATTTTGCCCCACGGCAGGGGTTCGTTCCAGGCCGGGGTGGAAAAGGTGTCCGGTGTGGGTATCTCCAGCACATTGGCATACCCTAAACTTCCACCGCCCACACCGACCCCATGCAGGACCATCATCCCCCGAAGAAGGCTGATTTGCAGTATGCCGAAAGCCCGCAGGGACGGCATCCACAGGTACTTCCAGAAAGTAAGATTGGATTTCGCAAAATCGAGGTCGTCATAACGTTTGCCCTTCTCAAGAAGCAGGACAGAATACCCCTTCTCGATCAAGCGCATGGCCGAGACGGAACCCCCAAAACCGGTCCCAATAATCACGTAATCAAAGATCTCCATCTTCACTTTCTCGCTCAAGGAATAAGACAGACTGCTTCAAAAAGTTGATCGATTTTACCGCATATATCACCTAATTTGCCGGGATTCCGGCGATCTGCTCAGAGCCCCAAGGCGGGAACGATTAGCCTCGCTGCTCGAGGAGGCCGATCACTCCATGTTCGGATGTCGCCTCCTCCTGAAGGTGATCAACTCCCTTAACCACAGCCAGATCAACCGGCGGCGCAAATGATACCAGGTCTGGACGGCCTGCCGATGATCTCGAGAGGACAGCCGTTGGGAACTATAAAAAACACGATTGTACAGCAGCGTCAATTGGCCCAGATCGCCTTCGATACTTTCGAGGGCTGCTGCCTGTCGTCCCTCCAGCCGTCCGCTGAGACGGTCGAGGAATTCAGCCGCATATTCAGACGGGGTGTGTGCAGCGTTGGCGCGGACCCCCCAGCGCCGTCCCCCTCGGTACAGAGAGCGCTGGATGGCGGCGACAGCCCGGTCGGTAGGTTGAATCAGCAGGATCCAACGACCGATGGGAAGAAGCAGGACTACCACCAGAGCCAGCGACCCCACCAGCAGGTAGAGCGTCAGACGATGGAACCAGAGGCTAAGAAAGACCGCAATCGCGTTCTCGATCCCGGGTTTTGCTGGCGTATTTGGCAGGAGGCCCAGGTTCGTTTCGACCTCCCCGGGGTTTGTGATGCTAGGTAAATTTGGGGTCGGTTCAAATTCGACCCATCCGACGCCCGGAATGTAAATATCCACCCATGTATGGGAATCCGCAGCAGTGACCACAAACTGACCGCGGTCATAATCAAAAAGGTTGCTGACATAGCCGGTCACGGTGCGGGCAGGGATCCCGGCCGCGCGCGCCAGGACGGTCATGGCTGTAGCGAAATAATCGCAATATCCCTTTCTTAAATCGAACAAAAAGAAATCAGCCGCATCTCTGCCCAAAGGAGGTGCAGGGACATCCAGCGTATAAGGGAACTGCCGGAGGTACGCTTCGATCGCCTCGGCCTGGTCGTAGGGGGTTGTCTGCGCCGCGGTCAGGTCCAACGCCAGATTACGCACCCGATCCGGAAGTCCTTCCGGAAGCTGCAGATAACGGGCGCGGATCGAAGCCGGATAGATGGCTCCCGCAGATCGCAAGCGATTAACGGGAGCGACGGTCTGGCGGGATTCAGCCCAGTAGGCGAGCGCATCGGTCTGGGCAGTGATCAGGTCGTCCTGTCCCCGCCAGGTGACTTGAAAGGCCTGGTCAACGCTCACCAATTCTCCGCTTACAAACAGCGTGCCGCCTTGATCTCCCGTGCGTTGGACATACTGACGGATAGAACGAGAGTTCAGGGTGACAGCCTCAGCCGATTGGGAAAGAAGTGAGGTACCCGCCGAGTAATCTGAATCCGAGGCCGGGTAAGCCGTCCAGCCAAATCCGGTATAGTCATCGTACGTCTGACCGCGAAAGTAATAGGTCGGGGAAATTTCCTGACCGCGCCCCTCAATCGGCGCACCCAGCGGGAGAGGATGGTAACCAGCGATGGTCACGTACATGACGACATCCTGAGGAAGCTGCGTACCAGCATTGATCCTGTGAACGGGCGGCAGAAGCACGGACCCGCTCAAGCTACCGCCGTTGCCGGGAGATTGCTGCAGTCCAAGAGATTTTGCAAGACGTTCGCTTTGCCTGTCCTGGATGTATCGTTGAATGTCTCGGCGGATCTCCGGGATCGAAACCGAAGGCAGGATCGCACCGACGACCATCAACCCGGCTGCCAGGCCAAGCACTACGGCGGCGAGTCCCGCTTCCAGTTCAACCCGGTCCATGTGAGATGCACGCCAGCGCTCCCAGGCTGACCGGTATCCTTCGGCTGCCTGTAATAACACGAGTATGCCCCCCAGGGGGATCAACCAGGCCACCCCGCTTTTAGAATTCGTGTAATAAAGGAGGTAGGTCAGCAAAGCCACGGATGGCAGCAGACCGTCGAGAACAGCTCCTCTTCGGCGGATAAACCAAGCTCCCCAGAACGACAGAAGGCAGACCGCTGCGTTCCAGAGCAGATTCGTGACCAGCGGATCGATCAGCGAAGTGCCGGTCCGTGTAGCGGTAATCCAATTGGCCAGGCGGTCAGAGAGCGCCGTCAGACCGGCTCCCAGCCCATTCCAAGATTCTGCCAGAGGCCGCAGATCCATGGCAGGGAATACGAACCTGTGCTGGCCCAGGGCCTCGATCAAAACCATGACCGCCTGGCTGTCGAGATGATAGTAGGCGGAGATCACTGCACCCGCCAGTGTGTACATCCGGCCGACGACCAGCAGGAGCCAGGTTAGGCCGAGTCCCAAGCTCAGCACGCCTGCTTTCCAGGCGGACAGGCGAGAACTGGCCACGCTCCAGCCCACGAGGATACAGAAGAATGTGCTTGCTAGGATCCAATCTGTCTGCAGGTAGAGGACGATATTGCTCAAGCCCAGGCACAGACAGACCATTGCCAGCAGATACAACAGGAAGAAGATCAAAACCAGCGGATTGACCTTCCGCATTAACCAGCGGAAAAAGCGGAGGCAGAACGATAGGATCATCCGAGGCGCCTCCAGCTCATATCCTTTGGCCGGCGCACGGGGACTGCTCTCCCGGAACCGGTAATACGCCACTCCCAACGTTCCTGGCTTTCCGGATGGATATCGGGTTGATCCAGCAGGTCAGAGCGGATGATGGTGTGGGCAATCCCTAAATTCTCCAGCAAAGCAGCGGAAGGCGCACTTGAGCCCTCGCCTCCGAATGAGGTGGGGTCTAGCAACAATACGGTTGGCGTAACTTCGCTTTCAGACAGGCGCAGGAGCGGTTCGGTCCACCTGCCCCGGACATCCGGTGTGATGAGCACCAGGCTTGCACCGCGCTGAAGCGAGCGCTGGGAGCTGCGCAGAAGATCAGCCAGGGAATGCTGGCCGGAAGTGACCAGGGCCAAGGCGCGCAGAATCTCCATCAATTGTCCGGGTGAATGCCGCGGAGGGATCCACAACAGCTCTTTACCGGCAGCTACCACCCCAACCGCGCGCCCTTGCCTCAGGCCGCGGTCAGCCAGTGAAGCGGCCAGGATGACTCCGTGTTCCTCGGTGGATCTTGAGCCCTGACCCACCTGTACAGCCGCCTCCAGGTCCAGAAAGATCCACCAGTCACTGGAAGGGTTATGTTCAAACTGGCGAACGTAAAGTGATCCGCGCCTGGCAGAGGTCGGCCAGTGGATGGATTTTTGGGAGTCACCAGGGATGTATTCCCGGACCGTATCCACGCTGACGGTGGTCTCCAGTGCAGAGCGGCGCGTCCGCCGGCTTTCACCAACCTGCCCGCCAGCCGCGATCTCGATGGAAGGTAGTGGCAGGACGGGCGGCAGCACCAGTAGGACTGCCGTCTCTGACTGGTGCAATTCGACCTGGTAGAAGCCAAGAGGGTCACCGCTGCGTAAAATGGTCGGTCCGAGTGTGTACAACCCGCGGCGCTTACAAGTTCCCTCCACCTTCCACCGGTTCATGCTGTATCTGCCGATGGAGGTCACACGGTTGGCTAAATAATCCGGTAGGTCAGACCGGTCTTCCACTTCCAGCCAGATGCCGGGCGCCCACCCGCTGTTGGTCGCAGTAAAACGCTGCTCCAGCTGATCACCGACATGGGCCCAGCCATAACGCATCTCTCGTTCCAGGCCCAGGGAATACGCCAGGGAACGTGCCCAGAAGAAGCTGACCAGCCAGGCCCCGCCCAGGATCGTGAGCATGATCGTCCATGCCCGGTTAGGCCACAGCAGCTGCAGGACCAACAACGATCCAGCCAGCACCAGCCATAGGCGGGATCTCAAGTGGAAGTGCAGGGGGGGAAAAGGACTTTTCAAGGGTTGAAAGGGAATCCCGTGGATTGAACGAGTCAGGCCGGATTCAACAGGATAGATAGGATCCGGCAGGGGGTATCCTATTTTAAGTCGTTTTCATCGCCCGCGCGGCTGAAGGGTAATAAAAGATCGGGGATGAACACGAATCCCCGATCCGCTTCCACACGGTAGAGCGCTTCCTCAGCCTGTTCTTACCAGCTTGCGATAGCCCTCCATCCAAAGGGCACCCAATCCGAATAATAATACCGCGGTTCCGAACAACCAGCCCACAAATGGAAGGCTGACCAGGATGGCGACTATGAAAATGCCGAGCAGCAATCGCCAAACCTTATGTTTGCCCAAGTCGGCCTGGATGGCGTTCAGAATCAATTTGCCGACCAGGTCACCGATAACAATCTTGACGAGGTAAGCCGCGGCAATTGTGAAACTAAAGATCAGCACGAACAAGGCCAGCAGACCGAGGGTAATCACCAGACCGCTCAAGGACCACAGGGTCAGGAGGCCAAAGATTGCGAAGAGCAAGATGACAACGAACAGGATCGTCAGGACCAGGATGGCCAGCACCGGGAAGCTGACCACACCCCACAGCAGGCTCCACCAGGGCTTGGACTGCAGTTCCCCAGCGACGTTCTTGAGCATCCTGGGGAACAGCCATATTGCCAGCAGACCCAAGAGGAACAGGACGACGATGCTACGCAGGAGGTTGAGGCACCAGGTCAAGACTCTCTCACCCAGGGTTTGATGCCGGGCTGCGGCAACCTCCGCTGAGGACAGGGCAGGTTGTTTATGGAGAACTTGGCCCGCCACTACCCCGCCGGTGATGGGCAGGGTCGAGGTGCTGGTATATACCAGGTTCCCTCCGATGCGAGCAGCCGGATCGATTGTCAGACCTGTGGGAACCGTGGGAACAGGGATGCCGGAATTGGAAAGGTTGGGCATCCCGGTTGAACGGCCGTTCTCGCCCGGGGTGCCTACATAAGCCGTGACATTCCCCCCGATCCTGTCCCGAATTTCCAACCCGTTGGTTGAGACAAGGGCATTTCTTGCCAGGTCCCCGCCAAGCAGCGCCTGCCCGCCCGCGAAGACCAAGTCGCGGCCAATCTGGCTGCCGCTTCGTGTTTCCAGGCTGGCTCCAGCGCCGACCAAATCTTTTCCAAGGATCGCCGAGCCACCGAGGTACAAGGCCTCGCCGGCGATCCGAACGCTCCCATTCACCTCACCGTTGAGGACGATTGTCTGTCCAGCCGCGAACAGGCTTCCGTCAACCGTGCCGTTGATGGTGATGGTCTGGGCAAAGACAATCAGGTCACCCTTGACCGTACCGTCCAGGGTGAAGTTGGCCGCGGTCACGTAAAGGTCATCGTTTATGGTCTCATCCCCTGGGATGACTACATTCTGGCCAGAACGCGAGCCGAACGCGAGCGCCGGGGTTACAAAAGAGACTGAAATGGCCAGCGCAAGGGCCAGCGAACCGACAATCTTTAAAAGACGAGGATTGGTCACTGCAGCCTCCTTTTATCCCATAGCTGATGGAATGGTCACCATAATCAATCATTTCTACGCTAAAAATGCGATAAAGTTTCCCCTATCTTTAAAAATATATATGCATCGCCCACGGAATATTCAGGAGCTGCCCTTATCGATCAGCGGAACACTTCGGAAGGAGTCCATTTGGAATCATTATATCCCTGCCATAAGGACAGTTCAAGAGAACGTTAACCGGTCTGCACGGTGTTCGGAAAGTCGACTATCAAGGATTAACCAGATCTCGCTCCGAAAGATAGAACAGGCCGATCCAGCTTATCCCGAAAGCTTTTCCAACAGCTAAAAAAGACGTTTTCGGACTTGATTACCTCGGCGAAAGCCCGGAGGATGAAGGCTTCATGGGTTCTTCATGCTGTGCCTACATCCTTCCGGGCGTAAATTTGCACAATCGAATGGCACTAGCTTTAGAACGCAGGCGCGAGGTGACGATCAGCCGCGCCTGCGATTCGTTCTCCGCCTCAACAATGGCCCAACCGGTATGAACACCGGCTTCACATTCCCAATCAAAATTCATGATGTGACCATGGGTGATGAACTGCTCTACGGCGTGCTTACAATCCTAGGCAGTGTGTGTGGATTCGACCAGATAGCGATCCATGGGTTTTACCTCCAGAAAATTCCTACTGGGGGGCTTGTGCTGAAACCGTAGAACGGGATGTGATTTTGATCGCACGCTCAAGCCGCCGCCGCGGGTGCAGCAGCCCGCTCAGCCGCAACGCCCGGTCTATTTCACAGGTGATGACGCCCTGGACAGGGAAATCTTCTCGATGCTGGACCAGGGGATCGATCCGCTGTTTACGGTCTTCGCGCAGGTTCTTATAATCACCATGCCCGATCAGTTCGATGCCGTCGCCCGTCTCAAGGTCGGGTACAAGCATGGTCATGATGTTCGTCGCCCGGAGGTTGCCCGCGCTCTTGAATACGCCGTCGCCAACGTACTCATTCCAGCTGAGCCGCTCTGCAACGGCGTCGAATTGGAGGAAGCCAGATGGTCCGCCGCGATGTGCGACATCAGGCTTGCCCTCGGGGCTGAGACTGGCGAAGAAAGAGGTCTCGGCTCTAGCCAGCAAATTAGTGATCCGTGGATCTGTGAGTGCCATCGGTTCGCGCGAATCCGGGCCTACGTGGGGATGCTCGTCCAATGCAAGGGTGGGAGCGATGTACTTTTTGCAGAGGGTAAAGGTTTCTGTAGGCACTAACTCAGTACTGGCGTCGTGCTGCACCAGCCGTCCGTTGATGCGTGCCCGCCTTGCGTTCGCCAGACTGATGACGAGACCGCCGTAGAAAGTTGACGATAAGGACAGCCCTGTAAGCTCGTGCGGCAAGCGTAGACGCAGACCATTTAATTCCTCTAGCGGTTCGACCAGAGGCGGCGCGCCGGACAATACGGTGAAATGGAGAGTGCTGTCTGCATCGGCTGCCGCAAGCAGGACCATATCAGCACCCTGGGCAAACTCTGCCACGGGGCCAACCCAATGAGCGAGCTGTTCGGCGACCAGGGTGGTTTTAGCTTCGGTTTGGATAGCAAGTTGTCCAGAATGGTATTTGAGCGGTGGCATAGGTCCTCCAATCTGTGCGGCTAACGGGACTAAATCAACAGTCCCGTCAGCGAGTTTAGTTAGGTTAGCCTGATTGGCCGATCTTATTTAAACAGAATCGGCCGACTGCCTTGCCGACCTCAAATTCCAGAGATTTGGCGTAATCAACCATCCCCTGGAAATCGACGACAACCGCCGGCTCGTTCCCTTCGGACCTATTGGTAGCAAAACACCAGGGTTCCTTCCTTTTACTGCCGTGGCCATGCCTGAAGCAACGGAATCGCAGAGGCCGAAGGCTGATTCGCGATGACCTAGCTGTATTATATCCGATAATTTTGATATTCTATGTATTGTTATGACGAATTACATCTTATAAGGGTCCATTCAGGCTAAAGCAAGTTAGGTTTCAGCTAATTTCAGCTTGCCGCGGAGAAACTCGCTCTACCGGAATGAGCGTTGCTTCTTCGTAAACCGAAGATGCCTGGTCCACACGACCAGGCGTCTTCGGTAAGCAAAGAGTAAGATCATGTACGGCGGGTACGCACAGCCAGGGCGAATGCTGCCAGAGCGTACATGGCTATAGCCAGGACCAAGCAGGCCAGAATACTGGTGCCGATAGCCTTTCCATCCCAGCCCGTGTTGAGCAAGGAGCGCATAGCCTCTAGCACGTACGTGATGGGGTTGATCGTTGCAGCCACCTTGAGCCAGCCGGAAAGCAACGCCAGAGGCACAAAGGTCGGGGCTAGGAAGGTTAGCGGGAAGAATAGGAAGCTGGCACCCTGCGTGGCAGCGGCACTTCCGCTCCCTAGTGCGGCAGACACGGTGAAGCCTGCAAAGCCGATGCCCAGCAAAACGCCGAGACCGATCACTGCCAGCAGGCCTGGGAAACCAGTAGCCAGCTTGAGGCCCAGCAGCAGGCCTACAGCGACCACAATTGCCGCCTGGACGCCCAGGATGACAGCTCCCGCCAGAATGGGGGCGAGCAGGAGTGCTGACCGGCGTACAGGGGTCAGGAGCAGCTTATCAAAGTAACCGCGTTCAATGTCTCGAACCAAATTCTGGGCGGCAATGCCAGAGCCGGACAGGGATCCACTGACGATAGAGAGTGGCAGGATGAATCCCAGGTAGCTTCCGCCGATGCCGGGGATGAAACCCGCGGCCTTCCCTAGGGTCGACTGGTAGATTACCAGGAAGAAAATGCTGATGGCAATGGGAGGCAGGAGTGCCTCAGGCGTCCGCAGCAGGGTGGTCAAGGAACGGACGACCAGTAAAAAGATGTTCAAGGGCAGTGAAATCGGTTTCTTGGTACCCGGCTGGGCGCTAGTCAGAGCAATCGAGTTGGTGGTCATAATTAGTTTACCTCCGCCTTGCGAGAGGTTCGCGAGGCTTTCTTTTGATTTTGGACTTCGGTGGCGACCAGGCGCTGCCCGGTCACTTGCAGGAAGACATCGTCCAGCGTCGGCTGGGTCAGGGTCAGCGAAATGGGAGCCAGCCCTTTTTCCTGCAGACGGTTGACCACGGTCGGAATCGATCCGGCGGCTTTGCTTAAATACAGGCGGACCATATCCCGGTCCAGCTGGACCCGGTCGCCCATGGTTTCAAGCATGCTGCGTCCTTTTTCGGCCAGCTCGGGAGTGTCGAAAACCAGGTTGATCGATTCTTCACCCATGGCCGCTTTAAGTTTGGCCGGACTGCCTTCAGTGACGATCTTGCCGCCCACGATGATGGCGATCTGGTCGGCCAGCTCGTCGGCTTCCTCCAGATACTGGGTGGTCAGGAAGATGGTAATGCCCAGCTCGCGATTGAGGCGGCGGACCTCCCGCCACACATCCCGCCGGCTGACTGGATCCAACCCGGTGGTGGGTTCGTCCAGGAAGAGGACTTTGGGCTGATGGACCAGCGCCATGGCCAGGTCCAATCGGCGGCGCATACCACCGCTGTATGTTCCTACACGCCGGTCACTGGCGTCAGAAAGTTGCACCAGTTCCAGCAGCTCCTTTGCGCGGGCCACTGCTTCGCCCCTGGAAGCACCGAACAGGCGGCCCTGCAAGACCAGCAGTTCCATGGACTTCATCAGTGGATCGATGCCTACATCCTGAAGGGCCACTCCAGCCACACGGCGGACTTCCGTAGCCTGGCTGACCACGTCAAAACCGCCCACCGTGGCCTTTCCAGAAGTAGGCAGGGCCAGAGTGGTCAGGATCTTAATGGTCGTGCTCTTGCCAGCGCCGTTCGGGCCCAGAAAGCCGAAAATGCTGCCCGGCTCTACCTGGAAATTGACCCCCTGAACCGCCATCACTTTGCCAGGGTAAGTCTTTACCAGATTTTCAACCGTAATCGTGCGATCGTTCATTTTTTCTCCATATATATAACTCAAGCGTAGTTTTGAATTCCTGGATGGGATTGGCCATCCCTAACGCCCAATTTATACCACAATACATATACAAAGTCAAGACAATTTATGTACAATATATGTACAAACAAGGACGTTTTTTACTAATTGAACCATTGGGTTGCCGCAAGAGATTGTTCATTCCAAACAAAAAAGGTGCACGCCGCTTGGGCGCGCACCCGGATGACTCGATCTCGATCAAAGGATCAGATCAGGTTTAAATTAAACCGACCTGTTTACCGACCTGCTCGAAGGTGTGAAGTACCCGCTCCAGTTGTTCATTCGTGTGGGTGGCCATGTAGCTGGTGCGCAGCAGCTGCCCGCCAGCAGGGACAGCCGGGCTGAGGACCGGATTGACAAAAACGCCGTTCTCGATCAGCAAGCGCCATGTAAGGAGGGTCTTCTCGTCATCGCCAATCATGATCGGGATGATGGGTGTCTCCGATTGACCGATATTGAATCCCAGATCCCGAAAACCGGCGTGCATCATCTTCGATATCTCGGCGAGACGCTGCACGCGCTCCGGTTCCTGACGCATCACCTCCAGGGCCGCCAGGGCGGCCGCCGCATTCGCCGGCGGGATGCTGGCGCTGAAGATCAGGGACCGGGCATGATGCTTTATATAGTGGATCACCGGCTCATCTCCAGCGATGAATCCTCCCAGCGAGGCGAAGGATTTACTGAACGTGGACATGATGAGATCCACCTGATCGGTCATCCCAAGCTGTGCCGCAGTCCCGTGCCCCCCACCCAGGACCCCGATGGCATGCGCATCGTCGACCATTAACCGGGCCCCGTGTTTCTTACAAATCGGAGCAATCTTCGCCAGCGGGGCAATATCGCCTCCCATGCTGAAGAGACCATCCACGATCACCAGTTTGCCGTTTTTTTCGGGCAGCGCCGCCAGGGTTCGCTCCAGGCTGGCAGGGTCATTGTGGCGGAAACGTTTGATCTCCCCCCAGGAGAGCCGGGCGCCGTCCACGATGCTGGCGTGATCGTCCTTGTCCAGAATGACCACGTCGCCGCGACCGACCAGCGCACTGATCGTGCCCAGGTTAGTCTGCATGCCGGTTGAAAATACCAAAGCAGCTTCCTTCCCAACCCACTGGGCAAGTTCAGCTTCGAGCCTTTCGTGCATCTCCAGGCTTCCGTTCAAGAACCGGGAACCGGTGCAGCTCGTCCCGAAGCGATCGATCGCATCCTTGGCTGCCTGGCGAACCTTGGGATGCGTGGTGAGACCCAGGTAATTGTTGGATCCGCACATGATCAAACGCTTACCCCGCAGCACCACTTCTGTGCCCTCGTTCTCGGTGAGGGGAATGAAGTAAGGATATATTCCGGCTGCAATGGCTTCCTTGGCGAGCGTATATTCAGCGCACTTCTTAAAAAGATCCATGGCATCTTCTCCAGCAAAGACATAGGTTCAAGTACAGCTTATTGTACCAAATAGCCACTACTTTCCTTTCTTTTTCGCCTGCGCTTGAGCGACCATCATATCCATGATCGGATAAATCCCATTTCCTGCTAACCCGTTGAGGCGGTACATGAGCTTACCTTCCATCCCTGGAAGGATCACATACTGGCCGTGCTTCACTCCCTTGATAATCGCTTCGGCAACTGCCTCGGCAGACAGCACACCGCTGTTGCCGGCCAACTCCTTGGTTTCCATCGGTTTGAACGGTTTTTCATAGGCGAGTTCAGGAGTATCCGTGTCCGGCGGAAAGACAACCGAGACCCCGATCCCATGTGGCTTCATTTCGGCGCGCAGTGCATCGGAAAACCCGCGCACGGCATACTTCGAAGCACCATAGGCCGTATATCCGAACACCCCGAGGAATCCGGCCTGGGAGGAGATCGTCACGATGTAGCCAGATCCGCGAGAGATCATCCCCGGCAGCAGTGCCTTGATGATGTACAGGCTGCCAAAGTAGTTGACTTCCATCATCCAGCGAAAGATGTCCAGGCCAAGTTCCTGGACATACCCCGGATGGGCTGACCCGGCGGAAGTGACCACCAGGTCCGGGAGCCCGACATCTGAAACGAACCGGGAGACCACCTGCTGGACCTGTTTTTCATCGGTCACATCCACCCGGAGGGTGCCAAAGCGGTGATTGGAATCAGGGTTTTCGCTACGAATCAAGTTCAGGGCCTCGACCAGCTTTCCCTCAGTTCTGGCCAGCAGCCAGACTCGAGCGCCTTCGCGTGCCAGGCGGCGGGCAGTCGCCAGCCCGATCCCGCTCGACCCTCCTGTCACCAGTACGAGCTTATCCTTGAACTCATTTATTCTTAGTTTCATTGATGCCATTGCCTCCACACGATTTTAACCGATGAATCGTTAGAAAGAATACCCCGCAGACACGGCCACATGCAACAGAAACACCGTCCGCCTTCATTAGTTTCTATAAATGTTATGGGTGGTAGAAATTCTTTTTCCGGCAGTTTGGCAGGATTGACCATTCCTCGCCAAGAATAGAGGTTAGGGGACTGCCCCTGCGGCTCCTTGGGACGGAGGGGGGTAAACCCTTCCAGCCCATATTTCCGGCCTGATCTCCGCCACCCAAGATGGACTTCACCGCCTAAGCCTGCCCTTAGATACCTGCTGCGATCAGTACCAGATCGGTCAAATAGGTGAACACGAAACCGGCAAATAGGCCCCACCCGATCTGGACTTTTGCCCCATTGCGGTGGGCTATATGAAATAATTCTCCGAGGATTTAAAGAAGAGCACCGGCAGCCAGTGAAAGGAACAAAACTGACATCGGCGTGGAGAGAACATAATAACCGACCATGGTCCCAAGGAAGGTCGGTCCCCCACCGACCAAACCCGTCAACCCCAGGAAACTCCACGAGGGCTTTAGCCCAACCTGGGGGCCGATGATGCCAAATCCTTCGGTAGCATTATGCAAACCAAAGCCAATGATCAGTAGGGCCGCAAAGGTGATCTCACCACGCCCTGCGGACTGCCCGATTGCCAAACCTTCCGAGAAATTGTGCAGCCCGAGTCCGGTTGCAATCATGAAGGCCAGGCGGGCAGGAGATTTAACTGGATCGGCAGGGCCTCGGTTCCGCATGAAACTCTGCTCGAAGACAGTGAGGCCGATCAGGCCCGCACCGAGTCCGACCACAGAAATAGCCAGCAGAAGGAAAAAACCGGCCTAATTTCCCTTCCCGGACGAAGCCTGCCGCAAGGTATCCGTGATCGGCTGGGAGAGGTTACCGAAGATGTCAATGAGGAGAAACAATAAGAACGGCGCGGCGTATGAGCGTCCATCAGGTGCGCCGCTCGCTGGCCTTTGCCTGACGCGCCGATACGAAAGTGGCCCTCGGTTGGTGGGGCTTGACCGTCTACAACTGGTGCCGCCCGCACCGCGCGCTTCGCCTGCCCCTGGCCGAATCGGAAGGTAAAAAAATTGCGAGCCTCGGACCCCGGCCATGGCCCTCGGCCTTACGAACCGCCTGTGGTTCATTCGCGATGTCCTGCTCACGCCGGTCTTCCCGGCGGGAGGTGCGAGATGATCTCACGTGACTGCCGGAGGTTTTTCCGTTTCACACTGCTCATGATCGTGATGCCGAGCTTGCGTCCTAATAGCGGTAGACTATAGTACGTTCCATCCTACGCAGCGTGGGGACGACCTCTTGCGTGCGGTAAATGGCCCGCCACCATAACGGGAATCGGGAAAACGCGACCTGTTCGCTTGGTCTGAATTCCTTGATCAGTTCAAGCTTCGGCTCAAGCTGCTGGATGTCCTGGGGATCATCAAGCCCCCACTTGTAGGTTGCACCCGTACCCCCAACGTTCGAGCCCGTTCTTTTTACAATCATCGAATTGCAGATATCGAAGATCATCTGACCGCCGGGAAAGTGAGCGACCACCGCATTGAGGAGCGCTTTCACTTCCGTTTCGCTCAGGTAGTGCAGCACCCCCTCGGCGATAAACAGCCCGGGTCGATCGCGTGGGACCTCGTCCAACCAGCGCAAATCATCCAGCGGCGCGCCGATCAGGTGATAGGAGGCGCCCCGTTCGGGAAACAGTTGGCGGCGCAGGTCGACCACATCGGGGTAATCCACGTCGAACCACTGGACATTGGCAGGGGGATCGACTCGGAAAACACGGCTGTCCATGCCGCAGCCCACGTGGAGCACGGTCGCATCCGGGTGATCGGCAAGATATTGGTTCGTCAGTTGATCAAAGGTCGCGGCGCGCGTGGCGATGATGGTACAGCCGATATCTTTCCACGTGCTCCACGAGCTCACTCCCTTGAGGGTATTGCTCATGTCGTAATCGATATGCCGCATCGCTTCTTCGGCCCAAGGGTCGCGCAAGATGGGGTTCTTCCACTGGCTCTGCGTCGCTCGACCGCTCAAGGTCATGAGCATCGTTTCTTTTTCTTTGGTGAATTGGATCTTATCGGTTGTCATTGGTTGCTCCTTGGTGTACCGTCTGTTTTATATCTTTTGCCTGTTTGATTCGCTTGATCTGCGCGCGTGCCGCGGCGGTAATTTGCCTGAGGATGGCTTTACCCGCCTCGCTGTTGCCGCCATCCGCCGGCATCAGGGCGCGATCCATCATGTCGGCGAGTGCTTCCATGACCGCATCATAGGGAGGAAACTGGTCAGGCGGTTTGAAATCCCCGATGGTCAACTGGCCGTATGACAGCATTTCGACAATGTGTAAGATCACGGCCGGATCGATATCCTGGCGAATCGCTCCCGCCGCTTGCAGTGCCTGAAAGAAACCGGCCGTGTCCACCTCGGAATTCATTTGGGTGAAGAGGTTGTCTCGCTTGCGGAGGTAGTTGCCGACCACGTGCCTGTCACGTCGCATCATGGCGGCAATCAAGGGACGACTATTCACGGAGTGAAAGAGCGCCCGGTAGAACCCACCAATCGTCCCACCGCGCGGGTCCGCCGCTATCTGCTCCAACCAGGTCTGGGCATATTGCATATATTCACGGTATAGGAGCACTTCGAAAAGCTCCTCTTTTCCCTTGAAATACAGGTAGACTGTTCTACGACTCGCGCCTGCTTCCTCTGCAATATCGCTCATGGTTGCCTTGTCATATCCCAATCGGATGATGACGGCTGCGGCTGCATCGAGAATCTGTTGCTGGCGTTCGTTATTGTCGGACATTCACGGTCTCTCATTCAGGCATCTTTTACATAATGCACAAATTATGATACTTTGTGCACTATAACAAGAGATGTGGGCTTAAGTCAAGGCTAAAAAAAGAAGCGCACCCATACGAATGAGCTATCCCGCACGATTCGGGATGACTCATGGTATATCGGTCCTCCCTTCGGTATATGCGAGATAATCTCACCGCACTACCCAGAATTCAGACAGCAAATCAAGACATTCCGCTTGAAGTATGTTTTTCTTGCCGGGAAAATTATCAGATCAGCAAGATATGTGGTCATGAAGCTCCCGGCAAAATATCCATATAAAGATGGGTATGAAAAATGCCTGGCATAACTTTTCTCCTAAAATATTCCGGACAGTTTTTCTATTTAATTGGGACGTTGAAAACGTTTCAGAATATTCGGTTTTGAGAAATTAATTGCGAAAATATATGCAGAATGGCAAAACACTGCTAAACTTAACAAAGTTCCGTCAAAATTTTCACCCAGTTTGGGTGAAAATGATGGCAAATTTATTTCGACGTGGAATTTCGGTACTATCCATTTGACATAAAATCGTGCTATGGTATCATCGGGGACATGGACGGTAGCATGTATGAAAAAAGGAAACTCCTATCCATCGAATGAGGTGCAAACAATATGAAAAAGAGCGCAACGACCAAGGGCGAATCCCCTTCTCGGCTGATCGACGCGAGGATCAAGGAACTGGACGACTGGAGGGGCAAGACGCTCTCCCATGTCCGCGCTCTCATCAAACAGGCTGACCCTGAGGTGGTCGAGGAGTGGAAGTGGAGAGGCGTTCCGGTTTGGTCTCACGATGGACTGATCTGCACCGGCGAGACGTACAAGAGCGTAGTGAAGCTGACTTTCTCCAAGGGCGCTTCGCTCAAGGACCCTTCAGGACTATTCAACTCCAGCCTTGAAGGCAACGCCTGGCGCGCTATCGATTTCCATGAGGGTGATGAAATAGATGAGGATGCCTTCAAGACGCTCATACGCGCCGCTGCAGCCCTGAATAGGTCATCGGCCCGATAGTCGAATCCGGCGCCTCATGAGTTGGCGCCTATCCTAGCCGGCGCGATGTCCGCCGCTGCTGCTTTTCGTTCCATTGAGCCTGAAGAGAAGCTCTCGTATATCGTCGTGATGCCTTGTTCGATGAGTTGTTTGGTGACCTCCACCGATTTCTCGAAGTCATCGTGTTTGGTAGGACTGACATCGATTCCGCTTAGTAAATCCAGCAACTGCACCGAGCAAGACGATCTGAATAAAACTCATGGACCAATCCTCTTCAGGGATCAAATCGGACCGCAGGGCGGACCGATCCAAATCTCTGTCCGTCAACGAAAATGGAATGATGGGAGATCCTTCGCCTTGCCTCGCCAGATGAGCAAACCGGCAGGCAAGTCGATTGTGTAAACGCTCTGATGGTTTTTGACCTGATAGACATACAGCCCAACTCTTGAAGATAGGTCAGATAATAACATACTGGATTTTCTTTGTCTAGTTTGACTAATATGTTTCTTTTCCCCCTCACCTCCCACGACTGATAATGACCATGTTCAAAGGATCCTCTTCGTCTGGCTCAGATTCCTTCCGCTCGAATCGAAATTCAGGGGCGAAGAGATCAAGAAAGAAGGGATGCGGGTTTTGCCGTGCGCGAACGTTGGAAACGCGGATTAAACCGAGGGGACCTCATTCTCGGCCAATTCAAGACAGCGAAATTCAGACCATCATGCCAGATGCAGTAAGAGATGGTCAATTTTCAAGGATTGAGATAGCGGTTTGCTCTTATTTCATTTACAGCCTTGCTAGGCTTCCCCCAGACGCGCCACCTTCCCACGCACAACCCAGGGTGGGAATAGAGTGCAAAAAGCGCTCACCGCCCCACCCAACACACCTCCAGCCAGATAACCGTAGATCGCAGGCAGGTTCAGCGCCGCGGCGATCCAAAGTGGCCCTACGAACAACCCGAAGGTGATGGGCAAAGCCGCAACTGCCACGATGCTGCCCATGCAGCCCTTGATCCCGGCATTCATCCTGCGCGGGTCCTCCCAGGAAAGATTCGCTCCCGCTACCCCGAACGCCAGCATGATCCCATTTAGACCTGCCAGGCACATCAGGACAACCAGCAGGCTGTACACAAAACTCACGACCGAAACATGCTGCAGGATGGATAATCCAACCAGGAAAAAACCACCAAGCCCGAACGCCGGCAGATAGGCGACCAGAAATTTGGCTATCAGAAGGTGAGAGGTATGTACCGGGGAGGCCTTCAAGATCCAATAACTCCTGCCCTCGGCTGAAAAGCTCATTCCCGCCAGCCGGTTTAAGAGGGTCCAGCCGACCAGCAGGGCCAATCCGACATTGCCGTAAACCAGCAGGGATCGAAAAGAACTGATCAGCCAAGCTGGCATGTCGGTCGAATCTGGGGAAGACCTGCCTACGGCCTGCAAGTACACAAGTGAATAAATAATTCCGAAAATCAAAGGGGTCACGAGCTGCGACAGGTTGCGCAGGTCCCTGCGAAGCACCAGAAAATCCTTTGATAGAATGCCCCGGACCGGGGTAGGAAGAATCAATTTGAATGGAGTAGCAAGATCTGAACGATGAGCAGGGGATGACCGTGCCTGGGATCTTGGCTTACTTCTCCGGGCAACCACCTGCATGCTAGCCCAGCCCGTGTAATACCAGCGCTCGGCGGTAATGAGAGTAAACCAGAAAATCGTACCGCACAACCCCAGGGTTAACCCGACAAGCAGGATACCGGACAGCCAGTGCCCCTGACCCAATTCCACCAAACCCCGTCCGGCCCAGTTCAATGGCAGCCAGGGAGTGTTGAGCTTGGTGAGGCCGTTGAAAAGAGCATCCACCTGATTCCCGGCAATATCCCTACCCGGCTGATAAAGGCGAGTTAAGCTTCCGAACTGCGAACAGAGGATCGACAGCGTCGCACCGACAAACCCCAATAGTTCAGCAACCCGC
Source organism: Anaerolineales bacterium (assembly GCA_050013095.1). Taxonomy (GTDB): domain Bacteria; phylum Chloroflexota; class Anaerolineae; order Anaerolineales; family Villigracilaceae; genus UBA877. Next base: position 11,477 of record JBEKFY010000022.1, on the reverse strand, counting down.
CGGGGCGGAAATAGGCGTGCCACCAGCATCACAATAAGCGCCGAGACACCCGCAGCGGTAAGGGCCAGAAGGATCATGGTGAGAATCACAAGGGGATAATACAAAAAGTTATATCCGCCCGAAATCCCCAATCCGTAAAGCACTGGCAACCCAAACAGAGCAAACAAGCCGAAATTGGGCAGGACGGCCTGCATCAACTTCATGACGAACACGGCTCGAATGGGCACCGGAGAGGTCAGCAGGAAGTCCATGTCGCCGGAAAGATAGAGCGCCTGCAGCAGAACACCGAAACTGCTCAACAATATCCCTAAAAATAGTCCGGTGAAAATCAGCACCGGCACAACTGTGAGGAATGGCGCTGGATCAACCCCGGTAAACCTCACCAACTGCGGCGAGCGCAGGAAGCTGAGAAGCAGCCAGCTCAAGTAGAAACAGACGGCCGCAAAAACCAACACTGCGATGGCCAGGATGAGGATGCCGATCTTGGCGCGGATCCTGGCATGTCGGAAACTGTTCAGGCTGATTCGCATCCGCAAGCGCAGCAGCTTCCAGACCGAGGGGAGAAATCGGCTGGCAGGTAGGGTTGTAGAATTCATTTTAATATTTCGGCGATCTCCGCAACCTCTGCGCCGCCCGTCAGGCTCAGGAAGATGTCTTCCAGGCTGGCACCGCCGGTCTTCCCCAGGCTGCGCAGCTCATCCATCGTCCCCACTGCAATCAATTCGCCTTTATTGATGATGCCAATCCGGTCGCACATCCGCTCGGCGATCTCAAGGATGTGGGTGGAGAGAAAGACGGCCGCACCCCGGTCGGCCATCTGGCGCAGAATATCCTTGATCAGACGCGCGGACTTCGGATCGAGGCCCACCGTCGGTTCATCCAATACCAACACCTTTGGGTCGTGCACGAGTGCAGCTGCCAGGGATATTTTTTGCTGCATGCCATGGCTGTAGGAGTCGATCGTATCATTGGCGGCCACCGTCAGGTCAAAAGTGCGCAGCAGTTCATCGAGGCGATGCTCCAATTGATCCCTCTTCAAGTCGTACAGATCGCCAACAAAGCGCAGCAGTTCGCGCCCGGTGAGCTTGGCATACAAGTTCGGGGTATCGGGAACATAGCCGCTGGCAGCTTTGGCCTGAAGAGGTTGGGTCTGGACATCATACCCGGCAACCATCACCTTGCCGGAGCTGGGCTGGAGCAGGCCGACAAGGATCTTGATCGTGGTCGTTTTCCCAGCCCCGTTAGGGCCTAAAAAGCCAAAAACCTCGCCTGCATGAACCTCAAAGCTGACATGGTTTACAGCTATATTTTCACCGTACCTCTTTATCAGATCGGTGGTGGCGATCAAGATGGATGGATCAGACATAAACGTCCTCTAATCGGGACCCCGTAGAGGATCCCTCAACTGGACGGCTCTCGGGATAGAACCGGTATGATTTTCTATTATATACGCAAGACAACCGAGGAGGATACCAGATGACCCCGTGACTCTTACAGGACGCGCGTGGATACCAATATTCAACTCCCGCACGGAGGGAAATTGAATGGGAATGTCTTTTTACAACCATTTACCGGTTTATGATTCATCATTACTCAATGGAATTCCCTGTCAACCTGGTATCGCAGCTATGGTGGTTAGATCAGGGAAATCTGGGAAATTGCGTTCGCCCGCCAGGATCAATGGATCGCAATCTTTTTACCTTCTTTGATTACAGGATAGGTCATTTTTAGTTTAACGAAAGCATCTACAAGGATCTGGGCAACCACAAGGTTGCGGTACCATTTGGAATTGGAAGGCACAATATACCAGGGAGCCCACTCAGTGCTCGTCTTGGTTAATACGGCATCATAGGCCTTGATATATAAGGGCCACAGGGAACGCTCCTGGATATCGTCCTTGTTGAACTTCCAGCGTTTATCCGGGTCATCCAATCGAGCCTGCAGACGTTTCTTCTGCTCGTCCTCATCGATATGCAGGTAGAACTTGAGGATCGTAGTCCCCTCCTCCACCAACATTCGTTCGAATTCATTGATCTGGTCGTAACGCTTCTCCCAGACGCCCGGCGGCACCAGGTTGTGGACACGGACGACCAGCACATCCTCGTAATGGCTGCGGTTGAAGATCACCAGCTGGCCCTTGGCCGGCAGCTCTTGATGCACCCTCCAAAGGTAATCATGATCAAGTTCCAGTGGTGTGGGCTGCTTGAAAATGGCTACACGCACTCCTTGAGGATTGACCCCCTCGAAGACTTTCTGGATCACCCCATCTTTACCGGCCGTGTCCATGGCCTGCAGGACGACCAGGACCTTATGCTTGTGCTCGGCATACAGCAGCTCCTGCAGCGCGTCCAACTGCCGATCGAGCTGCTGGATTTTTACCTGCGCCTGGTCTTTGTCACCCCTGAAAGCCTTCCGGTCATCCGGGTCCCACTTGTCCAGATCCACCTTTTCGCCAGGTTTTACCATATATCGTTTCATAGGATGTCCTCCCGGTTTCTGATCTTTGGATATAGAACTGCCCTTTTCTCACATATGGATTATATGACATCAAAGCCATGTCTGTGTAGACGAAAGCAGGACGGCCTGTCAGCCGTCCTGCTTTTACTCGAAAATGATCATTTTTCTATTGGGCAGGATCGATGGTCAGGACCATCGTCGTTGAGCTCCTCTCCAGGGTGAACACAAAATTCTGAATGGTCGTCTGGGTTTTATCGCCCGCTTTGAGCGTGGAGATATTTTGGGTCAGCCAGGGCATTAAGTTCGAAGATACGTCCGAGGGTAAAAAACTTGCTAAGAGCGCATCAACGATACCCATTGCCTGCTGCGTCTTCGCGTTGTAACCGGTCCAAGGCACCGTGACCCGGATACGCGTGAGATCAGACGGATCACCGATAAAATCAACGGAAAAACCAGCCGCGAGGTCCTGCAACCCCAAGGCGGCGGCGCCGGTCAGCTTGCCCGTCGTAGCAGGCTGTCCATCCACAGTCCCCTTCGTAAAGGTGAACTCCTGGGTCATCTGAAGCACAGACTTGATCGCGTCCAGAGAGATCCCCAGGTGGCCTGGGGTCATTGTTCCACTTGTCGAGGACTCCTGGGCCGCCAAGGTTTCCATGGGACCCATTTCTGTCGGCATGCTGGTTAACATGGCGGGCAATTGTGACGCCACAGACTGCAGACCTGACCCTAATGATTGCAGCCCCGATAACCCGGAACACATGCATGCCATGATTGAAAAAACCAGAAAGGGAGCTACCAGCCAACGCATCTTCTTGTTCATTTTATTTCCTCCTATATCTATACAATTTATCGTTATTATAACCGATTAATAACCAACAAGACCGAGAGTCGGGTGCCAATCAGGGCTCCAGACCTATGATCTCAAACTCCCGACTAACGCCGTTCCGAGACCCAGGGTTTCTGATCGTCCACAGCCAGCGCTTGCGGTCAGCCAAATTTAGAAACGACCTAACCGGCCATAACCAACCCGCTAAAATAGTCAGTGCAGCGCTAAACGCGCTACACTGGTCTTATAAAATTGGAAAGCTTAGGAGTGTCCTGCACCCTTTCAGACCTTCAACCGCATGATCAGGGTCTCCAGATAATTCGATTTGAACTGCTTGGAGGCCAGTACTTGTTTGAGCGGGGGCAAAGACAGGATCACCCCCAGTACCGCTGCCAAGGCCCGGTGGTTCCACAGTATGCGGTTATCAAAGATCAGGTTCTGGAGATCCCCGCGCTCGATCGCCATCATCACCACCTTGTGAACCGAGTTGACCGGTGTGATCACCCGGGCAGGCCGTGAGTGCAAGGACACGCTGAGGCGGGCACAGGAGCTCACGCAAACCCCACAGCCCAGGCAGATCTCCTCATTGACCTTGGCTTGCTTGCGGTTCTGCTTAAATGGGTCGTTCGCAGAGACCAGGGTCATCGCCTCAACCGGACACACATTGACGCATTTTCCGCAACCGTTACAGGTTGCTAAATCGATCGCCGGTAAATAATTGGTTGTGTGCACGGGATGGAGGAGACCGAATTTACGCGCCGCGATCATCGCTTCACAGCAACACCCACAGCAGTTACAAATGAAGTTCACGCCTTCACGGGCATTCTCACCAAACTGGACCAGGTTGCATTCATACGCTCTTTGGAGCAGGTCCAGGCCCTCAGAAATATCAAAAGCCCGGGCATAGCCATGCTTGATCAACGATTGTGCGGTCCCGTTGAAAGTCATACAGATATCCATGGGAGCCTTGCATGCCCGACCGAGATGATCCATCTTGTGCCGGCAGTAGCAAATCCCGACCCCGCGAAAGGATGCGGACCGGATCACTTCGCTGGCGCGTTCATAGTCCAATACCTGAAATGCATCCCCTCCCGGGAGTGCTGATTCGTGCACGAAAACCCGTCCGAGCTGGGTCTCTCCATGAACAAACAAGGCGCAAATGAACTCTTCTTCAATGTTTAAGTATTGGTAAAAGAGCTCGCTTAAAAGTTGCTGGTCGACATCCCCGCGAATGCGCATCATCGAAAATTCAAAGAAACCGGCCATCGGTGGGGGCAGGGTATAGGTCGTCTCGCCATCCCGCTCAATATCGACGAGGAGTGCACGGCTGGCCAGACCATCCAGCAGCGTGTGCGCCGCGAGGGGATCCATTTTCCAGATTCGACTGGCTTTCTCGGCTGTAAAAGGTTTAATCGGAAGCAGTGCTACGAGCTCGGCTTCTTTCTCGTTCATAAGAATTTGGAGAATTTGATAAAGCGTGGCAGAGGGGGGTGCTCCCTGGGGAAACCGATTGAGACGATCGACCAGCTCAGCATAGCCCGATTTCAGGAGAGTGTGAGACATTCCAGGCGTCCTCTTACTTTCAAACCTACCGGGATAATTTGCGCCTATCTTAGAATGGGTGCCGATCTAGGGCAGAGGGGTCCGGCCTGCATACAGCGGGTAGGGTCACCAGCGCGTCCGAAGCAAAACCAGCAGGGATTAACCCACAATGCGATATTATAAGTAGGAGAATATTTAATTTGAAGTTCCATATGCCGATGATATACTGGTGATATTGAACATCCTGACAGAATAGAGGTACCCTTGAATAATAACACACCCGCATCTGCTCCTGACGATCTGCGTAACCCCCTGCCTGATGTTGCCCTTGAGCAATTGCCAGAAGAATTGCGCAAGGCTGCGGGGCGCGCCGGCTGGACCGAGCTGGTGCCCGTCCAGGCTCGCGCCATCCCTTACCTGCTTGCCGGACGGAACATGATGATCCAGGCGCGTACCGGCTCCGGTAAAACTGGCGCGTTTGTATTGCCTTTGCTGGCCCGCCTTGACCCGGCAAGGCGGACCTGCCAGGCGCTGATCCTGGTGCCGACACGTGAACTTGCCCGCCAGGATTGGCAGGAGACGGAGCGATTATGCGGGGAGGCCGGACTTCACCCGGTGGCGGTTTACGGAGGGGTCGGCTATGGGGCGCAGATCGAGGCCCTGAAACAAGGAGCCCAGATTGTGGTCGGGACACCGGGACGCGTACTCGATCATCTGCTTAAACGCACATTTTCACTGGAGCACCTTAAATCTCTGATTTTCGATGAGGCCGACCGGATGCTTTCCATGGGCTTCTACCCCGACATGAAGGAGATCCAGCGCTACCTTCCAAAACGCGCCATCCATATGTGCATGTTCTCGGCCACTTTCCCAGAATCGGTGATGCGCACGGCGCATGAGTTCATACCGGATGTCGAGTACCTCAGCCTGTCCAGCGACCATGTACACGTCACCGACATGGATCACGTCTTTTACATCGTGCCCGGCATGGACAAGGACCGCAGCCTCGTGCGGCTGATCGAGATCGAAAACCCGGCCTCGGCGATCATTTTTTGCAATACCAAGGTCCAAGTGCATTATGTCACGGTTGTGCTTCAGCGCTTTGGATACGATGCGGACGAGCTGAGTGCTGACCTGTCCCAAGCAGAACGAGAAAAAGTCCTGGACCGTGTCCGGCAGGGAAAATTGCGCTTCCTGGTGGCAACGGATGTGGCCGCACGCGGCCTCGACATCCCCAGCCTATCTCACGTCATCCTGTACGAACCGCCCGAAGAGGTGGAAGGCTACATTCATAGGGCTGGTCGAACCGGGCGGGCAAGAGCCAGCGGGGTGGCCATCTCACTGGTAAATACCGCAGAAAAATATACACTGGCCCGCATCGGAAAACAATACCAGATCTCCTTTCAAGAACGTCCCATCCCCAGCGATGCCGATGTTGAAGCGGTTGTCGCCGAGCGGGTCACAACTCTGCTTGAAGCGCGCTTGAGGGAACGCGATAAACTCCAGACTGAACGCTCTAGTCGGTTTGCGCCGCTGGCACGCAGCCTCACGGAAAACGAGGACGAGCTTCCGATCATCACCATGCTTTTAGATGATTATTATCAGCAAACGCTGCATGCACCCGTTCAGCAACCTTCCGGGCAACCAGCTGTTGAAGAACAACACCCTCGCTCGAGCTTGGGGCGCCCTCGCCGTGCAGAACGGCGGACCGGTCACCGCAGTCGTTCTCGCTAGGGGCACTGCCAAAAGGGATACCATTTTACAAATGAGTACCGGGGAATTCACGGGAAAGCTTTGCGGGCGGGAAGGCGCCCTTTCATTAAAATAAGCCTTCCCCCTGACAAATTTGTATAGCATTTGTAATACATCCCAAGTCTAATAAGAGGATAATAAATACACCACGACCTCCTTGGATCGTTTTGGGTGATGGTCGCTCTGCAGGGCGATTCAGATTGTTTTAATTGTCCAAATAAATCCTGGGGCTTTGAATCCAATGAGGAATCCTGCTGGTAAGACTTTCGGTCAATTGGCCAGCCCAGTATCCGGTGTCTGGTTAGATTGCCGTCCTTGCATGATCAGACAGCCAAGAAAAGGATCCTATGGAGGTGGGTACAAATACCATGGAAGTCTGTATACGGGGATTTTCACGAGGAAAGTGAGTCGGTCTTGGGGCTGAGCTGCCCGTTTCTGGACCCACGGATCGACCGTTGAGCTGCTGATATGGTCGCGATCAACCTACTCGTCCCATTCCTCGCTTTTGTGCTTTACTTGGTGTTGCTCTTCGTCGTGCTGACGTATCGGCGAGGGGCGCACTCGCGGGCGCAGCGCGTTTTTCCAGAATATCTGATTGCCATGATGCTCTGGTCGCTGAGCGCATTCGTCGTTTTTATTGGCTGGAGAGATCTATCCTTCTGGTTCCGCTTGATGCTCGTTTCCAGCCTCGCCTCTTCGATCACCCTCTTCCATTTCGTGGAGGTCATGCTTGATCGCCGCTGGAGCTGGGCGGGGTGGGTGTATTTTTACGGTGTCCTGGCCATCTTTGCCGGATTGATCCCCAATTTCATGGTGTATAACGTCTCCATGAACAGCGGGGGGCTTACATATGAATTCACTCCCTTGCTCTACCTGGTCGCAGGGCCCGGCTTTATTCTCTACCTCTTCTGCCTCGCTCAGATCATACAAAGTGCGGCCACCACACGGGACCCCTATCAGCATAACCGCCTGCGTTATTTATACATTGGTTTGCTGGTTGTGGTCCTGACCTCCATAACAGACTTCACCCCGCTCGGAAAATACCCGATTGACATAGCAGGCAGCGGTCTGAATGCACTGGTGATCGCCTATGCAATCCTGCGCCATCAGCTGCTGGACATCAAAGTAGTCTTCCGGAAGAGTTTGCTCTACTCCATCCCTACGGTGATCATCACCACGGCCTATTTCCTGATCATCAGCGCCGCAGAGTGGCTGTTCCCAAGCCGACCTGGCCTTTCGATCTTCATCATTTCCGTGATTGCGGCGGTCATGACCGCTCTCGTGTTTCAGCCGCTGCGAGACAAAGCCCAGGTCTGGATCGATCGTCTCTTTTTCCGCGAAAACTATAACTCGGGTCTGATGCTGCAGAGGTTGAGCAGCCGAGTTGCTTCCATCCTGGATCTTGACCAGGTTACCACGCTGATCCTGGACGAGATCAAATCGAGCCTGCATATCCAACGGGCAGCTTTCTTCTTGAGGAAGGGCGATAGCGGGGATTATTCCCTGACCGCACAATATGGGCTGGAAACGAATGGAAACGTGTTTTTCAACTCTGATCATCCGATCATTTCCTGGCTTTCAAGCCACGATCTGATCCTGACCAAGACTGAACTGGAAACCCTGCCGCAGTTCAAGGCACTCTGGGAGCGCGAGCGTGAGGAGCTCGAGAAACTAGGAGCGGAACTTTTCATCTCGCTGAAGGCCAAAGGGGAGGTGGTAGGGATTTTAACGGTCGGGCCAAAACAGTCTGAGGAAGGCTTCTCGCCCGATGATCAACAGACCCTGATCACCCTGGCCAACCAAACCGCAGTAGCCCTTGAGAACGCACGCTTGTATGCCCAGACGGAGCGAAGGATGCAGGACCTGACTGCCTTGCGCACCATCGATATGGCCATCACCAGCAGCTCCGACATCCACCTTACCCTGGGCATCTTGCTCGAGCAGGTCATCCGGCAACTGCATGTCGATGCCACAGATGTCCTGATTTTCAATATAGTGACTCAGACCTTCCGATTCGCTGCCGGGCACGGTTTTTATACGGAAGCACTTAAGCATACTGACCTCCGGTTGGGGGATGGATTCGCCGGACGGGCTGCACGCGACCGCCATATGATCACGATCCGGGATCTCGCCAGGAACACAGGCGGACTGCAACGGTCCATTGAGCTTGCGCAGGAGGGGTTCGTTACCTATATCGGGGTTCCACTGCTTGCCAAAGGCGAGATCAAGGGGGTGATGGAGATCTTCCAGCGCGAAGCCCTCGAATTGGACCTGGAGCAGCGCAACTTTTTAGAAACACTGGCCGGTCAGGCCGCGATCGCGATCGACAGTGCCGAGCTGTTCGATAACCTGCAGGGCTCCAACGCCGAACTGATGATGGCCTATGATGAGACCATTGAGGGCTGGTCGCACGCCATAGACCTGCGCGATGAAGAAACCGAGGAGCACTCGAGGCGGGTGATGGAACTGACCATCAAAATGGCTAATCAAATGGGTTTTGGCCAGAAAGAGATGGTGCATATCCGCCGAGGAACGCTCCTGCATGATGTCGGAAAAATCGGTGTCCCAGACAACATCCTGCGCAAAACGGGACCTCTGAGCGAGGACGAGTGGCTCGTTATGCGTAAACACCCGCAATTTGCTTATGACATGCTCGTGCCCATATCCTACCTGAAACCGGCGCTCGATATCCCCTACTGCCATCACGAAAAATGGGACGGCACGGGATACCCGCGCAAACTCAAGGGAGAGCAGATCCCGCTCTCGGCCCGTATCTTTTCCGTTGTGGACGTGTGGGATGCACTCACTTCTGACCGGCCGTACCGGAAGGCCTGGGCAGAGAATGCAGCCCTGGAGTATATCCAGGCTCAGTCCGGAATATCCTTCGATCCAAAGGTGGTGGATATGTTCCTGAAAGAAGTGTACACTGCCGAATGGGGTGAGCGGGTCACCCCCTGGATGGAATGAGGCGCGTACCGCGCGGCGTGGGCATCTCCGGTCAGGTAGTGATCCCGGACCGGGTGATTTAAAGGGGATCGGGAGGCTGGGACCGGGAGAAAGATCCGGGGTGGGTCTCCAGCAGGGCTGCGAGGATCAAATCCACGATTCGAGCCGGACGCAAACTGATGTCGACGACGAGTGCGCCCTCCGGTTCCTCCAGGATCTCAAACTGGCTGGCGAGCAGACTCGCTTTCATGAAATGCCCGGTGCGCCTGCGCAGCCTGTGGAGAATCAAATCCATACTTCCCTTTAAATAGACAAAATAAATACTTTCGGGATCGATATTCAGCTGGTCCCGGTAAGCCTGCTTCAGGGCGGAACAAGCCAGGACAAAGGGCTGACCCCGAAGCAAATACCCACGAATCAGGTCAGCCAGGGCCAATAGCCAGGATTTCCGATCCTCATCGGTCAGAGGGATGCCCTGGCTGAGTTTGGCGCGGTTGGCCACCGGATGGTAATTATCACCGTCCACAAAAGCCCAGCCCAGCCTCCCGGCCAGTTGCTTCCCAATAGTGGTCTTGCCACATCCTGAAACACCCATCAAGATGACAATCATGTCTCAAGCATCCTTTACGTGCTCCAAGACGCCGGCATGTCTCTCATCGAGAGGAGTCATCCTCGCCCGATCCAGAGCGATCGGAGGCACGGAAGAATTGAATCAATTCCCGATTCACCTGGGACGGCTCGTCGTGTTGCACCCAGTGAGTAGCTTCATCAAAAACGGTCAATCGGCCCTGGTCACACAAATCCATTGAGGGGCTGACCATTGCATAGCTGAGGGCAATATCCCTCTTCCCCCATAAGATCAGTACGGGCTGGTGGACTCGAGGGTCTTTTGGAGTGGCCGGGCGGTAGCACACCAAGGCGCGATACCAGTTGATCATGGCAGTCAGCGCGCCAGGCTGCGACCAGGCTTTCCGATACTCGACGAGCTCACGCGAATCGAAAGTTCTGGACTTTCCGCTGCCCGCTAGCAAACCCTCAAGTGCAGCCCAGTCCCTCATCCGCAGCAAGCGGTCCGCCAGGCCGGGGATTTGAAAGGAGACGATATACCAAGATTTGAGCATCTGGGCAGGGGATTTCGCCAAATAAGCTGACATCACAGCAGGGTGTGGCACATTCAAGATCGCCAGCCGCTGGATACGCTGTGGAACAGTGATGGCTGCCTCCCAGGCAACGACCGCACCCCAATCGTGGCCAACCAGGTCAAGCCGGTCGTAACCAAAATGATCCGCGAGGCCCAGGACATCCTCTACCAGATTGTCCAGGTTGTAGGCACGAATACCCTCAGGTTTATCTGAGAGATTATAACCGCGCTGGTCAGGGATAATCAGGCGGAACCCCGCCGCGTCAAGGGCTGGAATCTGGTGGCGCCAGCCATACCAGAATTCGGGAAATCCATGCAGCAGGATGAGCGGCTTGCCCAACGGATCTCCAGCCAGGACTACATGCAACCGGACTCCGTTCGTCAGTACATAAACTTCTTCATATGGATTAACGGATTTGTTCAAAAAACCTCCGGCCTGCCACCAAGGCAAACAACTCGAGAAATATTGTACCAGTTTGGTTTTACGCCCGGGTTACAAAACTTGAAGTGGCGGATGTTCAAAACTTTTTGGTCATCAGCCGGTTGTGGATCCCGTTCCGCGGCGTGAAGGGACCTATGGTGTATTGGAAATAATGTCTATACGCATTACATATTTTATTAAACTATTCGACCCAATTTTCGGGTGGCTGGAGAAACTATCGGCTTGTTCTTTCGTTATAATATAGAGGCAGTCTCCCCAATGAAAGGGACCTATGTCCCAAATTGACGAATTTCTCGATCATTTCCCCCAAGATGTGCAGGATACGATTCGCATGGTCTGGAATGCCCTCGGATCGGATGAGCAGAACCATT
>JBEKFY010000021.1:0-67553 GCA_050013095.1 Anaerolineales bacterium | reverse complement strand
CGTCGTGACCTGAGCATCTTTCAGATCGGTTTGCGGTTCATCCAAAAAAGAGTGACCAATGGTCTTTCGGTTCAAATTCCGCTTTGTTCCTACCGATGACATCAAAGTGTCAGGTGGCTAGATCCAATAATTCAGCCTAACTTGAAATCCGTTCTCGTTGAGGAGCCGCGATCCCAGGATGCGGCTCTTTTGTTGCCAAGAATTGTAGGGGGTGCATTGTAGAGTTTTCCCTGACGACATTCAATTGTGTTTCATGTATAGTTTGCTCATGTTTGACTCACGTCATTTCAATATTGGTTTGAGTTGAAAGGAGAAAAAAACATGGCACGTTATCTCGTTGAACGCACCTTTCCCGATGGCCTCGCCATTCCCTTGACCGATGAAGGCGCGCAGGTCTGCCTGACGGTCGTTGGCAACAATTCTATGGATGGAGTGACTTGGGTGCATTCGTACGTGACCATCGATAAGAAGAAAACCTTCTGCATATACGATGCCCCCTCGCCGGAGGCCATCCGCAAGGTTGCTAAGCGCAATAATTTACCCGTGGACGAAATCACACAGGTCAGCGTGTTGGATCCATACTTCTACAAATAACTTTGCCCACCTTGCAGGGCCACTGTTGAGGAATCGATGGCACATGCCAGGAAGGGCAAGAGCATTAACTGGACTCAACTGTTCATAAAATTCAAATGTTATAAAGATTAGAGTCGCCTTTCCCTTTTGGGTGCAATTCGAGTGCAATTCGATGCACCCCATAGAGCGATTTACCAGTAAATATGGCGCTAGATAGCCTCTGTGACACGGTGCATCCGCTATAGACAAGCTCGTGACGACTCTTAACAGACCCGATATATTAGACGGGTATCTAATTAGACAATTAACGAACTTAGACGTATGTTTTTTTATTACCGAAGGAAGCACGCATGTACAACCCATTTCTGAATTTTCACGAACCCACCTCGGGTCAAGGAGACCTGGACGAGGAGCAGTTCGCTCAACGCCACGGCCGGCTCGTGCGCATTCCCTCCCTGAAGGATCGGTTTGCCCTGCGGCTGGGAAGGCTGTTCTCCAGGCTGGGGGAGCAATTGACCCATGAGGATCCGTGCGGCGATCTCATCCGGGAGGTCGCATGACCAGCCCCACCAGAGCCAAGGTCCCTGCCCTCATCTGAGATATGGGCATGGGTATGAGATGTTTATCAAGATTGCGCCTTAAAACCTCGACCTTCAGGTCCGGGGATATAAGGCGCATAAAAACGAACATATATACTGTAATAAGCCTGGTACCTTAACAAGCAGCCAGTTCGGTGGAAAAGCCGGTCCACCGGTAAAACTTGGACCGTTGCGATACCGTAGGGTGGGAACCACCCGAACATACACGCCTATGGAAAGCAGGTAAGATCTGATTTCAGGCAACGCTCGTTGAAGTAGGAAGCCCCCCGCTTGAGCGGTGGGGTAGTTCACCAGCCTGTCCGTCCTGCACCAAACGGAACACCATGGTCGCACCCCTCCTGGGGGGCCGGGATCCGCAACCGCATCCCAGCCACTGCACGCAAATTCCTGGAGGAGGTCGCCCTCTACATACAGTTCTCGCTCGTCTGGGTCTGCCGCCTGCCAAAACCGAAGGATGCCATCCACGTGCTGTGGGTCCTTCGGCGAATCCCCCCTGCGAATAGAACCGGGGTGCTCCTGAACATCGATCATTGGGATGAAACGGAGATGTTTTTCCTGTTTGGCGCCCGCCCGGAAACCATATGTCCACGTTACCCGAGGAGCTCGTCCCGGATCGGTTGTTGAGGTCACTCAAGATGCTGGCCGATCCCACCCGCCTCAAAATCCTCTACTACATCAGCCAGGAAGAGGTAACCCCATCCCAGCTGGCACGGCGGCTGCATTTGCGCGCCCCGACCGTCACCCATCACCTGAACGAACTGCGCCTGGCAGGTTTGGTGAACTTGACTTTCCAGGTTTAGGAAAATGATGCGGGTCCAGGGTCGGGAATCTCGAGGACACCTGCACCAGCCTCAGGCAATTCCTGCGCAATCCCCCGAGCGAACCCTGAAGAACAAACTGACCTGATGGGGATCGCCCGCCTTCAGTCCGGCTCCCTCTGGATTTTTCTTAGAAACTCGGGCGTATTTAACCCGCGCTCCAGCAGGTAGGTCAGATAGGCCTGCATGAGCGCTTCGATCTCTTTCCGGACTTCGGGAGCCAGGCGCGCCCGCTTTGCCTCGGGGTAACTGCTGCGCTGGAAATGGCGCAGGTATTTGAGCGCTTCCACCGACACCTTCCAGACCCCAGGCAGCCCGGCTCCGCAGCGCGGGCACAGGACCCCGCCCTGAGAGGGCGAAAAGAATTGGTCAACCGCCAGGATCTTCTCGCCGCAGTTGGCGCATTCGAAAAGGTGGGGACGAAAACCGAGAAAATCCAGGAGCCTCATTTCGTAATAACGGACCGCCAGGAAGGGGTCGGCCTCGGAGGTGACCCGGTCAAGCGTTTCCGTCAGCAGGCGAAAGAGGGCGGAATTCTCGCTCTCATCCTCATAGGTAAAGCGGTCGAGCAACTCGACCACATAGGAGGCGACCGCGGTCTTGACCAGGTCGGCGCGCAGCGGCAAATACGCTTGGCGCGTGTCGGCCTGGGTGACGATGAGCAGGTCGCGGCCCTTAGCAAGCTGCAGGGTCACATGCGTGAACGGCTCCAGATGACCGGCCTTGCGCGAGCGTATCTTGCGCGCCCCTTTGGCGAGGGCGCGCACCTTGCCACGCTCGCGCGTGTACAGGGTGAGCAGGCGGTCGGCCTCGCCCCACTCGGCGTGCCGCAGGACGACAGCTTCCAGACGGAAAGAGCGCTGCTCGCTCATGCCGCTCCTGGGTCCATTCAGTGCTGACCCTGGCTTTTCAAATCCTCAGGGGTGAATGCACCCGGCAGGAGGGCCGAGACGGTGGTCTCCCGAACCAGATGGCCTTCCCCATCCCCGATCAATATGAGCGCGTCCAGGCCGAACTCTGCCATGACCTGCCGGCAGCCTCCACACGGCGAACCGCCGTTGGGTGTGACCACCGCCAAGACCTCAAACGCCAATTCCCCTTCTGAAACCGCTTTAAAGATCGCCACGCGCTCGGCACAGATGCCGGTCGGGTAGGCGGCGTTCTCGATGTTACAGCCGGTGAAAACGCGCCCAGACTTCGTCCGCAGCGCCGCACCGACCGGATAATTCGAGTAGGGCGCGTAAGCCCGGCGGCGGGCCTCGTTGGCCAGGTCGATCAAGGCCTGCCGCTCCTGTTTAGTGAGCTTTGTCATCCTTTGCCTCGTTCAACTTTTTGATCGGCCGGGCGGGCACGCCGACCACCAAGGTGTCCGGGGCGACATCCTTGGTCACGACCGCCCCGGCCCCGGTCTTGGCATGCGCCCCGACCTTGACTGGCGCCACCAGCATGGTGTCCGACCCGATGAAGGCCCCCTCCCCGATCTCGGTTGGATTCTTGCGAACGCCGTCGTAGTTGCAGGTGATCGTCCCCGCCCCGATGTTGACATTCGCCCCGATCTCGGCGTTCCCAATGTATGAGAAATGTCCCATCTTGGTCCCCGGCCCGAGGGTCGAATCCTTGACCTCGCCGAAGTTACCCATGTGAACGCCGCGGCATAAGTGCGCGCCGGCGCGCAACCTGGCGAACGGTCCTATCCCGACCTGCTCTTCGAGCACGGCCCCCTCCAATACAGAAGCCAGGATTTTGCAGGAGTCGCCGATGACCGTATCCTCCACAATGGTGTTGGGCCCGAGGCTGCAACCTTCCCCGATGGTGGTATTGCCGCGCAGGTGGGTGTTCGGGCTTACGACCGTATCACGGCCGATGACCACCCCGGCTTCGATATAGGTGGTCGCGGGGTCCAGGATGGTCACCCCTGCCAGCATATGGGCCCGGTTGATGCGCAAGCGCATGGCCGCTTCCGCCTCCGCCAGGTGAAGGCGCGTGTTGATGCCAATCGCCTCGGTGGGATCATCGCTGAGCAGGGCTTGAACCGGTAAATGGTCCCGGACGGCCAGCCCAACCACCTCGGTCAGGTAATATTCACCCTTCTTGGAAAGCGGGATGCGCCGCAGGGCGTCCCACAGCCAGGCGGAGGAGAAGCAGTACGCGCCGACGTTCAATTCGTCAATCTTCAACTGCACCTCGGTCGCATCCGCTTCCTCGACAATGGAGAGTACACCTCCATCCGGAGCACGCACCACCCGTCCAAATCCGCGCGCTTCCGGGGCGCGTACGGTCAGGAGGGTGAGCGGTCCGGGGTTCGCCTGCTGGGTCTCCACGAGGCGGCTGAGGCTTTCCGGGCGCAAGAGCGGCATATCCGCGTAGGCGACCAGGACGAGGTCCGTCTTGCCTTTCAGGAGCCCTTCGGCCTGCTGCACGGCATGTCCTGTGCCCAGCTGCGGGTCTTGGACAACACAGCGGGCCGTGGCCTTGAGCAGGTCGCGCACAGCCTCAGCTCCATGCCCGATCACCACC
Source organism: Anaerolineales bacterium (assembly GCA_050013095.1). Lineage (GTDB taxonomy): Bacteria > Chloroflexota > Anaerolineae > Anaerolineales > Villigracilaceae > UBA877. The sequence goes on along the minus strand of JBEKFY010000021.1, from coordinate 63,046 downwards.
ACCGGCCGCTCGGTGCTGACCGTTTGTGCCGCTCTGAGGACATGGGTGATCATCGGCTGACCGCAGATCGGGTGCAGGACTTTGGGCAGGGCAGATTTCATACGCGTACCCTGGCCCGCAGCAAGGATCACAGCAGTGATTTTCATAGAGGACCCTCCTGATAAAAAAACCTGGCGTTGCCAGCGGGGCGGCGCCAGGCCCGTTCTTGGAAAAAAAGCCCCGCTTGCAGGCGGGAAATTCAGGCTGGGGCGCCTGGATTCGAACCAAGATAATCAGCTCCAAAGGCTGACGTGCTGCCATTGCACAACGCCCCAAGGCGGCGCGAATTGTATCACAGCCGGTCGGGGCGGACAATGGCTAGGATTCATCCTCCGGCGCCAGGCCCAGCTGTTTGGCCTGATCATAGGAGAGCATGTCCGGCTTGGTCGGCGCCTTGTGCTGGTCGGCGGCCTGATCCCAGAACGCATCGACATCGGTGGGCTTGAGCTTCTTCTTGGCGTCCTTAAAAAGCGGCTCCAATTCCTTGGCGCTCTGTTCCACGGCTTCGACCGGGAGTGCGGCAGCCTCCTCGGCGATTTTGTCCGTCTCTTCCAGCACCAGCGCTTCGCCGAGCTCCTTCTCGATGTAGTCCCGGGAGGCCGAAAAGACGGCGACCGCCTTCCGCACCCGGGATTCATCGGCCAGCTTCTTGCCCATGACCAGCATGGCATGCGTTTTCCCCACGGGTGCAAAAAGGAGGTCGTATTTTCCGCCATCGAAGACATGCCAGCTGGAAGCGGCTTTCTGGCCGAGATGGTAGGAGATCTTCTGGCTGGCGCTGTAAATGGACAGCAGTGAGGAGAACAGGGAGACTTCGCCGCTGCTGTCCGGCAGGTCGCCGGCGCGCGCCAGCACCCGGCCCTCATCGTTCAAAAGGAGCACGGCGGTCGCTTCCAGTTCCTGCCGCAGGCTTGCCAGGAGGTCCGGCAGGCTGCGGCGCACCTCCTCTTCATCCACCGCGATCGGTTCAGGCGGGAGGAAGGTCTCGACCAATCCAAGGTGGCGTTCGACCGCATCGAGAAAATCGGCCATGGGAACCGGCTTGATGAAGAATGCGTCCGCGCCGGCCTCAGCAACTTCCTTACGCACCTTGGGGTCGGTCTGGCCGGTGACCAGGACGACCTTCGCCTTGGGGTGATGTTTGCGAACCTTGCGCATCAGCTCGATCCCGGTCATGCCTGGCAGGCGGTAGTCGGCCACCAGCAGGTCGATTTTATTGCGAGAGCTGTCCAGCACCGCCTCCTCGCCTGAGGGGATCTCGGCAACGGTCAATTTATAGTCGAGGGTCTCAAGCGCGGTGCGGAGCAGGCGGCTGACCTCGCGCTGGTCTTCAACGATCAGAATACGGTAGGAGGCCATCATCGCTTCCGATCACATGCCTTTAGGCCAATCCGCTTCCTGCGCCAGGAAGCGGGTAACGACACCCGTTCAATCCACCAGCCAGCAAGCGACCCAGTGGTCCGGCCTGACTTCCTTGAAGACCGGCTCTTCAACCGAGCACCGGTCAATGGCCACCGAACAGCGCGGGTGGAAGCGGCAGCCCGTGGGTGGGTGGAGCGGACTCGGCACATCACCTTTGAGGATGATGCGCTCACGCTTCAGGGTCGGGTCAGGGACCGGGATGGCGGACATCAGCGCCCGCGTGTAGGGGTGCAGCGGTTCCCGGTACAACGCGTCCCGCTCGGCCAGCTCCACCATCTTGCCCAGATACATGACCGCCACGCGGTCCGAGATATGCTCCACGACGCTCAGGTTGTGGGCAATGAACAGGTAGGTTAGGCCGAACTCGCGCTGCAGGTCCTTTAGGATGTTCAACACCTGCGATTGGATGGAGACATCCAGCGCCGAGACCGGTTCATCGCAGACGATGAACTTGGGCCGCAGCGCCAGGGCCCGGGCGATCCCGATGCGCTGGCGCTGTCCGCCGGAGAACTCGTGCGGATAGCGGCGGGCGTGGTAATCCTCCAGACCGACCTTCTTCAGTGTTTCCAGCATGGTTTCGAAACGCTCGCGCCGCGTGCCGATCCCGTGCACATTCAAGCCTTCCATCACCGATTCGCCGATCGGCATGCGCGGATCCAACGAAGCATAGGGGTCTTGAAAGATGATCTGCATGTTGCGGCGCATGGCCTTGAGCGCCCGGCCCTTCAATTCCAGGACATTAACCCCATCGAAGGACACCTCCCCACTCGTAGGCTCAATCAGGCGCAGCATCGAGCGGCCGACCGTTGTCTTTCCGCAACCCGATTCGCCTACCAACCCGAGTGTCTCCCCGGGCCGGATGGAAAACGAGATATCGTCCACGGCCTGCACCCAGGCCACCGTGCGCTGGAACAACCCCGCCCGCACAGGAAAGTATTTGACCAGGTTTTTAACGACGACCAGGTCGCTTGGGGTGCTTGGTTCGGTTGCCGGAGTGCTCATGGCGTGTAACTCCCAGTTCCAGAGATGATGTCGAGCAGGTGCGGCCCGAGCGCTAGCTTCCGCTCCTGGCCAGCGGGGCGCGCTGGGCAGGTGAATCCTGATACAGCCAGCAGCGGACGGAGTGTCCGGCGGCGACATCAATCAGGTCAGGTTCGATCTCCGTACAGGCCTGCAGCTGGTAGTCGAGGCGCGCCCGACAGCGCGGGGCGAAGCGACAACCCGCGGGCATGTTGATCAGGTTCGGCACGTTGCCGGGGATGACATCCAGGCGCTCCTTAATCTTTCCCAGCACTGGGATGGAACCCAACAAACCCTGGGTGTACGGATGCAACGGCTTGGCGAACAGGGTCTTGACGTCCGTCTGCTCCACGATCAGGCCGGCATACATCACCCCGACCCGTTCCGCCATCTCGGCGATCACCCCCAGGTCATGGGTGATCAGGATGACCGAGGCCCCGACCTTGTTGCGCAGATCGCGCATCAAGTCCAAGATCTGAGCCTGGATGGTCACGTCCAAGGCCGTGGTCGGCTCGTCAGCGATGAGCAGCTCCGGGACGCACGCCAGAGCCATGGCGATCATGACCCGCTGCGCCATGCCCCCGGAGAGTTCGTGCGGGAAGGCCGAGGCCCGGCGTTCCGCCTCCGGGATGCCGACCATCTTCAACAATTCAATCGCCCGCTTCCAGCCCGCCTCCTTGCCGAGGTCCTGGTGGATGTTGAGCACCTCGGCAATCTGGTCCCCGACCTTGAAGACCGGGTTCAAGGCGGTCTGCGGCTGCTGGAAGATCATCGAGATCCGGTTGCCACGTACATGGGTCATCTCGGCTTCGGTCAACTTGAGGAGGTCTTGGCCGTCGAACCACACCTCGCCCTCCACCACCTTGCCGGGTTTGCTGATCAGCCGCATGGCCGAGAGCGATGTGACGCTCTTCCCGCAGCCCGACTCGCCCACCAGACCGAAGACCTCGCCGGGAAACACTTTGAAATCGATCCCGTCCACGGCCTTGACCACGCCGTCCTCGGTGAAGAAGTAGGTCTTCAGATTTTTAACTTCGAGCAAAGGTTGGTTTTTGTCGGCCACAGATTTTCTCCGCACAGAGCGTATCCATAAAATAATATCACAACTTCTCGGTAATGGAATCGCCCCTATCCGGCCAGAACAGCCCTGCCGGGTGAACTGCCTCCGGGGAGCTGGTTTCGAAAAATCCAATCCCCGCTTTCATAGTTACAAATGCCTGAAAACGGGGATCAGAAACCTCGGCAGGAAAAGAACCCGGAAGACGCGGGCTCTACTTCTTGCCCCGGGTCTCCTGGACGTAGGAGGTCACTCCGATAATCCCCATGAAGAGTCCGGAGACCGAGGCACCATAGGAGAAGAAGTTGAGCAGGAAGGTGGACGGTAGCACCTGCAGCACCATGAGCAACGGGAAGACCACCCCCGCCAGCATCAGCACGAAACCGATCAGCATGAGTGGGGCAGGGCGCGCGAGTCTCATTTTTCAAACAGCCAGCATTTCACCAGGTGCCCAGGCTCTGGCTCAAAATCAGCCGGCTCCTTGACATCGCAGGTACCCGGGATCATCTTCGAGCAGCGTGGGTGGAAACGACAGCCCGCCGGCGGATTGACGAGGGAGGGTGGCTCGCCCGATGGGACTTCCTTGAAGGTCTCGGCGTTCGCCGCGTCCGGGACCGAGGTCCCCGCCAGGAGCGCCAGGGTGTAGGGGTGGCACGGATTGTAGAGCAGACGCTCTACCGTGGCCTGCTCCACCAACTGCCCGGCATACATCACGAAGATGCGCTCCGCGAAGTAGCTGACCGTGGACAGGTCATGGGTGATGTAGATCACCGACAGATGGTGCGTCTCTTGCAGGCCGCGCAGCAGTTTCAGGATCTCCACCCGCACGCTCGCATCCAGCATCGAAACCGGCTCGTCCGCCACCAGGAGCCTCGGCCCCATGATCATCGCCCGGGCGATCACAACCCGCTGCTGCTGACCGCCCGAGAGCATATGCGGGTACTTGCCGAGGAAGTCCTCCATGGGGAACATCTTCACTTCTTCCATCACCTTGCGGGTGCGCTGCAGCCTCTCCTCCCGGCTTTTGACCCTCCCGACGATCAACGGCTCCTCCAGGATCCGCTGCACCGTCATGAACGGCGCCAGCGCCCCGAACGGGTCCTGCTGTACGTAGCCTACGTGCGAGTGGTACCAGCTCATGCCCTTGGTATCCAGCCCGCTCAGGTCCCTGTCATCGAACAACACCTTGCCGCGGGTCGGCCGGTAAAGTCCCAGGATGGTCTTCATCAGGCTCGACTTTCCGCAGCCCGACTCTCCCACGATGGCGACCGCCTCGCCGCGCTCCAGATCGAAGCTCACCCCATCCACCGCCCGCACGTACCCGGCACGCCCGAAGCCAAAGCGCCTCAGCTCAAACCAGACGTGCAGGTCCTGGATCGAGAGCTGGGCCCCCGCTCCTCCCGCGGGGGTCGTCTCCGCCAAGTCACCCTTTAAGTTCGCCTCAACGGACATGCCGCGCTCCTGTCCTTCCTAATGATATAACCAGCACATCACCGTCCGGCCGTCCTTCCGGATCATGGGAGGATCCTCGACGCACTTCTCATAGCGCCGCGGGCACCGCTCTGCAAAGCGGCAGCCCGTTGGCAGGTTCACCAGGCTCGGTGGCTGCCCGACGATGAACTCCAGATCCTTCTTGCCGCGCAAGCGCGGCACGCTCGCCATCAGCTTCTGCGAGTAAGGGTGCAAGGGTTCCGTAAAGAAGCGCTTGGCATCCCCCGTCTCCACGATCTGCCCCGCATACATCACCGCCACCTCATCCGCCAGTTCGCTCGAGGTGGCGATGTCGTGCGTGATCAGGATGAAGCTCGTCCCCAACTCCTTCTTGATGCGCTTGAGCACATTGAAGATGTTGGCCTGGGTCAGCACGTCCAGGGCCGAGGTCGGCTCGTCCAGGATGATCAAATTCGGTGAGGTGACGAGCGCCATGGCAATCGCCACCCGCTGCCGCATGCCCCCTGACAGCTCAAACGGGTAACGCGTCAGGAAGTCCTCCGGCACCCCGACCAGCGAGAACATCTTGATCGCCTGCTGCAAGGCCTGCTCCTTCTTCACCCCCAGGTGAATCATGGCCGGTTCCGCCACCTGGTCCCCCACCCGGATGACCGGGTTCAGGGCGTTCATGGCCGCTTGCGGCACCATCGACATTTCCACCCACCTCACGTTCAGCCGGAATTCCTCCTCCCCAAGCTTCATCACGTCCTGACCCCTCAGGTTCACTTCACCGGTGTACTTCTCCACATTCCTCGGCAGCAGCCGCAGGATGGCTTTCGCCAGCGAGCTTTTCCCGCAGCCGCTCTCCCCCAGAATCACCACCGCCCGGTTGTTGTCCAGGTCAAAGTCCACCCCGTCCACAGCCTGGACCGCCCCACGGGTGGTACGAAAATGCAGCACCAGATCTCTTACACGCAACAGCTTCTCCTCGGCCATACCCTATGCCTCTCTCAGCCGCGGGTTGAATATCCGGTCCAGCGCAAAGCCCAGCAGGGCAAACGCCAGCCCCGTGACCATCAGCAGCACCGCCGGTTCCAGGATCCAGTAATACTGGCCCTTGTACAGGGCACCGTTAACGAAAGCATCATCAATGATCTTCCCCCAGGTCGGCAGGGTGGGATCGCCCAGGCCGAGCACGGCCAGCGAAGCCTCCAAAAACACAAAGGAGGGAACCGAAAGCACCAGACTCGGGATGAGGGTCGGGATCATCCGAGGAATCAAGTAAAGCGTAATGATGCGCCAGTTACTGGCGCCATAGGCTTTGGCAGCCTCGATATAGGTCGTCTCTTTCACCTGCATGAAAATGGCGCGGTAGGCCTTGATCTGACCGGTAAAGATGCTCAGGGCGACGGTCGCGCCCAGGATGACCCAGATGCTGCGGCTGAAAAAGGTACCGATCATGATCAGGATGGGCAGGAAGGGCAGCACCAGATTGACCTCGGTGACGCGCTGGATCAGGCCGTCCACCCAACCCCCGTACCAGGCGCCGATGGCGGAGATGACCATGGTCAGGACGGTGGTCCCGACCGAGGCGATCAGGCCGAAGGCCAGGGCGACGGGCACCCCCCACAGCAGCGCAATCATCAGGTCGCGCCGATAGATATCGGTTCCGGCCAATCCGGCCACCTGGCCGTGCAAAACAAACTCTGCGGTCATATCCGAATTCTTTTCCCAGGCAATCCCGCTTATGACCAGTTGATAAGTCCCTTTGAGGGGAACGGGGTGCTTCGGATCGGGGGATTTTGGATCGGCGAACAGCGCAATTTGCGGGCTGACCCCGTTCAGCTTGATCTGCAGGGTCGTATCTTGAGAGAATCGGTAGGTATACTTGTTGGGAACCCCGAAATTGGCCACTTGAATTTTACGACCATCGGGGGTCATCCAGACGAGGGAAGCAAAGGGTTCCTTTTGTTGAAACTGAGTGGTGAAATACAGCAGCAACTCCTGGGGAAAGTCATCATATTGGTAGTCGAACGTATAGGTCAGTGTGATGGTGCTCGAGCCGTCACTGTGGGTCTTGACCTCCCTGGTCATCTGACCTTTTTGGTCATTGATGACAAAGGAGACCGGTTCTTTTTTCTTGGTGAAAAAGTTCAGCCATTCCGGCGGAACGTTTTTCGGATTTTGGAACCAGGTATCCTCACCGCCGCTCCAGAGAGCGATCGCCTTATGATAGGGAATGGCGATCATGGTGTATATGGCCACGACGATCAACACCAGGACCACCGCCGCGCCCACGACCGCAGAAGGATAGCGGGCAATGTCCTGCAGGGTTTTCTTAATATTTTTCATGGCTATCCACCGACTTTGACTCTGGGGTCAACCAAGGCATACACAAAGTCCAGCAGGAACACCGTGATCGCCAGAAGGTAAGCATAAATGATGGTGATCCCCACAATGACCGGCGTGTCATAAAATCCGATGGCGGTGTACAAAGTTCGACCCAATCCAGGCCACAGGAAGACCGTTTCCGTAATAATGGCCCCCTGCCAGACAGTGATCAGCAAGAGGGCGAACTGGGTAATGATGGTAGGCAGAGTCGGGCGCAGGATGTAATTGCGCTCGATATTGCGCGATGTCAAACCCTTGGCCTTGGCCATGTCCACGTAATCTTCACTGGAATAGATCAGGAAAAAGGTCCGCCAGTTGTAGATGCTTAAAAAGAATGAGGCCAGGATCAATGACAAAGCTGGCAAGGTCATATGCTTGAGCACACTCAGGCCAAATTCAAGCGGATTGGTAGGGATCGGTGCATCCACCAACCCGCCAAATGGCAGGATGTGCAGGAGCGCGGCAAAGATCAGGATCAGGAAAATTCCGTAGAACCAGGGCGGTACGGTTGAGGTCGGGGAAAGGGCTATGGTGAGTTTGTCCCAAAAGCTGGCATAATGCCTGGATAAGGCCAGAGCCAGGAAGAGGGTGCTGAAGAACAAGAATAATTCCGAAGTGCCCATGAGCAACAAGGTGGCCGGCAGGCGTTCCAGAATGATCAGGCGCACCTGTTTGGAGCCATTATCGCTGGTCATTTGCTGGGCACTGCCGAGATTCAAGGTCAGCGCATTACCCAAGTAGCGAAAGCTGCGAACGACGAAGGGCGTGTTCAGGCCCAGGCGGTTTTCGTTCTGGGCAATGGTGGCTTCCAAAAGTTTTGATCGTTCGTCGACGCTCATCTTCTGGAATCCTTTATTACTCATAAAGGACATCGTGACATTTTCGCGGATCGTCGCTTTCATGATCGTGTCGACATATCCCCCCATGTTGGCAATCAAGACAGTCAAATAGATCCCAATCACCATGGTGAAGAACAGGACCACCAGTCGCGTGAGCGTGTAGCGTCCCACACGCACAAAAGTACTGGAAGGGGCCTTCTTCTTGACACCGGTAGCAGCCTGAACTTCTACGGCCATGGTCTCACCTCACAATAAATCTCAGTAAGGATAGATAGGGGCAAGGTTGCCCTTGCCCCTATCCTGAGAACCTTATTCGAGGTCGCCTAAGGTGCGACGGTCACGAATTGATAATTGGCGAAGGTCGGAATGGCGACCGGGGTCGCGATCACGACCGCTTCGAGTTTGTCCGCACCAGCGGTCAGCTTGGAGGTGATGTCGCTGGTCAAGGCAATCTTATACGAGCCCTCGGAGACCATGGTTGCAGTGCCGGTGCTGGAGATTGCACCCGTGGCGTCGAACAGCAAGTATTTGACCTGCTTAATCTCAGCGGAAGGATAAGGAGCATTGTTGAAGGTCACGGTCACAGTGAAATCACCTTCCTGACCGACCGTCACCTGGGCAGGTCCATCCACGGCAACGACTGCAATCTTGGGCTGGCTGAATTGAGACCACACATCCGACGGATAGGCGAAAGCGGCGTAGCGGGTCATGGTGGCGGTCTTCTCGACCGGGGCAGCCTTATCCAGCATGTACGGGCCAGTGCCCACCCAGAAATTGCCATGGGTGGTGTACCAGTTCTTCAAGTTGGTATAGGCTGCAACCGCTTGATCGGCCGTAATGTACTGGCCTAGAGTCGGAGCGTACGGGATGTACTTTTGGGCGATCGCCTGGTCCAGGTACTTGGACAGGATGTCCAGGCTCGGGCCGCCGACGTAGCTCGTCCATTCGGTCTTGTTGGCCGTAGCCTTATCGTCGGAGTAGGCCAGTTGGCCCGCAGCCTCAGCCAGGTTGGAGATCGCCAGCACGTGCCAGGAGCCCTCACCGTATAAGTACATCGGCACCCCCGGCCACAGGGTGGCCACATCCAGTTCGGCGTCTGCGGCATATACATTGGCATAGTACTCGACGGTCAGCGGGCTGGTGGAGGTAATCCGGAAGGCTACGAAGCCCTGCTGGAAGGATTGCAGGAGCGGCACATACGCAGCATCGTAGATGGCGCTGTCCTTATTTCCGCGATCGAAGGTCATGATCATGCTCATCAGGAAGTCCGCCACCGACAGGTTGGTGCCGTCATGCCAGGTGACCTTGTTGAACAGGTCATCCGGATAGGTCACCGTGCTCATGATCTTGGCGGTGATCGGGGTCGTGGATTTCTCGCCGGCGGTGATGAACTTCTGCGCCTTGGCATCCCAATCCACAAAGGCATCCGACGGGACCGTGATCGTGGGGGCGAAGTTCAGCGTGACCCAGTCGAGGGTCTTGCCAATAGGCAGCCCCTGCGTGGCGGTGACGGTCGCCTTGTCAAAGACGATAGGCCAAGCCAACCCGGTATACGGATCGGGCATCAAACCACCTTCACCCATGTCCGTGAAGTTGTGGTTGGCCTGATCCCAGGCCCAGTTGCTGCCGGCGATGGGGTTCCACGGGTCGGTGAACAGATCAGGCGCGCCCCACTTCATCGTGCCACCGGTCTGCCCGGCGAAGCGCAGGGTGAAAGGCGCAACATAGGCACCCTCCACACCGGCGGCCAGGTCATAGCTCACCTGGACCTTCTTGGCCTCTGGGACAAAGTTCTTGCCGTCGATCAGGAAGACCATCAGCGAGTCCTGCATAGAGAGCGGCATGGCCTGTTCCATCATCTGATCGCGCTGGGTGAGCGAGGTGTAGTTGCCGTTCGCCAGGTCATCGCAGAGCTTCGCGAAAGCGGGATCGATGCCGGTGTTAGACATGAAGGGCTGAGTGCCCTGGATGCTATCCGGAGCATAGTATTCCTGGAAGTTGACCTTTTCCTCGCGGTCGATCACGGTGGCGCTGTAAGCCGCGGTGTACAGGTTCCACTGGCCCGTGGTAGGATCACCTTGCCAGATCGGGCTGGCCTCGGAGGATTTCTTGTACTCGCGGTTGACCGTGAAGCCGACGGATTCCAGCTGGGTGGCGACGTAGTCGCCGATCGGTTTGCGGGTGCCGTCGCTGTCCGTGCGGATCAGGAAATTCAGCGTGACGGGCTTGCCCTTGTACTGCCACTTGCCGCTGGCATCCTGGGTGGCGCCCAGGCTCGTCATCTCCGTGGAGATGATCGACTTGGCCTTGTCCGGGTTGTATGCATACTGGGCTTCGAGTCCGGCAGCCACATCGGCCACGTTCGCATAGGCCGGGAACTGGGTTGTAATCGCAAACCACTTGGGCAGGTCCGCGCCCGCATATACTTCCTGATTGATGTAATTGCGGTCATACAGGTAGTTGGTCGCCTCACGGATCTTTTTATCCGAGAAGGGGTTGAGCACGGTCTTATCCGTGAAGGTCGCCGGGTTGTACATGATCGAGTACTGGAGACCACTCGACTCGGCATAGTTCAGGCCGGCCTTCGTAATGTTCGGATAATCCGCTGCAGCCAGGCCGCCGGCGTAAATATCGATCGCGCCGGCCCCTAATTGGGTGATGGCCGAGCTGGCATCCACGACGGAGAAGACAACCTGGTCGAGCCATCCGCCAGTATGAGCCGGCACAGCGGTCGGTGCCGCAGTCGCTGCCGCGGTGGCTGACGGTGAAGTAGGAACCGGTGCAGGTGTAGCAGTTGCTTGGGGAGCGCAGGCAGTCATCACCATCGTGATTGCCATCAACACTCCAAATACCATCATCAAGCGATTACGGGACATGGTCTTTCTCCTCCAAACTTAGTTGAACAGATTAGGGTGAAGGGATTATTTAAAACAGCAAGTCGAGGTCAGTTGACGAGAAACACCTCCTTTTGCAATCAAGATGCACAAATTACCTTAACTGGCAGGATTGCCATAGGGACTAAAGGAAAGATTAACACAAGAATTATAAAAAGTCAAGTATTCCTCCACCGAAGTAATTTTTTTAACCATGCTCCCGAGAACGCGGCCCTCGCTTCTTGGACCTCAGGTCCCTCAGCGCGGGCGCAGAAACGGGATGGGTTTTAAGAAGCGGCCAGCCGCCTGTCAGACCTGCCGGCCTATGGGCTGCAGGTCGAGCCGACATCCAGGGTTTCGATCGCCGCCAGGCTGCTAGAGGCAGTCGGGTCGAGCGAGAAATGGCACAGGTCCTTCCGGCCCGCGGCAACCTGGATGCGCCAGTACAGAGGCAGGACGGGCAGGTCATCCGCGAAGATGGCTTCGGCCTGGTGGTTGGAATCCGCATAAGTCGTCTCACCCGGCAGGGCCTGTTCGGCAGACAGACAGGCCGCATCGAAGGCTGGATTGCTGTATCCGCTGAGATTCGTGCCCACCCAGTGGTTGGCAGCCGTCGGAATCTCGGAGCTGGTAAACCATTCGCAGGGCGTTTCGAGCGCCGGGTTGGCAACGGCGAACTCGGCCAGATCGAAGGACCGTCCAAACAGCGGCCCGTCCGGGCCAGGAGCATACAAAGCCGCCGCGTCCAGGTAATGGAGGTCGACCTTGATCCCGCACTGCCCCAGCGACCCTGCCAGAATACGGCTGACCTGCTGGCGCTGGGTGGCGTCCGTGGTCAGGTAACTCAACTCGAGCGGGGTGCCGTCCGGAACACCAGCCACTCCCTCAGCCTGGCGCGGCGCGCTGGGATCGCTGCCTACTCTGCGCCAGCCGATCTGGTCCAGAAGCTGACCGGCAGCACTCACATTAAATGAATACTTCGCCACCTCCGGGTTGTAGAGCGGATCTGCGGAAGGCAGGTACGTATCCGGTACGGGTGACAGGCCGGAGAGCACATCCTGCACCACCTGCTGGCGGTCGAAGCACATGGCGATCGCCTGGCGCAGGCGCTTATCGCCCAGCAGGCTGGGGCTGCCCGCTCCAGAGGCCTGAACGAGGTCAGCAGAGGCCGGGCGAACGCCGAACGCCAGCTGCTCCATCACCGGCGTGGGGGTGAAATAGGCCTGCAGCTTTCCCTGGCTGCTTAAAGAACGAAGCTGGCCTACCTGGCCGTCCAGCGGGATGCTGGGGTCGAGCAGGTCACATTGGCCAGAGAGCAGGGCACTGATGGCCTGACCCGGGTCCGGGGTAAAGCGAAAGACCAGGATGTCGAACCGCGGCAGGCCTTGATCGGCATGCAGGTAATTGGGATTCTTTTTCAGGGTGATGTGGTCCCCCGGGACCCATTCTTGAATCACATACGGCCCCCAGCCGAGCGGCGTTCTCGCTACCTCTTCTGTGACGGGCAACTGGTCGACCGGGAATTGACCCCAGAGATGCTGGGGAAGCGGCGCCCAGAAATTGTTCAAATAGCTCGGGTCGATGAAACCGGGCTTGCCCAACCACTGGACGGTCGTCGCATCCAGCGCGGCGTAGGACTTGGTGCGGTCGAGCAGGGTGCGGGAGCCGGGCGTTTTTGGGTCCGAGGCGACCTGATAGGAATAGAGCGAGTCGGCGGCCGTCAGAGGCTTGCCGTCCGACCAGGTCAGGCCTGGCAGCAATTGGAAAGTGACCATCATCTGGTCCATCTGAAGTTCAGACTTCCCGTCGTATACGACCGCACAGTCATCGCTGCGGCAGCCGCTCGGACGGACCTTCACCCCCGGAACCAGCGTGACCGGCAGTCCATCCGCGCCGACCACCTCATCCCCGACGGTAACGGATTTGGACAGGAGCTGGACATCGCCGTTCGCCAGGCTGGGGAGGCGGGTGAGCAGCACCGGCTGATATCCGTAGGCCGCGCTCTCGATCGGGGCGGGGAGGACCGCCGCCAGCACGCTGCGCGCCGCGTCCGACAGGTTGCTGTACAGGTACAGGCTGGCTGGCTCCTGTCCCAGGCAAACGGTCAGCTGGCGGAGCGGCCGCGTTGTGGCGGTCATCGTGTAAGCGGAGGCGGTCGGCAGGGACTTCGGGGTTGCGGTCGCTATGCTGCAGGCAGCCAAGAGCCCCAGCAGGACCAGCAGGACCAGCAGGGCGATACAGACGGGCACTCGGGCCATCATTTTCCAGGAAACCATGGGCGGATTATACAACAGACCGGCCGTCGCGTTGACAGCCCCCTATCGTGACGGTACAATGAAGCGGGAATATCCCCTCACAACAAAGGAGATGGAAAATGTTAAAAGAGTTCAAAGAATTCATCATGCGCGGCAGTGTGGTCGACCTGGCGGTCGGCGTGATCATCGGCGGGGCTTTCGGCAAGATCATTTCCTCTCTGGTCAGCGATATCATCATGCCGCCGATCGGACTTCTGCTCGGCAACGTGGATTTCAGCAACCTGTACCTCATCATCAAGAACGCCGACAAGGTCCCTGCCGGTTCCCAGCTGGCCGCGGCCCAGGCAATCGCCGGAGTGGTCACCTGGAACTACGGCCTGTTCATCACCAACATCATTTATTTCCTGATCGTCGCCCTGGCCATTTTCCTAATGATCAAGGGTATCAACAGCCTGCAGCGCAAGCCCGCGCCCGCACCAGCCACACCGATCACCAAGGAGTGCCCGCGCTGTTTCACGAACATCCCAATCAAGGCCAGCCGCTGCCCGAACTGCACTTCGGAACTCGGCTGATCCACCCGCAGGGGCGCGGCTGCGCTGTGCCCCTCACAGACCTCCATGGATTTTCTCAACCACCTCAACCCCCAGCAGCGCCAGGCCGTCACGGCAGGGGGAGGGCCGGTCTTGATACTGGCCGGTCCCGGGTCCGGGAAGACCCGCGTGCTGACCCAGCGCGTCGCTTACCTGATCGGATCCGAGGGCATTCGCCCGTACGCCCTGCTGGCGGTCACCTTCACCAACAAGGCCGCCCGCGAGATGGAGAGCCGCGTCCGCAAGCTGCTGGGGGAGCAAGCCGCCACCGGGCTATGGCTGGGCACCTTCCACGCCATCTGCGCCAGGCTGCTGCGCCGGGAGGTGGGGAATCTGCCCTTCGATTCCAATTTTGTGATCTACGATGAAGACGATCAGCAGCGGGTGGTCAAGGCGGCCGTCCGCGACCTGAATCTGGATGAGAAGACCTACCGCCCGACCTCCGTGCATGCAGCCATCTCACGCGCCAAGAACGAATTGATCTTTCCCGAGGATTATCCCACGCAGACCTACCGCGATGAGGTGGTCAAGCGGGTGTACAAGCGCTACCAGGAACTGTTGAAGCAGTCCAACGCGGTCGACTTCGACGACCTGCTGCTGTGGACCGCCCACCTGCTCTCGGAGTTCCCCGCCGTGCGCGAAAAGTACGCCCGGCGTTTCGAGCATGTCCTGGTGGACGAGTTTCAGGACACCAACTTCGCCCAGTATGTGCTGCTCAAGCACCTGGCCTCCGTCCACAACAACCTGTTCGTGGTAGGCGATCCGGACCAGTCGATCTACAAATTCCGTGGGGCAGATTACCGCAATATCCTGCGCTTCGAACAGGACTTCCCCGACGGGCAGGTAATCCTCCTGGAGCAGAACTACCGCTCGCGGCAGACCATCCTGGACGCGGCCATGGCGGTCATCGACCGTGCCCCGCACCGCCGCCACAAACAGCTCTTCACCGAGCGCGGCGCGGGCGAGAAGGTTTTTTACTATGAAGCCCTCGACGATTACAGTGAGGCCGCCTTCGTGGTAGACAGCATTGCCCAGCTCGTCGCCAGTGGGCAACTTGAGCCCGGCGAGTGCGCCGTCATGTACCGCACCAACGCCCAGTCCCGCTTGCTGGAAGAGGCCTTCCTACAAGCCCGCCTGCCCTACCGGCTGGTCGGCGCCCAGCGCTTCTACGGCCGGCGCGAGGTCAAGGACATCCTAGCCTATCTGCGCCTCGTCCATAACCCCTCGGATGAGGTCTCGCTCGAACGGGTCATCAATGTCCCCCCGCGCGGCATCGGCGACAAGACCTTCCAGGCCCTCGTGACCGCCTCCCGCCAGGCCGGGACCTTCCCGGCCGGGGTGCTGATGGACCTGGCGCGCGGCGAAGCCTCGCCCTTCTGGGCACAATTCAGCGGCCGGTCCGTGCTAGTGCTGGCCGACTTCGGCGCGCAGCTCGTCAACTGGCAGGCCGAAGCCGGGCGCGCCACCGTGACCGAGCTCTTCGACCGCATCGCTTCCGCCATCAACTACCAGGCGTTCCTAGATGACGGGAGCGAGGAAGGCGGCGAGCGCTGGGAGAACGTCCAGGAACTCCGGCGCCTGACGGTCGAGTATGAAAGCCGCAGCCTGAGTGAATTCCTCGAAAATGTGGCCCTGATTTCGGACCAGGATACGCTCTCCGATTCCAAAAACGCTCCCACCTTGCTCACCCTGCATGCCGCCAAAGGCTTGGAATTCGGCGCGGTCTTCATCATCGGCCTGGACGACGGCCTCCTGCCGCACAGCCGTTCCTTTGACGACCCGGAAGCGATGGAAGAGGAGCGCCGCTTGTTCTACGTCGGCATCACACGCGCCAAGGACCGCCTCTACCTTCTGCGGGCCTTGCGGCGTGGCGGACGGGGCTATGCCGAAGAAACCATCCCATCCCGCTACCTAGAGGACATCCCCCCCGAGCTGCTGAGCGGCCAGGCCCGTAGCGGACGGCGTTCACGCCAAGAAGGCCAGCGGACCTCCTGGCAGGCCTACGCCTCTGGATCGTCGGCTCCCGTCCTGGAAGTCCGCTACCGGGCCGGCATGCGCATCCATCATCCCGTCTGGGGCGAGGGCATCATTTTAAACAGCCGGACGCAGGATAACGAGGAAATCGTGGACGTGGTCTTCGAATCCGTCGGCATCAAGCGCCTGGCAGCCTCGCTCGCCAATCTTAAAATTCTCGACTGACCTCTGACCGGCTCTTCTTACTTGCCCAGGAGCTCCGCTCATGCCCAATGACTACCCCTCCAGCCCGAGTGCCCTGCTCCGCTGGACCTGGCCCGAAATCGAACCTCACTATCACGACCTCGAAGGCCGCCCTCTCGGTCGCGCCAGCGTGGCCGGCTGGTTGGCCGACTGGTCCCGCCTGGGAGAGCATCTCGAGGAGATGTATTCGCGACTCACGGTAGCTACATCGGTCAATACCGCCGACCAGGAAGCCGAACAGCGGCTGAACCAATTCCTGGACACGATCTTCGCCAACAGCATGGCGGCCGAACAGAGGTTGAAACAGAAGCTGCTCATGACTCGGCTTGCGCCGGACGGTTTCGAAATCCCGCTGCGCAAAATGCGCGCCGAGGCGGACTTGTTCCGCGAAGCCAACCTGCCGCTGCTGGCCGAACAGCAAAAGCTGTGTCTGGAGTACGACAAGCTCTTTGGCGCCCAAACGGTGACCTGGGAAGGCCAGGAGATCACCGTGACCCGCCTCCAGATGACCTTTGAGGACCCTGACCGGTCCAGGCGGGAACGAGCCTGGCACCTCAAGACCACACGCCAGCTGGCCGACCGTCAGGCGATTAACGCGCTGTGGCAAAAATTCATGGAAGTACGTGCCAGGATCGCCGCCAACGCCGACAAACCCAGCTTCCGCGAGTATGCCTGGCAGCAGAAACTGCGCTTCGATTACACCCCTGACGACTGCAAATCATTTCAGAAGGCCATTGAAGAGGTGGTGGTCCCGGCCGCGACGCACATTTATGAAAAACGGAAGCAAGCTCTCGGCCTCCCGGCCCTGCGCCCCTGGGATCTGGCAGACGGCTGGTACGGCCACCCGACACCGCCCGAGCGGGAAGGGGTTTTGAAGCCCTTTACAGATATCGACGAACTTAAAACGAAAATCTCCGCCATCTTCCGCAAAGTCGACCCGGTCCTGGGCGGCTATTTCGACACCATGCTGAAAGAGGGCCTGACCGACCTTGACAACCGCAAAAACAAAGCCCCCGGTGCGTTCTGCACCTCATACACTGCGATCCGCCGGCCGTTTGTCTTCGTCAACGCAGTCGGTGTTCCCGATGATGTCGTGACGACGCTGCACGAATCCGGGCACGCCTTCCACATCTTTGAGACAGCAAAAATCCCCTACATCCAACAATTGAACGTCCCGATGGAATTCGCGGAGGTCGCCTCCATGGGCATGGAGCTCCTGGCCTCGCCATACCTGACACGCAAGGACGGCGGGTTTTATTCTGAGGCGGATGCCGCTCGCGCCCGGATCGAGCACCTCGAACGCATGATCCTCTTCTGGCCCTTTATGGCGGTCGTGGACGCTTTCCAGCAATGGGTCTACGAGAACCCCAAGACGGGAGCAGAACCCTCCGCATGCGATGAGAAATGGGGGGAACTCTGGGACCGATTCATTCCCGCCATAGATTGGAGCGGCCTGGAAGAGGTCAAAGTCACCGGCTGGCACCGCAAGCTGCACATCCACCAGATCCCGTTCTATTACGTCGAATACGGCCTGGCCCAGCTGGGTGCCGTCCAGATCTGGGGTCATGCGCTCAACGACCAGAAGAAGGCCGTTGCCGATTACCGCAGGGCTCTCTCCCTGGGAGGTCGGGTGGGCCTACCTGCCCTGTTCCAAGCGGGTGGAGCCAAGTTTGCCTTTGACCCTGTCACCCTGAAAGCCGCCGTGGACCGTATGGAGAGGGTCTTGGGCGAATTGGAAACTAAAATCTAACCTCCCCGCCCAGGGGCTGGTCCGATTGGAGGCAGAATGGATTTTGTGAACCTGGGAAAAAGTGGTCTGAAGGTATCCCGGCTGTGCCTCGGGATGATGACCTATGGCGACTCCCAGTGGCGGAAGTGGGTGCTGGACGGGGACCAGGCGCTGCCCTTCGTCCAGCGCGCCCTCGAGGCGGGCATCAATTTCTTCGACACTGCCGATGTTTACTCGCGCGGCGCCAGCGAGACCGCGCTGGGCCATGCCCTGCAGGTCCTGGGGGTCCCGCGCGACCGCGTCGTCATCGCCACAAAAGTATGCAACCCGATGAGCGACGAGGTCAACGACCGCGGGTTATCGCGCAAGCACATCCTGGACTCGATCGACGCCTCCTTGCGCCGCCTGCATACGGATTATGTGGACCTCTACCAGATCCACCGCTGGGACTACAGCACCCCGATCGAAGAGACGATGGACGCCCTAAACGATGTGGTCAGAGCTGGAAAAGCCCGCTACCTCGGCGCCTCGTCCATGTTCGCCTGGCAGTTTGCCGAAGCGCAATTCGCTGCCGAACGACAGGGTTGGACACGCTTTGTATCGATGCAGAACCACTACAATCTGGTTTACCGCGAGGAAGAGCGCGAGATGATCCCATTCTGCATCGACCAGGGCCTCGGGCTGATCCCGTGGAGCCCAATGGCCCGGGGTTTCTTCGCCGGCAACCGCCACAAGCAAGGTGGGGGGGAGACGATGCGCGCCCAATCGGACGACTTTGCTGGAATCCTGTATTATCGTCCGGAAGACTTCCAGGTTGCCGAGCGTGCCGGGGAGGTCGCCCGCGAGCACAATCTGACCGCTTCGCAGATCGCCCTGGCGTGGCTGCTGAACAAACCCCACATCAGCGCGCCCATCATCGGCACGACCAAGCTGGATCACCTCAACCAGGCGGTTGCCGCCCTGGAGATCAAACTTACCCCTGCCGAAGTCCAGCGGCTCGAGGAGCTTTACCAGCCGCACCCGGTGCTGGGACATTCATGAAAAGCGGAGGCCGTCCTCATGAACTGGAAGCTGCTTTTGCAAATCTTCTGGGTCTTCACTAAGGTCGCCATGTTCTCCTGGGGCGGCGGGCCGGCTTCGCTGGGCCTGATGCAGCGTGAGACGGTCTCGATTGGGTGGATGACGCCGGACGACTTCGCCGACGATATCGCCCTCAGCAATGCGCTCCCCGGCCCAACCGCGCCTCAAGCCGCCGCCTATGTCGGTTATAAACTTGCCGGCTGGGAAGGCGCCCTCATGGCGGTGCTGGGGACGGTCGTCCCGACCACGCTGCTCATGTTCGTGCTGGTGGTGACCTTCTTCAGCTTCAAGGACAATCCGTACGTAAAAGCCGCCATCCAGGGGGTCCGCCCCTTCGTGGTCGGCCTGCTGGCCTGGACCGCCTACCAGATCGCGATCACTGTCTTCGGATTGCAGAAGCAGGGACTGGGGTCATCCTTGCTGCATAGCTGGGACAAATGGCTGATCGCGCTGGGCGGTTTTCTCATCCTGACTTACACGAATCTCAGCCCGATCTGGCTGGTCCTGGCTGCGGCAGCCATCGGCTTGATCTTCTTCCGTTGAATCCACGCACCCTGGAGGCTTGCCGAACGAATATGAGTAAAACCTTGACCATCCTCATCCCGGCCGCCGGGCAGGGTACGCGTATGCGCCCGCAGACCTGGAGCAAACCCAAGCCGCTGGTCGGGGTGGCCGGCAAGACCACCCTCGACTACCTGTTGGCCACATTCCACAGCCTGCCGCCCCGCATCAAAGTGGAGTATGTTTTGATCGTCAGCCCGTTCCTGGGGGAGCAGCAGATCCCTCCCTACATCCAGGAGCATTATCCGGATCACCGGGTTCACTATATTCTGCAGCCGGTGACGCGCGGCCAGTCGGACGCCCTCTGGCTAGCGCGCGCGTACCTGAGCGGACCGACGCTCGTGATCTTTTCTGACACGCTGGTCGAAACGGACTTCTCCATCCTGAAGGACGAAAAAGCCGACTGCGTCGCCTGGGTCAAGCGCATGAGTGATCCGCGCCGATTCGGGGTCGCCGAAGTCGATTCGGACGGCTGGGTGACCCGGCTGATCGAAAAACCCCGCTCGCTCGACAGCAACCTGGTCGTCGTCGGCTGCTACTATTTCAGCGAGGGGCAAGCCCTGGCCTCGGCCATCAAAGAGCAGTTGAAACGCGCCCAGGCCTTGAACGGGGAGTTCTTCCTGGTTGACGCCATCAACATCATGCTCGAACGTCACGCCAGGGTGCGCACGCAAAGCGTGGATGTCTGGCTGGATACCGGGACGATCGAGGCGACCCTGGCAACCAACCGTTATCTGCTCGAGCATGGCGCCTGCACCAACCCCCTGCCCCGCTTGAATGGGGTGAAGTTCATCCCCCCGGTCGCTGTCCACCCAACGGCTGCGATCCACGATTCGGTGATCGGCCCGCATGTCTCCATCGGCGCAGGCTCGCAGATCAGCGCCAGCCGGGTGGAAAACAGCATCCTCGAAGACGAGGTCACGGTCAGCGCCGTGGCCTTGGAGGGCTCGTTTCTCGGCCGGCATTCCCGGGTCCAGGGGCGTTCCGCCGAGGATCCGCCGCTGGTCTTGAATATCAGTGACAATTCCACGGTCCAGGTATAGGATTTTCGTTGCCGGACGAGATGACATCTTGTCCTATATAATTCTGGCGGAAAGACCTACAATATGACTGAGCTGGTCGAATGCCATTCCGGATTCAGCTATGCAGAAAAACCGGTGGCGCTAACCTGGGAGGGCCGGCGCCTGGAGGTTAGCCTGATCCTGGCTGAATGGCGCACTCCCGGCGAGAAGTATTTTCGGGTCAGGACGAGTGACGGCCAGGATTTTGAACTGTGCTACGCAGAAACATCCGGCGATTGGCGAATCCAACAACGACGAGGAGGATGAATGCAGGAAATCACTGACGTACGCTACCTCTCGAAACGCGTGGCGGGCCTGAAGCCCTCAGGTATTCGGAAGTTCTTTGACATCGCCGCCACGATGAAGGACGTGATCTCGCTCGGAATCGGCGAGCCCGACTTCACCACACCCGAGTCCATCCTAGAGGCAGGCGTCCGCTCCCTTCAATCGGGCGAAACGCATTACACCTCCAACGCCGGAAAACTGGAACTGCGCCAGGCGATCACAGACAATCTCAAGCGCCTGTACGGCGTCCAGTACGACCCGCTGACAGAAGTCATCGCCACCGTGGGCGTCTCGGAGGCACTCTACCTGACCATGACCGCCCTGCTCAATGCCGGCGATGAGGTCATTATCCCGACACCCTGCTTCGTCTCGTACCAGGCGGAGGTGATCCTGGCCGGCGGCGTGCCGGTGGAGATCCCCAGCCGGATCGAGAATAATTTCCAGCTGGACCCCGACCAGGTGAAGGCCGCCATCACGCCGCGCACGAAGGTGATCTTCATCGGATACCCGAACAACCCAACCGGGGCTGTGGCCGCCCGCAGCACCCTCAGCCAGGTGGCCAAGATCGCCGAAGAGCACGACCTCATCCTAGTCTCGGATGAAATCTATGATCGGTTGGTGTACGATTTCCAGCATGTCTGCGTCCCTGCCCTGGACGAGAGCGTCAAGCGCCGGACCGTCCTCTTGGGCGGGATGTCGAAAGACTATGCCATGACCGGCTGGCGGATCGGTTATGCCGCCGGGCCGGAGCACATCATCAAAGGGCTGGTGCGCGTCCACCAGTACACCATCATGTCCGCTCCGACCACCGCCCAGGACGCGGCCGTCGAAGCCCTGCGCCACGGTGAAGCCCACGTGCAGGAAATGGTGGGGGAATATGACCGGCGGCGCCGGCTCATCGTCGGCGGCTTGAACAAGCTGGGGCTGACCACCTTCGAACCCAGGGGCGCATTCTATGCCTTCCCGAAAATCACTGCCTCGGGCATGGACGACGATACCTTCGCCGAGAGACTGCTTCGCGAGGAGCATGTCGCCGTGGTCCCTGGCAATGCCTTCGGTGCAGGCGGGGAAGGGTTTGTGCGCTGCTCGTATGCCACCTCCTATGAGAAGATCGAGGAAGCCCTGCTGCGCATGGGGAAGTTCATGAACCGTTACGGGTAGCGGACCGGCAGGCACCCTCCACTCGCTGAGCGACCGTTGCCGGCGAGGACGGGATTACAAAGGGATATAATTGGAACAGCGCAACGCCTCCGGCGTTCCTCCCGAAGGGGAACTAGGCAGCCTGCCGTGCGATGCATCTGGAGGCAGATATGATTGTCCAGGTCGGAATTGAGACAAACTTCGAGGGGCGCACGCTCGCCTGGGCGCTGGAGCATCCCGGATGTTTTGCCTATGGGATAAACGCCGTCGGGGCTACCACAAACCTAGAGGGCGCCCTCAATAGTTACGCCGGTTGGATCCTGCACCACGATTCGCACACCTGGTTGACGTTCATCGAAGGCGAGCTCGAGTCGGTCATCAACGGGGTATGGGAGGACTACTTCATCAATGACGACTATGACCGGGTGGGGGAAGGCGAAGGATACACGGTGGAGGCCTTCTTCCCATACGACTGGAAGCCGCTGACCGCACTTGAGATCGATCGCGCCCTGAGAATGCTTGACTGGACCCGCACGGATCTCCTCAAGACCGTGGAAGGATTGAGCGAGGAGAAGATGAATGCCTCCTATCCGGCCGAACGGTGGAGCATTAACGGAATCCTCGGACACCTCGGGGGGGCAGAACACTGGTATATGGAGTGCCTCGGGCTGGCATTTCCGCGCTCTGAACTGCCGGAGGAGCCCATGGCCCGCTTGAGGAAGGTCCGCCGGCATCTCATCGCCACGCTGCGCACTCTGGACGGGGTGAAGAAGGTCGTCGCCGTGGACGGGGAATTCTGGAGCCCGCGCAAGATGCTGCGCAAGGCGTTGTGGCACGAACGGGATCACACCGAGCATATTCGCAAGCTTTTATAAGGGGGAGGGTCAGGCCTTTCCTCAAAGACCCGGGATCCTGCGCCGGTCTTTCAGGAATCTGCCGTAGAAAGCATTACCCAGCGGGCGCGGCGCGACCTGCCCGCTCGTAAATGGGGAATTATAATGAGGGCGAATGTCCAAGGCATCCGAATCCATCCGGCAGGGCATACCTGGCCGCCTCCCGGCCAGATGGATCACGTGCCCTCATCCAAGGAGTCTGCCATGCCCGCTCACTTGCTCGTCACCCAGTTACGCTTCGCCCGCGGCGAGTTCGTCCGCGCCTTCGAAGGCGTCTCCCCAGAAGACGCACGCCGCAGGATCATGCCGATGAACAGCCTGGGCTGGATCGTCGGCCACTTGGCCAATCAGGAACACCGCTACTGGGTCATGTTCGCCCAGCAAAAGAACCTGGCGCCTGAATTGTACGACCTGGTGGGCTACGGCAAGCCTGCGAGCACCCCCGCCCTGGACGAGATGTGGCAGGTCTGGAGAACGGTCACGGCCGCGGCAGATGCCTACTTGGAAACCCTGACCCCCACGACCCTGCAAGGCACCCTGTTGCGAGATGGGAAGCCGGTGGATGAAAATATCGGCACCCTGCTCATGCGCAACATCTACCACTATTGGTATCACACCGGTGAAGCCTCTGCCATCCGTCAGGTGCTGGGACACGCACCCCTGCCCGAGTTTGTTGGAGATATGGGGGCGGTGGCCTACCACCCCGAGACCTGAGCGGCACCCGCCAGGATCGAAGCGGCTGCTCCGGGTGTGTTGCTGAAACACCCCCCAAAAACCTCACACATGGACACAAAAACCCTGCACGTCCTTGAATATCCGAAAATCCTCGAACGGCTGGCAGGCTTCTGCGATTTCTCCGCCTCCGCCGAACTGGCCCGGGCCCTGACGCCGACCGGAGGTTATGATGAAGCTTGCGAGCGGTTGGCTGAGACCAGCGAGGCGCGTAAGCTGCTCTCCGGACAGGATCTGACCATCGGCGCGGCGCATGACATCCGCGAGCTGGTGGATCTGGCGGCACATGACGGCGTGCTGGAACCCAAAGACCTGCTGGATGTCCATCACACGCTGATCGCCAGCCGCGACCTGCGCCGCGCAATCGAAAAAGTGGCTGACCAGTACCCGCACCTGGGAGAACTGGCCCTGCGCTTGCCCGCCCCCCTGGGGCTGGTGGAGGCGATCAGCCACACCATCGCCGATAGCGGCGAGGTGCTCGACTCGGCCTCACCCACACTGGCTTCCCTGCGCGGCGAGATCCGCATTGCCCACGATCGGTTGATGGCTCGCCTGCAACGATACCTGACCGATCCGGAAACCGCGTCCAAACTGCAGGATGCCGTCATCACGCAGCGGGATGGCCGCTACGTCATCCCGCTGCGTGCCGAATTCAAGGGCCAGGTCAAATCCATCGTCCACGACCAGTCATCCACCGGAGCAACCCTGTTCGTCGAACCGCTGGCGGTGGTCGAACTCAACAACACCTATCGTGAGCTGCAGCTCGCGGAGCGTGACGAAGTCCGCCGCATCCTAGCTGAACTTTCAGCCCAGGTCGGCGCGCTCTCCCGCGAGATCGTCCCCGGCATCCGGGCCCTGGCACAACTCGACTTGGCCTTTGCCAAGGCGAAGTATGCCGACGAGCTGCACGCCGCCGAACCCATCCTTCACAAGCCGGTCTCCACGAACCGGCCAAGGGGGGTGCCCGAGCGTCCCCTCCAGGCTGAGGCTGCGAAAACCGGGGAGCCTGCCTCGGTCATTCGACTGTTCCAGGCCAGGCATCCATTGCTCGACCCGGCCTCGGTTGTCCCCATCGATATCGACCTCAACCCGGGCACCTTTGCAGTGGTCATCACCGGACCGAACACCGGTGGTAAGACCGTCACCCTCAAGACTGTCGGGCTGCTGGCGATCATGGCCCAGTCCGGCCTGCACATCCCGGCCCAATCAGGCTCGGAACTCTCCTGCTTTCACGAGATCTACGCGGACATCGGCGATGAACAGTCCATCGAGCAGTCCCTCTCGACCTTCTCCGGTCACATCACCAATATCATCCACATCCTGAAGAAGGCAGACCGCCGGGCCCTGGTCATCCTGGATGAGCTGGGCGCGGGCACCGACCCCCAGGAAGGCGCAGCCCTGGCGCGTGCCCTGCTTTCCCACCTGCTGGAACAGGGTGTCTCCTGCCTGGTCGCCACACACTACCCGGAGCTTAAGACCTTTGCCCACAACACGCCCGGCGTGGTCAATGCCGCCCTGGAATTTGACCTGCGTACACTCCGCCCCACCTACCGTCTGACCATCGGCCTGCCCGGCCGTTCCAATGCGCTGGCCATCGCCCAGCGGCTCGGACTTCCGGAAACCATCATCGCAGCCGCCAGGAGTGAGATCAACCCGCAGGACTTGCGCGCCGACCAATTGATCGGCGACATCCACCGCCAGCGCAATCAGGCTCATAAAGAACGCGAAAAGGCTGAGAGGGCCCGCTCCGAAGCCCGCCGCCTGGAACGCGAGCTGGCCGAGAAAATGGAGAAGATCGAGGAAGAACGGCAAGCAGTGCTTGAAAAGGCACGCGAGGAGGGCGAACTGGAGATTGCCGTCCTGAAGACCCAGCTCAAAACGCTCAAACAAGAGCTGAAAAAAGCCCGCCAGCCGCTGGAGGCCCTCCAGGAAGTCGAAGAGAAGGTTGAGATTATCGCGGAGCAGGTCGAAGAGCCAATCGCCCGCCGGCCGCGGCGGTACGTGCGCGGTGCCACCGCACGCCTCCCCGAGCGCCCCCTGGCGCCAGGGGAGAAGGTCATCCTGCCCAGCCTGGGACAGGAGGGCGTGATCAGCGCCCTGAGCCCGGACGAGGCCGAGGTCCAGGTCGGTGCCCTGCGGGTCCGCGCTAAACTGGAAGACCTGCAGCGAAAAGTCGATGAAGCTCCGCTGGCGGCCAACGCCAAGCCCAAGGCGAAAAACCGGGCCGCCCAAGAGACGCCGGAGAGCAGCCCGGCACCCGCCCTGGGCGTGCATGCCTCCCCCGGCCTAGAGCTGGACCTGCGCGGGGAGCGCGCCGAGGATGCCCTGGTGAGGCTCGACCGCTATCTGGAACAGGCCTACCTCGCCGGTCTGCCCTTCGTGCGCATCATTCATGGCAAAGGCACGGGCAAACTGCGCCAGGAGGTGCGCGCCGCCCTCAAGGTGCACCCGCACGTGGCTGCCTTCGAGGAAGGCCGTGAGAACGAAGGCGGAGCCGGTGTGACGGTAGCGAAGATTGTAAACGGATCGTGAACCACCCGCCGCTCAAGCGGGAGGCTTCCTCCTTCATCCTGCGTTGCCTGAAATCAGATCTTGCATGCTCTCCCCAGGCGGGTTCGTTCGGGCGGTTCCCCTCCTGCACTAATTGTGCCTGGCCAAGATTTATCAGTGGACAGGCTTTTCCACCAAACCCGAATCTTGTAATGTGCCATTCTAGGCATAGCCCATTGGTTCAATTTGTGCGCTGGGCATCCCCGGATCTAAAGGTCGGGGTTCTACAGCGCAATCTTGATAAAACTGAGCCCTGGGGTGCACGGCCCAGGGCTCAGTTCATCGAATCCATCATCCGGAATATTTAATCAATCGCCTGCCACTGACGGGCAAAACGCAGAATGCGGCTGCGAATGTAAAAGGCATCCGGGTCGGCGATCGGACGCCGGGCCTTGATCAGCTCCATCGCCACCTCGGGAGGCTGGCCCAGGGCGATCAGGATTGCCGCCCCCATAGCCACCCCGCGGTGACGGCCCTTCCCGCAGTGCGCATATACCTTCCCACCAGCCCGGATCGTCTCCAGGGCGGCACACACCCCCCGGCTCAAGAACCAGATCGGAATGACCAGCCCCGGGATGTCAACAGTTGGCAACCACAGGTAATGGATCGGCGCGATATGCCGGGCACAGGAAGGCAGCTTTTCCAGGCGCATATTGATCACCAGACGCACCCCCAGCTCGCGCAGAAGCTCATAATCTTTTCCCTTGGGAGTCCGACCGATAAACAGGTCCTCGGTGATTTCAGAAAAATCCATGGGGATAATCTTACCATCAAAATTGTGCGGCGGGCACGGGTTGTGAGCGAGGCGGGCCAGCGGTCTTTTGTGGGATAATGGACCGGACGACTTTTGCAGAGGAGGTTGCATGCGCGCCCGAAGAGCCTTGCTCTACATGCCCGGGGACGACCGGCACAAGATCGAAAAAGCCACGCGCCTAGATGTGGACTGCATCTGCATGGACATGGAGGACGGTGTGGCCTTGAACCGCAAGGAAGCGGCGCGGCGCACCATCGCCGCAGCTCTCGGCGAGCTCTCTTTCGGCCGCTCCGAGAAGCTGACACGCATCAATCCGGTCGGCTCAGGGTTGGAAGCCCCAGACCTGGAAGCGGTGCTGCCGGCTCATCCGGATGGGGTCGTCGTGCCAAAGGTCGAGCGGGTAGAACAGCTGGGCTGGGTGAGTGAGCGCATCGAAGCCGCGGAACTGGGCTATGGCTGGCCGGTCAATTCAGTCCGCCTGATCGCCCTGGTCGAGAGCGCCAAAGCCATCCTGGACCTGAAGGAGATCGCTGCCCACCCCCGTCTGGATGCACTCATCTTCGGCGCCGAGGACCTGGCCGTTGACCTAGGGGCCCTGCGCAACCCGGGCGGGTGGGAGGTCTTTTATTCTCGCAGTGCAGTGGTCCTGGCAGCTGCGGCCTATGGCTTGCAGGCGATCGACATGGTCTCGATCGACTTCAGGGACCTGGAGGCATTGCGCCAGGAGGCCGCCTTCGGGGCCCGCCTGGGGTACGCCGGCAAGCAGATCATCCACCCGGACCAGGTCGGACCGGTCCAGGCGGCCTTCACACCGGACGAGGCGTCCATCCTCCAGGCCCGGCGTCTGGTGCAGGCCTTCGCGGACCATCAGGCGCAAGGCTCGGGTGCCTTTGCCCTGGATGGGAAGATGATCGACCGGCCAGTAATCAAGGCGGCCGAGAGTGTGCTGGAACGAGCGCGTGTGGCTGGTAAAGCCTGATCGGTGCCAGGCATGAAGTCCAATTTTTCCTGCGCAGCCGTAAAAACCATCAAGAACGTGGGGCCTAGTGACCTCGATCCTCTTTGGTTTCACCTCTGCCATCGCCTGGGGGACAGGCGATTTCGCCGGCGGGATTGCCAGCCGGCGCGCTAGCGCCTACCGCGCCACCTTGTATGGGGAAGCCGTTGGCCTGGCTATGCTCCTGGCCGCTGCCGTGGTCGTTCGGGAAAGTCCGATGCCCTGGCAGGATTGGGCCTGGTGCGTGCTGGCAGGCGCGCTTGGAGCAACCGGGCTGCTGATCCTATACCGCTCCATGGTCGAAAGCCAGATGAGCCTCGCCGCGCCGATTTCAGGGCTGATGGCCGCCGCCCTGCCGGTGATCGTCGGGTCGCTACTCCAGGGTCTGCCCGGTCCGGCGACCTTCCTCGGCTTCGCCCTGGCGCTCCTGGCCGTGTGGCTGGTATCGCAGGCTGAAGGGGCTCCGCCCCAGGCGCTCGCCCGCCTCTCCGAGCTGCGCCTGCCTTTGATCTCCGGAGTCTGTTTCGGGATGTACTTCATCCTGATCCACCAGGGCAGCCAGCACGCGCTGCTCTGGCCGATGATCGCGGCCCGCTGCAGCGGGACGATATCCCTGACCATTTTCGCGGTGCACCAGCGTGAGGTTCGCCTGCCGGCCTCTACCCTCCTGCCGTGGGTCCTGCTCAACGCGGCTGGCGATATTGGCGGCAACACCTTCTACATCCTGGCCGGACAGGCCGGACGAATGGACGTGGCTGCCGTGCTCGGTTCACTCTATCCCGGTATGACCGTCATCCTGGCCTGGCTGTTGCTGAAGGAGAAGATCACGCGCCTCCAGCTCGCCGGCATCCTGGCAGCCCTCGCCGCTATTGTCCTGCTGACCCTCTAAGGCGCTACGCAGCTCCCAAAATGGTGTTAAGATTCACATGCACTAAAGGAGTCGGCAGTGGCCAAATACAAGATCATCGCCAACCCCTGCGCCAGCCATGAAAAAGGCACCTGCACCATCCCGGAGATCGAGCAGGAACTCCGCGGCCTCAACCTCGATTCTAATTTGGTGCGCACCGAACGCCTCCCGCATGGTATGGAACTGGCCTGCCAGGCGGAGGGCGCCTGTCCGAAGGAGGTGGGCGCATGACCCTGTCCCAATGGTTCGTGGGTACGACCCTCAAAACCATCACGGACCTGATGTTTCGAGTGGACGGCTCTGAACTGGCCAAGATCCCTTCACATGGCCCGCTGATCCTGATCACCAATCACGTTCACATGCCGGAAATTCCCACCCTTTTCCTGCGCCTGGTGCCGCGCCCAGTGACCGGCATGCTCCTAGCGAGCCGCTGGGACAACGCCTTGCTGCGCTGGATGCTGAACACCTTCCACATCATTCCGCTGCGCCGCGGAGAGGCCGACCTGGCCGGGCTGCGGCTCGGCCTGAAAATGCTCAACAAGGGTTACATCGTCATTGTCGATCCCGAAGGGACGCGCAGCCATGACGGGCGGCTGCAAGCCGGGCGGGCCGGGGCGGTGTTGATGGCCCTGCGCAGCGGCGCCCCGCTGATCCCGGTGGTGCACTACGGCAGCGAAAATTACATGCAAAATCTGCGCCGCCTGCGCCGCACGGACTTCCACTTCGTCGTTGGCAAACCATTCCACATCGACCCGAAGCTGGCCACCTCGCTGCACCACCTGCGCCAGCCGATCATTGACGAGGTCATGGCCCAGATGGCAACCTTGCTGCCGCCACAGTACCGCGGCGCCTACGCCGACGTGAACCCCACCCAGAATTACCTGGTCTTCGACGCATGATCCCGATCGGGTTGCACCCCCGCCGTACTCTCCAGGCAAGGCCTGGTCCTGCCCAGGGATCGCAGCGCGGCAAGGCCTGCGCGCCCAGGCATTCCCATGGCCGGTAAGCTATCGGGCAGGGCTGCCCTGATCACCGGGGGGACCTCCGGGATCGGCGCAGCTACTGCCCTGCTCTTTGCTCAGGAAGGAGCCCGCGTGGTTCTCACCGGGCGGCGCAGGGAGCTGGGCGAACGGATGGTCACAGCCATCCGCGCCCGGGGCGGGCAGGGCGTTTTCGTGCCAGCCGATCACAGCCAGCTCCCGGACTGTGAGGCCGCAGTCGCCGCCACGGTACAGCACTGCGGGCGGGTCGACATCCTGTTCAACAACGCCGGGGTGGTGATGAAGGGAACGGCAGAAAGCACCCTAGAAGAGGATTGGAACTACCTTCTGAGCCTCAACCTGACCGGCGTATGGCGGATGAGCCGGCTGGTGCTGCCGCATATGCGTTCTCAGGGCGGCGGGGTGATTATCAACAATGCCTCGGACTGGGGAGTGGTGGGGGCGGAGGACGCTCTGGCTTATGCCGTCTCCAAGGCAGCGGTGGTGCAGCTGACACGCTGCATGGCGCTCGACCATGCGCAGGACAAGATCCGCGTCAACGCCATCTGCCCCGGGGACACGTTTGTGGAGCGCTGGATCGAAAAAGGCTATTTCGAGGACTCCGACCCGGTCAGCCTGGAACAGGCCAAGGCTGAGGCGGCTTCGAATGTGCCCATGAGGCGCTTCGGTGAGCCGGACGAGATCGCCCGCGCCGTGCTCTTCCTGGCGAGCGACGATTCGTCCTTCATGACCGGTCAGACGCTGGTGGTGGATGGGGGCAACACGGCCAGATGAGGGGGGAAATCATCGCGTGATGCACCCAAGACCATCATAGAATAGAGCCCGTCCAAACCACCGGGAGTGGGAAGTTTCAGAATCAGGGGAGCGACCCATGAAACTATCCGCGCCAACCCACCCCACTGCAGGCTAGCGGAGGTTGTACAATAGGCTTGCCATAATAAAACCCTCGAAGAAGCCATCCGTGATTTCTCGGCTTGCCGGTCACGATCAAGCTGATCTTCCAACCAGGATAAGACGTTCAAAAGTGTGCGACTCATGGCGACAAATCCCAAAACCTCCATCCTGCTGGTCGATGATGAAACCGCCATCACGGCCAACCTGGCACCCTTCCTGAGCCGATCGGGCTTCGCGGTGACAGTTGCCTCCAACGGCGAAGAAGCTTTGCAAAAAGTCGCCGCGCTGCACCCGGACCTGCTCGTTCTGGATGTCTTGATGCCCCGCCTGGACGGCCGCGAAGTGCTACGCCAGCTCCGCAAGAACGGTAACTGGGCCCCCATCATCCTGCTCACTCAGGTGGGTGAAGCCAGCGAGCGCGCCATGGCTCTCGAGGAGGGCGCAGATGACTACCTGAACAAGCCCTTCGACCCCCACGAGCTGGTGGCCCGCATCCGGGCCGTGCTGCGACGCGCCCGCCCCGGCCAGCCGCCCCTCTCAGCGGCAGCCCGCCTGGCCTGCGGCAGCCTGACCCTGGACCGGACCTCTCACCGCGTCTGGCTTGGCGAAGTCGAGTTGGCGCTGACGCCCAAGTCCGTCATGCTGCTGGAATATATGATGACGCACCCGGATGAACTGGTCAGCCGGGAGCGCTTGCTCGATGTGGTCTGGGGTTGGGATTACCCGGTAGGCACTCGTGCCGTGGACACGCGCATCGCCGAGCTGCGCCGGGCCCTGGATGACGATCCCGCCAGGCCCTCCTACATCGAGACCATACCCGGCCAGGGCTATCGCTTTGTCGGTATGGTGGAAGCGCGCCCATGAAAACCTGGCGCTGGCTCATCACCCTGGCGCCGTGCCTCCTGGGCGCAGGCATAGCGGTCTACTTTTTCCTGTCGTTTGATTTGCATCACGATCACATCGTTTATCTGCGGGCGGACCTGGGTACGTTCTCGCTCCTGCTCGGGCTGGGACTATCCGGTCTGGCCGCACTCATCTTTGCCCTGCTGGGCTGGGCGGACGGGGTCCGCCTGCAGGCCAGCACCGCGGCGGCCGAGGAACGCCGGCGCTTCCTGCTCCGGTTGGACCACGAACTAAAAAATCCCCTGACCGCCATGCGGGCAGGACTGGCCAATCTGGACGAATCGCTCTCCGTCGCTGCCCGCCGGGAGGCACTGGCCAGCGTCGAAGCACAGATCCTGCGCTTGAGTCGCCTAGTGTCTGACCTGCGCAAATTGGCGGAACTGGAGGTGCGCCTGGTGGAGCGCTCACCGGTGGATATCCCCGCCCTGCTGCGGGAGGCCTTTAGCATGGCACAGGAGAAACCAGAAGCAGCAGAATACCATCTGAACCTGAGCATTCCCCAGGCCCCTTGGCCTCTTCCAAAAGTCCGGGGCGATCCGGACCTGCTGCTGCTCGCCGTTCACAACCTGTTGGAAAACGCCCTGAAGTTCAGCCGCCCTGGCGATACGCTGGAGCTGCGCGCTTTCGAAGACGGGACAGAAGTCGTGATCGAAGTGGCCGACACGGGTCCGGGCATCCCCGAAGAAGAGCAGCCTCACGTCTGGGAGGAGCTTTATCGCGGCGAGGCCGGGCGAGGCGTCCCGGGCAGCGGGCTGGGGCTGGCGCTCGTGCGGGCCATCGCCGAACGGCACAACGGCCGGGTCGGCCTGCGCAGCCGCCTTGGACAGGGAACGGTATTTACTTTGCGCCTGCCAATCGGCTAGCGTGAATTACCCCTCCGCTCAAGCGGGGGCTTCCTACTTCAACGAGCATTGCCTGAATTCAGGTCTTGCATGCTCTCCATAGGCGTGTACGTTCGGGTGGTTCCCACGTTCGTGCGACTGTCCAAGTTTTACCGGTGGACAGGTTTCTCCACCGAACCGAATCCTGGTTAAGGTACTCGACTTATTAGAGCACATTTGTTCGGTTTTTACGCCTTATATCCTCAGACCTGAAGGTCGGGGTTTTTACGGCGCAACCTTGATAACAGGCTGTGGAATTCCTTTTTCAAATGGCTGTTACAGGTTGATTACGACCTATTTCGAAACTGTGACCTCCACGCCATCCCCGCGCAACCTTGATCAATTACGATGGGAGTGTTACCCGATCATTCAGGAGGTCCTATGAAATTGCTCAGGCTTTTCGTAATCCTTGCGGTGTTATCTCTCCCCGCGTGTGACAGCACCTTCGCGGTCGGCATTGAATCTTCCTCGACCAGCACCGCCAGCCTGGCCCCGGCGGCCACGGACACCCTGACCTCCAGCGCTACCCCCGCGCCCACGGCGGTCAGCGCGGCAACACCCGAGCCTGAAACAAACACAACGAATTATATGGATGACCGCAGCAATCCGTCACAGGTGATCGTCTCCTACTACAATGCCATCGACCGCCAGGAATATTTGCGGGCCTACGATTACTGGACAAGTCCGTCCAACTCACTGGGCGACTTCACCACCTTCGCCAATGGATATAAAGATACCGCTTCGGTGGAACTGGTGTTTGGCCAGATCACGGGGGATGCCGGTATGAGCCAGGTATATTACACCGTTCCGGTCATCCTGAAAACCATCTCAAACACCGGCGCACACAACAACTGGGCGGCTTGTTATGTGGTGCACGCGGCCGCACCGGAGGTCTTCGGCGCTCCGCCCTTTGCTCCCATGAGCATTGACCGCGGGTCGGCGACGCCATCTGATATCAACACCAAGGATGCCACCGTGCTGGCCGCGGCCTGCAGCGGCTATCCAGTGGGAAGCTTTCCAGTTCCCGTTTCGAGCGGCACCCTGAGCATCGACAAGAACAATTTCGTAGACAACCGCAGCGGGCCGATTGAAACCGTCAGCTCCCTGCTCAACGCGCTCAATCTGAAGCAGTACGTGCGTGCCTATTCTTATTTCCAGGACCCCACCACTTTCCCGGGACCCTATGACACCTTTGCGGCTGGATATGCGGACACGGATGTGATCACGGCTACCTTTGGCAGCCCTCAGAGCGAAGGAGCGGCCGGCAGCCTGTATTACAAGCTGCCGCTGGCCATGAAGGTAATCACCGCTTCGGGCGCCACACAGACTTTCGTGGGCTGCTACACGCTGCGCCTGGCGCAGCCTGCGGTGCAGGGGGTTCCCCCCTTCCAACCCATGGGCATTACCGCCAGCAAATTCAATCAGGTGGATAACAGCACCGACGTGAACGCCCAGCTGCCCACGGCCTGTAATTGACAACAAACTAGAATCCGCCCTTCGGGAGAACAGGGATTGCCCTGAGGGCAGGGCCTTGGGGGATTCTGATCGGCTTCCAGGGCTCATGGGGTCTGGGAAATCGAAGCGAAGTTTGAGGAGCAACCAGCTCTTTCCGTGCAGCATCTGCCGAAAAACGCCATGAAATTCACCCGCCCCGACGTTACCGCTGATTTGCGTGCCTTCGTAGATGCACCCACCTTCTCCCATAAAATACTGGCGCCGTGCAGCAATCCCTCGTTCCGAAACTGTGACATCTCGGTAATACCCAGGTAACAGCCTACCCCTAAGATATGGGTGTATTGAATCTCTAAGGAGACCCCCATGAACCTTTCCAAATATATGACCTTTCTTGCCCTCTTGTCCCTGGTCGCCTGCGGCACCTTCGAGGTCGGGATCGAGCACCTTCCGGGAACTACCGCGACCTTGCCCCTTCCGACCTCAAGCCCAGAAGCCGCCACGGCGACGTCCCCACTGCCCACCGCGATGATCTCGGAGGCACTGCCGACCCAGACCCTTGAAGACACCGCCTCCCCGCTTCAACCCGACACTTCCTCCGCACCTCAAATGGTAAAGATATTCCTCATCGCAGTCGATGATCATGGCCAATCCGGTAAGCAGATCGGCTGCGGCGACAGCGTGGTCCCGGTCCAAGTACCGATCGCGCCCACCCAGGGCGTACTCAAGGCCTCCCTGGAAGCGCTGCTCGCTCTCAAAGATCAGTATTACGGGGAATCGGGGCTGTACAATGCCCTCTACCAATCCGATCTTCATCTCGAGAGCGTCGTCCTCAACGGGGGAAATGCAGTGGTCTACTTGAGCGGCACATTAAAAATGGGCGGGGAATGCGATACTCCCAGAGTCCAGGCTCAGCTTGAGGAAACCGTCAGGCAGTTCTCGACGGTAAGTTCTGTAACGATCTACATCAACGGACAATTGTTGTCCGATGTCCTTTCGCTAAAAGGGTGAGAATCCCGGTTGGTTCTCACTCGCTCGCGTGGATCAAAACGAGCCGGCCGAGAAACCGGCTCGTTTTTATCCTGCCAGGGGGCAAGGCTTGATCTGGCTTGATCCTGCTGTTCATTATCTTTTCTCCATCCACCCCCATCCCTAGCGGGTTCTTTACAATTCTGTCGGCTCGGTCACTGTCCGGTTAATTGCGATTTAACCAGTGCTACAATTAACCGGAGGAAAACCATGCTCCACACCGTCGCCAACATGAAGCTGGGCCGTGCGCTCACCCTCGGTTTATTGATCGCGTTGGGCTGCGCAGGGTGCGCCCCGATCGGAAGGCTCCCTGCAACCGACAGCCCGACCCTCACTGCCAGCCCAGATGCAAGCTCGACCGCCACGCCGGTTCCCTCCAACACCCTGGCCCCTAGCCTGACCGAGACCCAGACAATCACCCCGACATCCAGCCTGACCTTCACCCCCAGCGAGACTTCCACCATCACCCTGACCCCTTCGCGAACGCCCATCCCGTCGCCGACCTCGACCCCCATTGTCCCGCGCGTCAGTATCACAACCGGGCCGGTGTCTTGCCGTTACGGCCCGGGCGCCGGCTATGAGTATAAATATGGCCTGCTTGAGGACAATTGGGAGGACGTTATCGGCCGGGTGCAGATCCTCAGCCGACAAACAAACGGAACCTGGGCTCCTACCACCTGGCTGCTCCTCCAGTCCATGAACCTGAACCCCTACTCCAAATGCTGGGTGAATGCCTCGTTCACCCAGGTGATTCGCGGTGACCTCAATACCGTCCCGGACTACTTCTCCAAGCCCAAGGCCTTTGAAATCTACGGCGCGTCGCACCTCTATCCCCAGCCGGCTGACGTCAGCGCACGGCGCGACGGGAACACGGTCACGGTCTTCTGGCAGCCGGTCTATATGACCCAGGATGACTATGTCGGCTACATGATCGAAGCCTTTGTCTGCTACCATGGCAAGTATTGGTTCCTCCCGTACGGCTACTCGGACTCTTTTGAGCAAAACGAAAACGAATCCATCCTTGATGTAAGCATTCCCGACGAGCCCGGTTGCAGCCAACCGTCCCATGGCCAGCTCTTTCTCGCCGAGAAACACGGTTATACTGTAGGCGTTATTATCCCCTGGCCAGCTTTCCCGACCCCGACCGCAGAATCCGCAGTCCCCTCGCCGACCCCATAACCTATCTCAGGAGCAACCATGCCCGCCTACGCCGATTTCGTCCAAAAGTATCCTGCCTACGACCGGACGCACGACATCGACGAGCTGCGTGAGCGCGATTACGCCCGTCTCGATCGGCTCGGTCAGGTCTACCTGGACTACACAGGGGGCGGATTGTACGCTGAATCACAGCTTCACGCTCATCAGGAACTGCTCGCCCAGAGCGTCCTAGGCAATCCGCATTCTTCCAACCCCACCTCCCATCTTGCCACGCACCTGATCGAGAGCACCCGACAGTATGTCCTGCAGTATTTCAACGCGCCCCCTGAAGAGTACATCGTCATCTTTACCCAGAACGCCAGCGGCGCCCTTAAGCTGGTCGGCGAGTCCTATCCGTTCGGCAAGGGTTGCCACTACCTGCTGACCTTTGATAACCACAATTCGGTCAACGGCATCCGCGAGTTCGCCCATGTCAAGGGGGCGGACGTGACCTATATACCGGTGGCACTCCCGGATATGCGTGTGGATGAGGCCATGCTGGCGGGTTATTTGGACCAGGGCACGGCCGGCTGCGCCAACCTGTTTGCTTATCCGGCCCAATCCAATTTCTCCTCCGTGCAGCACCCGCTCGAATGGATCGAAAGGGCCCACGCTAAAGGCTGGGATGTGCTGCTGGATGCGGCCGCCTTCGCTCCCACCAACCGGCTCGACCTGAGCCATTGGAAGCCGGATTTTGTTCCGCTCTCCTTCTATAAGATGTTCGGCTATCCAACCGGCATCGGAGCCCTGATCGCCCGCCGCGAGGTTCTGGGCAAACTTCGCCGTCCCTGGTTCGCGGGCGGCACGATCACGGTTGCCTCTGTGCAGGGGGACAAATATTATCTGGCCGAAGGCCCCGCCGCATTCGAGGATGGCACACTGGATTACCTCAACATCCCGGCCGTGGAGATCGGGCTGAAGCACCTTGAGAAGATCGGCATCGCCAACATCCACGCCCGGGTGCACTGCCTGACCGGCTGGCTGCTCGACAACCTGACCGCCCTGAGACACTCAAATGGCGCCCCGCTGTTGCACATCTACGGGCCGACGAACACGGAGAAGCGCGGCGGTGCGGTGACGGTCAACTTCTTCGACCGGGACAGCCAGCCGATCGACCACCGCGCCATCGAAGAGGCCGCCAATCAGCGCAACATCTCCCTGAGGACGGGCTGTTTCTGCAACCCGGGCGCAGGTGAGATCGCCCTGGGAATTTCCAAGATGGAGCTGGCCGCCTGCTTCACCAGCCCCGGCCATACCCAGCGCCTGTCCTACGATGACTTTCGTTTGTGCATTGACGGCAAAGCCTCCGGCGCGGTGCGCATCTCGATTGGGCTGGTCAGCAATTTCGAGGACACCCAGGTGTTCCTGAAGTTTGCAGAAAGCCTGCTCCAGTAATTCTTGTCCGGTTCCCCACGCGGACCGGACAGCGGGGCGGCCGTCTCCGCTGGAATGACCATGGCCCCCCCTGCACAGCTTGCGCCGCTCGGCGCGGCCGAGACCATTGGCTGACCGGTCTGTAGAACCCGGACAAGAAATTAAAAAGACTCCGTGATCTTCGGCCCTTTGCGGATCTCCTCTGTGGCAGACCCAGACGGCTTGACTCCCGAATTTTGAATTGAAGCGGGGGGCGCGCAGCTCGAGCCGAAGAGCTTCTACCGGCACAAGGAGGCCGCCTTTCGCCATCATGTTATAATGCCGACATGCCGGAGAATTCCCCGTCCCCCAAGCACAAATCAACCTCACCGTTCATCTTTCTCCTTCCGATCGTTTTCTTCCTCGGTCTGGGAACCGGCTTCCTGTTTTGGGGACGCACATCTTCCTCTGCGGGAATATCTACCCCCACCGATCATCGGGTGAACGTCTCGGCCGGAAACGCCCCCTCCTTAGGACCGGCCAATGCACCCGTCACGATCATCGAGTTCGGCGATTACCAGTGTCCATACTGTAAGGTGTGGCACGAGCAGGTGTATGACCGCCTGATGGCAAACTATCCCGGGCAGGTGCGCTTTGTCTACCGCGACTTTCCTCTGCCCATGCATCCGGATGCCCTTCCGGCAGCCGAGGCTGCGGCCTGCGCCCTTCAGCAGAATGCCTTCTGGAAATTTCACGACGCCCTCTTCGACCAGGAGTATGGACTGGGGCGCGCGGCCTATGACCACTACGCCCGTGATCTGGGATTGAATATGGCTGCCTTCGATAGCTGCCTGGACAGCCACCAGTACCAGTCCGCGGTCAATGCCAGCGCCCAGTATGGCGCCGGGCTGGGGGTCGATTCCACGCCCACCTTCTTCATCAACGGCATCCCGGTGATCGGTGCACAGCCTTACGAAGTCTTTCAACAGATTGTCGACCAGGAACTCTCTGGCAAGAAGCAGTAAAGGGGAGGCAGGGCGCCACCATGAAAAAATTCGTCGCCGTTGCAGGAAACATCGGCGTGGGGAAATCCACGCTTGTGGAAATGCTGTGTGAAAAGCTGGGCTGGACACCGTTCTTCGAGCCGGTGGCAGAAAACCCCTACCTGGCCGACTTCTATAAGGACATGCAGGCCTGGGCCTTCCATTCACAGGTCTTCTTTCTGACCCACCGCCTGAGGGCCCACCACCAGTTGGCCCTCTATCCCTCCTCGGCCATCCAGGACCGTTCGGTCTACGAGGACGCCGAGATCTTCGCCCACAACCTGTTCCTGCAGGGGCACATCAGTGCGCGCGACTACCAGACCTACCGGGAACTATACCTGACCCTTGTTGAATTCCTGCCACCCCCCGACCTGGTCATCTACCTGCGGGCCTCCGTTCCCACCCTTATCCAGCGCATCGGTCGGAGGGGGCGCGATTATGAGCGGACCATCCCGGCTGATTATCTGGCGAGCCTCAACAACTTGTACGAGTCCTGGATCGCCGACTTCACGCTCTGCCCCGTGTTGACCGTCCCGGCCGACAACGTGGATTATGTGGCTCACTCCGGACACCTCCAGTTGATCGCCAGCAAAGTGGAGGAGAGGCTGACCGGCAAGGAGGAGGTCATCTTCGATCCGGAAGAGGTGGCCCGCGCGGCCTCCGACTGACCTCATTTCCAGAAGATCGAGTAGCTACCCATGGAATACACACACCTCGGACGCACGGGATTGGAAGTTTCCCGCCTTTGCTTGGGAACGATGAACTTTGGCCCCCTGACCAGCGAAGAGGATTCCTTCACCATCATGGACCAGGCCCTCGAATTGGGCATCAACTTCTTCGACACGGCCAATGTCTACGGTTGGAAGACCGGAGAGGGCATGACCGAGCAGATCGTCGGGCGCTGGTTCGCCCAGGACGGAGGACGCCGCGAGAAGGTTGTCCTTGCCACCAAGGTCTACGGGCACATGGGCGATTGGCCGAACGAGGAGAAGCTCTCCGCCCGGCACATCCGCCAGGCCTGCGAGCAGTCCTTAAAGCGGCTGCAGACCGATCACCTCGACCTGTACCAGATGCACCATATCGACCGCAGTACGCCCTGGGAGGAGATCTGGCAGGCCATGCAGGTGCTCGTTCAGCAGGGCAAGGTGATCTATGTCGGCTCGTCGAACTTCGCCGGCTGGCACATCGCCCAAGCCAACGAGACCGCCCGGGCAAGAGGCTTCATGGGCCTGGTCAGCGAGCAGTGCCTGTACAACCTGAAGGATCGTATGGTCGAGCTGGAAGTCCTGCCTGCCTGCAGAGCCTACGGGTTGGGGGTGATCCCCTGGAGCCCGCTGGCCGGAGGCATTCTGGGCGGAGCACTCCAAAAGTTCAAAGAAGGCCGCCGCGCCGAGCGAAGCCGCCAGGAGGATATCGTCAAGTACCACCCGCAGCTTAAAGCCTGGGAAAAGTTCTGTCAGGAGCTGGGTGAGAAGCCCGCGGATGTGGCCCTGGCCTGGCTGCTCACCAACCCGGCCGTTACCGCACCGATCATCGGCCCGCGCACCCTGGAGCAACTGACCGGCGCACTGCGCGCCCTGAAGATCAAACTCAATAAGGCGGCGCTGAAAAACCTCGATGCGATCTGGCCCGGTCCGGGAGGCGAGGCGCCGGAAGCATTCGCCTGGTGATCTCACCTGTGGCGGAGGCTCGGATGGATTTTCCCCGCTACTCCTACCCACCCTGGACCGTCCTCGGCCTGGCAGCGAATGTGCTTTTTGGCAGACGGCGCTCGTTTCGTGCGGATGGACAGGCGTGCCTGGCCCGGCTCGAGCCACCGCTGCGCCTGCTCGACGCAGAGAATATACCCACCGCTGGCCCCTGTCTGATCACCTTCAACCACTACTACCGCCCCGGCTTCGACGCCTGGTGGATGGCATTGGCAATCGCTGCCACAGCCCCGGTCGATGTGCATTTCATCATGACCAGCGAATTAACCTACCCCGGGAAATGGTATGCACCCCTCGGCAAGAGCCTCTCGCGTGCCCTGCTGCGGCGGCTGAGCAAGGTCTACGGCTTTACCAGCATGCCCCCCATGCCGCCCCGCCCGGAGGATGTCCAGGCCCGCGCCCGCTCCGTGCGGGCCGCGCTCGCGTATGCCAATGAACACCCGCAGGCCATCCTAGGCCTGGCACCGGAAGGCGGGGACCAGCCCGGTGGAGTGCTCAACTGGCCGCCCTCCGGCGCCGGGCGCTTCCTAGCGCTGCTGGGGGGAGCCGGGTTTCCGATCCTGCCGGTCGGCACCTATGAAGAGGCGGGCGAATTCTGCCTGCATTTCGGGAAGCCACTCCAGTTGCACCTCCCCGGCGGGGTGACCAACGAGGAAAGGGACCGCGCCGCGGCGCGGATCGTCATGGCTGCGATCGCCCGGCTGGTGCCCCCTCGCTTGAGAGGGGAATTCAATATACAATCCTGAAAACCATCACCTGATCTCGTTTCGATTGCGCCTGAAAAAATGAATTCGGTCTTCTCGCTCCACACAGGCTGTCCAAGAGGCAACTGACTAAAATGCCTGCCGAGGAGCTGACTCCGTGGGAGGCTCTCATATCGTTGAGCAATCGACCCTGCTACCTAGGCTGGTGACCTGCGTATGTCTAATCAGAACGATTGGCGAGGATCCCCTGTGACTGACGTACCGGCCTGGATCATCCAGGCCCAGCACGGCGATGACGAAGCTTTCACCAACCTGGTCGAGGCCTTTCAGACCCCGGTCTATAACCTGTGTTACCGGATGCTGGGGGAGGCTGCTGCGGCCGAGGACGCGGCCCAGGAGACCTTCCTCAAGGTATACCAGAACCTGGGACGATACGATCGTGAGCGCTCCTTCCCGACGTGGCTGCTTTCCATTGCTGCCCACCACTGCATCGACAAACTCCGCCGTCGGCGCTTCACCTCCATCTCGATAGACAAAGACGAGGAAGGCCAGACGGAACTCCCCGACCGCAGCGCCCCGGACCCCGAGACGGAGACGGAACGCAAACAGGAGAAGGACCGCTTGCACTGCTTGCTCCAATCCCTCGACCCGACCGACCGCGCCGCGGTGGTCATGCGGTACTGGAACGACTGCTCGGAGGAGGAGATCGCCCGGACCCTCCACTTGACCGTCCCGGCGGTGAAAAGCCGGCTGCATCGGGCCCGGCGGGCCTTAGCCAGCCTCTGGCAGGCCGAAGCCGCCCGGAACGGACCCAGAAGGAGACCCTATGAATCACCGGCCTTTTGACGACTGGCTGCTCGCGGACCAGCCGCTGACACCCCAGCAAAAGCAGGAGCTGCAGGCCCATCTGCAGAATTGCCCCCAGTGCGCGGCTTTGGCGGAGGTCAATCTGGCGCTGACCTCCGCCAGGGCGGTCCCTCCGCAAGCCGGTTTTGCCGATCGGTTCCAGATGCGGTTGGCGGCGCGGAAAAGGGCCATGCGGACGCGCAACCTGTGGGGCTTCTTGATCCTGGCAGTGAGTGTGGTGAGTATCCTGGCCTGGCTGGCCTGGCCTGTGCTTAAAGTCGTTCTGCGGTCACCGGTGGATCTGCTGGCCTCCTGGCTCTCCAGCCTGGTTTCACTGTGGGCCTCCCTGCAGGCCGTAGGTCATGTCAGCGCAGTCCTTTTACGGGTAGCGCCAGGCTTCATTCCCGCCTCCGTATGGGCAGCCATCCTGCTGGCGGCAGGGGGGGCCAGTTTGTTGTGGGCCTTCTCCCTGGTGAAATTGACGAAGAATCCGCAAGGAGTGTAACCATGAAACGATATTTACAACTGACCGCTCTACTGCTTCTGGCAGTGCTGATGCTGGTGCCGGTGCGCGGGGCCGCAGCCAAGGGGCTGTCGGAGGGCCAGGTCATCTTCGGCCAGTCATTTACCCTGAAAAGCGGGGACATCCTGCACGGCGATCTGGTAGTCTTCGGCGGATCAGCCACCATCGAAGACGGCGCCAAGGTTGACGGCAACACGCTGCTGTTCGGGGGCAATCTCGTCATCGACGGCGAGGTGACCGGTGATGTCGCCTTAGCGGGCGGTTCGGTGACCCTCGGCGCACACGCCCACCTCCATGGGAATCTTTCCACGGTCGGGGCCTCGCTGGATCGTGCCGATGGCTCGCAGGTGGACGGCCAAATCTTTAATACCGCCACCTCCTGGGTTAACAACGGGAGCGCCGGGAATCACCCGGTCCAGCCGAGCATCCCTTCACCGACGCCGGCCGTGCCGAACATCCACATCAACTTCAATCCTTTCGGATGGATCCTGAATGCCTTTGGCCAGGCGCTGGGCTTTGGCCTGCTGGCCATGCTGCTGATGTTGTTCCTGGCACCGCATGCACAGCGCGTGGCCCAGGCGGCTGCCAGCCAGCCCGTCATCGCCGGTGGCCTCGGTTTGCTGACGATTGTCGTCGCCGTGATTGCCCTTGTGGCGCTGGCAGTGTTCAGCATTCTGATCATCACCCTGATCATCACGGTGCCTCTCATGATCGTGATCTCGGTGGCCCTCCCGATGGCTGGCCTGTTCGGCTGGATCGCCATCGGCTTGGAGATCGGGGAGCGTTTCGCCAACGCCATCCATCAGGAGTGGCATCCGGCACTGGCAGCTGGCCTGGGCACGTTCGCCCTGACGCTGATCAGCTCCATGCTCACCGGAATCCCTGTGTTGAACTGTATCGGATGGGTGGTCCCCTTCCTGCTGGGTATGGCGGCCCTGGGAGCAGTCATCATGACCCGCTTTGGAACCCGCCCGGCCCTGGATACGGCCGTGATCCCCGCCCCTCCTCCCCCCGCGCAAAATCCGGTCAGCTGATCCCGGCCGGAGAGCACCTCTCCAGCCCCCGCACGGCAGACAGCTTGTGCGGGGGCTTTTATTTGTCTGATGCGCCAATGATATAATTTCCCCGCCATCCCCGTTCGGCAGAAAGAGAGTGCGCTTATGGCTCCACAAACCAAGACCCCTCTTCACCCCAATCCGCCGCCGTTGGTACGCATTTCCGGCACACACCGCGAGATGGGCCGCCAGATCGGCGAAGCCTGCCGCAAGCAGGTCCAGCACAGCATCGAGAACGGGCGCAAGCTTCTTGCCGATGCGTATTCGCAGCTCGAATTGACCTGGGCGGGTGCCCAGATCCAGGCCCGCAAATACATCCCGTTCGCCCAGGAGCGCTTCCCCCAGTATGTGGAGGAACTGACCGGTATTGCCGAAGGCGCCAATGTCGCCTTCGAAGATGTGGCCGTGATGAACGGCATGGAAGCAGTGACGATGGATGCCTTGCACCTGACCCGCTGCACGAGCTTCGCCGTCAACGACGACCGCACCGCGGATGGTCACGTCCTGCTGGCGCACAACGAGGACTGGGTGCCGGAGGACGAGGACGATGTGTTCATCATCCATGCCACGCCCAAGAACGAGTGCCCTTTCCTGGCCATGACCTATGGTGGTCTGTTGCCCAATATCGGGGTCAACGCCTACGGCATCGCCCAGCTGTGTGATTCAGTCTATCCCAACGATTCTCGCATCGGCACCCCCCGGCTCGTGGTCTCGCGCGCCGTGCTGGCGAGCGAAAGGCCGGACGAAGCCATCCGCCATATGCTTTCGGCCCAGCGCGCCGCTGGCTACAACCACCTGCTGGCCCATGAGAGCGGTGAATTGTACTCGGTGGAGGTCTCCGCCCGCCATTTTGCCATCCTGTATGGTGAGGACGGGTATATCGTACACACCAACCATTACCTGGCGCCGGCCATGCAGGAGGTCGAACGCGAGCCGGAAGATCTGATCGCCTCCCGCGTGCGCTACTTCCGCGCCTTGCGGCTGGTGAAACGCCAGGACCAGCACACCATTAAAACCCTGCAAGCCATCCAGCGCGACCACGTCAATTTCTCCAATTCGATCTGCAATCACGCCGTGGATGTCAACGATCCGCTGGACCGGGAGAAAACCGTCAACGCCATGGTGATCGACCTGACCACGCGCGAGATGCACATCGCCTGGGGTAATCCGTGCGTGAACCCCTACCACACTTTTCATCTGGACGCCTGAACTACCCCATCGCTCGAGCGGGCGGTTTCCCATTTCAGCGGGCCTCGTTTGAAATCAGGTCTTGCATGCTCTCGATAGGAGCATACGCCCGGGTGGTCCTCTTCTACCATTTATATTGACTGTC
Organism: Anaerolineales bacterium; assembly: GCA_050013095.1. Lineage (GTDB taxonomy): Bacteria > Chloroflexota > Anaerolineae > Anaerolineales > Villigracilaceae > UBA877. The sequence goes on along the minus strand of JBEKFY010000021.1, from coordinate 18,300 downwards.
CAAGTTTTATCAGTGGACAGGCTTTTCCACCGAACCGGAAACTTGTCAGCTACTTTGCTCCGAAGAACCCATTGGATCAGTTTCGTGCGCCTGAAATCCCCAGACCCGAAGGTCGGTGTTTTACGACCCACTCTTGATCCGGTGGGGATCAGTCCGGTGAGCGCCCCGGCGTCTCCAAGGCGGTTTTATCCTGCCCGTTCTCGCAGGCCTTCAAACTATGTACCCTGATCGTGGCGCCTGTGGTCCAAGGAGAATATCATGCGCTTCGGCATCATGGCCATGCAGCTGGACGCCCTGCTCCCATCCGGAGTGCCGGCCGAAAAGATCCTGGAGGGCATCCGCACCTTCGATTACGGCAGGCTCGTGCAGGGACTGGCCGCACAAGGCTTCAACCCGATCGAACTGGGCGGTGACCTGGGCATGTTCCTGCCGTCGGTCTACAGCCCTGACTCCGTCCAAAAACTGGCTGCCCTCCGGGCAGAGGGGCTGAATTACACCCTGCACCTGCCGCTCTGGTCGGTCGAACCCTCCACCCCCCTGGAGCCGGTGCGCACAGGCGCCGTGGAGGCGGTAGTTCAAACTATCCGCGCCACCCTCCCGGTCGAGCCGGAAGTCTACGTGCTGCACGCCACCGGAGCCCTGGCGGCGGAATTCTACAATATGAAGATCCCCGAACTCGCCCGGACCTTGATCCTGCACCAGTTCCAAGACGGGGCGCGTGCCAGTCTGCGCAGCATCCTGGAGGCGACCGGCCTGTCCAGCCGCCGACTGGCGATTGAAACCGTCGAGTTCCCCCTCGACCTGACGCTCGAGCTGGCAGAAGAGTTCAACCTGTCAGTATGCCTGGACACCGGCCACGTCCTGGCCGGCTTTCCCGGCTGGTTTGATCTTTTCGATGTCTTGGAAACGGTCCTGCCGCGCCTGGCCGAGGTCCACCTGCACGATTGCCGTAAGATGCCGCAGGGGGTGCGCGGCTACGGGGAGGACCACAAGCCACTTGGCCACGGCGACCTGGATCTCGGCCGTTTTCTCGACCGGCTGAACGCTGACCAGTTTTCAGGCCCGCTGGTGTTCGAACTGAAGGTTGACGAGGCGCTGGAGTCCATGGCGGTCGTGAAGTCCATCCGGCCAGAGTATCTCCCCAGGCTGTAAAGGAGCCCCCTTGAAAAAGATGCCCTTCATGCGCATGCTGGTCCTCAGCCTGCTCAGCTTCGGGCTGACTTTTTCCTCCAATATTCAGGACCCGCCGCTGATGACCTACAAGGTCCGCCAGCTGGCGCCCAATCTGCCCAACACCGCCCTCGGTTTCCTGACGTTTTTCGGCCTGCTGGTGGCGATGGCTGTCCAGCCGATCGTGGGCGTGTTCTCGGATCGGGCCAGGACGGGTCTTGGGCGCCGCCTGCCTTTCATCATCGGTGGTGCAGTGCTGATCGCGGCTGCCCTGTTCCTGCTGGCGGCCGCACCGGCGCTGTGGGTGCTGCTGCTGGGCGTGCTTTTCATCCAGCTTTCTTCCAATATCCTGCAGGGACCCTGGCAAGCGCTCATCCCGGACCTGGTGCCGGAGGCCCAGCACGGCACAGCCTCCAGCTTAAAGGCCGTGATGGATATCCTCGCCACGGTCGTGGCAGGCGCTGTGGCAGGTATCTTATTGGGAACCCTCGGCCAGAAGCTGTGGGGGGCCAAGGCCGTCTTTGTGACAGCGTCTGCGCCGGGGGTTGTTTATCTGGTCTTCGTCACCCTGACCGCACTCTGGGCGCGCGAACCGCCCGGCATAGCGAGTTCCTCCGCCGCCTCCCACTCGATCGGCGAAGCCCTGCGGAACGCTTTCTCGGTCAATTTTCGCGAGACCCCGGTCTTCGGCTGGTGGTTTGCCAACCGCATCCTGTTCTGGGGGGCATTCATCGCCATCAACTCGTTTCTGATCAATTACCTGATCGATGTCATCCGCATGAGCCAGGCCGAGGCGCAAAGCTTTTACGGTACGCTCAAGGTCATCCTGGGCGGTGCCGTGATTGTGTTAGCGCTGATCTCCGGCTGGCTGTCGGACCGCTTCGGGCGCAAACCGCTGATGCTGATCTCCGGGCTGGTCGCTTTTGGGGGAGCGGCGCTCCTGCTGTTCGTGCGGGAGAAGGCCTTCCTGACCGTGGCGGGAGCCCTCGTCGGCATGGGTATCGGTGCCTTTCTGACCGCCTCCTGGGCGCTCGCCACCGACATCGTCCCGCGCAACGAAGCCGCCAGGTACCTCGGCATCGCCAACATGGCCACCTGCATCGGCTCCGGCCTGGCACGCCTGCTGGGCGGAGTGCTGATCGATCCGATCAACCGGGCTCTCGGCTCCAGTTCCTCGGGTTATTTCCTGCTGTTCGCCTTGGCGGCGTTGAGCTTCCTGGCCAGTGCGCTGATCATCATCCCCTTGCCTAGAAAACCCGCTTGAAACCATACTGGCCGGGGGGAGCGCCCCTCTTTACAGTCTACACGGCCCGACAAGGCAGGCCGGCTGCATGGGTCGAACCGAGGGGGTTTTCAGGGTACGAAATTGCATTGAAATTCCTGCTTCAAACCGGTAAGCTGGGATCTGTCGTTTTCAGAGAGTTGCCCGGCTTGTTCTGTTCGATTCCAGATTGCACAGAGCGCTGGATTGATTACGGGTGCAGGTTCTGAGACCGAATGAGCAAGCTTCTCGGCGTCCTGCCAGCGTCCGAGGCGGGCATAGGCTTCTATGAAAACGATGTATTCTGAGAGATCCACCGGGTAGTAATGGCTACCGAAAGCTTCATCACCCAGGCGTGCCACTTCCTGCCAATCGCCGGTCTGGCGGGCCAGGTCAGCTTTCTCAAAAAAGTAACACCAGGTCGTGTGTGGTTCAGGGCCAAGGATGAAAGCCGGAGGCTTGGCGGATTGATCCGGATTAGTGATGATTTGATCCATGTTTGAGAGTGGGAGAGCCCTTGCAGCCAGCGAAGGCAGGGCGTGCGCATCCAGCTCAGTGATGCGTCCATCCTTTACTTTGTAAACCGGGAGGAATATCAGATCCTGGTCGAACGCGGGATTCAAGACCCTCAGGCAGGAGGATGGGTTGTTAAAGGAAATAACCACCACCTGATCCGTGGAGCCTCGAAAATCGTTCCCGAGGTAATAATTCTGGTAAATAGGCTGACCCTTTTCCAGGGAGGGGATCTCAACCCCCAGCCTCGCCGAAAGAGTATCAATGGCGACCGGAAAGTGAGTTGTGCGATTCCCGGGCGCATAAGTCCAATTGAGAAGATAGGTCAGTCCTTCATCGTCCGTAAATGGAAAGGTGGTATCGTCCGTGAGCAGAAGGGTATTGGGTTCCAATCCGGGCATCCGCCAGACCAGCTGCCATGCAAAGGTCTTTTGCAGATCCGATTCATTCCGGAAGAGCGCGGAATTATAGAATTGCAATCCGATCGCCAGAGCTGCCAGCACCGAAGTCAGCATGATGCTCTGCCATAAATTCGGGAGCAGTTCCAGTAAACCCGCCAGTAGCAGGCAGACGCCCAGAAGGTAGGACAGGGAAAACCGATCCTCGTCAAAGTGCGCTGAAATTCCCAGGCCGGTGACGTAATAGGGGATCCCTGCGACCAGGATCGCCACTAATCCGATCCCTATGAACTGTCCTACATACCTCCGGGGATGATTGTCCGATACCGGCTCGGAGGGGCGTGCCTGAAGTCGATTCTGGTAGAGCAGCAGCCCAAGTAGGCTGAGAACCACCAGAATGGGATAGATCAATGCAAACCGGGTAATGCCAAATTGATGGATGGCCACCTGCAGAGTATTCTCCCATGCATCAGCGATGAGAACCCAAAACGAATTCCAGATCGAATTTGCCAATCCAAGCAAACTCCGCAAGGGGGCAGTGCGGATCTGACTCAGGAGCAGCGGTTGGTAAGTGGGAAATTTGATCAAGAAGATGCGCCAGTATACATAGGCCCCCAAAATCAACAGGAATGGGGCAGAATAGGCCACCGTCCGGCCAAGACGCGGCTTGAAGTGCGAAACCACGGACGCCAAAGCCATCCACAAGAAAATCGGGCGCAACAGCTCCAGGCCTACCAGGTATTCGCTGGAAAACAGCTGCAGGGCTGCCAGCACTAGCGCACTGACCATCCCTAGCCAAAAACGGCGGGGAGTACGCACCGCCCAGACCATCAATCCCATGGATACATAAAAGATGGCCTGGAAGAACCAGTAGTAGTGGTAAACCATGGCGAGCGATTGTTGGCTGAATCCGGGATAGACCACATAGAAAAGCGCCACCATGAAAATCGGGCGAGAATGATCCCTCCAGACCTGGCGCAGGAACCACCACAAGGCCACGGACGCGATCCAACGTAGCAGAATCGCGTAGATTTGCCAGGCCAGAGGATTAACTCCTAACACCGGGGTCAACGCGGCTTCAAAATATGCCCGCATCGGGCGAGTGGGATCAGCCATGGCTTTCAATCCCTGCAAACCCTGAAAGAAACGCACCCAGGCATAACTCCAATCGTCCCAATAGAAGCCTAAATACTTGGCGTACAGACCATAGCTGGCGAGGACGACCACCAGGAGGACGACCGGTACCGTCCAAGTCTGGAAGGAACCGTCGGGGTTGTAGATGAATTTCCAGGGCTTTTTAAGGACAGGCACATTCACACGCATACGGAATGGTTCCATGGTCAATCAAAGCCTCCACGTTCTGATTGTATCCATTTTACTCAAATCCCGAGAGAGCTCCCACCCTGGTTGCCGACCCTTTTCATCAATTTCATAGGTTGGGCCATCTGGATGGATGCGCAATCCCTGTTACCGGGGAGCCTGGTGACGCTCATATTCATGCCTTTTCTTGTTCACCAGGGCGAATTGTCGAACCATAATTCATGCGACGCGACCTCCTATAGCCGATGTGTTCAATTCATCTCTCCTCGCGCACTCATCAAGCCGTGCGTGCCGTTTTGGCCACCGGCCGCGGATGTCTGTTCCCTTTGACCTTCTCAGGATATAATTTACCCAGAAGCGAGGACTGAAGGATGAAAGTTACCGTCTTACAAGAAAGCCTGGCGCGTGGACTGGGGCTGGTCTCGCGGGCGGTGTCGCCGCGCAGTACCCTGCCGGTTTTGTCGAACGTACTGGTCGCCACGGACGAGGGCCGCTTGCGCCTGTCCGCCACCAACCTGGAACTGGGCATCACTTGCTGGATTGGGGCGAAGATCGAAGAGGAGGGTTCAACCACTGTGCCTGCACGTACTATGGCAGATCTGGTCGCGACCCTGCCACCCGAACAGGTCAGCCTGAATCTGAACACCACCAACCAGACGCTCAACGTGCGTTGCGGCGCCTCGAACACAGACATCAAATGCATTGATGCTCAGGAATTCCCCCCGCTGCCCGTCCCAGACCTGGAAGGGGCCATCCAGCTGAACGTGGCTGATTTCAAGGAAATGATCGCACAGGTGGTCTTCGCCGCTTCGGTGGACGAAGCCCGCCCCGTGCTGATGGGTGTCCTGCTGAACGTGGACAAGGACACGATCACCATGGCCGCCGCGGACGGCTTCCGCCTGTCGGTGCGCAAAGGGACCCTTTCCGAGGCTGCCGCCCAGCCGTTGACCGCCATCATCCCGGCGCGGGCTCTCGGCGAACTGGGGCGCGTCGCCAGCGATGGGAATGAGTCCATCTCCATGGTCATGCCAAAAGGGCGTGGTCAGGTCGTCTTCCGTATGAAGGATGTGGAGGTGGTCTCCCAACTGATCGATGGCACTTTCCCGGACTACCAGCAGATCATCCCGCGCTCCTATAAAAGCCGAACGATCCTGCCTACACCGGCTCTGCTCAAAGCCTGCAAGCAGGCGGAAATCTTTGCCCGTGAAGGCTCGAATGTGGCCCGCCTGGACATCAAGTCCGCCGGCGACCTGGAACCTGGTTCGGTGGAAATCTCCGCCCAATCCGAAGAAACCGGCTCGAATGAGACCGTGGTCGCGGCGACCATTGAAGGAGTCGGACTCCTGATCGCCTTCAATGTCAAGTACCTGCGGGAGGTGCTGGAGGTGATCAAGACCCCCAATGTGGCGCTGGAGACCGCCGCCCCCAACGCCCCCGGCGTCATCCGTCCGGTGGGAGACGACAATTTCCTGCACGTCATCATGCCGATGCACCTGGGCTGAGGGCTGGATGGCTTGAGCGAGTGTGGAGGGGCGACCAGCAGGTCGTCCCTTTTTTTGTTAGAATCAGTGCTATGACCCTACCCGTCCCCTCCGACCGCGTCCTGACCATCACGCTGGCCCTCAACCAGTACCCGATCCTGAACGCACGCATCCGCCACCTGATGCGCAAGCAGCTCTTCGCGCGCGGCGTTATCACACGCCCGGCCTTCGATGCCGAGGCGCGCCAGAAGGCCATCGAGAGTCAGTACCGGGAGGGGCTGCGCAAGCCTTACATGGAAGAGGCGGTCGAAGTCTGGGAGGAGCGGCTGCGGCGCGTCCGCGACTATCTGACCGACTTCTACTTCGCCTACAACCTGCCTTACCAGGAATTCGAGGAGATCGTCCGCCAGGCGGTCAGCGAGCGAGGTGAGGCCCCCGACCTGATCACCTTCAACCCCGAGCTGGCGCCTCAGGACATGCTCTTCGAGCAGGCCGAGGACATCGAGCGCCTGCCCTCAGCCAAGCGCAGGAAATTCGAAGCCCGCCTGCAGGAGATCAAGGTCGTGCTGATCCGCACCATGATCAGCGACCAGCTGCCATACCTGAACGTCGCCCGCAAGTGGTTCACCGTGGACGACCTGAAAGAGATTCGCAGGCGCAAGATCGGCTACGGGAAGATCGGCGGGAAATCCGCCGGAATGATGCTGGCCTACCGGATCCTAAGCGAGGCGGCTCCGGCGCAGGTCCGGGAGGTCGTGCGCATCCCCCTCTCCTACTTTCTGGCCTCCGACCTGTTTTACACCTACATGGCGAACAACGGGTTGATCCATTGGTCGGACCAGAAGTACAAGACCGAGGCGCAGATGCGCGCCGACTACCCCAAGATCGTGCGCGAGTTCGTCAGGGGCAAATTCCCCGAGGATATTCTCGAGCGTCTTCAGGCCATCCTGGAGGAGGCGGGTTCCCATCCACTGATCTTACGCTCCTCCAGCCTCTTGGAGGACAACTTCGGAACTTCCTTCGCCGGGAAATACGATAGTTTTTTCTGTCCCAACCAAGGAAACCGCACCGAAAATCTGGCGGCCCTGACCGAGGCCATCGCCCGCGTGTATGCCTCCTTACTGAACCCGAACGCACTGCTCTATCGCCATCAAATGGGCCTGGTGGACTACGATGAACGCATCGCCGTGCTGATTCAGTTCGTGCAGGGTGAAGCCTTCGGGCGATACTTCCTGCCCCAGGCGGCAGGCGTGGCTTTCAGCCGCAATCTGTATCGCTGGTCGCCGCAGATCCGCCAGGAGGATGGCTTCCTGCGCCTGGTGTGGGGGCTAGGCACGCGGGCAGTCGATGCTACTGCCGAAGACCAGCCCCGGCTGGTGGCGCTCAGCCACCCTCTGCTACAGCCCTCCGATTCCGTCCAGGCCATCCGCCTGCACTCCCAGCATTTCGTGGACCTGCTCGACCTACAGGCAAACACCTACAGGACCTTGCCCATCCAAGAAGTGCTGAAAACCGACTACCCGTTGGTGCGCTATATTGCCCAGCAGGACGAAGGGGACTACCTGAGTCCTCTACAGAGCAACCTGGTGGAGGCAGACCGGCTGGTCATCACCTTTGAGGGGCTCCTGCGCCGGACACCTTTTGCCGAACGCATGCGCAACCTGCTCGCCACGCTTGAGAAGCACTACGGGGCGCCCGTAGATACCGAATTTACCGTGGAGGTGGTCGACCCACAGTCTCCCCAGCCCGGGGTGCGCATCACGCTCCTGCAGTGCCGCCCGCAGAGCCAGCTCAGCGACGACCGCGAGGTGGACCTGCCCGTCACCCTGAAGGTTGAGGACATCATTTTCTCCACTCGGCGCATGGTCCCGCACGGGGTGGTTCCCCATATTCGCTGGGTGCTTTTTGTGTCCCCGGAGGGCTACTTCGCACTGGCCTCCAGCGCGCAGCGCAATCGTCTGGAACGCGCCATCGGACGGCTGAACACCGCCTTGAAAGATGAGCCGTTCATCTGTGTCGGGCCTGGCCGCTGGGGGACCTCCACCCCTGACCTGGGTGTCAGCATCGTCTATGGAGATATTTATCACACGCGCGCCCTGGTCGAACTGGCCGGCAAAGGGATCGGGCCGGACCTCGAACCATCATTCGGGACCCATTTCTTCCAGGATCTGATGGAAGCCTGCATCTTTCCACTGGCCGTCTATCTAGACGACCGGGAAGTTGACTTCAACCGGGATTTCTTCTACAAGACCCCCAACCACCTGCTCGAGTGGCTGCCCGGTGAGACGACCCTGACCCAATGCCTGCGTCTGATCAAGGTGGACGACTTTCGAGCCGGCGCCAGCCTCTGCCTGGTGATGAACGACGAGGTGGGCAAGGCCATCGCCTTCCTGGCCAACGAAGATATCAGGCAGAAAGACAGCTGAGCACCCCATTTTTTATCGTTCGCCCATTTCGAGATGGGTCCGCCTCTGGATCAGATATACCTCGCTGCAGACCGTCACGGGGGACAGAGCTTTGGATTGGCTCTCTTCAGTGGGCTATTTTATAAGCGATGAAATTAGTGTTCTCGAATACCGGCTGAAGGTTCGGACCGCAGGACCCGATATCCGCCGGGAGAATCTGGAGGTTGGACCCTTTTGTATACACAACCACATAATCTCCGCGTGTCAATTGAGGACATTTCGTGATCATAATGGAATTCCGATCCGTAAACAGGCGCATGGCGCGTGGTTTGAAGAAAACGATCACGCTGTCCGGGGGTGTGGTGTTTTTAATGAAATTGAACATCTCTGTGCTCGGCGCATCAAAGGGACCCACGATCTGACGATCCGAGGCCAGATTGGCACGGCCGAGATTCACGAGGGCGTTCGCGAAGAAAAGCAGGACCCCGATCCAAAATATATACATGATTGCCTGGCCAGCTTTATGGTACCCATCTCTCAATCCCATGAATCCGGTTCTCATCCCCTGAAATGAAAAGTACACGAAAAAGGGGAGAATCGGAAAGATATAACGATTATCGTTGTTTGGATAGACCAGTAGGACCGGGATCATTAAGACTGAATAAATAATGAATGCATAATCCTTCTCCACTCCGGCGATGATACCGATCATAAAAAACGCCAATAAGAATCCGTAAACGATCGGCGATAGGGGAATCGTGCTGATGAATCTCTGATCGATCGCATGAAAATAGAACAAAACATGGTCTTTGAGGATGCTCAGGTGAAATAGATTCGTGATATAGGTCAAATTTTCATTCACATATCCCTGCCCGGAAGGGAAGAGCAACGCAAAGATTCCCCAGAGAATACCGAAAACCAGATAGGGAACCAAAAAGTTGATCAGCACCTTTTTATGCTCATGCTGCTTTTGCGAGTGCAAGTAGACCGCGATGATCTGGCATACCATCAGGGTGGACAGGAGCAAAATCCCAACTCCCCGAATGAGGAAAGCAAGGAAGATCGTCCCACCCAGCGCTATATTCTTGCCTAGCGAGGCAGGTTCTTTCCAGTCCCCGGAAACAAAACGATCGATCAACAAGATTGACAGGAACGAAACAGCCAGGAAAGCGATATCGCTCGTAATATTGTTCTCGTAGCTGATCACTTCCGGCGCAAATACCACAACGGCAATTACCAGGACCGCTTCCAAAGGGGAAAGACGATTTCTTAAAAGCATGAAGAAGAAAATGATGAAGAGGCAAAGAAAAAGGATGTTCAAAGAATTGAACACGATGGGGTTTAAACCGAAACCCAGGTAGAAAAGGGAAAGGACCAGAGGATACCCCCAGGGATAGACAGACGGGGCGTAATGTTGTGATGAGTTGTCTATCGCAAACACGTTCTCTGCTATGGTCTGCCTCTCGGTCCCATTTAAAATACTCTTTGCCTGCATGACATACTGGGCAAAATCATCGCCCCAACCTTGACCGCGCGCAAGCAGAGCGGAGGCTGCAATCACAAAGACCACAAGAAGCGCGCCGAGCGCGAGGAAATGAAGCTTCTTCATAGACATTCACCTAAGATTTTCTGGCGAGTACACAAGCCGGTCAGAGGAGGGTCAGCGGGTCATCTTGGATAGAGCAGCCGTGGTCAGATACGGCAGGAGCACCTTAAAGGTTGCCCCCTTGCCCGCCCCGGCGCTCTCCGCCCAGATGCGCCCTCCATGGGCCTCAATAAGCCCTTTGGCGATCGACAAACCGATCCCCATCCCGTCGTGATGGCGGGTAGTATGCGGTTCGACCTGGTAAAACTCGGTGAAGATCCGCTTCAGGTCCGCGCGCGGGATGCCGACTCCATTGTCCTGCACCCACGCCAGGACTTCGCCGCCGGGCTGGAGCATCGAGCCCAGCATGATCGTCCCGCCTTCCGGCGTGAAGCGGACCGCGTTGTCAAGCAGGTTGACAAAGGCCGAGGCCAATTTTTCCGGATCGCATTTGATGGGCAGAGGTTTGTCCGGCAAATCCAGGACCACTTTCTGGTTCTTGGCCTCGACCAGGGTCTTGATCTCCCCATGAGCAGAGCGCAGGATTTGTTGGATGGGGACGACCAGACGGTGCATGACCATCTCGCTGGAGCGGAGCGTATCCAGGTTAGTCATCGCATCCACCAGGGCGCGCATCTGCATGGCGGCGTTCAACACCGCTTTGGCATGGTCCGACAGTTCGCCCTGCGATTCTTCCTGAAGGAAAGTGGCATATCCGATAATAATCCCCAGCGGGGTGCGCAGTTCATGCGAAGCGAGGGCGAGGAAGTTGGTCTTCAACTCATCCGCGGTACGCAGGTCATCGTAAGCATCCTGCAGCGCCTTGACCAGGCTGGCGTTGTGGATGGCGACCGCCGCCTGAGAAGCGATGACGGACAGGATGTCGGCGTCGCCCTCCTCGAATGTCCCATGGCGTTTGTTGAGAGCCTCCAGGACGCCGGTCGGGTTGTCCCGGATGCGCATGGGCACACCCAGCAGGTTGTGCACATCGAATGAGACGTGCTCCGACAGAAACGGTAAGGCGTGCAGATCGTTCTGCATATCGGACAGGATCATGGTCCGATTGTCCCGGAAAATGATCCCTGCCAGGCTGCCATCCAAGGGCACCGGGGTCCCGGACAGCTGCTGCGGGTCCGCACCGGTGGCGGCCGCCGAGACCAGGGTGCAGCGTTTATCGTCATACAGGAGGATCGAGACGGACTCGCAGTCCAGGATTTCGGCTGCGGTTCGGATGATGAACTGCAGCAATTCATCCAGGTTGAGGGTCGAGTTGAGCGTGACGCTGACCTCGATCAGACGGGCCAGCTGTTCAGCCATGTAGCGCAGTTCGGGTTTGGAATCGGGCATAGCCACCTTTTCTTCCCTAGTTTAGCCCGAAAGTGGGGAAGAGACAATCCCCAATTAAAATAGAACAAATGTTCTCAATCAGCAGACCGCCCCCACCCTCGCTCCCATCCGGCACGGGTGACAGCCCGTGTGGCCAGCCCCGAAAGTTTCACGTGAAACATGGGGGAGGAGGCACTTTGCCTTCGCGGAACAATCCGGATAGCGGCCAGGCCGGAGAGGAGGGTGCCTACTCGGCGGGACCCAGGCCCAACACACTCCCCGGGTCGCCCTGTCGGACCATCAGGGCGAAATCGCCATCCGGTTGGACCCGAAGCACGGGGCTGTGCAGCAGAACGAAGTGGAGGATCTTCTTGACGCCCACCGCCTCGCCCGGGTTCCGCCGCGGCGCACGAGGTTTCACGTGAAACCCGACCGCGCCAGTTCTGCGAGGCCAGCAAGTCCACGCCACGCAGGCCGCCCTACCTCATCGTGCCATGGCTCGGCTGGGGACGATCATCAGGGCGTTCCTCCCTTACAAGCCCTCGAAATGCTTATTCCTGGCCTGCAGATGAAAGGCTGCCAGGTCCAAGCACGCGCCGGTACTCCGAGAGGCGCGCCCGCATCTAGATGGTGGCGGCTACCGCCGATTGGCGGCGCAGCGCCCAGGCAGACACGGCGAGCAGTAGAAGGGTGCTGACCAGGATCACGTAGAGGTCGAGCAGGTTGCTGCCGAGGGAGCCTAGGTTCTGCGAGGCGTTCGACACGCCCTCAGCGATATAGTAAGTCGGCAGGAGCCTGGCGATGCGTGTGACCGGGCTGCTACTCAGCAACTGTCCTAATGGGCCGACAAAAATGCCGCCTAGGATGTAAATGATCATCACCGGACCTTCGACCGACCGCCGCGGCGGCGCTGACCGTATTGAAAACTGCGCCGAAGAGCAGGCCCAGCGCCAGGCTGAAACATCCGCCGAGCAGCCCGTAGAGCAGCACGAGCGCGATTTGCCCGGTAAAGGCGCCTTGAATGGCCAGCACCACCGCCGTGAGGACAAGCTGGTAGAACAGGACCACCAGGAGCTTTCCGATGAGCACGTCTTCAAAGGACACCGGTGTGACCATGAGCATGCGCAAGGTCTTCTTTTCCTTCCCTTCGATCAGGAGTTGAGGCATGAAGGTCGTGCCCACGATCAACGAAACCAGTAATGCCAGCGGAACATAGACCTTTGCCAGCGCCACACCCGCGTTTATTTTGGGGGACGGATTGATCACGGTTGTGGTGAGATCGACCGGCGGCTGTGGACTGACTATGGTGCGGCTGTAATTGGCAATGGCAGCCTGGATCAGCGCTTCCGTTTGAGCATTTACGGTATTTCCATCCAGATACAACTGCAGCTTCGGCCGGCTGCCGGAGCTCAAGCTGTCGTCAAAGTCGGCGGGGACGATCAGCCCGACCGAATAGCGGGTGGTCGCAGGCGTGCCGCTAGCGCCAAACGCGGCGGTGACATCCCCAGCCGAACCGGACTGGGTCACGCGGGAATTCGGGAATGCAGCGACCACTACCTGGGCAATGTCCGAGTTTCCGGGATTGTAGACCAGGATATCCGTGCTGGAATTGCCGATTATTTTGCCGATCAGCAGCCAAAGCAACGAAAGGAGAATCGGGAAGAGCAGTCCTCCCAGCGTCGATTTGTTCCGCCAGAGATCGAGGGCGTCCTTGCGGGCAATCGCCCATATGGCGCGTAGGTGCATCAGCAGCCTCCTCTATTACGCCGGGCGAATGCCAGCAACCTGGATGAATACCTCTTCCAACGTAGCTTCCTGGGAATGGATAGAGCGCACCTTGCCCTGCGCCATCAGTTCCGCCAGACGCACCTGATCCGCGGGATCATCCATGCGCAGCGTGGTTTCTGGCAAGCGGCTGGTGTTTTTCGAGTCGGCAAGTGTCAGTACCATCGTCCGTTTGCCGTGGGAGAGCTTCAGGTCGCGCGGCGCACCGCCAGCGACGAGGTGGCCACCGACAATGAACGCGAGCTGTTGACAGAGCTGGTCGGCCTCTTCGAGCAGGTGCGTGGTCAACAGGATGGTTGTCCCTTCCTGGCGCAGTTGATCGATAATGCCCCGTATATCACGAGCAGAGATCGGGTCGAGCCCTCGGGTCGGTTCATCCAGGAACAGCACCTGGCGGCCGGTGCACCAGGGCCCGGGCGACCATCAGACGCTGCTTCATGCCGGTCGAAAACGTCCGTACGGGGTCTTTAGCTCGCTCTCGCAGGCTGACGAGGTCGAGCACCTCGTCGATACGCTTCTCGGGCAGGTTATAGAGCCAGCAATTGAAGCGTAAATTCTCCCGTGCGGAAAGCCGCTCGTACAGATTCTGGTCCTCGAACACCACCCCGATGAGTGCTTTCAATTGCGCCCGGTCTTCCACGATATCGCAGCCGGCCACGCGGGCGCGGCCCCCGCTCGGGTCAATCTGGCCGGTGAGCATCCGGATGGTGGTTGTCTTGCCCGCGCCGTTCGGACCCAGCAAGCCAAATATCTCCCCTCGCTGCACACTGAAACTGATGCCCGCGACCGCCTCGATCTCTTTGAATGTGCGGCGAAGATCATTCACTTCTATCATGAGATTTTCCATATCCAATGGCGCCTTGTCTCTCGCGTTTTCTGCTCTTTGGCACCAAAATACCTACACCCATGAGGAATGGGCTAACAACTCGCCTCTGGGCCGCCGGACCACCTATTTTTTCTCTTGGGGCAGATTCTGTTGGGCCAGTGAGACCATGCCGCTCAGACCGCCCAGGTTCATGGTGTCGATGGCGCTGCTGGGGACGATGACCAGGGCGCCTTTCTCTTTCAAGCCCTCAAAGAGCATATTCATAGCCCGCAGATGTAAGGCGGTCGGGTTGTGGATATAGGCCTCGGACGCCTCCGAGAAGGAAATGGCGATCTGTTTCTCGGATTCGCCCAGGATGACGCGCGCCTGGCGCTCCCGTTCGGCCTGGGCCTGGCGGGACATGGCATCTTCCAGGGCGGGCGGGATGACCACGTCCCGGATCTCAACCGATTGCACGGTGATGCCCCACGGCGTGGTGCGGTCATCGATGATCTTCTGCAGATCAGCGTCCATCTTGGCCCGGCCGATCAGTATATCCGCCAGGGTCATCTGGCCGATGATCTCGCGCAGAGCGGTCTGAGCAGCCCAAGCAATGGCCGCCCGAAAGTCCGCCACTTCGAGGGCGGCCTTTTCCGCATCCCAGACGACCCAGAACAGGACCGCATCCACGTCAACCGGCACAGTATCCTTGGTCAGCGTCTTCTCAGCGGAGAAGGGCGTGACCATGACGCGATGGTCAATCCAGTTCGCCAGGGTGTCGATGATTGGGACCATCCAGAACACGCCCGGCCCGGCCAGTTTATGGAACTTGCCCAGACGCAGCAGGACAGCCTTTTCCCATTGCGAAGCGGTTTTCAGGGCGAACAGGATATAGATACCGAGCAGGCTCCAAACGACGGTCCAGGCCGTGGTCCAGGTATCACTCAGGATCCCTTTATGAGACAACCAGATACCCCCCAGGATAGCCACGAGCACGCAAATGACAAAAAGCGCACCAGCGACTCCGGAGATGTGCTGATCGGGCCGACGGCGGCCCTGGGGTCGCGGGTTTTGATCTTTGGAAACAGGGATCGGGCTCATGGGATTCTCCTTTTCATGATTCCTGGGAACCGGTCTCAGGATTGGTCAGGCCGCCGGACTTGCGCCATTTCGCAACCTGGTCCTGAAAAACCCGGCTGATCTCTTGAGGTTTTCCTCCCAGTCGGGAGGCGTCCTGTAGATAGCGGTAGGTCAGGGCCTGCAGGGCCCTCTTCCGCATGCCCTCTGTCACCTGAGGCGGCGGCAGCTCGAGGATATACGTGCCGCGCCCCTGCTGAGTCGAGATAATGCCGCTTTCATCCAGAATCCGGTAAGCGCGGGCGATGGTGTTGAAATTCACCCGCAGCTCCGTGGCCAGGGCACGCACGGTCGGGAGCTGGTCGCCGGGTTTCAAGCGCCCGGCTGCGATGCTTTCGCGGATCCTCTCCACGATCTGATGATAGATCGGGAGGCCGGAGCGGAAGTCGATTTCAAGGTTCATGGGCACCCGATTGTATCATTGTAGCATTGTATAATTGTATCATTGTACTAATTGTATACCAATTGGCTGTTTTGTCAAGCCCGCGCTCGCCCTGCGGGGCGTCAGCGTGGTAGAATCGACTTAGACGTTTCAATTAAGGAGCGAAGCATATGGAACAACAAACTGGCACGTTCGCAGTTAAAAAGGGACTGGCTCAAATGCTTAAAGGTGGCGTTATCATGGACGTGGTCACTCCTGAGCACGCCAAGATTGCCGAAGAGGCCGGTGCCTGCGCGGTCATGGCGCTGGAGCGCGTCCCCGCCGATATCCGTGCCCAGGGCGGCGTTGCCCGCATGTCGGATCCCGAGTTGATCCTCAAGATCATGGATACCGTCACCATCCCCGTGATGGCCAAGTGCCGCATCGGGCATTTCGTCGAGGCGCAGATCCTGGAAGCGATCGGGGTGGACTACATTGACGAGTCCGAAGTGCTGACCCCGGCGGACGAAGAACATCATATCAACAAACATCCCTTCAAAGTCCCATTCGTGTGCGGTTGCCGTAACCTGGGCGAGGCCTTGCGCCGCATCGGAGAGGGCGCGGCCATGATCCGCACCAAGGGGGAAGCCGGCACCGGAGACGTGGTGGAGGCCGTCCGCCACGCTCGCGCCGTCCTGGACGAGATCCGGCATCTGACGACCATGGCCGACGAGGAGCTGATGCACTTCGCCAAGGAGCTTGGCGCCCCTTACGAGTTGGTCCGGGAGACCAAGCAGCTCGGACGGATGCCGGTGGTCAACTTCGCCGCGGGCGGTGTGGCCACTCCGGCAGATGCAGCCTTGATGATGCAGCTCGGGGTGGACGGAGTCTTTGTAGGCTCGGGCATCTTTAAATCCGGAGACCCGGCCAAGCGCGCCGCCGCGATCGTCAAGGCCGTGACCCATTACAACGACCCATCCATCCTGGCCGAGGTCAGCAAAAATCTCGGGGAGCCGATGGTGGGGCGCAGCGTAGCCACCATGCCCGAATTGGAGAAGATCGCCGGGCGAGGCTGGTGACACGAACTATGCCAAAAATCGGAGTCCTCGCTATCCAGGGTGATTTTGCCGAACATATCGTGATGCTCAGGCGCCTTGGCGCAGAAACCACCGAAGTACGCCTACCCGTCCATCTCGATGGGCTGGACGGCCTGATCATTCCCGGCGGAGAATCCACCACCATCGGAAAACTCTCGGAGGACTTTGGCCTGCTGGAACCGTTGCGCAAGTTCGGCCGGGCGCACGCCATCTGGGGCACCTGTGCCGGAGCCATCTTCGTGTCGAAGGATGTCCGCCGCAGCCAGCCCCTGCTTGGCCTGATGGATATTACCGTAGAACGCAACGCCTTCGGCCGCCAGGTGGATTCGTTCGAAGCGGACCTGGACATCGGCGCGCTGAAAAAAAACGCCAGTGAAGGCGGCCCCTTCCATGCCATTTTTATCCGTGCCCCGATCATCGAGGCGGTGCACGGGGAGGCCAAGGTGCTCTGCTCTCTGGCAGATGGGCGCATCGTAGCTGCCCAGCAGGGAAAAATGCTGGCCACCTCCTTTCACCCTGAACTGACCGCCGATACCCGGTTCCATGAGTACTTTTTGGCGTTGGCAGCATAGGTTATGACCGTCCGCCCTCTCGATCTGCTCGACCTTCCCACGCTGGTCCGGTATCGCCGTTCGCTCTTGTCGCTGGATAGCGCCCGGATGCTGACGCGCGGCAACCCATTTGGCCCGGTCGCCCTGCTCTCCTATTTGAACCCGCGCCGGTTCAGCTACACCGCGATCGCCTCGGAAAACGGCCATTCCCTGATGGGGCAGGTGACCCTGATAGAGAGCGAAGCCTCCGCCCGTCTGACATTCCTCGCCCCAGCCGAAGAAGCGGAGGCAGAGGTCATCCCTCTGGTGGAAGCGCTGGCCACACAGGCCGGGGCGTGGGGGGCCTTCCATCTGCTGGCCGAGGTGGACGAGGGGGCTCCGGCCATGCGTCCGCTGCGGCAAGCCGGGTTCTCCATGTTCGCCTGGCAGCGCATCTGGAAGATGGCAGTTCCGAAAACGGAAGGGAAGTCAGTCGTCTGGCGCCCGGTTGAATCGGTGGACTGGCCCGCGGTCCAGTCGCTCCACAACCAGATCATCCCGGCCCTGCTTCAGCCGATCGAGATACTGCCCAAACAGGCCGAGGGACTGATCTGCCGTTCAGGTCAAGATCTGCAGGCCTATGCCCGGGTGATCAGCGGCCCCGCGGGTGTCTGGCTCCAGCCGTTTGTCCCACCCGATTGCGAATGCATGCCCCAGCTCAGCGCCCTGGTATCCGCCTTTGGCCGGGCCACCCGGCGGCCGGTGTACGTTTGTGTGCGTTCCTACCAGGCCTGGCTCGAGTCGGTGCTGGAAGACATGGGCGGACAGGTTGGCCCCCAGCAGGCTGTGCTGGTCAAGCACCTGGCGAAGCTGCAAAAATCCGAACAGGTGGTTAATTCGATGGAAAAAGTGCTGGTCAAACCGGCCGCGCCGGTGGCGCGTACCGCGACCAGCGAAGATTTCCCGAGTAAAAAGTGATATAACGATCGTATGACCCAATTGAGAATCACCGACGACCTCGACGCTCTTTTAGGGGTGCTACCACAGAATATCGTCGTGGCCGTCCATCAAGCCAATGATTACGACAACCTGCTTGAAATCATCCTCGACTTGGGGCGGGTTCCCA
>JBEKFY010000020.1:0-69911 GCA_050013095.1 Anaerolineales bacterium | reverse complement strand
GCCGGTCTGCCGATAGATGCGGAAGTGCTCGACCATTGTGGCGGTGTAGATGCGCCCACTCTCTTGATTCAGAGAATTGGCCTGGGCCTTGGGTAAACGACAGGGGAAGAAATGCGTGCGGATCATCTTAGAACAATTGTACTACTAGTGATGAACCCGCGCAATATTCCCCCAGGGTTGATCCGTCATAAGCCAACGATAAGGCCACCTTTACCACTGCCGCTACCGAGACGTGCCCCAAGGGTAAAGCAGCATGGCTTGTGGCGGGCTCCAAGAGGTCATGTCCCAGTGTTACAATTAATTCGTGAAAAAGGTGCGGGTGGACCTCTTGCTGGTGGAGCGCGGTCTGGCCGAGAGCCGGACGCAGGCGCAGCGCTTGGTCATGGCTGGTCAGGTACGAGTGGACGGCCAGCTCGTCCTAAAGCCGTCGGCCCCGGTTTCCCCTGAAGCAGGCCTGGAACTGCAGGGCGGACCCCGCTTTGTCTCGCGTGGCGGGGAAAAGCTGGAGGCAGCGCTGACCGCTTTCCGGATCGAGGTGGCCGGCAAGGTCTGTGCGGATGTGGGCGCCTCGACCGGGGGTTTCACCGATTGTCTTCTTCAGCACGGCGCCGACAAGGTGTATGCCATCGATGTGGGCAAAGGCCTGTTGCATTGGCAGTTGCGACAAGATCCGCGCGTGATCGTCATGGAAGAGACCAATGCCCGTTTTCTTGAGTCCCTGCCGGAGAGGATATCCTTGGTGACGGTTGACGCCGCCTTCATTTCCCTGAAATTGTTGCTGCCAGTGGTCAAGAACTGGCTGCAGACCGATGGGGAAGTGATCGCCTTGATTAAACCGCAGTTCGAAGCCGGACGTTCCCAATCCGCCAAAGGAGAGGGGGTCATCCGCGACCCTGCCGTGCATCGCCAGGTGCTCCTGGAGGTGATGACTTTTGCCCAATCGACCGGGTGGCGGGTGGGTGGGCTCCTCCGTTCGCCGCTGCGGGGGCCGAAGGGCAATGTTGAGTTTTTGGCGCATCTTTCCCCCTCCACAGCAGGCGGGGGTCAATTAACAGAACTGGTCGAGAGCGTTCTAACCATTCCCGGAGAGGTTCTTCCCCGGTAGACCTGCGGCAGGAGGCGGCCCCGGCTTTGGAGAGGGGAATCAGTCCCCCAGGCAGGAGCCGACCTGGCGGGCCATCTCCACCCAGTTGTGATCCAGCGGTACGGTGCGGCGCTTGTCGACCACATCTTTCAGGGGCACCGGAACGGTTTTTTCATTTTTGATAGCGACCATCATTCCGGCCTCGCCGGAAGCGATCAAATCCGTGGTCGCGGCGCCCAGCTGTGTTGCAATCAGACGGTCCATCGCTGAAGGGGTACCCCCGCGCTGTACATAACCCAGGATCGTGACGCGCGATTCCAGACCGGTCAGAGATTCCAGCTTCTGTGCCAGACGCATGGTCTTTCCGGTCTGGCTGCTTTGGAATTCGGACAGCTGGGTGTTGAGGCTTTCCTTTTCGGAAGGTTTATTGGCTGAGCCTTTTTGATCCAGCAGCTCGCCATAGACGGCTGCATCCTCTTTGGTCATGGCGCCTTCAGAGACCGCCACAATGCTGAACCGTTTTCCTCCCCGGGAGCGTTCCATGATCGCCTCGGCGACCTTCTCGGTGGCATAGGGGATCTCAGGGATCAGGATCACATCCGCTCCGCCCGCGATGCCTGCGCCGAGGGTCAGCCAGCCTGCGTTGTGTCCCATCAACTCAACCAGGATGATGCGGTGGTGGCTGTGGGCGGTGGAGTGCAGCCGGTCGATGGCGTCCGTGGCGATCCCCAGGGCAGTATTAAATCCCAGGGTTATATCCGTTTTCGCCACGTCGTTATCGATCGTTTTGGGCAGGGTGATCACGTTCAGCCCTTTTTGCATCAAGCGGAAGGCGTTCTTCTGGGTTCCGCCGCCACCGATGCACACCAGCACGTCCAGGTGGTGTTTTTTGTAATTCTCTACCATGGCATCCGTCATGTCCAAGAATTGCCCACCGACCGGCATCCGGTTCGGCTTGTCCCGGCTGGTGCCCAGGATCGTCCCCCCGATGGTCAGGATCCCGGAAAGCGCCTTCTCATCCAGAAGCAAGGTGCGGTCATGCAAAAGCCCGTGGAAGCCGTCATAAAAACCGATCAACTGGATATTCTTGCTGCGCGCCGATTTTCCTATTCCCCGCAGAGCCGCATTTATCCCCGGTGTGTCGCCTCCGGCGGTTAGAATCCCGATATATTTCGTCATGCTTCACTCCTTTGTCTGATCGATTATAAACCATCTGTTCATCCCGTTCAGTAGGGTGTCATGATCGAAGCGGGAAGCCGATTGGATTTTCCGCTGGCTCTAAGCGATTCCATTTCAGCACGCTATATCGGTTATACTTTAACGGCTTAAAGCCTATGACCTCCCAGATCCGCAATTTTTGCATCATCGCGCATGTCGATCATGGAAAATCCACGCTGGCCGACCGGCTGCTGCACCTGACCGGTACGGTCCCGGACCGCGATACCACCGAGCAGATCCTGGATACTATGGACCTGGAGCGGGAAAAAGGGGTCACCATCAAGGCCTCCGCCGTGCGGATGAATTACACAGCGAAGGATGGCCAGGCCTACGAGCTCAATCTGATCGATACCCCTGGGCATGTGGACTTTGGTTACGAGGTCAGCCGGGCCCTCAATGCCTGTGAAGGAGCCATCCTGGTCGTCGACTGCACCCAGGGCATCGAAGCGCAGACCCTGGCGCACCTGTATGCGGCCCTGGAGGCCGACCTGGTGATCGTCCCCGTCATCAACAAGATCGACCTGCTCTCCGCCCGTCCTGACGAGGTCGCCGAGGATATCGGCAGTCTGCTGGGGGTGGCCTCTCAATCGGTCATCCGCATCTCGGCCAAGGATGGCACGCATGTCGATCAGGTGCTGGAGGCCGTGGTACAGAACGTCCCGCCTCCGAAAGGCGATGCCGGACTCCCTCTGCGGGCGCTCATTTTCGATTCGCATTATGACTCCTATAAGGGGGTCATCGCTTATGTGCGGGTGATGGAGGGACAGGTGACCGCCTCGGATACCCTGCGCATGATGGCCACCGGGACGGAGGTGAAACCGATTGAGGTCGGAATCTTCGCCCCTACCCTCAAACCGATCGAGGGCCTCTCCGCTGGAGAGGTTGGGTATATTGCGACCGGTCTGAAGACTGTCCATGAGGCTCGCGTCGGGGACACGGTCACGAGCTCCCTGCGCCCGGCTGCGCATCCCCTGCCTGGCTATCGCCACCCCAAGTCGATGGTCTTTGCCGGGATCTACCCCTCCGAGGCCGAAGATTACCAGAACCTGCGCGAAGCTCTAGATAAACTACAATTGAACGATGCCTCCCTGACCTTTGAACCGGAGACCTCTCAGGCGCTCGGATACGGATTCCGGGCGGGATTCTTGGGTCTGTTCCACATGGAAATTATCCAGGAGCGGCTGGAACGCGAGTACGACCTGGACATGGTCTTTACCGCTCCGACTGTGGCTTACGAAGTCCTGCTGAGGGATGGGACGACCCTCATCGTCGATTCCCCCGCCGAGCTGCCGGAGGAGTCGACCATCGAGGAGATCCGCGAACCCTGGATGAACATCGAGATCATTACGCCGACCGAGTATTACGGACCGATCATGGACCTGGTCACGAAGAAGCGCGGCATCTACAAAAGCCAGGAGTATCCGGCGCCTCACCGGGTGCAGTTGAACTTCGAGATCCCGCTTTCCGAGATCATTGTGGACTTTTTTGATGACCTCAAGAGCCGGACGCGCGGCTATGCATCCCTGGATTACCAGCTGGCCGGGTACCGCAGGGATGACCTCGAGAAGCTCGAGATCCTGGTCAATGGCGAACCGGTCGATGCCTTGGCGACCATTGTTCATAAAAATGATGCATACCACAAAGGGCAGCGCTTCATCACCAAGCTCAAAGAGCTCATCCCGCGCCAGCTGTTCGATGTGGCTATACAGGCCTCCGCAGGCGGCCGGGTTATCAGCCGCGCGAATGTCCGGGCCACCCGCAAGGATGTCCTGGCCAAGTGCTACGGGGGCGACATCACCCGCAAGAAAAAGCTGCTCGAAAAGCAGAAGAAGGGCAAGAAACGCTTAAAAATGATCGGCAATGTTGAGATTCCACAGGAAGCCTTCATGGCGGTCCTGCGCCTGGAGGAAGAGTGAGCCAATTCTGGAAAGGCGCCCGCCGCTGGCTGCCCGGCGTGATCATCAGCCTGGTCATGATCGCCATAGTCCTGTGGCTGGTGGGCCTGAACCGCCTGGTGAAAGCCTTCCAGCATGCGGATTACCGCCTGATCCTGCTGGCTCTCATCACCTCGTGGACCTGGCTGGCAGTGCGCGGGATCGTCTGGCGCACCCTGCTTCAGAAAAAGGCTTCTTATCTGCAGGTTTTTTCCACCCTGTGTGAAGGGTACATGATCAATAACCTGCTCCCGTTCCGGTTGGGCGAGATCGCGAAAGCATTTTTGTTGGGCCGTAAAGCGAATCTGGCTTTCATGCAAGTCCTATCGACGGTGGTCATCGAGCGGGCCCTGGATTTCGGCTTTACGGTGATCGTCCTGCTTCTGGCCGTCCCGTTCGTAGTTGCGACCTCCCATGCGAAGCAAATTGCCCTGGTCATCGGCATCCTGGTAGTCCTGGGGCTGGGCTTCCTCTACTGGCTGGCCCGCAACCGCGAGTTGGCCCTTGACCTGTTCAACCGCGTCAGCGCTCGCTGGCCAAAGCTGCAAGAGCAGGGCGGCCGATTTCTATCCCCGCTCTTTTCCGGGTTGGAGATCCTCACGGACGGTTGGCTTTTCCTGCGTGCAGTGCTCTGGATGGCCTTGAACTGGGCCGTGGGGGTGGCTCAGTTTTACATCATGGTGCTGGCTTTCATACCAGGTGCCCCGATCGCGTGGGCCATGTTTGGTATCAGCGCAGCAGCCTTGGGAGGCGCCGTCCCCTCGGCGCCGGGTGCGGTCGGGATCTATGAGGCTGCCCTAGGGGGTGCGCTGACGCTGGTCAGCCATGACCCGGGCGCCTCGGTGGCGATTGC
Source organism: Anaerolineales bacterium (assembly GCA_050013095.1). Taxonomy (GTDB): domain Bacteria; phylum Chloroflexota; class Anaerolineae; order Anaerolineales; family Villigracilaceae; genus UBA877. The sequence goes on along the minus strand of JBEKFY010000020.1, from coordinate 64,822 downwards.
CATCCTTGCCCATGTGATCAACTACGCGATCACCGGCGCCCTGGGGGGATACTTCCTCGCCGCGGAAGGGGAAACCCTGATGGGGATCTATCGCCAGCTGCGAGGCCGTCAGGAAGCCGGGCAACCGCCAGCCAGTTAACATAAGGAGGAGTTATGGGGCGTAATTATCTGATTACTGGGGGAGCCGGGTTTATCGGCTCAAACTATGTCCGTCGTCTGCTGGAACGCGGCGACCAGGTGACCATCTACGATAACCTCAGCCGCGTGGGTGCGGCGCGCAACCTGACCTGGTTGAGGGAATCTTTCGGAGAGAACGCCTTTCGTATGGTGGTTGGGGACGTGCGCGACGCGATGCTCCTGGCGGACAGTGTGCGCCGAGTGGAGGTCATCGTCCATCTGGCCGCCCAGGTGGCGGTCACGACCTCGATCACGAACCCGCGTGAGGATTTTGAGATCAATGCCCTGGGGACCTTTAACGTTTTGGAGGCGGCGCGGCTCTCCGGACATAAGCCGATCGTGCTGTATGCCTCCACCAACAAGGTCTACGGTGGCATGGAGGATGTGCCGGTCGAAGAAGCGGCAACCCGCTGGCGCTACGCCGACCTGCCCCTGGGCTGCCCGGAAACCCAGCCACTGGATTTTCATTCTGCATATGGATGCAGCAAGGGCAGCGCTGACCAATACGTCCGCGATTATCACCGCATCTACGACCTCCCCACGGTGGTCATGCGCCAGAGCTGCATCTATGGCCAGCGCCAGTGGGGGGTGGAAGATCAAGGCTGGGTCGCCTGGATGATCATCGCAGCCGTGACCGGCCGGAAACTCACCATCTACGGGGATGGCAAGCAGGTGCGGGACGTGCTTTATGTGGATGATCTGCTGGATGCCTATGACGCGGCAGTCGCGAAGATCGAGGCGGTCCAGGGCCAGGTCTTCAATCTGGGGGGTGGACCGCAGAATGTGATCTCGATCTGGACCGAATTCGGGCCGATGCTGGAAAAGTTGCTTGGAAAGAAGATCCCAGTTTCGCGTGGGGACTGGCGCCCGGGGGACCAGAAGGTCTTTGTGGCCGATATCCGCAAGGCCGGGCGGGAGCTGCTCTGGACACCGAAGATCGGCGTGGAAGAAGGGGTCCGGCGCCTTTTCGATTGGGTGAGCCAGAACAAACATCAATTCTGATAATAGGACTCTTGCTCCAGGCAAATGATACTATTTAATGAAGCGACACCCTGTATGAATGGCAGGGTGTCGCTTCTAAACCGATCATGGTCAACCGCCTGCCCCGACGGGGAAAGGTGGCGGCTCGCCTGAGGTGGCAGGACTATTTTTCCGAGATCGTGATCGTCGCGATGGCGTCACCGGTGAAGGTGGGGTTCTGGGTGGGATCGCGCGGCGTGATCCCATTCACCACATCCATGCCGCTCACGACCTGTCCGAAGATGGTGTAGCCACCGTTCAGGTACGCCTGCGGTCCGTAGGTGATGAAAAACTGGCTGCGGTTGGTGTCACGGCCGGCGTTCGCCATGGCGACAACCCCGGCCTTGTCGAATTTCAAGTCATTGTCCTCGTTGATGAACTGGTAGCCTGGACCTCCCGACCCTGTGCCGGTCGGGTCACCGCCCTGAGCCATGAAGCCCGGGATGACGCGGTGAAAGGTGACCCCGTTGAAGAAACCCTGGCGGGCCAGGAATACGAAGCTGTTGACGGTGATGGGTGCCTTGTCGGGATAGAGCTGGATGACAAACTCGCTGCCCTTGGCCATCGTGACCGTGGCGAAGTATTGTTTGGTCTTGTCGATCAGCATCGGCGGCGCGGCGGAGTACTGCTTGGTTCCCACGAGGGCCGGCATCTGACCGGTGTTCGAAGTCGGCGCTGCGGCCGATTTCTTCAAGAACAGGAGCCAATAGAGAATGGCAATGGCTACCAGAACGATCAGGACAGCCGCGATCCAGATCAGGTTTCTCCTGCGGTTGGATTGCTGGGAACGTTTGCTTCTCTTCGAACGGTTGCGGTTGGGCATAAGCTTGACCTCTTGCAGAATGGCAGGGTGCTTTGAATGGACTTTGCGATTCTAACATTCTTTGCCTATTTAAACCTGGCTCAAGGGGAGGGCCCTTTGCGCCAAATATGTTAATGTGTGCATTATAATCGGTGCGTTGTTGCCTATGACGCCTGTCCATACTCATTTCACGTCAGAAACTAAAAAGACCGTCACCCGACTCCGGCTCTCCCTGGGTTTGACGGCCCTATTCGTCGTGGTCGAGCTGGCTGCCGGGTGGTTCGCTAACAGCCTGGCCCTGCTGACCGACGCCGCACACAACTTCACCGACGTGATCGCCCTGGCACTGGCAGGCGGGTCGCTGAACCTCACGATCCAGCCTGCGAACCGCGGCAAAACCTTTGGATATCATCGCGCCGGTATCTTGGCCGCGCTGATCAATTCAACCCTCCTGGTGCTGATTGCCCTGGGAATCTTTTATACGGCATACCGCCGCCTGGTCGCTCCTCCGCGGGTCGCTTCAGGTATCCTGATCGGTGTGGGGGCGGTTGGTATCGGCGTCAACCTGGCGACAGCCTGGATGGTCGAACGCGGCAGCCGAAGCGACCTGAATGTACGCAGTGCCTTCCTGCACCTGATGGGCGATGTCCTGTCATCGTTGGGGGCGGTCGTCGCCGGGGTGGTGATCCGCTTGACCGGCCTGAACTGGATCGACCCGCTGGTGAGCCTCCTGATCGGCCTGCTCATCCTGTGGAATGCCTGGGGCATTGTGCGCGCCTCGCTGAATATCCTGATGGAATCCACTCCGCCCGACCTCGACGTGGAAGCCATGTTGAAGGATATCCGCGCCGTGGAGGGGGTGCGCGGGGTCCACGACCTGCACGTCTGGAGCCTCACCCTCAGCCTGAGGACCCTCTCTGCCCATCTCGTCACCGATGACATCCCGATCAGCGCTGGGGCGAAGATCCAAGCTGAGGTCAACCGGATTCTGAGCGAGAGGTATGGAATCGGCCATGCCACGCTTCAACTGGAGTGTGTGGACTGCGTTCCGGCTGACCTGTACTGCGATATAACCCTCACGAATTCCAACTCCTCCCATTGAGTCAGCATGCGAATTCTGACTGTCCTCACTTATTATCGTCCGCACACTTCTGGGTTGACCATTTATGCCGAGCGGCTGGCGCGCGCCCTTGTCCGCCGCGGCCACCAGGTCACCGTGCTGACTACCCAGTACCAACGCTCCCTGCCGAGCCAGGAGCAGCTGGATGGTGTGAAGGTCATCCGCCTCCCGGTAGCCTTACGTGTCAGCAAGGGTGTTCTGTCCCCTACCTTCGGCTTGGTATCGACCAAGCTGGTCTGGGAGCATGATGTGGTCCAGCTGCACCTGCCGCAATTCGATGCCCCCGGTGTGGCTTTTCGGGCCCGCCTGTTCGGGAAACCGGCGGTCCTGACCTATCACTGCGATCTGCTGTTGCCACCGGGGATCCTCAACCGCCTGGTGAACCTGGTGGTCCAATTCCAGAATAACACCGCTGCACTCCTCTCTGATCATCTTGTCACCTACACCCAGGATTATGCGGATCATTCCCGCTACCTTTCGCGCTACAGGAACAAACTGACCCCCCTGCTTCCACCGGTTGAGTTACCTCCCGCCGATCCGGGCGCGGTCGAATCCTTCGCGCGGGAACATCGCACCCGGGAGCAGCACCCGGTGATCGGCATGGCGACCCGCTTCGCAGCCGAGAAAGGTGTGGAGGTGCTGCTGGAAGCCCTGCCCTCCGTGTTGGAAAGATATCCGCAGGCTCAGGTGCTTTTTGCGGGCCAGTATCAGGATGTCCTGGGGGAGCAGGTTTATTCCGACCGGCTGATGCCGCGCATCCGTGCCTACGAGGCGGCCGGACACTGGAGGTTCTTAGGGGTATTAAATCCTTCCCAGATGGCCGCTTTCTATCCCAACCTGGATGTCCTGACCGTCCCCTCGCTCAATTCGACCGAGGCGTTCGGTCTGGTACAGGTCGAGGCGATGATGAACAACGTCCCGTGCGTGGCCTCTGATCTTCCGGGCGTTCGCCGTCCGGTCCAAATGCATGCCATGGGCAAGATCATCCCGGTCGGTGACCCTTCCGCCCTGGCCCAGGCACTGCTTGAGGTCCTGGCCGACCGGCAGAAATACCATTGTGAACAGGCTGCACTTGCTCTTCAATATGATCCGGATGTAATTGCTGCAGAATACGAGAAGCTCTTTGGACAATTGATGAAGTCGCGGCGATGAAAGACTACCTCTGGCTTCATCTGCGTGAGCTGCCCTACTTTCGCGCCTTGGTGCGCGCGGTGGAGGCCTCCTTTTATCAGGGGCTGGATCTGCCCGCGCCCACCCTCGACATAGGGTGCGGGGATGGCCACTTTGCTTCCCTGACCTTCGACCGTCCGATCGATGTCGGGTTGGATCCCTGGACCGGTCCGATCCATGAGGCCGCCGGCCGAGGGTGCTACAAGCTTCTTGTTCAGGCGGATGGAGCCCGGTCGCCCTTCCCAGCCGGCTATTTTGCCAGCGCCTTTAGCAATTCAGTCCTCGAGCATATCCCGCATATCGATGCCGTGCTCCAGGAAACTGGACGAGTGCTGAAGCGGGGGGCCCCGTTCTATTTCTGTGTACCGAACGAACGTTATCTGTCCGAACTTGCCTTGGGGCGCGTTCTAGGACACCGCTACACGGACTGGTTCCGCCGGATCTCGCGGGTCGAGCATGCCGATGGCCCGGAAGAGTGGCAGAAAAGGCTGGAGCGGGCCGGATTCCGTCTCGAGAGGTCCTGGCACTACTTTTCCCCGTCTGCCATGCGCGTGTTAGAATGGGGACATTATTTCGGCCTGCCAGCGCTGCTGACGCGCAAGCTTACGGGGTGTTGGATCCTTGCCCCGACCCGCTGGAACCTATGGTTCACGGAGCGCTTCGTCCGGGGTTACGCATCTACGGAACCGGTCGAAGACGGCACCTTCACCTTTTATGTGGCTCGCAGGCCCTAGCCCCGATTCTCATGCCCTTCGACGAAACCTACTTCTCCAGTCATACCTATCAGGACGTCTCGTTTGCCAGATTCAGCCAGTACTGGTGGTCTAATCGCTTTTATGCCATCCTGGCGCGGCGCTACGGCCGACGCGGTTCCCGCCTGCTGGAGATCGGCTCCGGCCTTGGGCATCTTGTCGGCCAGCTGGAGAATACTTTTCAAACGTACGCCGTGGATGTCAACCATTGGGCCTTGAAGCAGTCCCGGCCGGTCGCGCCACACACCCCTTTACTGCTGGCGAGCGCCGAAGAGCTCCCCTTCCGAACCGGGATGTTCGGCGTGATTATCATCAAACATGTGGTCGAGCACCTGCCTCATCCGGAAAGGGCCATCGCCGAACTGGGGCGCCTTCTCCTGCCGGGAGGGATCCTCATTCTGGCGACGCCCAACCTTGATTCCCTGCTCAAGCCCCGGAAAGGCAGCGCCTGGATCGGTTACCAGGACCCTACCCATATCTCCCTTAAACCCCCCTCCGAGTGGTTGGCCCTGGTCCAGGAGGCCGGTCTGCAGGTCCGGCGTGTCTTTGCAGATGGTTTTTGGGACGTGCCGTACGTCCCTCGGTTCCCGAAAATGCTCCAGAAACTCTTCTTTGGCGCTCCTGGCGGGATTCAGGCCACAACCGGGCTGGTCTTCTTGCCAATGCGCTGGGGTGAGAGTATCATGGTGATCGCCGAAAAGCGGTAGACCGCATTCTGCATTCTGGAATGATTGAGAGACATCCATGCCGAATGAAGAACCCAGTATCCTTGATTACCTCAAATCGCGGCTGAAGTTTTGGAAGAGAGGGGAGAAGCTGGAACTTCCCCCAGAGCCAACCCCTGAGCGCCCGGGAGGCTCCCCAACAGCGGCCGCCGCATCGCTAGCGCCCGAAAACGAACCGGCCCCGATCGTGCCCGGGCCTGTGCCCGTTCCGGTTGCAGCTCAGGAGGCCGTAATTCCTCCCCGGCCGTGGCCATGGCGCTCGCTCCTGGCGCTGGCCCTGGCACTCGCCGGGCAGAGGCTCTTTGAACCGCCCGGCCATGCGGCGGTCGGCATATACCTGTATTTACTCAGCGCGGCTTTCCTGGCTTGGGCGATCCTGCGCAAGGAGTGGACCATCGCCGATCTCCCGGCCTCCGAGGAGCATCCTGAGCCTCTCACCGTCCGGCGTCTGCCCTTCATCCTGTCCATCCCGCTGGCGATTTTTGCCTTCCTCCTGTTCACCGGCAACCTGTTTACCCCTCTCAATGTCACTTTGTGGGCCCTGGCGACCCTGGCCTTCGTCTGGGCGGTCTGGCTGCCTCACCCGCAACCAGCCAGCATATGGAAACGAGTGCGGTCCTTCTTCACCCAGCGGTCCTGGCAGTTCAACCTCACGAGCTGGGGCCTACTGGTGCTGGCCGTGGTCGCCCTGGTGACCTTTTACCGCGTCTACCGTATCAACAGTGTTCCCGCGGAACCCTTCAGTGATCACGCCGAGAAGCTCCTGGACGTGTACGACGTCACCCAGGGCCAGACCCATATCTTTTTTCCGCGCAACACCGGCCGCGAGGCCATCCAGATGTACCTGACAGTGGCCGTCGCCTGGATTTTCGGCACTGGCCTGTCCTTCTTGAGCCTGAAGATCGACACCGTCCTGGCCGGTCTGGCAACCATGCCGTTTTTGTACTTGCTTGGGAAGGAATTCGGCAACAAACGGATCGCCTTGTTGACGGTGCTCTTTGCAGGCATCGCCTACTGGCCCAATGTCATCAGCCGGGTTGGGCTGCGTTTTACGCTCTACCCGCTTTTTGTAGCCCCGACCCTCTACTACCTGATCCGCGGGCTGCGCACCCACAGCCGCAATGACTTCATCCTGTCGGGTCTGTTCCTCGGTATGGGGCTTCACGGCTATACTGCATTCCGCATCATGCCGATTGTCGTGGTCATCGCTGTCGGACTGTATCTGCTCCATCGTCAGGCGCAAGGCAGTCGTCAGAAGGCCGTGATCTGGCTGGCGCTCCTGGCGGTGACCTCGCTCTACATCTTCCTGCCGCTCGCACGCTACTGGCAGGAGAACCCCGATATTTTTGAGATGCGCGCCTTCAGCCGCCTGGGAACGCCTGACAACCCCATTCATGGACCGGTCTGGCAGGTCTTCCTATCCAATACTTGGAATGCGCTGCGCATGTTTAACTGGGATGATGGGAACATCTGGGTCCATTCGGTGACCCACCGTCCTGCTCTGGATGTGGTCTCCGGGGCACTGTTCCTGCTCGGCAGCCTGCTTATTTTAATTCGCTATCTGCGCCAGCGACATTGGCTGGACCTCTTCCTGCTGGTTTCGATCCCGCTGCTGCAGCTGCCCTCCATCCTGGCCCTGGCCTTCCCCGATGAGAACCCGGCCCTGAACCGGGCGGCCGGGGCATTCGTACCCACCTTTCTCATCGTAGCCATCGCGCTCGATGGTCTGCTTACAACTCTCGGCTCCAGGATCGGCCGCCGGGCGGGCCCGGCGCTGATGTGGGTGGTCGCCATTTTCCTGGTAGTCTGGTCTGCGAATCAGAATTTCGATCTGGTCTTCAATCAATATAACACGGAGTTCTTGCAGGGATCCTGGAACTCATCCGAGATGGGAGCCGTGATCAAACAATTTGCACAGGTCTACGGGAGCACCAAGAACGCCTGGATCGTGCCTTACCCCTACTGGGTCGACACCCGCCTTCCAGGGGTCTGGGCCGGCATCCCCAACCGGGATTTTGCTCTCTGGCCGCAGGATTTCAGCACGACCCTGGACGTCAAAGGCGCGAAGCTCTTCATCGTCAAACCAGAGGATACCGACGATACTCAAAAGCTCGAACAGTTGTATCCCCAAGGCGTGCCCAGCACCTTCCACTCGGCCACGAAAATGGTCGGCAAAGATTTCTTGATTTTGTTCGTGCCGCCGGCGAAATGACCGGCGCGGAGAGGCCTGGATGACCAATACACACACCTCAGCGCCCGATGAGAAATGGGCCTGGTTGTATGATCTCCTGCTGATCGGCGTCTTGCTGATAGGGGCCTATTTCCGCTTCGTGGGCGCGGACTGGGGCCAGCTGCAAGATCAGCACCCCGATGAAAATTTCATGGAGGGGGTCACAAACGCCATACAGCCGGTGCACAGCTTGGCAGAATACTTCAACACGGATCAGTCCACCCTCAACCCGAACAAGCTCGGTTATGTCTACGGGACGCTGCCGTTGTTCCTGGTGCGTTACCTGGCTCAGGGGCTGGGACAGATGGGCGAAGTCCGGCTGTTCGGGCGGGAGATGGCGGCCGTATCTGACTTGGGCACAATCCTGCTGCTGTATTTAATCGTGGCTCGCTTTTATCGGCGTCGGGTCGCCCTCCTGGCAGCTGCCTTCTCGGCCGTCGCCGTCATGCAAATCCAGCAGTCGCATTTCTACACCACCGACAGCTTTGTTAATTTTTTCCTTTTTCTGACCCTCTACTGTGCGGCCTTGATTGGAAGCGGGGAGTGGGGTGCCAGGCTTGAGGAGAACGCGGTGGGGGCGCAGCGGACCGGATTCTTGGCCAGCCTCGTCCGGCTGTTGCACAATCGGCTGCTCCTGCTCAGCGCGGCGTTCGGAGTTGCCCTTGGCATGGCGACTGCGTCCAAGATCAATGCAGCGGTGGCTGCCCTCCTGCTGCCTGCCGCGCTAGCTATCAGCTATTTCAAGTCCCACCGTAGGGAGGGGAGTGTCTCCCCCGCTCCCGACCGGCAGGTTGCCGGCCGCTCAGCGTTCGAGGAGTTCCTCGGCCAGGCGCTGGTCTATTGCATCATCGGCGCGGTGTTCTCTCTGCTCTCCTTCCGCATCTTCCAGCCGTATGCGTTCAGCGGGCCGGGCTTTTTCGGCCTCAAACTCAACGCGAACTGGATTGCTAATATTCGCAGCCAGCTCAATGAAATGAGCCCGAACGCCGACCTGGTTTGGGCCCTGCAGTGGGCGCGGCGCGGGCATCTCTATTCCTTCCAGAACCTGACCGTTTGGGGCCTCGGTCTGCCGCTGGGCATCCTGGCTTGGGCGGGTGTCCTGTGGATGGGCTGGCGCATCCTGAAAGGCGGTTGGAGCCAGCACCTCCTGCTGTGGGCTTGGACGGCGGGATATTTCATCTGGCAGTCGCTCCAATGGAACGCCACCATGCGCTACCAGCTGCCGATCTACCCGCTGCTCGCCATGATGGCGGCCTGGTTTGTGTTCGACCTGTGGGACCTGAAACGGAGCGCTGGGAAGGGCTTCAAGGTGGGGAAGGTGCTCGCCGCGGTGCTCGGCTTAAGCGTGCTCCTTCTCAGCACTGCCTGGGCGTATGCCTTCACACGCATCTATGTCCATGCCGAGCCGCGCATGGCTGCCTCGGACTGGCTCTTCCAGAACGCTCCCGGCCCGATCAACCTGCGCATCCAGAAATCCGACGGCTCCCTTTACAACGAGCCGGTTCCCGTCCCGGAGGGCACCAAGATCGTGGCCGGCCTGCCTTATGCCGTCGGTTTTACCGCCCACGCGGATGGGAGCCTCTCCCAGGTCGTGTTAGAGCACCTGGCGGATGTGACCTCGCCTGCAGTTCCCCAAACCCTGAGCCTGTTCCTTCTGGCGAATTCGCCGAACGACCCCGCCAATCAGGCCCTGGCTAGTGCGGTCGCCACCACCTCTCCGACCTCCCAGGGCGACCCGCGCGGCCCGACCCTCACCCTTGTGCTCGATCGTTCCATTGTCTTGAAGCAGGACCAGACCTACTACCTGCGCCTGGAGACGACCGGGGGTGCCCTGACCCTTTCCGGTTCGAATCTGATCAACGAAACCGATTTTGATTATCCCCTGCCTTTCCGAACCGCAGTCTATGACCCCTTCGGCGGCATCTATCCTGGCGGGGTCAATTTGCAGGTCTATTGGGACGATAACGCCGACAAACTGACCCGATTCCTATCCACCCTCAACCTTGGGGATTACATCCTGATCCCCACCAATCATCAATATGGCCAGATCACCCGCATCCCAGAACGATATCCTCTGACCACGGTCTATTACCGCGACCTGATCGGTTGCCCGCCTGACAAGGACATCATCTGGTGTTACCGGGTGGCTGAGCCGGGCATGTTCCACGGCCGTCTCGGTTTTAACCTTGTGGCCACCTTTGAGGATTATCCGACCATCGGTCCCCTGGTGATCAACGATCAGGGCGCCGAAGAGGCCTTCACCTTCTACGATCACCCCAAGGTCTTGATCTTTCAGAAGGCCGCGGATTACGACCCAGCCAAGGTGAGTACGCTTCTGGGGGCGGTGGACCTCAGCAACGTTGTCCACCTCACGCCCGGCCAGGCTAACACTTACAAAAGCCTGATGCTTCCGGCCGACAAGCTGGCGACCCAGCAGCAGGGCGGGACCTGGTCGCAGTTGTTCGATTGGAACGCCCTGCAGAACGAATACCCCGGCCTGGGAGCGCTGATCTGGTACCTGGTCATCTTTGCCCTCGGCCTGGTCACCTACCCGCTTGTCCGCGCCGCCCTGCCGGGACTCGCGGACCGGGGCTACCCCTTGGCGCGTCTGGTCGGGCTGCTTCTGTGGGCCTGGTTCTCCTGGCTGGCCGGCTCCCTCGGGGGGACCTACAGCCGTTTGACGATTGGACTGTCTCTGGGTTTGATCGTGCTGATCGGGGCCCTCTTGGCTTACCGCCAGCGGGAGGGGCTCAAACAGGAATGGCGCACCCGGAAGAAGTACTTCCTCCTGGTCGAGGGACTGTTCCTGACCTTCTTCCTGATCGACCTGTTAATCCGCCTGGGCAATTCGGACCTCTGGCATCCGGCGCGAGGGGGTGAACGCCCGATGGATTTTGCGTATCTGAATGCGATCCTGAAGAGCACCACTTTTCCACCCTATGACCCCTGGTTCGCCGGCGGCTACATCAATTACTATTATTATGGTTACGTGATCGTCGGGACACCGGTCAAGCTGCTCGGGATCGTGCCGGCTATCGCCTATAACTTCATCCTGCCCACGCTCTATGCAATGCTGGCCATGGGGGCTTTCTCGGTAGGCTGGAACCTGTTCGCGCCTAGGACCGAGGCCGAAGAGGAAGACGCGGCGCTTGCCGGTCCGACCGGGTGGCGGGCGTTCCTCTCCCGGTCGTCTTTTTACTGCGGGTTGGCCGCCGCCTCGGCCATGGTGCTGCTGGGGAACCTGGGCGTCGTGCGCATGTTCTATCAGGGCTTTCAGCAGCTGGCGGCCCCGGGGGGCTTGATCGACAAGGCAGGCATCCTCCAGCGCATCGTCTGGGCGGTGCATGGCTTCTTCCTTTCCCTGGGCGGGATCAACCTGCCCTATGGGCCGGGGGACTGGTACTGGAATCCCAGCCGCGTCCTTCCGGCGAGCTCCGGCAGCCCGATCACCGAGTTCCCGCTCTTTACCTTCATTTACTCAGACCTGCATGCCCACATGATCGCCTACCCGCTGACCGTCCTGGCGATCGCCTGGGTGCTGTCGGTGGTTCTGGCCAGAGCGAAATGGAAGGGCCTGCTCGAAGGCGTGCTCGGTCTGGGATTGGGTGCTCTGGTGATCGGTTCCCTTTATCCGACCAATACCTGGGATTTCTATACCTATCTCCTCCTGGCCAGTATCGTGCTGGTCTATACCGTCTGGCGCTATGTGGACGTCCAGGGCCTGCCCCTGCGGATGTCCCCGCCGGCCAAGCGCTGGATCCTCAGCCTGGGAGCGGCCGCCCTCCTGGCCGGTCTTTCGCTGCTCTTCTACCAGCCCTACTGGCACTGGTACAGTCAGCAGTACAATTCGATCCAACCCTGGACAGGAGGGCGCTCCGATATCTGGTCCTACCTGACCCACTGGGGGGTGTTCCTGTTCTTCATCGTTTCCTGGATGATTTGGGAAACGCGCGAGTGGCTGGCTTCCACCCCGCTCTCCGCACTGCGCAAGCTGCGTCCGTATCAGGAGCTGATCCTGGGTGCGGTACTGCTCCTGATCCTGCTGCTCGTGGTTCAGCAGGTATGGGTCATGCTTCCCACCCAGAACGTGCCCTGGGACGGTGTCACCATTTTATGGCTGGCATTGCCTCTGGCAGCCTGGGCGGGGGTGCTGATCCTGCGTCCGGGGCTCTCCGACACCAAGCGTCTGGTGCTCTTCATGGTCGGCACCAGCCTGGTGCTGACCATGGTGGTCGAGATCCTGGTCGTGAGCGGGGATGTCGAGAGGATGAACACGGTTTTCAAGTTCTACTGCCAGGCCTGGATCATGCTGGGGATCAGCGCTGCGGCAGCCTTCGGTTGGCTGCTCGGAGAGCTGCGCAAATGGCTGCCTGGCTGGCGGGGAGCCTGGAAGGTTGCTTCGTTGCTGCTGGTGGCGGGAGGGGCGCTTTTCATCGTATTCGGCGTAACCGGGAAGATCCAGGACCGCATGGCGCTGAATGCGCCGCACACCCTGAACAGTATGACCTATATGGCCTACTCCCAGTACTCGGAAAACGGTGCCAATATGGACTTAAGCCAGGACTATGGGGCCATCCTGTGGATGCAGAAGAATGTCCAGGGATCGCCGGTGATCGTCGAAGCGGCAGCTGCGGGTGTCCAGTACACCTGGTTCTCGCGCTTCTCGATCTACACCGGCCTGCCGGATGTGGTCGGCTGGCAGTGGCATCAGCAACAGCAGCGCGTCCTGTTCTCGGATCAGGTGGTCGCCCGCGGGGTCGAAGAGGATGCTTTTTACACGACCACGGATGTCCAGGCGGCAGAGGCTTTCCTGCGCAAATATAATGCCCGCTACATCATCGTTGGTCAGCTGGAGCGTGCCAAATACGCCGGACCCGGATTGGACAAATTCGATCAGGAGAACGGGAAGCTATGGAAGGAAGTGTATCAGCAGGGGCAGACAGCCATTTATCAGGTCCTGCCATGACCGGGCCCATCCTGCACATTGCTTCCCGGGCGGATTGGTTGGCCTCTCAGCAGTCCGGCAGGTACACCCCTGAGGCCTTCGAAAGGGAGGGTTTTATCCACTGTTCGAGGCAGGAACAAGTTTTGCGCGTAGCCAATACATACTATGCCGGCCAGCATGGGCTGGTGCTGTTGGTTATTAATCCGGAGCGCCTTGGCCCTGAACTGCGCTGGGAGCCTGGCACAGATGCCTCCGCTGAGCTGTTCCCGCACCTGTACGGCCCGCTCGATCTGGTCGCGGTGACCCAGGTGTTCGAGTTTGAACCGGACGCCCAAGGTCGGTTCGCCCGCCTGCCATCATGACGGCCGCGCCGAGACTGCCGGAGGTTGCCATTCGCTCCGCCCGCAGGGAAGAGGCGGAGCTGGCCGCAGTATTGCTGTATGAATCGGTAAAAGGCATGGGCGATTACATGTTCGGCTGTGAAGCACGCTGGTCGGTCCCTGAGACCCTGGCGGAACTTTTCCGCAGCAGGCAGAACCGCCTCAGCCATGAATACGCCAGCCTGGCCGAGGTGGAAGGCCAGGTGGCAGGTCTCCTGATGTCCTATCCAGGGAAGGCTGTCCCTCCTCTGGATTTGCAGACCGGGCGAACCCTGATGGGCTTCTTCAGCCTGGGTGCCTTGCTCCGCATGGCCTGGCGCTCCCTGGGGTTGTCAGGGACGGAGGCCCTGCGCGGCGAATACTACATCAGCAACCTGGCTGTCCTGCCGACCGAGCGAGGCCGCGGCATCGGATCACGGCTGCTGGCCTTCGCGGAGGGGCAGGCCCGCGCAGCAGGCTTCACCCGGCTCTCTTTATGCGTGGATATGGATAACACCGGGGCGCAGCGACTTTATCGACGCATGGGCTATCAAGTAGTGCGGACCCAGTATTATCCCCGGCACGCCGCTCAGGCCGGCCGCGGATATCTACGCATGGTCAAGCCATTGGATTCCCAGCCAGCCTCCTAAGAGAAGTCCTTATGCTATCTCTCATCGCCTGGTACCTCCTGGTTACATTGCTCGGCTGGCTGACCTTCCCCCTGGCCTACCGGCTCTTCCCGGCTCTGGCCGATCGGGGGTTCAGCCTGGTGCGGGCGCTGGCCCTGCTGATCTGGGGCTATCTCTTCTGGATCCTCGCCTCCTTGGATGTGATTTCCAACAACGGCAGCGGGCTGCTGCTGACCTTCTTGGGGCTGGTGGTGATTTCTGCCCTCTGCCTGTTCCACCAAGGCTTTCCCCGTTCACTTTGGGAATGGCTCCGCTCCAGGCGGAGGATGGTCGTGACGGTCGAAGTCCTGTTTCTGGTGAGCTTCGCCGCAATGGCCTTTGTGCGCGCCGGCAATCCGGAGATCGCCGGCACTGAGAAGCCGATGGAAATGGCGTTCATTAACGCCATTATCCATTCACCGACCTTTCCTCCTCATGATCCCTGGCTCTCCGGCTATGCCATTTCGTATTATTACTTCGGTTACGTGATGACTGCCATGTTGGCGGAAGTGACCGGCGTCCTGGGCAGCGTGGCCTTCAACCTGATGCTCGCCCTGATCTTCGCGCTGAGCGCGGTCGGGGCGTACGGTCTTTTGTATAACCTGCTGGCCGTGTGGCAGGCGAAGCATCCGGGCTCTTCCGCGAGTCAAGCTGCGACCGGGTGGCCGCTCCTCGGTCCATTCTTCCTGTTGCTCGTCAGCAACCTTGAAGGATTCCTTGAGCTTCTCCACCAGCAGGGGTTGTTCTGGAACTTCCATGCCGGCGGAACGGCGACCTCTTCCTTCTGGACCTGGCTGGGCATCAAGGACATCAACCTGCCACCCTCCCTGCCTCTGGGCGGACTGCCGCAGCGGTATTACTGGTGGTGGCGGGCTTCGCGGGTCATCCAGGATTACACCCTGAACGGGATCTGGCATGAGATCATTGATGAGTTTCCTTTTTTCTCTTACTTGCTCGGTGACCTGCATCCGCATGTCCTGGCGATCCCCTTTGACCTCCTGGCGGTGGCGCTGGCGCTGAACCTGTTCCTGGGCGGCTGGGCGGGTGAAACCGACCTTTTCGGCCTGCGTTTGCCAATCAGCAGGACGGGCTTTTTCTTTTCGGCATTCGTGATCGGCGGACTGGCCTTCCTGAACATCTGGGACATCCTGTTCGGGATCGCGCTGGTCGCGGGGGCCTTCTTGCTGCGGCAGGTCTTGAGCAACGGTTGGAAGTGGGAACGGCTGGGAGAGGTGCTGGCCTTCGGAGTGCCTATCAGCCTCCTGGCGGTCCTGCTCTACCTGCCCTTTTTTATCGGTTTTTCCTCGCAGGCGGGGGGGCCCCTGCCGAACCTGGAGAACCCGACGCGCGGGGCTCAACTGTGGGTCATGTTCGGCAGTTTATACCTGCCGGTCGGTGCGTACCTGGTCTATCTATGGCGCAGTGAAAAACGACCTGCCCGTTGGAGACTCGGCCTGCTCCTGGCCGCAGGTGGGACCCTCCTGCTGTGGCTTTTCTCATGGGCGCTCGGAGGTCTGGTGCTCGTGGCAGACCCTTCCGTCGCCCAGAACTTCCTTTCCTCCCAGGGCGCCTTGAGCACCTCCCTTTACTTTTCTGAGGTGACCCTGCGCCGCCTTTCCTATTTTGGCGGCTGGTTAACTTTGCTTGTTCTGGCGGGTGCAGCTTTGGCTATGCTGATTCCGGTCCAGGAGGAGGAGCAGGCTGATGGCGAGCCAGCCCTGGGTACGATTCAGGCCCAGCCCGGAAAACGGCCTGCGGCGGACAGATTTATTCTATTCCTCATCCTCCTGGCCGCGGTCCTTACCCTGATCCCGGATTTTGTCTATCTGCGCGACCAGTTTGGCTGGCGCATGAACACGGTCTTCAAGTTCTATTATGAGGCCTGGTTGATCATCAGCCTGGCGGCGGCTTTTGGTGTGGTGGTAGTGTTGCGGCGGTTGCATGGGATCTGGCATACCCTTTACCGGGTCGGGCTGGCGATTGTCCTGGTCATGGCGCTGACCTATCCCGTCCTCGGGCTGTTGACCAAGACCAGCGATTTTCAATTGCCGGCCTTCCAGCAAGCTCTGCAGGCGGCCCGTGCCGCCAAGGACCCGGCTGCGTTGCAGACGGCCGCCCAGGTCTGGAGCCTCGACGGCGCGGCTTTTTACACACGCCAGTATCCGGATGACATGGCGGCCGCGGCCTGGCTGCGTACTGCGCCGGCGGGGACCATCGTCGAGCCGGTGGGCGGCGGGTACGATGATGCTGACAACCTGATGTCGACCTACAGCGGCCAGCCGAGCCTTTTGAACGGTTGGGATCACGAAGACCAATGGCGCGGCGGTTCCGTGGAACAGGGAACGCGGAAGGAAGATATTCAACGCCTGTACGAAACGACCAGTTGGGATGTTGCCAAGGCCATCCTGGACCAGTACAACATCCGATATGTCACCATCGGCACGATGGCCCGTCAGATGTACCGGGTCTCGGAAGCCAAGTTCCAAAGTCATCTGCGGGTGGTCTTCACCAGCAATGCAGTGATGATTTACGAGGTGCCGGATCAGGTTGACATGTTAAAATAAGGCCATCATGAAGAATTCAAACTTCACCCTTGAACACGCCCTGTATACCCTGGCGATCCTGCTCGCACTCGGAATCCGCCTGCTCAAGCTCGGCGCCCTGCCGCTCTCTGATTTTGAAGCTGCCTGGGCGCTCCAGGCGCTTCATGTTGCCCAGGGCCTGCACCCGGCCCTTGATCCCAATCCGGCCTACATCCAACTGACCGCCATCCTCTTTTATATCTTCGGAGGCACCGAATTCCTGGCCCGCCTCTGGCCAGCCTTGATCGGCAGTGCCCTGGTTGGGGTGCCCTTCTTCTTCCGCAGCCGCCTGGGACGTCTCCCGTCGCTGGTTCTGGCGTTCGGCTTGGCGGTCGATCCTGGCCTGTCCGCCATCTCGCGCCTGGCGGGAGGCAGCATGCTGGCGGTGGCGTTTCTCATGCTGGCGTGGGCCATGTGGGAGCAGGCGCACCGCTCGGCAGCCGGCGTGTTTGGGGGTCTGGCGCTTCTTTCCGGCCCCTCGGTCTGGTTCGGTCTGCTCGGATTGGGTTTGACCTGGCTGCTCGGGAGGGTTCTGCTGCACCGAGAGGGGGGCGTTCGGGCGCAGGCAGACACCACGGTGGGGGCTGGCGGGCCAACCCCTGCGGGAGAAGAAACGAGGGTGGAGGCAAGCGGGGTGGCCCCTGCGGGAGAAGAAACGAGGGTGGAGGTAAGCGGGGTGGCCCCTGCGGGAGAAGAAACGAGGGTGGAGGCAAGCGGGGCGGCACCTGCGGGTGCAGAAACCGGGGTGGGGAATAGCGGGGCCTCATCTGCAGGTCTGAGCTGGGCCGCGCTGCGTCCCGCGCTCGTCTGGGCGGTGGGGACCGTGCTGGTTGTGGGCAGCCTCGTGTTGCTTTCTCCGAAAGGTCTGGCGGCGTTCGTAGCCGCAATACCCGCATTCCTTTCGGGATGGTTGGCCTTGCCCGATATCCCGGCCGCCTACGTGCTGGTCAGTCTACCGGCTTATGAGCTGTTGCCGCTCCTCTTCGGGCTGGTCGGGGTGGTGCGCGCCGTCCGACGGCAAGACCCGTTGTCCATGCGTCTGGGCTTGTGGGCGCTGGTGTCTTTGGTCCTGACGCTGATCTATCCGAATAAGCAGGTGGCAAGTCTGACCTGGATGCTGCTGCCGTTATGGGCGCTGGCTGCACTCGAACTGAGCCACCATTTTGATTTCGAGGGACAGGCAGTCTGGGAGCTGACCGCGGTGATCGCACTGATTGAGGTCCTGTTGGTGTTTGGTTTGTTGAATCTGGCTGCGATGACGACCGGGTCTCTTACCGCAGACGCGACCCGCTCGCGGCTGTATCTGGAAGTGCTCGTCTTTGTGCTCATCGCGCTGAGCTTGCTCCTGGCAGGGTTGGGCTGGTCGCCGGATGTAGCCCGGTTGGGTGCCGTGTGGGCCGGGATGCTCTTCCTGACCGCATACACGATCGCCGTGATGACCGGCGCGACCGGAGTGCGCGAGCCTCTGACTGCCGAGCTCTGGCAGCCGGAACCGCGCACCGCGGGGGCCGACCTGATCCTAAAAGTGGCCAACCAGATCTCGGACTTGAACCGCGGTAATCTACAGTCCCTGCCCGTCACGGTCGTCGGCGTGGATTCCCCTTCTCTGCTCTGGGTTTTCCGCAACTGGGACCTGAGGGTCGTGAATGCCCTCGCGCCCGAGGACACCCCCGAGCTCGTCATCACCCCTGCCAACACCCAGTTGAGCCAGACGGTGAGCTATCGCGGTGAGGGCTTCGCCTGGCGTGAGACGCCTTCCTGGGCGGCCGCAACCTCCGCTGACTGGCTGCGCTGGTTTGTATATCACCAAATGACCGTGCAGCACGATGAAATTATCCTATGGGTGCGCGCCGACTTGCTGCTCGATCCGGTCGGCCAGACCTCCTCGCCTTGATTTCACCAGGTGACCCCATTCCAACATGCATAAACCCAGCATAATCGCCATTGATGGCCCGGCAGCTTCAGGCAAGTCCACATTGGGAAAGCGGCTGGCCAGCGCCCTGGGTTATCTGTTCTTCGATACCGGGGTCATGTACCGTGCGGTGACTTGGGGTGCACTGCAGCGCGGCATCGATGTCTATGATGAGGCCGCGGTGACAGCTCTCGCCAATGCCATCCGGATCGATGTCCGACCCCCGTCGAAAATGGACGGCCGCGCCTGCGATGTGCTGGCCGATGGGGCCGACGTGACCTGGGAAACGCGTTACACGGAAGTGGACGCGAATGTCTCGATTGTTTCTGCCTACATCGGTGTGCGCCAGGCATTGGCCGCGCAACAGCGGCGGATCGGCTTGCGCGGGCGCGTGGTGATGGTCGGGCGCGATATCGGCACCGTTGTTCTGCCCGAAGCGGATCTGAAAATCTACCTGGACGCATCCGCCGAGGTGCGCGCCCGGCGGCGCCACCTGGAGGTATTGGAGCGGGACCCTCAGGCAGTGTATGATGATATCCTGGCCGGGGTGCGGATGCGGGATGAGATCGACTCGACCCGCGCTTTTTCCCCTCTGCGAGTCGCCGAGGACGCGGTGGTCGTCGATTCGGATCAATTGAATGCCGATCAGGTCTTCGATCAGGTGGAGGCGTTATGCCAGTAAAGGAATACCAGGTGGCGCTTTGGCGGCGGATCCTGCGACCGATTATGATGGCCGTTCTGCGGGGTCTCTTCAACCTGCTGGCCTCTGTCAAGGTGGCCGGCACCGAAAATGTGCCGCTCGGCCAGGCTTATGTGGCAGTCCTTAATCATATCTCTACGTTCGATGGACCCTTTGTGGGCGCCTTTTGGCCGGAGATCCTGGAGGCGGTCGGAGCCATCGAGGTCTGGCAACGGCCGGGTCAACAAATACTCGCAGTGCTCTATGGAGGCATCCCCGTGCATCGCGGCGATTATGACCGGGCCATGATCGATCGCGTCCTGGCTGCCCTCCGTTCCGGCCGCCCGCTGTTGATCGCGCCGGAGGGCGGCCGTTCTCACACCCCGGGGATGCAGCGAGCCAAACCCGGCGTGGCTTTCATTCTGGATGAGGCCCAGGTGCCGATCGTGCCGGTAGGCGTGGTCGGGGCGACCGATGATTTCTGGCAGAAGGCTTCCCATCTGAAGCGGCCGCATATCGAGATGCACATCGGCAAGCCCTTCCGTCTCCCGCCGATTCAGGGCAGGGGTGCCGAGAGGCGTGAAGCCCGCCAGTGCAACGCCGATCAGGTGATGGCTGCCATTGCCGCTCTCCTGCCGGAGGAGTATTGCGGCGTCTATTCCGACGCCGCTCGGGACCTGGAAAAGGGCGGGAATTAGGGCGTCGCCGGGATCGGCGGTCCCTGCTTAAAAACCATTGCGGAGTTAAAAAAATGTAATGGGACTGCACGACCGTTGCGACGGTACGGCAATTTTTCTTTTAAACCCACATGCTATAATAATTTCGAAATTTTGACCCTGAACGGGATTCCGAATCGCCTTCCGGCACTTCCTTGCCCTTGGAAGCCGGACAAAATGGCAGATTCGCCTGGCTGAAAGTCCTTGCTCCCGACCCCTCCGTCGTCAAGGTGGGAGGTCAACGATCGCCCGCTCACGGGTGTACCCGATCCGTGAGAAGCCATGCCTGAGCAGCCTCCGGCCAGTGCCGTTCGGTTCCCGGCCATGGGCTGGGAAGGTCGACAGCCAGGATCGTTTTTTGGATGCCTGAGACCATATTTGTTCTGAAAGGAGTAAGGCGGCTTCCTCCACCTGCTGCAGGATGGGGCCCGAAGCCCGAGCGGATGGTTTCCGCCGCCAACCAGTGATGAAAAACACCTTTCGCTCCAACGCGGAAGCGGTACTGGCAGCTGTGCTCGCCTCCGCTTCGGAGCCGGTGCTGGTCGCAGATCGGGGAGGGCGCCTGCTCTTGGTAAACCTGGCTGCCCGGCAAGCCCTGGCTGTTCCAGAGGAAAACCTGGAGGGGCAGCCGATTGACCCGACGATCGTGGAGCAAGGCTTGCGCGACCTGCTTCTGGATCAAGGCCAAGGGAAAAAGTCAGCGGTCGTTCCCCTGCCCGACGGCAAGGTGTATTTTGCGACGGCTTCTCCGGTTTCCGCGGAAGGGTCGGCAGTGCGGGTATGTGTCTTGAGGGACGTTACCCACTTCAAGGAACTGGATGATTTGAAATCGGAATTCGTGTCCATGGTAAGCCATGACCTGCGTTCGCCTCTGACCCTGATTCGCGGGTATACGACCATGCTGGAAATGGTAGGGGAGCTCAACGAGCAGCAGCGCAATTATGTCGCCAAGATCACCACCGGCGTGGAGACGATGACCCGCCAGGTCGATACCCTGCTCGACCTGGGCCGGATTGAAGCCGGCGTGGACCTGCAGATCGACAGGGTGCCGCTCATGGAAGTGGTCAACGATGTTGTGAACATGCTGCAATTACAGGCGAGGCACAAGGAGATCGACCTGGCACTCGAGATTGGAAGCGGTCTCCCGAAGCTCGTGGATGCCGACCGGGCGCTCCTGCAGCAGGCCCTCTATAACCTGGTCGAGAATGCCATCAAGTACACGCCGGATGGGGGATGGGTTAGGCTGAGCCTGAAGGCGTATCCGGAGGCGATCCAGTTTGAGATTCAGGACAACGGGATCGGCATCTCCCCTGCGGACCAGCCGCGCCTGTTCGAGAAGTTCTTCCGCGGACGCCAGCGTGAAGCACGCGCCCAGCACGGTTCCGGGCTGGGGCTGGCAATCGTCCGCTCGATCGCCGAGCGCCATGCGGGCAAGGTCTGGATGGAGAGCAAGCTCGGCGAGGGGAGCACCTTCTACCTGTTGTTGCCGTATCGCCGGCCGAAAAAAACCTCCCAAGATCCTCAGGTGATTTGACCAAATTTGCACGTTTCGGGTATAATAACGTGCCTGTTCATAAGAACCTCAGCGGGAAGCCCGCTGTGTGGTGGTTAATTTATTTGATTGAGGAACCTGCATGGCAACCAAACGAACTTATCAACCGAAAATTCGTCGGCGTGTGCGTGTGCATGGCTTTCGCCAGCGCATGGCCAGCGCGGACGGCCGCCAGGTGCTCAAGCGCCGGCGTCTGAAAGGCCGCTATCGATTAACTGTCAGGAGCAACGCACACGTCAAGCATGTCCGCTGGTAGGAGGTCCGCCGCGGGGTCAGTCGGGGCTGCTCGGCCAGCCTCCCCTGGCGAATCTTAGGTCGGAAAGAATTTGAGGCACAGGTGAAGCGCGATTTTCGCCTGACCGGGTCTGCTGATATCAAGCGGGTGCGGCTTTCTGGCAAGTCTTATGCGCACCCGCTTGTTATGTTATATGTAGCCGCCTCGGACCAGCCAGGAAGGCGCGTCGGGGTAAGCGCGGGGCTCGCCGTGGGGAATGCAGTCAAGCGGAACCGGGCCAAACGACTCTTGCGGGCGGCGATCAAGGATTTTGTACCCCAAATCCGCCCGGGAACCGACCTGTTGTTGATCGCACGCGCCCCTCTTCCCCAGGCTGATCTGCTCCGGACTCGGGAGGCGTTATCCGCCTTGCTGATAAGAGCTGGACTTCTTCTGCCATCCTATGACGACTGAACCCTACCTGCCCCGTGAGTATCCGGACGAGCCGCGCTTGCGGGATATGCCCCGCAAGGTGCAGAATTGGCCGCGCCTGGCAGTCCTGGGCCTGATCCGCTTTTATCAAATGACCATATCCAGGGCCCTCGACCCGAACACCTGCCGCTTTTACCCTTCCTGCTCGCATTATGGCTACCAGGCAATCTACAAGTACGGTGTCTTCAAGGGCAGCCTGATGGCCACCTGGCGCATCCTGCGCTGCAACCCGTTCAATGCGGGGGGCTACGATCCTGTTCCGTAGGAGATAGAAGAGTTTCCATGAAGATCAAATCTGTTCTTCTGATCGCAGCCTTCCTGGTTCTCAGCTTATTGCTCGCTGGCTGTGCTTCGGGTCTCACAGCCTCCTCCTGGGCGAGTGCGGTTGCCGACGCCAACGACGCTTATCTGGCCGGTGGCTCATATGTCTATGCGGTCAGCCTGTCGAACGGTACACAGGTCTGGCACTACCCTGCCAAGGCTTCCGCCAACCCGTTTTATGCCCTCCCGGCCCTGACCTCGGACGGGCAGGTGATTGTTGGGGGGTTCGACCATAATCTGTACAGTCTCAGCCAGAAAGACGGCACGCAAAACTGGGTGTTCAACCAGGCTCACGACCGCTGGTACGGGGGGGTGCTGGTCTCGGGTGACACGATCTATGCCCCCAACGCAGATTACAACTTGTATGCCCTGGACCTGCACGGGAACCTGAAGTGGACCTTCCAGGCGGACCAGTCCCTGTGGGCAGCTCCGGTCTCGGACGGGCAGCGCGTTTACTTCGGCACCCTAGGGCGTAAGGTTTATGCGGTGGATGCGCACACGGGCAAACAGGTCTGGGTACAATCCGTGAATGGGGCCATCCTGGGTTCACCTGTCTTGCAGTCCGATGGCACCCTGTTCGTGGGAACTTACGGTGGGAGTGTTGTCGCCCTGGACACATCCACTGGCCGGGTTCGCTGGAGCCACCCGGCCTCGGGCTGGATTTGGGCCAGCCCGACCCTGACCGATACTGATCTTCTGGTGGGCGATTCGAAGGGGATGCTCTATGACCTGGATCCGAGTACGGGCAAGGAGCGCTGGCATCAGCAGCTCAACGGGTCCATCCTCAGCTCACCTGCCAGTGATGGAAAAAGTATTGTGGTTGGCACGGAAGATGGGAATCTGTATTATTATGACCTGACCGGCAGCGTGGTCCACACCGCCTCGGTGTCCGGAAAGGTGTATAGCACGCCAGTGATCATCGGGAACACGATCCTGGTCGTGCCGACCGGTGCAACTGACATCCTGATCGCTTACGACCAGAACGGCACCCAGAAATGGGCCTTGCCGCCCGCCAAGTAAGGACACAAACTATGTCTTGGGAAACCATTATTGTCAATCCCTTTACGAACGTTCTTCTGCTGATTTATCATCTGATCGGTGGGAATTTTGGTGTGGCGATCATCTTGTTCACCATCTTGATCCGCCTGATCACGCACCCGCTGATGGCCTCACAGATCAAATCCAGCGCCAAGATGACAGCCTTCCAGCAGTCGAAAGAATGGCAGGACATCCAGAAGAAATACAAGGATGACAAAGAGAAACTGGCCCAGGAACAGATGAAGCTCTACAAGGACCTCGGGATCAATCCTTTTGCCTCCTGTTTACCGACCCTCATCCAGATTCCCATCATCTTCGGCCTGTACCAGAGCATCATGCGCGCCATGGCAGCTTCGCCGGGCCAGCTGTTGATCCTGTCTCGGGTCGTCTCGCCCATCTTGAGCACGTTCTTCCACATCCAAAACGCCGACGTGGTGCCGCTCAACAGCAAGTTCCTGTGGATGAACCTCGGCCAGCCGGAACGGGTTTATATGTTCGGTATTGGTATTCCCGTTCTGGCCATCATCGTGGCCCTCACCACCTACGTCCAATCCAAAGTGACCCTGCCGCCTTCTACGGGCTCGAATGACCAGATGGGCATGACCAATAACATGATGGTTATTACGATGCCGCTCATGCTTGGATACTTTGCATTGACCTTCGCCTCCGGCCTGTCGGTCTACTTTATTGCCGGCAACCTGGTCGGCATCGCCCAATACGCCTTGCTGGGGAAGGTGAACTGGAAAGCACTGCTTCCGGGGGCGAAACCGACCGCACAGAAGCAGGTTGTCGCGAGGAAAAGCAAATGAACGAACGAACCACCCTGGAAGTGATCGCCCCCACCGTTGAGGATGCCGTCACCCAAGGGCTGGCGGACCTCGGCCTCGCGCGGGAAGCCGTGGACGTGGAGATCCTGGATCCGGGCAGCCGCGGTCTGCTTGGGATCGGCTCCCGGCAGGTGCGCGTCCGCTTGACGATCAAGCCGGCAGGACCTTCCCTTTCTACCGGAGGCGAGACGGGCCCGGAAGAAGTCCCCTCGGGTGATGATCCTGTACTGGACCTGGCGCGGCGGACCGTGACGGTGCTGCTCGATAAAATGAAAATCTCTGCGACGGTCGAGGCCAAGTATGGCTCCGCCGATGATGAGGGGAACTTTCCAGTCCAGGTCGATATCCATGGCAATGACCTGGGGGTGTTGATCGGCCGCCGGGCGGAAATTCTGAATGCCCTGCAGTATATCGTGAACCTGATCGTCAGCAAGCAGGTGGAGCATTGGGTGCAGATCGTTGTGGATGTGGAGGGCTACCGGGCGCGCCGGGAACGCCAGCTGCGCCAGATGGCTCGTCGCATGGCCGACCAGGCCCTTAAGACCGGTCGCCGCCAGGTGCTCGAACCCATGTCTGCCAGCGAGCGTCGTATCATCCATTTGGAGTTGCGCGACCACCCCGAGGTGACCACCCAGTCGGTCGGGGAGGAGCCGGCCCGCAAGGTAACGATCGTTCCGAAGTAAGCTGCCTCAAAATGGCTTATCGGCCGTGCAGCGCTACAGTGCTGCACGGTTTTTTATCCCCTCAAGTATAATTTATCTATGCCCTTCCTCGTCCCTCTTGATCCGGTGGACTATGTGGTTATTGGACATCTCTCCTGTGACCTTACCCCCGAGGGTCCGCGCCTGGGAGGGACGGCGGCTTATGCCGCTTTGACGGCGCAGGCGCTCGGGTTGCGCGTCGGGGTGGTCACGTCCTGGGGAGGTGAACTGCCCCTGGAACCTTTGGTTGGCATCCGGATTGTGAGCGTTCCGGCGGAACACAGCACCACCTTTGAGAACATCCTCACTCCCGGCGGGCGCTTGCAGGTCATCCATCACGTCGGGGAGCCGCTGCTCTTCGAACACATCCCTGACGTCTGGCGGCAGGCCCCGATCGTCCATCTCGGTCCGATCGCCCAGGAGGGCAAATCCCTGGTCGATGGGAGGCTGGCCTCATCTCTATTCGGCCTGACCCCTCAGGGCTGGCTGCGCAGCTGGGATGCGGATGGGCGCGTGCGGCCCTGCGCCTGGCCGGAGGCATCCGAAGTTCTGCCCAAGATGGGGGCAACGGTGTTGAGCATCGATGATGTCGGAGGCGACGAGAATCAGGTCGAGGCCATGGCCTCGATCAGCCGCGTCTTGGCGGTTACCGAGGGCCCCTGCGGGGCACGTCTGTATTGGAACGGCGACCTGCGCCGCTTCCACGCCCCCGCCCGGACCGAAGTCGACCCGACCGGCGCGGGCGACGTCTTTGCCGCCGCTTTTTTTTACCGCTTGTTCTCCACCCGAGATCCCTGGGCAGCGGCGCGCTTTGCCACGCATCTGGCCTCTTATTCCGTAACGCGCAAGGGTTTGGAGGGGATCCCGAACCAGGAGGAGATCCGCACCTGCCTGGTGGAGGTTCTGTAGTGGGACGGATCTATACGCTGGTCAATCAGAAAGGCGGGGTGGGTAAGACGACCACCGCCATCAACTTGGGCGCCTATATGGCTCAAATGGGGCAGCGCGTGCTCATTGTGGATATCGATCCCCAGGCGAACGCGACCGCCTCCCTGGGGGTGGACAAGCATACGGTCAAAGGCGGGATCTACGAGGCCTTGTTGGGAGGCTCACCCGCCGCGGCCTATGTGCTTGCGAACCCCCGCTTGAAATTATCCATCCTGCCCTCTTCACCAGCCCTGGCTGGAGCCGAGGTGGAGCTGGTCGGTGAACTCGGCCGCGAGTCCAAGTTGAAGCAAGCCCTGGCTCCGCTCCTGGAGCGCTTCGATTACATGCTGGTGGATTGCCCCCCCTCGCTTGGGCTGCTGACGGTCAATGGATTGATGGCCGCACGCGATGGTGTGCTCATCCCGGTGCAGTGCGAGTACCTGGCCCTGGAAGGTCTGGGCGAGTTGACCCGGACGCTCCAGCGCGTCCGCCTGGCGCTCTTCCCGGACCTGAAGGTGCGCGGGGTGGTGCTGACCATGTACGACGGCCGGACGCGCCTTGCCGGGGATGTGGTAGAGGAGGTGCGCAAGTATTTCTTCGATCAAGTGTTTACCACGATCATTCCTCGCAGTGTGCGGCTAGCGGAAGCTCCCTCCTATGGCCTGCCGGTATCCGCATACGCACCCACATCGAACGCCGCCCAGTCTTATTCTTCCCTGGCGCGTGAGTTGTTAGCCGGCGATGGCATTGCCATCCCGCTCCTGCAGGAGTAGCGTATGGCTCAAAAATCCGGACTTGGCCGAGGTTTAGGTGCTCTCATCCCGGGGGGTGAGAACGCCGTGTCAGAAAATGGGGTGATGCTGGTAGCACTGGACCTGATCTCGCCCAACCCCCGCCAGCCGCGCCGAAAGATCCTGCCCGAGGACCTGGGGGAGCTGACCGCTTCGGTTCGGGAACACGGAGTGCTCCAGCCTTTGATCGTTACCGCGGGCCGGAGTGCCGGGCGATATATCCTGATTGCCGGAGAACGCCGCCTGAAGGCAGCCCGTCTGGCAGGTCTCGAGAGGGTACCGGTGATCATTCGCCAGGCGACGGATCAACAACGTCTGGAGCTGGCGATCATCGAGAATGTCCAGCGTGCGGACCTGAATCCTCTTGAGGAAGCCGAGGCCTACCGCCAGCTTGCCGAAGATTTCAGCCTCTCCCATGAGGAAATTGCCACCCGCGTCGGGAAAAGCCGCGTGGCGGTGTCCAACACCCTCCGCCTGCTTAAATTACCGGACTCGATCAAAAATGCCCTGATCGAACAGCGTATTTCTGAAGGGCATGCCCGTGCGTTGCTGGCGTTGACGACCGCGGAGGCCCAGACTGCGGCCCTGCATACGGTCCTATCGAAGGATCTCAATGTGCGCTTGACCGAGCTGCTGGTGCGCAAGCTCACTGGCGAGAAACCCCGCCCGAGACGAAAAATGTCTGCCTCGCCGGATTTAGCCGAACTGGAGGAGCGCCTGCGCGTCGGCCTGGGGACCAAGGTCACATTGCGTTCCGGACACAAAGGTGGCTCCCTGATCATTCATTACTACTCCAATGAGGAATTGGATGCCCTGGTGGAGCGAATATTGAAAGATTAGTTTGTGGGGACACCCGCCCATGAAACTTCTCCACAATGCACGCGTGCACACCCTTGACCCGTCCCGACCGGTGGCTTCGGCCCTGATGATCGACGGGGAGTGCATCCGGGCGGTTGGTGGAGAGGAGCTGGTGCTGGAGTTCGATCGCGCTCCCAGGCAGGACCTGGATGGGGGGGTTGTCCTGCCAGGTTTGACCGATGCCCACCTTCATCTTCAGGAATATGTGACCAGCCGCCAGATGGTGGACTGCGAAGTGGACAGCAAGACGGAATGCCTGCGCCGGGTGTCCGACCGCGCCCGCCAGACCCCGGTCGGGGAGTGGGTACGCGGGCATGGCTGGAACCAGAATGAATGGGGCGGGGATTGGCCCAGTGCGGCGGACCTGGACGCCGTGGCCCCGGATCACCCTGTTTACCTCACCGCCAAATCCCTGCATGCCGCGGTCGCCAACCGCGCTGCCATGCAACGGGCGGGACTCACCCTGTCCACCCCCGAGCCTGCCAACGGCATCATCCAGCGGAATGAGCAGGGGCATCCGACCGGCCTCCTGTTTGAGGGTGCAACCCGCCTGGTGGAGGAGTCCATTCCGGAACCAAGCGCCGAGGCGCGCGCGAGCTCCCTGCAAAGGACCCTCCCGGAATTGTGGCGCATGGGTTTGACGGGGGTTCACGATTTCGACCGGTGGACCTGCTTCAGGGCGCTGCAAACGCTCCATGAACGTGGTGAGCTGGCCCTGCGCGTGGTGAAGTCCATCCCCTTCGACCTGCTGCCCCAGGCAGTCGGACTCGGGTTGCGCAGTGGAACGGGGGACGAAACCCTGCGCCTTGGCTCGCTAAAGCTGTTTGCCGATGGAGCTTTGGGGCCGCACACCGCGGCCATGTTCGATCCTTATGTTGACGAGGAGGAAAATTGTGGTATTCTAAACCTGGATGGCGAGGCCATTTTCGAGATCGGTCGTCAGGCGGCGGAATGCGGACTAGGCCTGGCGGTGCACGCCATTGGGGACCGCGCCAACCATGAAGTCTTGGACGGCTTTGCCCGCCTGCGCGCCTATGAACGCGAGCACGGCCTGCCGGCGCTGCGCCACCGCATCGAGCATGTCCAGCTCCTGCATCCGCAGGATGCCGGGCGTCTTGCGGAGCTGGAGGTGATTGCTTCCATGCAGCCGATTCACGCAACCTCCGATATGCCAGTTGCCGATCATTGCTGGGGCGGCCGCTGCCGGCTGGCGTACGCCTGGCGGACGCAGCTGCACTACGGCGCAGCCCTGGCTTTTGGATCGGATGCGCCGGTCGAATCCCCGAATCCGTTCTGGGGGCTGCACGCGGCCGTGACCCGTCGCCGGGCGGATGGGTCGCCCGGGCCAGACGGCTGGTTTCCGGAGCAGCGCCTGACCTTCCAGGAGGCCCTGGAGGGGTTCACCCTCGGTCCGGCATATGCCGCCGGGATGGAAGATCGTCTCGGGCGGCTGGCGCCCGGGTACCTGGCAGACCTGGTCCTTCTGGGAGAAGACCCGTTTGTCTGTGACCCGTCTGAACTGCGCACGATGCAGCCGGTCGCGACCATGATCGGTGGAGAATGGGTCTGGCGGTCTTGAGAGTCACGGATGGCAAAGAAAACATTGACTCCAGAAATCCTCGTACCTCGTCTTGGCGAGCACCTCGTGCAAGCCGGTGCCATCACCGCGTCGGGGCTGAAGCAGGCACTGGCCCATCAGAAGAGGATGCAGCGTTCAGGCGAGCGCTACCTGCTGGGTCAGGCCCTGCTCGATCTTCAACTGATCGACCAGCCCACCCTGGACAATGCGATCACCGAGCAGATCATCGCGCTGCGTACCGCCCTGGAGGATGCGAACCGGAATCTGGAGCGCCGGGTTGAAGAGCGAACGGCAGAGCTGCAGGAGGCGCTGCGCAAGCTTTCCGAGCTAAACCAGATGAAGGCCAATTTCGTCGCCAACGTGTCTCATGAACTGCGCACACCGCTCACCCATGTCAAGGGCTATCTGGAACTGCTGGTTACGGGTTCGCTGGGGTCGCTGACCGACGAGGAGCAGAATGCCTTGCAGATCGCCCAGCGTGCCGCGGGGCGGCTGGAAAGTTTGATCGACAATCTGATCCTGTTCTCCCAGGCCTCGCGCGGCGAGATGACCCTGCGCCTATCGCCGGTCAATTTGAATCGCATCGCCAAGGAAGTGTTCGAATATTCATGCTCCAAAGCCGAGGACCGCAACGTCAGCCTGCTCTATGAGGTCAAGCCGGACCTCCCGCCGGTTCAGGCGGATGAGGAGAAGATCTCCTGGGCGATCCTGCAGCTCCTGGAAAATGCGATCAAATTCACGCCGAGCGGGGGACAGGTGACCCTGTCCATCCGGCCCGAAAGCGAGCGGATGATCATGGTGGCAGTCTCGGACACCGGAATCGGCATTCCGGAGGATCGGCGGGGAGAGATCTTTGAACCATTTCATCAGCTGGATGGCTCCTCAACACGCCGCTACGGCGGCACGGGATTGGGTCTGGCCCTGGCGCGCGAAATCCTGGATGCACACGGTTCGATCATAGAGGTTCAATCTGAACCAGGAACCGGCTCCACGTTTCGCTTTGCTCTGCTCACGGCTTCCAAATCCTCTTGATTCATCAGGTGATGCGTATGGACGGTGAAACCCTTGAATACTTCACCAAGCTGACCGAGGCGATCATGAAGGACGATTGGAAGAGCGCCCTGGATACTTTGTTCGTCACCCTGCGCAAGCAGTTCGTCTTCGACAACCTGGCGATCTACATGATGGAAGCCGCTGCGGGCATGCCGGAGGTGGCATATGCGCGCGCTGTCGGCCGGGGGCGCAACAAGGAGGCGGATGCTTCCTGGGGGGAGGAGATCGCCAATCAGGTCATCGCGACCAGGAAAATCGTGACGGTCAAGCCGCGCGGCCGACCGGCCTCGGATCGGATCGCGATGCCCTATCTGTTGGGCCTGCCTCTGGAACTGCCCAATCGGCGGGGTGCCCTGCTCTTTGTACGCTTTGGGGGACCGGAGTATTCGCCCAGCCAGTTACCGATCGCCTCCCTCGCCGCAGTCCAAGCCGCGCGGGTCTTCGAACGCCGTTCCCTGGTCGAGAACCAGGCCCAGCTGGAGCTCGCCCGCTATCGGGCTCAGCTGCAGGATGATTTCATCGCCACCATTTCGCATGAACTGCATACCCCCCTGGGCTTCATCAAGGGCTACTCGACCTCTTTGCTTCGCTCCGATACGACCTGGGATGAGGCGACCCAGCGCGAGTTTTTGACCATCATCGACGAAGAGTCGGATCACCTGGTCGAGCTCATCGATCGGATGCTCGACTCGGCCCGTTTGGAGAGCGGCAGCATGCCGATGGACTTCCAGCCCGTGCGCCTGGATTCTCTCATTCGCGATATCGTCCAGCGCATCCACAGCCGCCAAAAATCGCTGGAGGTCGAATTGGAGCTGATCACCGCTCCACCCATTCAAGCCGATAGCGTCCGCCTCACCCAGGTCTTCAACAATCTGTTTGAAAATGCCCTCAAGTACGCCCCTGGCGCAAAGATCACCATCTCGCTTCAATGTTATGAACACCGCCAGGTGGTCACGTTCTCAGATCAGGGCCCGGGCATCTCACCTGAGCATTTGCAATTCCTGTTTGAGCGTTTCTATCGTGTCCCCGGCCAGTCCGGCAAACACGGGACCGGCCTCGGCCTGTTTATCTGCCGCCAGATCATACAGGCGCATCACGGCCAGATTTCGGTGAAAACGATGCCTGGCAAAGGGACTGCGTTTCACATAGAATTGCCCGTTCGTCAGGCGAACCAAAAATAGGAGGATCAATCGATGGCGACCCGTATACTAATTGTGGATGATGAGCCGAGGTACCTTCGTCTTCTGGAAGCCAATCTGCTGACCGAGGGGTATGAGGTCGCGACCGCCGCGACGGGCGAGGATGCGGTCGAGTCCTTCTCCGCCAATCCGGTGGATTTGATCCTACTGGATGTGATGCTGCCCGGTATGGACGGCTTTGCCACCTGCCAGCGCATTCGCCAATTTTCAAACGTGCCGGTCATCATGCTGACCGCCAAGGGAGAAGAGCAGCACCGGGTGCGCGGCCTGGATGTGGGGGCGGACGACTACCTGGTGAAACCATTCTCCATCATGGAACTGCTGGCCCGGGTGCGGGCGGTCCTGCGGCGGGCCCAGGTCGGGGAGGTGGGCCAGGATCGTTACTTCACTCACTACGATCTGCGGATTGACTTCGCTCGGGCTGAGGTGGTCGTGGGCGAACAACCCGTCAGCCTTTCAGCGACGGAGTACCGGCTCCTGCTCCAGTTTGCCCACAACATCGGAAAAATATTGACCGCCGAGGACCTCCTGACCAGCGTATGGGGTCCGGAATACCGGGATGATAAAGAGATCTTATGGGTGACCATCGCCCGACTGCGCCAGAAGGTCGAGGCCGACCCGCATACCCCGAAGCATATCGTGACCCGCTCGGGCCTCGGCTATTTGATGCCTCCGATCGAAGAATGAGACTGAGAAGGTGAAGTGAGGTATGGAACAGCCTTCGCAATCCGTCCTGGTGATTGACCCGGATGCTGCCAGCCGCAATTACCTGTCCGCCATGCTCCAGAAGAGCGGATATACGGTGCTGCTCGCCCCTTCGGGGCGAGAGGGCTTGATTTCAGCCTGGAAGGATCTGCCCCAGGCGATTATCCTGGACCCGGTGATCACCGATATGCGGGCCCTGGACATCGTCACCCGTCTGCGGGCGGATCGGCGTACAGCCAAAGTACCTCTGGTGGTGCTGACCAGCCATGAGGATCAGCAGGAGTGCTCTGCGCTCCTTTCGGCAGGCTGCAATGAATGTCTGGTGAAATCCAGCCAGGCGCTTTCGAAATTGATCGAACTCCTGCCGCGCTTGTTCAGCATGGATTTTACGCCGAAGAAGTTGGGCGTGCTGATCGCCTTCCTCAGCGCCAAAGGCGGCACCGGGACTTCTTCGCTGTGCGCCAACCTGGCTATGTGCCTGGGAAGTAAAAAGCTGGAAACGCGGGTGGCGGTCATGGACCTGGTCCTGCCGATCGGATCGATCGCCAACATCGTTGGCTATAACGATCAGGTTAATCTGGTCGCGGTGGCCGGGTCCGACTCCCCGGCAAAGCCCTCTGTGTATTTTAAGGAAAGCCTCCCGCGCATTACGAACTGGTATTTTCACCTCCTGGCCGGTTCGCCTGACCCGGAATCAGCCAACCAGATCTCCTTCGATCGCATTGATGAAGTCGTCATAGCCATGCAGGAATCCTATGATTATGTGTTTGTGGATTTGGGCCGTTCGCTCTCGCGCATCAGCCTGCCTGTCATCCAGCGCGCCAACTTAATTGCCCTGATCTTGAGCACGGACTTGGCATCCGTGGCGTTGACCCGTA
The DNA here is from genome assembly GCA_050013095.1 of Anaerolineales bacterium. Classification (GTDB taxonomy): domain Bacteria; phylum Chloroflexota; class Anaerolineae; order Anaerolineales; family Villigracilaceae; genus UBA877. Next base: position 31,830 of record JBEKFY010000020.1, on the reverse strand, counting down.
CGGTGTACGCCTACCTTCAGAATCAAAAGGTGGATCCAATGCGGATTTACCTTATTTTGAACCGGGCGGTCGGCCTGGAAGGAATGACCAAGGCGGAAGCCGAGCAGATGCTCGGAGTTCAGATCATGGTCACCATGCCGTATATGGGCGGCAACTTCACCCTGGCCAACAACCGCCATGAACCGATTTCGAGCAAGTTTCCCAACGATACGCTCACGCTGGCCTTGAACCAGATCGCCACCGAATTGGTCGAATCCGTACAACGGCTGCCGGTCCGATGAGGCGGTCGCTCGTGGCGTTTGAGCTCATCGTGAGCTTCTCTGCTATAATGCCTTTGTCGCGAATCGTCACTTGAACCGAGGTAATCCGATGACCATTCAGGCCCAAGTATCCGTTCGTTCCAGGAAATTAGGCGTTCTGATGCGGGACGCGCGCTTGGCAGCCCGGAAGACGAGCAAGGAATGCGCCCAGGCCATGGGGGTCACGAGTGGGATTTTGCGCGCCTACGAGGAAGGACGCCGCTCGCCTTCCTTGCCGGAACTGGAATTACTGGGTTTCTTTCTGAACGTGCCCATGCACCAGTTCTGGGGCAAGGAGGTCCATTCGACCGACGCCCCTCCGACCGGATCCTTGAACTTGGCCGCCTTTGTCAACATCCGTCAGCGCTTGATCGGAGCCCAGCTCCGCCAGACGCGCGAGAAGGCAAGTATCTCGGTCCGGGATCTTGCCGAACAATCCGGCCTCTCGAACTCACGCATCAAAACCTACGAGCTCGGCGAACGCCCGATCCCCTTGCCTGAGCTGGAAGGCCTAGTCGGCCTGCTGGGTGGCCAGTTCGATACCATGTTCGACCAGGCAGGACCGGTCGGACAATGGATGGGCCAGCAGAAGGCGATCCAGGATTTCCTCCAGCTGCCCGTGGAATTACAGAACTTTGTTTGTAAGCCGATCAACAGACCCTATCTCGAGCTGGCTCAAAAGTTGAGCGGGATGTCCGCTGAAAAATTACGGGGGGTGGCTGAAGACCTGCTGGACATCACCTTGTGACCCAGATGGCCGAGAGGTTGTCCTTCCCAGAGATCCTTGCAAATGCCCAGCGCCTCTATCAGGCGGGGGATTATCCTGCTGCGGCAAGTGCCTTTGGAGAAGCGGCGGCCTGCGCGCAGCAGCTGGGGGATGAGCTGGCGGCAGCCGAGATGAAAAACAATCAGTCGGTGGCGCTCTTGCGCGCCAAGCTGGCCCAGGCAGCTCTTGAAGCCTCACAGGGTACCGAGCTGGTCTTCGCCAAGGCCAATGACCTCCGCCGTCAGGGCATGGCCCTCGGCAATCAGGCCTCCGCCCTGGAGGCTCTCGGACGCCGGAAAGAGGCAGTCCTCGGCTATCAGCAGGCAGCCGCCGTTCTGGAGAGGGCGGGCGAGGGGGACCTGCGCGCCGAGATCATGCAGTTGCTGGCCGTCCATTATCTTCGCCGCGCGAAATTCATTGATGCGGTCATCGCCCTGCAGTCGGGGTTAGCGGGAGTCAAGAATCCGACGGCGAAGCAGCGCCTGATGAAGAAATTCCTGTTCATCCGGCTATGATGGCTAAAGCAGACCTTCGGATTCGCTCTGCGGTTTTAGCCGACCAGCGGGCGCTCGCCAACCTGATCCACTTCAGTGCGCATGTACACCGCCACCTCGACTGGCGCAATCCGCTGGATTGGGTCGGTTCAGCCCCTTTCCTCGTTGCCGAGCGACGAGGGGAGCTGGTCTGTGCCCTTGCCTGTCCGCCGGATCCGCCGTGCATTGCCTGGCTGCGCCTCTTCGCCGACTCCGGGAAAGTCCCTCTGGGGGAAGCCTGGCAGCTGCTCTGGCAGGCCGCCCGCGCGGAACTGGCGCGGCGGGGGAACTTCACGATGGCAGCCATCCTATTACAGGAATGGTTGCGCGCCCTCCTGGAAGGAGCCAGCTTCACCAGCCGTCAGGAGATCGTCATGCTCGAGCGCGATCAGATGCCCTCGGCTGAGGTCATGCTCCCGCCAGGGGTTTCCATCCGCAAGATGATCGCGGCTGACCTGCCGGTGGTAGCCAGGGTGGATGCAGCGGCGTTTGAACCCATCTGGCAGAATTCACTGCTGGCACTCCAGGGAGCCTTCCCACAGGCGATGCTGGCCACCGTGGCAGAATCGGCGGGGGAGGTGATTGGGTATCAGATCACCACCCGTAATCCGTTCGGGGCACATCTGGCCCGTTTGGCGGTCCGGCCGGATGCGCAGCAGCGGGGGGTGGGCGGGGCGTTGGTCGCCGAGCTGATCTGGCAGCTGGTTCATCAAACCGTGATTCGCCTGACCGTCAACACCCAGAGCGACAACCTGACCTCGCTCTCCCTTTACCGCAGGATCGGGTTTCGGGAAACTGGAGAACGCTACCCCGTCTACGAGCGCTCGATCACACCCTGAGTTGCCCCCGGGGGACGAACTGGGAAAATCGCAAGAAACCGCCAGCGAGGCGCTGGCCGCATTGAAAGTAATTTCAAGAGCCTAGGGGAACCGATTCACATCGGTTTTTAATCTCGCAGGGCTGGACAAATATCCGCGCTTATGGCAAAATCCGTGCACAAAATTTATAAGGAGCCTGAATGAGCAAACGCCAAGAGATCCGCGAGCGGCGTCAGAAAGAACGGCTGCGCAGTCGTATTCTGGTCATCTTATTGGTGGCAGTCGGTGCCCTGTTGATTGTTTTCGCCCTTATTCTTCCATCTCTTAACCGCGCCCATGCGGTCGCCGACGCCGCATCCGTGAAGGTCACCCCGATCACGCCGAGGGTATTCAAATCCCCGGTGAACGGGGTACACCTCGGAAATGCGAACGCGCCGGTGAAGATCGATGTCTGGGAGGATTTCCAATGCTCGTCCTGCCTGAGCTATACCCAAAACATTGAACCCCAGGTGATCCAGTCCCTGGTCGACACCGGCAAGGTTTATTACACCTTCCATTTCTTCCCGTTTATTGAGACGCTCAGCACCGTACCGAATTCAGAATCTCACCAGGCCGCCAATGCAGCGATGTGCGCCGCGGATCAGGGCCGCTTCTGGGATTATCACGATATGCTCTTTGCCAATTGGATCGGGGAGAACGCGGGTAGTTATACAGATGTACGGCTGGTGGCGTTCGCCAAGGCCCTCAATCTGAATATGACCTCGTTCAACCAGTGTTTCCAGGCGAACACGCATAAGACGGAAATCGATCAGGATTATGCCGCTGGCCAGGCCAAGGGCGTGAACGGCACTCCCAGCCTCTTTGTGAACGGGACGATCGTGGCCCCTGGCTATATACCCACCCTTGATCAGATCCAAGCGGCGGTGACGGCGGCGCTTCCCAAACCATAATCGTTGGGCGGACCTCCCTTTGCTCTGTGCTCGAACCTGGCCCGAGGCGCAGCCGTGCGCCTCGGGTTTTTGTACGGCTTCCTTCCAGGGTAATCCTTCGGAAATATCACGAGCCGGGGAAGCAAACCCCGGGTCCCGTGGGAAGCGGCCGGAGGATGCGGCGCGAATCGTTCTGGGGATGACCGCAGGAGCGTTCCTCCTGCCGAGGTTGGGACCAGGACAAACCGGTCCGATCCGTCAGATCACGACGCGCGCCTTCTCCGGGTCGACCAACCCGCCGGCTCCGGTCAAAGAATGGTCTGATTTTTACTGGATTTTGAGAAGCACCAGAATTTCCACGATCAGGGGGGCAAGCACCAGGGCAGGCAAGAAATTCCCCACCCGGATGGGTTTGATCTCCAGCAAGCTGCTGATGGCAATCCCCAGCAGGAGAACACCCCCCACCGCAGTCATTTCAGCCATCATGGCTGCAGTCAGCACCGTATTGAGTTGAGCAGCCAGCAGGCTGATGCCCCCTTGATAGATCAGAATCACCAGCACCGAAAAAAGTACTCCGACGCCTAGTGAGGAGGCAAAGGCCAGGGCGCCGAAGCCGTCCAGGACAGACTTGATCGCCAGCATGCTGTAGTCACCTGTCAGGCCGTTCTGGATCGAGCCGAGGATGGTCATGGGGCCGACGCAAAAGACCAGCGAGGCAGTCAGGAAGCCGCGTACGAAGCGTCCGCTCGCCGGATCCCCGCTGGCGAAGCGGGCTTCCAGGATCTCACCCAGGCGCTGCAGGCCGTCTTCAATCCGCCACCATTCACCGAGCACCCCTCCGATCAACAGGCTGCCCAGGACAATAAGCGGGTTTTGCGTTTTCAAGAAATTATCGATCCCGTATGCCAGCGTGAACAGCCCCAGACCGGCGACGACCGTCTTGCGCAGTTGTTCGCTCAGGCGGGCACTAAAAAGCAGGCCGAGTGTGCCGCCCAGGAGAACAGTGGCGATGTTCAGCAGTGTGCCAGTCATTTTTTCGCCAGCGTAAGAATCGCGCCGCTTTGCTTGGTTTCGAGCAGTTCGAGGGCGAACAGGAAAGAGGAAAGCCGGTTGAGGTAGGGGAGCCAGACCGGATTGGTTACCATGCCCTGGTCGAGCAACCCGGCCATGCGACGCTCAGCCCGCCGGACGATGGTCCGTGCCAGGTCGAGGATTGCCCCCGCCTGGGAATCCCCGGGCAGGATGAATTCCCCGAGCATAGGAACCAGGGCCGCGATGGCATCGACCTGGGATTCAAGCCAGGCCAGGCGCGGCGGATCCAGCTTTCTGAATTGAGCTGCATGCTCGGGTGTGGCCGCAATCTCAGCCATCAGGGCATACAGGTCGCGCTGCACCTCCAGGAGCAGATTCGCGCTCTGCGGTGCCTGGCACAGGCTGCGCGCCAGGCCCAGCGCCGCGGAGGCCTCATCAAGCGCCCCCAGCGCCTCGAGCCGTGGGTGGTGCTTGGGGAGCCGTTCTGCGCCCAGCAGACCGGTCGTTCCGTCGTCACCCGTACCCGTATAGAGAGGTGCCATACCTTGCATTATACCCACTTTGAGGCAGGGCAAATTCCTTTTAGCGTATAATTGTCCTAATTAGCGGAATTGGACGGCGCTGAACTCCATCGGCTTCAAATGGCGGAGATCGTCGCACCTCTCGCTCGTCTGCCTCAGGCGGCCTGTCCCGGAAACCCAGGCGGCCCGCGAGGTATAATGAAGTTATGAATACGAAAAGCAAACTTGAAAACGCTCTGAAAGAAGCGATGAAGGCCGGCGACGAGGTGAAAAAACGCACCATCCGAATGGCACTGGCCGCAATCCAACAAACGGAGGTCGACCGCCAGGTGACCTTGGATGAAACCGGTCTCGTGGGCATCCTTCAGAAGGAAATCAAGATGCGCAAGGAATCCATAGAAGAAGCGCGCCGGGCGAACCGCCCGGACCTGGTTGCCTCCGCCGAAGCCGAGCTGGCCGTGCTCGATACCTTTTTACCCGAGGCGCTGAGTGCTGACGAACTCAAGGCTTTGGTGGAGGGGGCCATCGCAGAAACGGGTGCAGCTACCCCGGCGGATATGGGCAAAGTGATGAAATTGCTTATCCCGCGTGTGGCTGGTCGCGCTCCCGGTGACCAGGCCAGTGCGCTGGTCAGACAGTTGCTCCAAAAATAATTGCCGGATCGACCTGAGCTTCCTTCGGACAGGAAAAATCGAATGGCTTCCTCTCGCCGTTCGCCACCCATTTTCTCCCGCTCGATTTTCCTCCCCCTGCTTTTGTTGGTGTGTGTCAGCATTCTTGCATTCGTGATGCTGATCCAGCCCTGGTCGTTGCGCCAGACCAGCCTGCCCTTGCGGGTGGGGGATGTGGCTCCGCAGGACCTGCGGGCCTCGCGCGACATCCAATATGTCAGCGATATCTTGAGCGAGCAGGCCCGCACCGCAGCCGAGCGAGCGGTGGAGCCGATCTATGCCCCGCCGGACCCGGCGGTGGCACGCGGCCAGATCGACAAGCTGAAGGCGATCCTGCAATCCATTACTGACATTCGATCGGATTCCAATTCCACTTCTACGCAGAAGATGGCAAGCCTGGCTGTCATCCAGGGGGTCAGCCTGCAGCCCAGCTCGATTGAGACCATCCTAGCTATTTCGGACAGCCGCTGGCAAGCTGTACAGAGCGAAACGCTCAATGTGCTTGAAAAGGTCATGCAGGCCCCGATCCGTAGCGATGGAGTGGATGAGGTCCGGCAGAATTTGCCTTCACAGGTGAGCTTTGCGATGACCGAGAACGAGTCCGGTGTGATCGTTGACCTGGTCCAGCCCCTGGTGACGGCGAACAGCTTCTACAGTCCCGAGTTGACCGCGGCTGCCCGCCAGGCGGCGGGAAGCGCGGTTCAGCCGGTGATCCAGAGTTTCGTCAAGGATCAAACGATTGTCGCGGGCGGGCAGATCATCTCGGATGCCGATCTTGAAGCCTTGACTGAGCTCGGGATGGTGCAGCCGAAGACGCAGGCCTTTACCTATTTGGGGGCGGCCGCACTGGTAGGCCTTTCCGCGCTGATCATGGTTTTGTATGCCATTCGCCGCAAGCGTGAGTTCCTAACCGACCTGCGCAGTTTGATTTTACTATCCATGCTCTTCCTGATATTTCTGTTGGGAGCCCGCGTTAGCATCCCCGACCGGACGATCTTACCGTATCTTTTCCCCATCGCCGCTTTCGGCCTGTTGGTCTCCGCCCTGTTTGGCATTGAGCGCGGCGTGGTATTTTCGTTGATCATGAGCGCTTTGGCTGCGTACGGGATGCCGGACAGCCTCGGCCTGCTGCCCTACTACCTGCTGAGCAGCCTGTGCGGGGTGTTTGCCCTGGGACAGGCGCACCGCCTCAGTCAATTCCTATACGCAGGGGTAGCGATCGCGGGCGGGGGTGCTGCCGTGTTGGCCGCCTACCGCCTGCCGTTCACTTCGATCGACTGGATCGGGATCGCCACCCTGGCCGGAGCGGCTCTCCTGAACGGGATCGCCTCCACCAGCATCGCCCTGCCGTTGCTCTATCTGCTGGCGCAGTTCCTGGACATGACCACCCCCTTGCAGCTGCTTGAGATCTCCCGCCCTGATCATCCTCTATTGAACTATTTCCTCCAGCGGGCACCGGGGACCTACCAGCACTGCCTTCAGGTGGCCAATATCGCCGAGCAGGCGGCTGAACGCATTCAAGCGGATGTGCTGTTGACTCGGGTGGGTGCCCTGTTTCATGATGTCGGCAAGTCTGCCAATCCCCTCTTTTTTATTGAAAATCAACCTCCCAACCATATCGACACCCACGATGACTTGGATCCTGAAGTCTCGGCGCAGATCATCATCCGGCATGTCAGCGATGGCTTGGAGCTGGCGCGCAAATACCGCCTGCCGCGCCGGATCCGCGACTTCATCACCGAACACCATGGGACCCAGATCACCCGGTATCAGTACAACCGGGCTCTCCAGGATGCCGGTGGGGAGGCCAGCCGGGTGGAGGAGGGCAAGTTCCGCTACCCCGGACCCTCACCGCGTTCCAAAGAAACCGCAATCCTGATGCTTGCGGATGGCGTTGAGGCGCGCGCCCGTGCGGAACGCCCCAGCGATGACAGCCAGATGCGCGGGCTTATTCAGGACGTGATCAATCGCTGCCAGAAGGATGGCCAGTTGGACGATACGCCTCTCCTGCAACGCGAGCTGGCAGCGATCGCCGAATCCTTCCTCAACAACCTGCGCGTGACCTATCACCCTCGCTTGGAATATCCCCAGGAAAAAACACCGGCAGGCCCGCCTGCCGCCGACGACGGTTCGTCCGCCTCGGGGGAATCCTGATGATCTATATCGACGTTCATCCCGGCCTGAAGACCAGGCTCGTGTCGGATCTGCTGGAAGGGGCGGCTCGAGCAACCCTGCGCCAGCAGTCCGTTCCGGAGGCTGACCTGACTCTGGTCCTGGCAGGTGACGCCCGCTTGCGGACCCTCAACCGGGAATACCTTGAGCAGGATGTGACGACGGACGTACTGTCCTTCCCATCCATGGAAACGGACCCGGACACCGGTCGTCGTTACCTGGGGGATGTCGTGATTTCGCTGCCGCGCGCCGAATCCCAGGCCAGGGCTGGCAAGCATCCTCTCGAACAGGAAGTTCAGCTCCTAGTAGTGCACGGTGTCCTTCACCTGCTCGGTCACGACCACGCGGAGGCGGAAGATAAGAAGCGGATGTGGACGGCCCAGGCCGAGATCCTTAAAAGCCTCGGCGTTCCCTCCACCATAATCCATGAATAAGACTCTTCACGCCGTACGTGACTTCTTGATCAGCCGCGGGCATTCCTTTCGGCATGCTTTCCGCGGTATGGGTTATGTCCTTCGCACCCAGCGCAACGCCTGGATCCATGCCCTGGTTTCGCTCTTGGTGCTCGTGATGGCGCTATGGTTGCAACTGCCGTTACGGGATTGGGCGGTCCTTCTCCTAACCATTGCCATGGTTTGGACGGCAGAGTTCATCAATACCGCCCTCGAGGCAGTCGTGGACCTGGCCAGTCCGCAGCAGCATCCCCTGGCCAAGGTCGGCAAGGATGTGGGCGCGGCGGCGGTCCTGATCGCGGCAGCAACCTCGGTCCTGATCGGATTGCTGGTCCTGGGTCCGCCGTTGTGGCAGCGGATTACCGCTGGGTTTTTTCGATAAGGAGGGGAGGCGCGATGTCCCTTTCGTTCCGTTTTGGAACCGTCGGCTCTCCGATCGGCATGCCGCCCCGCCCGGGCGGCACGGTCGGCGGAGTCCAGTACTCCGCCTCGATCGGGCTGGATGCTCTTGAACTGGCCTGGGTGAACGGCGTGCGCATCGGGGAGGCAGCCTGCGCGGCGATCCGCCAGACTGCTCAAACGGCGCATGTGGCGCTATCCGTTCACGCGCCCTACTACATCAATCTGAACGGTGACGAAGAGAAGTGGCCGCGGTTGCGGAAGTACCTGATGGATGCGGCCCACTTTGGAGCCCTGGCCGGTGCAACCGACATCATCTTCCATCCCGGCTCCTACTTCGGCCGCCCGGCGGAGGAGGTGCTTGCGGTGACCATCCCGCGTCTGCAGGGCTGTGTGGATGAGCTGCGCGCCGCCGGCAACGCGGTCACGCTGCGCCCGGAGACGAGCGGAAAGGCAGCCATGCTGGGGTCGCTTCAAGATACGCTGGAGATGGCTAAGGCGATCCAGGGGGTCATCCCCTGCATTGACTTTGCGCATCTGCACGCCCGACTCGGGGACGGCTCCATGAATACCTACAAGGAATGGATGAAAGCGCTGGAGGATTACCGCAAAGCGCTGGGGGAGGAGGCGCTGCAGCATCTCCACATCCACCTTTCCGGAATTGAATTTGGGCCAAAGGGGGAGAAGAACCACGTGGCCATGGAAGCTGCGGATTTGGATTTTAAGAACCTGTTCCGCGCCCTGGCCGAATCGGGGGCGAAAGGGCGTCTCATGTGTGAGAGTCCGGTTATGGAGGAGGACGCCCTCAAATTCAAGAGTTTATGGATGGAGGTAAGCGGAGAGCTTTAAAAACTAAAACTCCGGATTCATCAGGTCCGGAGTTTTGATAAAAGGGTGCGCTATTCGGGCTGGATCAGGGCACTGCAGTATTCGCATTCCACTGTGTTTGCATCGATCCAGTTTGCCTCGTTTGGGTGGAGGGGGCCACCGCATTTCGGGCAGTTCGTCGGCAACTTGCCGCGGGAGGGGGCGGGTGGAGCTGTGGCAGGCATAGGACCCACCCGGTTGCCGAACTCCTGAGCCAGGGTCGCGGCTGCGTTTTTCATCCCGTGCGCTGTCAGTTTGCGGGTGATGTTCGTATAGAAAACCGGGGATCTCTGGTTCATCTGGTATTGGAGAAAAAGGGTCAGCGCGGCGCGGGCCTGGATGAGAGCGTCTTGCTCCTGCTGGCTGTCCGCATAAGCATGGGCGGCTTGGGCGTGCAGGTTCGCCGCCCGCCTGGGGTGGTTGGTGGTTTCCATTGTACTGGCCAAACCAGCAAAGAGCGGGGCGGCCTGGTCAGGTTGACCGGCTGCCACGAGCTGGTTGGCCCGGTTCAGCGTCTGCAGTTGGGCGGGGTTGAGCAGATTGGCCTGCTGGGTTTGGTTTCGAAAACGTCGGAACATGGGAGCCTCCATACTGGTTGTGCGGATTTAGGGTACCGAAGCCGGGCCTGGTTTCGGATCGGTCGAGAGAATGAGGGGAGAACCAGGCGGTTGCAAGTAGTCGAACTCCTGGATCCAGCTGCCCAGCTGGCGTTTGACGATAGGTTTGATTCTGGCGCGCGCCTGGTTGAGGCGGTCCGGAGCGGGGAATCTCTTTTGGGGTGCCTGAGGACGCCCGCTGGAAGTCGTCAACGTTCCCGGGGCGGAGGTCGTTGGTACACTGCTGACCGCATCGCTGCGTTGCAGTGCGGCTAAGGTTGGGTAGGGGATCAGGAAGTTATTCTGTCGCATGGGTGATCTGGAGGATAGCGGTGATTCACGCCGATGATTATTTTAACCCCGGACTGTAAATTTCGAGTGGGTTAATTGTAAATTGTGTGTAATATTGGAGCCGTTTCCGCAGTAAGATCATGAATTTAGAGAACAGCTCTCTTCCCTGGAGAGCATCCGCCCGGAAATTTCGGAAAAGCCGTCTTCTTTTGAGCTAAAAGAATAACCAGCCTCCTGGGCTGGAGCCCTGGGGAGCCTGTTCTAGAAGGGTGATCCATGAAATAAAAATGCCGCCCCTCGGATGAGAGAAGGACGGCACGGTCAATGGAGAGGGATAAGAGGGAAATTGGCTCTATCCAAACTCAACGGGCCTGAATTTATACCCGTAGACCAGGATTCCCCGTTCGTCGCCATCCGAGCGCAGGCGGCGGGTGACCATTTCAACTGGCATGCCGATCTCGACCGGCTTGTCTCCCAAATCAGTCAGCTGGGCGGTCACCAGCGGCCCTTCCGCCAGTTTGACCAATGCCACGGTGTAGGGGGCAGTCTCGTCGAAGCCGGCCGGGGCTTCATAGATGGTAGTATATGAATACACCTCGCCCTTGCCGCTGAAGGCATAGGTCGTCTTGGCTTCCCCACCGCAATTGGGGCAGATATCGCGCGGCGGGAAGATCTTGGCATCGCAGTGCGGGCAGGTCTCACCGACCAGTCCATATCTTTGTGATTTCAGTCGCCAGTGGCGTGCAATTTCCATAAGATTTGTAATCTCCTTCTAAGAAGTTGCAGGTTAACTTTAATTTTGTCCGACTCTCAGGAACTATCAGATTTGCTTGCAGATTTGCAAGAACTGAGAAGGAACACTTCCCTGTATAGACCGCCGTGTTTATCCCGGCTGGCGATGCCGCAGTAGGCCCCCTTTGCAGGCATCCAGGCGCCTTCCATGAGGGAGCAGCTTTATCCTGGGTTCTTTAACTCGAAATGCTTTGATCTTATTCCGCAGATCTTTCAAAGGAGAATTGCGTTTGGCAGGAGAAAGCGCCACCCGGGACCACCGGTTTTTCCCGTTTCCTGCCGCCAACCTGTCGACAAGGGCTGCTAATCAATCACCGAGTAAAGCTGATGCCATCCAAACACATCTGCGTTGTTCAACAGGAATATAATCAGAATGATCACGATCGGGATGGCATAAGCCAGGAATTCCAGTTTCCCGGCTTTCAATTTCTCTCGGATGCCGTTCAGGCAGAAGCCGGCTGCAATATAGACCCATAGGAAATTGGTATAGTGCAGCCTCGGCAGGGCAACGAGTGGTGCTTCGAGCCAGTTCTGGTTTCCATAAAGAAGGGCCACGAAGGTGAGGAAGGGGATTGCCCAAAAGGTAAGCAGGAGGAGGAATATTTTTCTCTCCCGTATCAACGCAAGACCTGCTCCGGCTAAGAACAGGGGCAGGACCAGGAAGGCAGCCGCCAGGGTGTAGAAATACAGGTCGAAGCCTCTCAATGTGAGCGTATATAATAATTTAATATGAAAATGGATCACATACTTGAAAATATTGGCCAGGGAACTGGTTATGAAATCAGAATTGCGATTGGACAGATTGATCCCAAAGACCCTTGCCTGGAGAAGCAGGAAACCTGCATAAATCAGACCTGAAATTCCAAGGCTCAGGATCACCTTCTTCATGGGCTTTTTCATAATCCAGGCGATCCCAGGGATCGCCAGATACCAGGGGAAAATATCGTAGACCAGGCTGGCCAGGCCTAAAAAACATCCGAATAATATATAGTCTCCAATCGTTTGACGCTCGGCATCGATGAACTTGATGAAGATCAACAAGATGATGGGGATCACCGCGTAGCCCGCAAGATTGTCCGGAGCTTCTGTACTGTATAGAATAAAGCCGCTTCCCACGGTTGTGAGCAATGCGGTAAAAATAGCGCTGCCGGTTTGGGAGGTTATCCTTTTAGCAAGCAGGAACATCGCACCGGACGACCCAAACCACAAGAGGATGTTTCTGGTGATGTAAACGTAATATGGGGATATAAAATAACTGAACTGGCTGGTCAGGTAGAAAAGGTAGCTCCTTCGAATGAACTCGTCTTGGGGGTTAATTGGCAAACCCATGAAGTAGGCTTCCAGGTCCCTCCATAAATGATAATCCGCCATCATGATTCCCTTGTTGTCTGGGAACAAAGGGACCGCGTACCAGCCAGACAGTTTCGTACGATCGATGAGGGTGCTGGCCAGGATCGGACTGTGGTAGGAAAGGTGAATCCAGGTCTGCAGGATCACGAGAACGAACAACCCGAGCCAGAAGAACAGCTCGATCGGACGATTTATAAATAAGCTCTCCGTTTTGTAATAGGTGCAGAAGATTGCGCTGATCAGACCCAGGATGATCAGGAACGCTAAAAAAGGGAATAAAAAAGGGATCACTTGGCCCAGCTGGCGTATGCCCGCAGGGAAATCCTGCGCAAAAGCGGGAAATTTGGATGCATCAACCCCCTCCCAGGGGTAAGAATAAAAAGGTGTGTATTGGTATTTCTCCAGGCCCAGCCAATGGTAAGGCAGGACCAGTATTATGGCCAGGATGAGGACCAGGACTTCGGGCACAAAACGCACCCGGACGAATTTTCTGAGCAGATAATAAACCGTTGGCAACGTAAAGACCAGCATGTAAGCAGAATCGAGGAACCCGCGTCGTGAATAAGGAAGACTGCTCGGTTCCCACGAATAACGCCCTGATAATATAAAAAGGGCTGCTCCGAGGAAGAGCATCCAAAATAATCCTGTTTTTACGATCTTGGCCATGTTTGTCTTCATAGCTGGTCCAGTGCGCGTGCATGATTCAGAGTGCAGTCCTGATGGCGGATGAAAGGAACCCGGCTCTCCGGTCAAGCCTGCTCAGACAAACTTGAGCCTCTGCGCCGCAAAGAAGACCATCTTGAGCAGCAGCCGGCCATGCTTCCAGCGTTGAATGTTGGTTGTCCCGTAAGTGCGGTCCTGGTAGCGGATGGGCAGATCGACGATTTTCAAGCCCAGGCGGGAAGCGCCAAAAAGCAAATCAAAGTCACCGAATGGATCAAAATCGCCGAAGTAGGAGCGGTTGGCAGAAATGCGGAGATAATCTTTTTTCCATAACACTTTGGTGCCGCAGAGCGTGTCTTTGATCGGTTGACCGAGCAGCCAGGAGAATGCTAGGCTGAAGAACTTGTTGCCCAGGAAATTGAAGAAATGCATGGCTTCTTTTTCCCTGGGATAGACCAGCCTGACCCCGTTGATGAATTCGCCTTTATTTGCGGTCAACATCTGGTAGAACCTTGGCAGGTATTCGGGAGGAACGGTCAGATCCGCATCCAGGATCATCAGGATGTCTCCGGTGGCCTTGGAGAAACCCTTTCTGACTGCGTCCCCTTTTCCGATCCCGTCCTGGTGAAAAAGCTGACAGGAAATTTCGGGGAACTTCCTTATCGCCGCTTCGATGGCGGCAGAGGTATTATCTTTTGAATTTCCTTCGACAAAGAGCAATTCTGTGCCCGCCCCCATTTGTGGAATCCGCCGGAAGATATTTTCAATGTTGCCCTCTTCATTTCTGGCCGGTACAACAACCGAGACTGAGCATCTTTCCTCTTCGGCATGGTAATTCGTCCTCGGCCGGGCAAGCATTAAATTGGTGATGGCCATTGATCTGAACAGCCAGAATTTCACCAGAAATTTGTTGAAAAACGGATCCAGCCAGGGCAGCGGGACCGGCAGCAATACCTCGCTCCAGGATTTGATGACCTCAAAATCCGATAAATTTATCAGGTTGGCCACGTCCTCCCTGGTCAGCCAATTTTGCATCAATACCGGTTTTGCCAGGCCGATCCATTGAGCCAATGTGAGCGGTATTTGCCAGAGACGGCTGTAGAAGTTCAGCAGGACCCGCGTACCTGGGTGGCAATATCGAAACAAGGCCTGTAAAACACTTTGGACGTCCCAAAGCTCGTCAAGCAAGTCTGACAGGATGATGAAGTCGAACCTCTCATTTTCTGCCAGGATGCTGCACAGGTCGCTGACGTCCAAACAGAACAGCTTTAATTCCGGATGATCTCTTTTTGCCTGCTCGATGGTTTTAGGGGAAAAATCGACGCCTACTCCGTAGGCGGGTTTTACCGACGCCAGCAAATCCCCGTTGCCGCATCCAAGATCCAGGACCTTCGACCCCGGTGGAATGTAGAATGAATAAACTTCTTGGAGCCTGCGGTGATAATGTGAATTGAACGGGTTGGATTTTTGAGTTTCGGCGATGCTGTCCCAGCACTCAATGCGCCTTCGCTGATATGCTGATTTTCCCCCCAAGAAATCCGCTTCCTTGGCGACAGTTTTTGCTCTCTCCATGGTGTTATGGAAAATCTCCTGATCGGCGGTGATCACCTGCCGCCCGTCTGGATTTGACCGGCATCAAACCCGCAGAGCGAATATTATAATGTATTTCTTCTTGAATGATTATCGGGAACGGCGGAAGCCTGAATGGTTTAGGAGGTTTCCCCCACATACTCCAGGATATGCGTGACGGCAGTGGAGGCCGGCCCACCGAGCGACTGGATCAAGGCAACCTTGGCTTGGGGGATCTGGTTCGCCCCGGCCTGATCCCGCAGCTGCAGTGCAGCTTCGACGGCCTGGTAGACGCCGGTCGCGCCCCCTGGATTGCCTCGAGCTTTCAGTCCACCCAGCGTACCGCATGGGATCCTGCCCTTGAGGCCGATGCTTCCATCCTGAGAGAGCTTCCAGCCGGTGCCGCGCGTCGCAAACCCGGCTGCTTCTAAGGAGAGGGCCGCGTAAACTGGAAACGCGTCGTGGTACTCAAAGAGGTTGATCTGCTCCCGGGCGATCCCGGATTTATGAAGTGCTCGCTCGACGGAAAGCTGGGCGGCAGAGAACCATAACGGGTCGGCGCGGTCGTGCAGGGCCAGGGTGTCCGATGCGGTCGCGGAAGCTGCGATCCGCACCAGGGGGTTGGCGAATTTCCTGGGGAGCAGATCAGGCCGGGTCAAGAGCAGGGCAGCAGCACCATCCGCATTAGGGGCGATGTCGAACATGTTCAAGGGGTCGCTGACCATCTCCGCCTGCTGGTAGGTCTCCAGCCTGACGGCCTTCCGGAACATGGCGTTGGGATTTCCGGCACCGTTGGCGTGGTCGTTGAGGGCGAACCCGGCAAGCCCGTCGGCGGGGAGCTTGAACTCATGCTGGTAGCGCCGGGTGAGCAGGGCGGCCTGGGCGGTGGGGGTGAGGCCCTGGATGGCCTCATAGTCAGAGTCAGAGGCGGTCGCCAGGGCGGCCTCGACATCCGGACCGATCAGGTCGGTGAACTTCTCCACACCGACCACCAGGGCCACATCCACCAGGCCGCTGGCGATGGCCAGGAAGCCCTGGCGCAAGGCGGCGCCGCCCGAGGCACCGGCTGCTTCTACGGTCTCAGCCTCGATTCCCGCCATCCCGGCATAATCTGCCAGCAAGACACCGAGGTGGGCCTGGTGGGACAGACTGGGGGCCAGCATGTTGCCTGCGTAAAGGGCCTCAGGGCGCAGTCCGGTGGAATCCTTGAGGGCTGATTGCATGGCCTGAATGGCCAGATCACGCAGGGGGATCTCCCAATGCTCGCCGACCGGCGTTTGTCCGACTCCTGCAATAACCACATCGGTCATGTCGCCTCTATTTCATCGTGATCTTCCCGCGCAGGCGGGCATAGGTGGCATAGTCGACCTCGGTACGCCGGGCGATATACTCCTGTGTCTTGGTTGCCAAGTCGCGGCGGGGAGCCAGGGCCTCTGTGACATGCAGGTCAAAGGCGTCCGAACCGGCTCCGGAGCCGAAAGAGACGACCAGGATGCGGTCGCCGGGCTCGGCGATATCCAGGACGGCGGTCAACCCGATCAACGCCGCTCCGGCATAGGTGTTGCCGATGACCGGCGAGAGCAGGCCAGGTTTGATCTGTTCCATACTGAAGCCAAGCATGGAGGCAGCTTTCTGCGGAAATTTGGTATTCGGTTGGTGGAAGACGGCCCAGCGGTAATCCTTGGCGGTGGTGCCGCTCAGCTCCATCATGGTTTTCCCAGCCTCGGTGATGTGCTTAAAGTAGGCTGGCTCCCCCGTGAAGCGCTGGCCGTGCTCAGGATATTTCTGGTTTTCGCGCCGCCAGAAGTCGGGCGTATCGGTGACATAGGAATAGGAGGCGTGGATGACCGCCAGTGCCTCCTCTGCTGGGCCGACGATGAAGGCTGCGCCGCCCGCTGCGGCGGTGTATTCGAGTGCATCGCCGGGTTTTCCCTGTGCCGTGTCCATCCCAATGGCGAGGGCGTAGCGGGCCATGTTTGATCCGACCAATCCCATGGCAGCTACCAGGGCCTCTGTCCCGGCTTTGCAGGCGAACTCCCAATCTGCCGCCTGGGTGTTGGGAACTGCTCCGATGGCCTCAGCCACGATGGTCGAGCTGGGTTTGACGGCGTACGGGTGGGATTCGGACCCGACCCATACGGCGCGGATCTCCGAGGGATCGATTCCGGCGCGTTTCAAGGCGTTGCGGGCGGCCTCGATTGACATGGTGACCACGTCCTCGTCCAGTCCGGGGACGGATTTTTCCTTGATGGGGAGACTGGCGCCCCGGCCTCCAGTCCAGATCCGGGCGACTTCCTTAGCGGGCAGGCGGTAGCGCGGGACATAGGCGCCGTAGCCGATGATGCCGACAGGTCGGGTGGGTTTGAGCAGGACATTGTTCGTCATTTTGGTCGATTCCAGTCTTTGAGGATTTGTTCTGCGCGATCGATCCTGACCGCTTTCTCGGCCACCAGCTGGGCGGCTAACATGTCGATCTGGTCCCCCGTCGCCCCGGCAGCGATGGCAACCTGTCTGGCGTGCAGGGACATGTGGCCGCGCTGGATGCCCTCGGTGGCCAGGGCCCGCAGGGCTGCCAGGTTCTGGGCCAGCCCGACGGAGGCGATGATTTCGGCCAGTTCTCCGGCGGTCTGGACGCCCATCAGCTTCAACGCTGTCTTGGCGCCCGGATGGACCTTGGTCGCCCCGCCCACGATCCCGACCGCCATAGGCATCTCGAGCTCGCCGGTCAGGTTGCCTTCCTCATCCTTCCCCCAGGTGCTGAGGCTGGTGTAGCGCCCATTGCGTGCAGCGTAGGCGTGCGCTCCGGCTTCGATGGCGCGCCAGTCGTTGCCGGTGGCGATGACCACAGCATCCACGCCATTCAGGATGCCTTTGTTGTGGGTTGCGGCCCGGTATGGGTCTACTGCGGCAAAGGCCCAGGCCTCGAGGACGCCATTCCGGACCTGTTCCCCCGAGAAATTCTCGAAAGCCAACTCCCGGAGCGGGATACGGCAGGCAGCGTGTACCAGTCGGCGGTCGGCCAGGTTGGAGAGGATTCTCAAATGGACGCGCCCGCCGCAAATGGCTTCGATGTGCGGGGCCAGTTTCTCACAGGCGGTGTTGATGGCATTCGCGCCCATGGCATCGCGTACGTCGTAGATCAGGTGCACTACTAGGAAGGGACCGATGGGGGAGGTTGGGATGATCCGGACTTCCAGGTCGCGCGCCCCGCCTCCGAATTTCTTCAAGAGGGGATCAACCTCATCCGCCTCCGCCAGCAGGGTGGATTTTTCCTTGAGCAGGCTTTTTCGGGCGGCGGCGAGGTCGTCGATCTCTAGCACCTGAATCTGGCCGATCATTTCCGGGGCGGTTGCGGTGGCGGTGAAACCGCCCCCGGCACGTGCCAGTTTGGCCATAAAGGAGGCCCCGGCAACCACCGAAGGCTCCTCAATCACCATGGGAACCAGCACCTCCCGCCCATTGATCATGAAGTTCAACCCGATGCCGAACGGTAGCGCATAGGTCCCGACGACGTTTTCGATCATGTGGTCCGCCTGGTCGTTGGATAACCCTCCTGTTCCCAGGCCAGCCAGGTCATCCGGCGATAATCCGCCGGCTGCGGTCAAACGGGAGAGCCGTTCTTCCCGCGACAGGTTATAGAATCCTGCGATCCGTGAAGTTCCCATATTATTCACTCAAATCCCGTTTCATCTGCGGGAATTTTACGTTACCCATCTGGCAAAACCTATCAAACTTGGCGGAAGAGAACAATTGGAGTAGAATTGTCGGGATTAAGGTGGCATCATGCTCTTAACGAGGGAAGAACTACAGGAAAAATTGTTCGCGCTGCATCGGGCGAGCCTGGAGCTGATCAAGGATATTTCAGTCGAGACCCTCCTGGAGCGCATCGCCTCGCTGGCCTGCGAACAGGCCGGGGCGCGCTATGCGGCGCTGGGGGTTCTGGACGGGGAGGGCCAACTCAAGCAGTTTATCACTATCGGGATGAGCTCGGAAGAGATTAAGCATATCCCGCATTCACCCCGCGGGCTGGGCTTGATCGGCGCCTTGATGCACAGCCCAAACAACATCCGCCTGGCAGAGATCAAGGATGATGCGCGCAGCAGTGGCTTCCCAGCCGGCCATGCGGTGATGCACTCCTTCTTGGGGGTTCCCATCTGGGTGGGAGAGCACCAGCTGGGCCAGATTTATCTGACGGACAAGATCGGCGCTTTGGAATTCACCTCCGACGATGAAACGATCATTGAAATGCTGGCAGCCTATGCCGGGGTGGCCATCGAGCACGCCCGCCTGTACGAAAGTCTGCAGGAACGGGATCAAACCTTGACCCGTCGCAATGATGAACTGAATTTGATCAACCAGGTTATGACCGCTATGGCCTCCTCCTTGGACCTGGATGAGATTCTGAACAAAACCCTGGCGCAGGTCATGTCGCATTTCCAGGTGGAGGCCGGAGAGATCTTCCTCCGCGAAGAGGACGGCGTAACCCTGCGGCTGGTCCTCCACCGCGGCGAGGCAGCCGAGGCGTTTTGGACTCGTAACCGGTTCAAAATGGGCGAGGGCATGATCGGCCAGGCGGCACAGACGATGCAGCCGGTCATCAGCAACCACCTGGAGAAGGACAAGCGCGTGCTGCGTGAGGCTGTAGTGGAAGCCGGCTTTAAGCAAATCGCCTGCATCCCGCTCACCGCGCGCGGCGAACTGGCTGGCGTGCTCTCCATCGCCGCCCGCAGTCGTAAAGCAATCTCCAAAACAGAGATCCAGCTGCTCACCGCCATCGGTGCTGGGGCAGGGACGGCTATTGAGAACGCCCGCCTGCATGCCAACACCCGGCGTCTGGCGGTGCTCGAGGAGCGCGAGCGCATCGGCATGGACCTGCATGACGGCATCATTCAGTCGATCTACGGTGTGGGCCTGACCCTGGAGAACGCCCGTCTCCGTCTGCGAGAGAATCCTCAAGATGCCGAAGATCGCCTCCAGCAAGCGATCGAGGATCTGAACCGCACGATCCGCGATATCCGCAGTTATATCCTTGACCTCCGTCCGAGGGAGATGCACGGGGAGGGCCTGGTCGAAGGATTACAGCGTCTGATCACCGAGTTTCGTCAAAACACAAAGGTGGAAGTGGTCCTGAGCGGTCCGAAGGGTGATCACCTGGCCGACCTGCCCCAGACAAACGCTGTGGCGCTCTTTCATATCTGCCAGGAAGCGCTGGCGAACATCTCCAAGCACGCTGAGGCTAAAAAGGTATCGGTTGACGTGTGGGGCGCTTCCGACCGTGTCCTGCTCGAAGTGAAGGACGATGGTCGCGGTTTTGATATCGGTCAAGTCAACAAAACGGTCGGTCACGGGCTGGCGAACATGCAGACGCGTGTGGCCAATGTAGGGGGCGATCTGGATATTTCCTCCGGTCCAGGGGAGGGGACGACCATCCTGGCCTGGGTTCCGCGCACGCCACCGCAGCAAGCCGCCTGAAAGGCTCCTTTCAAGCCAACGAAACCCCAGATTTTGGGTTTCACACCTCCCCGCACGCGGATTCATTCAAAATGGATTCTTTAAGGTCCGGTCGCTATTCCTTAGTAACCCCGTAAATGCACACGGTACCTCCCCAGATATGGCGGTGGGCTATAATGATCTCGGTGGCTGTGGGGGAGGGGAGAAGGGCTCCTTAGAGGTGTGAGTCAAGTGATTTGCAAGGGTCGTTTTAAGGTTCGATAATCTTAAAAAATGAGAAGTTTTTAAGCTAGCGTCGGTTTAGCGTATTGGAAGAAACCCGCCATATCTGCTAGAATAGGGGGGCATGAACGGGGTAGTGGCACTACCCTTCCCAGTTGGTAGATCGGTAAGAACAGCACTGCATTGAAGAAAGGACTTCCCACTGCATTTGCAGTGGGCTTCTGTCCTTGTACTTCATCGCACTTCCTGGAGGAAGAGATGGACGCCGAGCAAGCTTGGCAATCCGCGTTGGGGCAACTCCAGATGGAGATGCCTAAGGCCTCGTTTGACACCTGGGTGCGCGAATCCAGGGTGGTCGGTTATGAGGCCGGGATATTCACGGTAGCTGTTCAGAATGCCTTTGCGCGTGACTGGTTGGAAAACCGCCTTGCCAGCACGGCGGCCCGCTTGCTGATGGGGATGATGAACCGCTCGGTGGATGTGCGCTTCGTCGTCCAAAACAGCGAACAAGAGGGGGGGACCCAAGAGCTGCTCGCGGCCTCGGCGATGGAAGAGACCCTCTCGCCCCGACCGAGAAACGTCTCCCTCAATCCGCGTTATTCCTTTGACAATTTTGTGGTTGGTCCGAACAATCGCCTGGCGCATGCCGCCTCGCTGGCGGTTGCAGAGAATCCCGCCACAGCCTATAACCCTCTCTTCCTTTACGGGGGCGTTGGCCTGGGAAAGACGCACCTCTTGCACGCCATCGGCAATTACTGCCAGGAGCACGGGTTGAATGTGTTGTACGTATCCTCGGAGGAATTTACCAACGACCTCATCAATGCCATCCGTTCGCACACGACGCAGGCTTTTCGTGACAAATACCGCTCGGCGGATGTCTTGCTGATCGATGATATCCAGTTTATCGCTGGCAAGGAATCGACGCAGGAGGAGTTCTTCCATACATTTAATACCCTGCATGGGCAGAACAAACAGGTCATCGTTTCTTCGGATCGGCCGCCCAAATCGTTGGTAACCCTGGAGGAGAGGTTGCGCTCGCGCTTCGAGTGGGGTCTGACGGCCGATATCCAGCCTCCGGACCTTGAAACTCGCCTGGCAATCCTGCGTTCCAAGTCGGAACGCCTTGGCAAAAGCATCCCGGCGGAGATCCTGGAATTGATCGCCCGCCGCGTCCAGTCCAATATCCGTGAACTGGAAGGAGCGCTGAACCGCATCATGGCCTTTGCGGATTTAAGCGGTATGGAGCTGACAACTCAACTGGCCGAGGTCGCCCTGGCGGACCTCCTGCCTCAGCGGGGCGAGGTAAAACCCGATGCGGTGGTCGATGTGGTCGCCCGAACCTTCAACCTGTCCGTGGATCGGTTGTTGTCTCCCGACCGCTCCAGGGATGTGGCGCTGCCGCGCCAGATCGCCATGTACCTGATGAGGGAGACCAATATTTCCCTGCCGCAGATCGGACAGGCCCTGGGCGGAAGAGACCACACCACGGTGATGTACGCCTGCGAGAAGGTTGCCGACCTGCTCGAACGGGACGATCACCTCAGAAAACAGGTTGTCCAGATACGTCAGCAGTTGTACGGCCAGGTTGCCGCTGTATAGTGAAAACACAAACCCGTCTCGATCGAAACTGATCGGGGCGGGTTTTTTCTGCCTGGAAGGAAGCTATTTTTCGACGAACTTTCCCCCGGTGATTTCTTTGCTGATCAGCCTGTGGTCCTGATTGAAGTGAAGCACCACTTCGATACGTTGGAAGCAGTGCCCGCTGCCCATAAACACCTTCCGACAGAGGTAGTATGCATTCCCTTTCTCGTCATATTCCAGGCTGGGGTCGTTCATCAAATTGACGTGGCCGTGAATGATTTCCCCACATCGGCTGCACTCTACGGTGAGGTCGGACGAGGACTTGCCAGGACCCGCGAACCATCTTTTGAGGAATTCCATGATCAATCTCCTGTCAAGGATTGGGTTAAGTATAGCACACTGAAAGCGGCGCCGAGATTTTGTCACAGGTGTGAAAAAAATATGGTATACTAACCGCCGCTCCGCACGTATAGCGGGGCCCATCTTGCCCGGGACGGGCATTAAGCGTCCCTGAGCGGGTCCTGATCCCCGCTAAACTCACCCCATCTCGCACCCGGAATGGACCAGCGTGTTGGAGATGGGATTGAAGGAGAAAAAAATGGCAGTCGTATCTATGAAAGCGCTGCTGGAAAGCGGCGTGCATTTTGGTCATCGGACCAACAAATGGCATCCGTCGATGAGGCCGTACATTTTCACCGAGCGCAACGGCATCCACATCATCGACCTGCAGCAAACGGTGAAGGCGCTCAATATCGCCTACGGCGTGATCCGCGACGCGGTCGCCGGTGGTGGTGTGGTGCTCTTCGTCGGGACCAAACGTCAGGCCCAGGAGACCATCCGAGACGAGGCGGTTCGCTGCGGGATGCCGTATGTCACCGAGCGCTGGCTGGGCGGGATGCTGACCAATTGGGCCACCATGTACCAGCGTATCAATGAGCTCGACCGCTTGGAAAAAATGGTGTCGACCGGCGACATCGAACGTTTGACCAAGAAGGAAGGCTTGCTCATCCAGCGCGAGATCACCCGTCTGAACATCCGTCTGTCTGGCGTGCGCGCCATGGCCCGCCGGCCGGAGATGCTCTTTGTGGTGGACGTGGAGCGGGAGGATGCAGCCGTTCACGAGGCGAACCTGCTGGGGATACCGGTCGTAGCCCTAGTGGATACCAACTGTGACCCCTCCAACGTGGATTATGTCATCCCATCCAATGATGACGCAATCCGTGCGATCAAACTGTTGGTCGGCAAGATTGCCGATGCCGTCCTGGAAGGCAAGGCCATGCGCAAGGACGAAGAGATGGAGGCGGAGGCCGAAGTGAAGCCGGCAGGCGAGGCCGCACCGGTTGAACCGGGGGCGCGTAATATTGAGGCGGATGAGGAGCTCGAAGATGAGGCCCTGCTCGGCAAGGCGACTCTCGCCAAAATGACTCCGATGGTGAAGGACGAAGCAGCCGGCCAGGCCCTGGAGCCCACCCCTTCGACCGAAGAGCCTGAGCACAACGGCGAAAAGGAATAAGTAGAGGGATCAGCATGGAAATCACAACCGAAATGATCAAGGAACTGCGGGCTGCTACCAACGCGGGCATTCTCGATTGCCGGAAAGCGCTGGAGGCGGCGGGTGGTGACTTTCAGAAAGCGGTCGACCACCTGCGCCAAAAAGGGCTGGCCACTGCAGCCAAACGCGCTGACCGGGTCGCTTCCCAGGGAACGGTGGAACTTTATTCCCATGGGGATGGGCGAGTAGGCGTGATGGTGGAAGTCAACAGTGAGACGGATTTTGTGGCTCGATCGGAGCAATTCCGCAAGTTCGCCCACGAGGTCGCCCTGCAGGTCGCAGCCACTGCCCCCCGATATATCAAAGTGGAAGAGATCCCTGCGGAAGTGCTCGAACACGAGGCGGAAATCGCCAAGGCCCGGGCCCGGGAAGAAGGCAAGCCCGAAAAGATGCTCGACCGCATCGCCGAGGGACGGCTGGAAAAGTTCAAGGACGAGGTCGTTTTGCTGCGCCAGCCCTATATTCGCGATGAGCAGATCACGATCGAGAAACTGATGCTCGATCTGATCGCTTCCATCGGCGAGAATATCGTCATCCGCCGTTTTGCTCGCTGGGAGCTGGGCGAGGAGAGTGGATAGTTTCGAAGGCCAACCGAACGGTTGGCCTTCTTCTTAAGGGGCCGAAACCCTCCCGAAAAAGGAGCGGGATCTGCCCGCATGATCTCTGATCGGATTGGAGGCAGAATGACAAATTTGAAATACCGGCGCATCCTGCTCAAATTAAGCGGAGAGTCGCTCGCAGGACAGGACGGATTCGGGATCGATCCCTTGCAGGCCGAGGCGATTGCCCAGCGTGTCAAGGATGTTCATCAAATGGGGGTTGAAATTGCCATTGTCATCGGGGCTGGGAACCTTTGGCGTGGAAAGCAGGGCCTGGAGCGTGGCATGGACCGCGCCACTGCCGATTATATGGGCATGCTGGCCACGGTCATGAATGCCATGGCGCTGATGGACGCCCTGGAGAGGAAAGAGGTCTTCACCCGCGTCCAGTCCGCGATCGAAATGCGAGCTGTCGCGGAGCCGTATATCCGTCGGCGTGCCATCCGCCATTTGGAAAAGGAGCGCGTTGTGATCTTTGGGGCAGGAACCGGCAATCCCTTTTTCTCGACGGATACCGCCGCGGCGCTGCGGGCGGTAGAGATTGACGCCGATGTGCTGATCAAAGCGACCAAGGTGGACGGGGTCTACGATGCGGACCCTCAGAAGAACCCTGCGGCCAAGAAATTCGACCGCCTGACTTACATCGACGTGCTCAACTTGCGCCTGGAGTTCATGGACAGCACGGCGATCTCCCTGTGCATGGATAACAGCCTGCCGATCCTGGTGGTCAACCTGTGGGATCCACAGGCACTCGAAAAGGCCGTACGCGGCGAAAAATTGGGCACGCTGGTGAGCGCCTAATCGGTCGCCGTTAGCTGCGGAGAGGAGCAACCATCCGGATAGCTTCTTGAGAGCTTTGGATAGGGTCGCCCGAGGATAATTTCAGGCGACCTTGGTGTTTAAGTGGCATTTTTTACGTTTTTGGGGTATCCTTATGGCAAGTGATTTTCCTCATCCCAGGAGGTCGCCGTGGTCAAAGATATCCTCAAGGAAGCAGAAACGCGCATGCACGCCGCGATCCAGAATTTAGGGGATGACCTCTCCGGTATCCGCACCGGCCGCGCCAGCCCCGCGCTGGTGGAGAAGCTGTCGATCGATTATTACGACACACCCACACCCCTCATGCAATTGGCATCCATCTCGGTGCCAGAACCACGCAGCCTGCTGATCAAGCCTTTTGACCCCACCACGTTAAAGACCATCGAGCGGACAATCCAGGCTTCAGACCTGGGCTTGACACCGAGCAATGACGGCAAGCAGATCCGTCTCATCCTGCCGCCTTTGACCGAGGAGCGTCGCAAGGAGCTCGTCAAGGTCGTCCATGCCCGCCTGGAGGAAAGCCGCGTGGCCGTGCGTAATATCCGGCGCGACCTGCATAACGATATGCGCGATTTTGAGAAAGAGAAACTAATCTCGGAAGATGACCTGAAGCGCGGTGAAGAGGAGCTTCAAAAAATCACCGACCGTTCGATCGAGGAAATCAACAAACACGGCCAGCATAAAGAACAGGAGATCCTGGAAGTCTAGGCCGATTATGGCAAATAAGTCTACGGCATCCAGGGCGAATATTCCCACTCACGTCGCCATCATCATGGACGGGAATGGACGCTGGGCGCTCGCGCGCGGCCTTCCCCGTTTGGCCGGACACCGTGCCGGCACCGAGAACCTGCGGCGCATCATCACTGCCAGCGTTGAATTTGGCGTCAAGTACCTGACGATCTATGCCTTTTCCACGGAGAACTGGGGACGGCCGCGCGAAGAGGTCGAAGGTCTGATGCGCATCCTGGAAGATGTGATTGACAAGGAACTGGCCGAGCTGAACAAGGAGGGTGTGCAGCTGCGTCATATCGGCCGCCTGGAACGGCTGGACCCGAAACTTCAGGAAAAAGTCCTGGATGCCATCGAGCTGACCAAGACCAATTCGAAGCTGATCCTGATCGTTGCCTTCAATTATGGCGGCCGGGATGAGCTCGTCTGTGCAGTGCAGAGGATCTTGCAGGATGGCGTCAAGCCCGAAGAGGTGGACGTCGACCTGATCAACCGTTACCTCTTCACGGTCGGCGTCCCGGACCCCGACTTGATCATCCGCACCTCGGGAGAACTCCGGGTTTCCAACTTCTTGATCTGGCAATCCGCTTATTCCGAGTGGTATGTCACCCCCACCTACTGGCCCGATTTCGACAAAAAGGAATACCGCAAGGCGCTGGATGCCTTCGCCAATCGCGACCGTCGGTATGGCGGTTTATCCCATGATGGCGGGGATTGACCGTGTCCTTGATGGCGAAACGGATTCTGGTTGCTTTTGTCCTGTTGGCGATTGGCATTCCTGCGATCATCTTTGGCGGACTCCCCTATTTTCTTTTAATCCTGCTCTTCATCGGAATGGCTGCTTGGGAATATGTCATCATCTTCCGGGCCGTTCTTTTCTCTCCGTCCATGTGGCTTACCGTGGGCGGGGTACTGCTCCTTTTGTTTGTGCGGAATTATTTCCCGGCAGCTGCCGGCGCGGTCTTGAGTCTGCTGGTCCTGGCGGCGATGGCCCTTCACCTATTTACGTATGAATTCGGGCGGAACCAAGCCGCCACCGACTTCGCGGTCACCCTGGGAGGAATCGTCTATCTGGGTTGGATTGGTGCTTACCTGCTTGACCTGCGTAACCTACCGCGGGGGTTCTTGTGGCTTTTGCTCGTCCTGGGTACGGTCTGGCTCTCGGACGCGGCTGCCTATTTCATCGGGTCACGTTTTGGAAAGCACCAGCTCAGCCCGCGCCTCAGCCCCAAGAAAACCTGGGAAGGGTTTTGGGCGGGTGTGCTCGTGGGGACACTGGCATGCCTCGGGCTGGCTCTCCTCTGGCATCGCGTCGCTGGTCTGGCTGTGACTGCCTGGCAGGGCGCTATCCTGGGGTTGGTGCTTTCGACCCTGCCGACGCTGGGTGATCTGGGCGAGAGCATGATCAAGCGACAGGCAGGTTTTAAGGATTCCAGCAATATCATCCCCGGTCACGGTGGCTTCCTGGATCGGGTAGATTCCTGGCTGTGGGCGGCCGTGTTGGGGTATTTCCTGATCGTCTGGTTCATCCTCTGATATCCCGGCAGGTTCAGGAGAACGGTCATGAACAGTGAACCAACCCGCAATCTGGCGCTCGATTTGGTGCGCGTAACAGAGGCGGCTGCGCTGTCTGCCGGCCGCTACATGGGCCGTGGGGATAAAAATGGTGCTGACAAGGCTGCGGTCGAGGCCATGCGGGTGGTATTGAACTCCATCTACATGAGTGCCGTGATCATCATCGGAGAGGGGGAAAAGGATGAAGCTCCGATGTTATTCAACGGGGAAAGGGTCGGCACCGGTGAGGGACCGGAAATGGATATCGCGGTGGATCCCATCGATGGGACGCGTCCTGTGGCAATGGGGCGCTCGAATGCAATTTCCACTGTGGCCATCGCCCCGCGCGGGACAATGTTCAACCCCGGTCCATTTGTGTATATGAATAAAATCGCAGTCGGACCGCAGGCGAAGGGTCAGGTCGACATCGAGGCGCCGGTCGAACACAACCTGAAAGCGATCGCCAGGGCTAAAGGGGAGAAGGTCGAGGACCTGACCATTGTCATCCTGGACCGCCCACGCCATGAACAGCTGATCGCGGAGGTGCGGCGTATTGGGGCACGCATCCGCCTGATCCCGGATGGGGATGTCGCCGGCGCGCTGATGGCCTCCTGGCCGGATTCCGGGATCGACGCCTTGATGGGGATCGGCGGCACACCTGAAGGCGTGCTCTCTGCCTGTGGTTTGCGTGCCATGGGTGGGGAGATCCAGGGGAAGTTGTACGCCCGCAACGAGGATGAACTGCGCCGCGGCCGGGAAGCGGGATATGACTTCGAAAAAGTCCTGAGGCTAAACGACCTGGTGTCCTCGGAGGATGTTTTCTTTGCGGCGACCGGGGTGACGGACGGTGAGCTTCTGGATGGGGTCAAGTATTTTGGCAGCGGAGCGCGCACGGACAGCCTGGTCGTACGCGGCCTGACCGGGACGGTCCGCCAGATCCGTGCCACGCACCGATTGGACAAGCTGAATCGACTCAGTTCAATCGTGTATTGAGGTCACTAACCGAGTGGATGATAAACATCCGGCCGGATGTGCTTGACATGTGACGTCCTTAACTATATAATCTCGCCTTGCCTTCCTCGCTAGCTCAATTGGCAGAGCGGGCGGCTGTTAACCGCTAGGTTCGAGGTTCAAGTCCTCGGCGAGGAGCTTTCGGCGTAAAAAATTGCCTTTAGCTTTCGGCAATTTTTTATTTTTCTCCACCTCAGTTTATAATCATATTGCGGAAGGAGGAACCGATGACCATAGAGACAAATAAAGCAATCGTCCGCCGTGTCTTTGAAGAGATCTTTAGCAACAAGAATCTGTCAGCTGTTGAGGAGCTTATCGCTCCTGACTATATCAATCACAATGGAACCCTCGAGATAAGCGGACTTGAAGGAATCAAGAAAGCCATTGAAGTTCAATTTGAGGCTTTTCCTGACCTGCACACAACCATCGAAGATATGATTGCGGAGGGGGATAAAGTGGTGGTGCGGGGTACAGACCACTTTACGCACCAACCCGACAGCAAGCGGGGGATGTTCACATGGATTGAAATCCTTCGCCTGGAGAATGGCAGACTGGCAGAGGCTTGGTCTGAACCACAGCTTAATGTGGGCTCTGTTGATGACGCGCTGGCAACATTGCAGTTGAAATAATATTGACTTTAATGAGTGATTCTAGCCGAACTGAACTAGGCCTGAATATGCTTGGTCGTAAACTCGGTAAGTACAAAATGTACGTAAATTGGACGTGAACCTCGAACCGTCAGGTTCGAGGTTCACGTCCTCGGCGAGGGGCTTCCAGATATTTCATGAGGCGCACTACGCGCGCGCTTTAGTATTTCCGTCATGTATAATTCTCTTGATATGGAAGTTCCGCTTACACAGAAATGAATGGAAAAGGTTAAAAGACAGAGCACAACTTGCCGATCAAGCCTTTGACAGGACCCCTACATGATTTTTGTGCGGGAAAATGTCTCGCAATAGAAGTAACTATCAGGAAGGAATCTTCTTATGAACTTATCCACGACTGGCCTCAGTCTCGTTCCCGATGCTGCCATTGATTTACACCTTCATACCACTTACAGTGATGGCACCTGGACGCCCGAACAGTTATTGGATTACTTGGTGCGAGAGCAGTTTGGCTTGGCGGCCATCACCGATCATGATCGGGCAGATACCGTCGTCGCGCTCCAACAGCTCGCGCTGGACAAAAACCAGCCCGTGCTCGTAGTCGTCGAAATGACCACGCTGTGGAAAGACGAAATGTCGGGAAAAGACGAAATGTCTGGGCAAGACAACATGACGGACCTCCTCTGCTTTGGGTTCGATCCACCCCCCAATGCCTTGAACGACTTAGCTCAGGCCTTGTTGCGCCGCCAACGTGAGAACACCCGGGAAGTCTACGAGAACCTGCAGCGGAAAGGGTACACATTTCCTCAAGAACCCGATGCGTTAGCGGTCCTCATAGAACAACCCAGCCCACAGCAGCCCCATGCACTGGCCGCCCTCTTAATTAGACATGGCTATGGCACAGGCCGGCCGTCAGCGGGGAGAATCGTTCTGGAGGCGGGCTGTGCGTTTGCGATGAACGATTTGGCCGCGGTAGTGGAGGCCGCTCACCAGAGCGGGGCCGTGTGCCTCATCGCCCACCCCGGATCCAAAGACGGGTTTGTGACCTATGATGTTCAAATGTTGGATAAACTCCGCCAGGATATTCCGATTGACGGCCTGGAGGTCTATCACCCGAAGCATACGCCGGACCAGACGGCGATGTATCTGGAATATACTCAGCAACACCACTTACTGATTAGTTCGGGTTCGGACTCGCATCGCCCGGAGAAGCCGCCTATCAAATACCGGGCTGAATTGAGCCGTGGCCTTCTGGAACGGCTAGGCATCCAGATAGTGTAGCGGGCTTCTAAGTCAGCGGGTCGCCCAACCCCCGCGTGCAGGTGACACGCTTCGTTCCGCGTGCGCCTGACACGGAACATTATAGGATTAATTCATTATGTAAAATATACCTCGTGTAGGACTTGAACCTCCAATCGCTAGGTTCACAACTGCTCTTCAACTTAAAGTAAATTTCTATCGCTCGATTAAAACCTCATACCTAATTTTTCAGGCTTTACATCTGTTATTGATATAATTCATCTATGGATAAAAGCAAGCAACAGATTCACGTCGAGTTAATAAAAAAAGTAGATACCGCATTTATTAGTCAATTAAACAGCTTATTGGATGAAGGCACTGAGTGGGATTCGCGACAAGGAGAAAAGTTTCTGAAAGATCCAAGCAATGCTTTATTTGTTGCTTTTTTGGAAAATAGAGCAGTTGGATTTCTAACGGCAAATCGTTTGCAGCGTTTTGATAAACGGGGTGCAGAAGTTTTGCTTCATGAAATAGGCGTGAATGAAGATTTTCGCAGAAGGGGAATTGGAAAGGCGCTTATAGACGAAGTTAAACATTGGGCGAAGGAAGCGGCTGCCGATGAAGTGTGGGTATTAACGAACAGATCGAATACAGCCGCGGTTGCTTTATGTCAGTCAGAGGGAGGAACAACAGAAAGTAAAACGCCGGATGAAGTTATGTTTGTCTTCAAATTATATGAAAACGCCTCGTGCAGGACTTGAACCTCCATCCGCTAGGTTAAGAACTGTTACTCAAAAAACGTAAAATTGTAGCCGAACTGGATTTGAGCCTGAATACACTTGGTTAGAGTTTCTCGCCCTTTCCTAAGCTATTAAAAAGGAGGGTCAAAATGATTGCTCAAATGTTTCGACTGAATTTTTCCCAAGCATCATCGTGGGATTGGATGATGATAATTTTATTTACACTAGCTATGATTTTTATATATTATATGGCTTTCCGTTTTTATAAAGTCCATTCTCCAAAAGTGAATAAAATACGTCTAATTCTTGCTCTCGGAATACTATTGTTAGTGGTGTTAGTAGTTTGGATCTTTATGGTTGTAATATTTACATCTCAACCATTGCTTCAACTGACTATTTTCCAAGTATCAACGGGGGCATGGATGATGATAATTTTGTATACAATAGCTTTGCTTCTTATATATTATGGGGCTTTCTTTATTTATAAAACCTATTCTCCAAAAATGAATAAAATACTTCTAATTCTCCCTCTGGGAATACTATGTTTAGCGGCATTAGGAATTTGGATCTTTGTTGTTGGATTATTAACATCTCAACCATAAGTTGCAGATGCTGTGAGCGTGAAATTTAGCTATTCGAGTGGAAATATTCAAAATCGTACCTCTATAGGACTTGAACCTCCAACCGCTAGGTTCGAAGTTCAAGTCCTCGGCGAGGAGCTTTCAGGTATTTCACGAGGCGCACTTTTAGCAGTGCGCCTTTTTTATAAGATTTTCCCAGGCTAATTGTGAAAAAATACGAGAATCTTATATATAATAAAAACCAGAATAATTTCGTTATATCACTTCTGAAAGCTATTGGAATTTGGTGCAGTACTATTTGTGTTGTTAGCGTCTCAGTCAATGGTGTAAATTCCTCATGTGCTCATGAAGGATGTCATGAATGTCAATGAACTGGAGCGAGTGTAAAGGGCATAGCCTCCGCTGTGATCAACGGTTGAGGATGATA
>JBEKFY010000019.1:0-71096 GCA_050013095.1 Anaerolineales bacterium | reverse complement strand
AGCTGGCGCAGGAATTCACCCCAACCGGCATCGCTGATGGATCTGGCAAGATGATGGTTCCCCAGCATCCCCTTCACGTTCAGGCTCTCGACATAGATCGCTTGGCTCTCGTCGATCAGTCGTCGGCTTAGCTTGTGAAGAAAGTCCGCTCGCCGGTTGGCAACTTTCTCATGCAATCTCGCCACCTTCACCCGCGCTTTCTCGCGGTTCTGGGACCCCTGCTCTTTGTGGGAAAGCTGACGCTGCTGGCGGCACAGTTTCTCTTCCACCCGGTGCAGAAATTGAGGCGGATCGATCTTCTCCCCCTGCGAAGTGACGACAAAGCTCTTCAGCCCGAGGTCCAGGCCCAGTTCTTTCCCTCTGCGTTTGGATGGACAGTCTTGCACTTCCACTTCGCACAGGATGGAGGCGAAATACCGGCCTGACGGGCTGCAGGAGATGGTCACGCTCCTCGGCGTCCCCGCCACCGGGCGGTGCACCACGATCTTGAGCGGTGTCAGCTTGGGGATGGCGAGGCGCCCCTGCTCTGCGTCTAGCGTGAAATGCTGCGGGACGCCAAACGATTGCCTGGCACGCCGGGATTTGAACTTCGGAAATTTCCCCCGGCCCGCAAAAAAGCTCTTGTACGCCATGTCCAGATTGCGCAAGACCACCTGCAGGAACTGAGAATTGACTTCTCGCAGCCAGGCGTATTCCGGCTGTTGTTTCAAGGCGGTCAACCGGAGGGCGGTGTCATGGTAATTCAAGCCCTGCTTCTTTTCCCCCTTGTGCGCGGCGTAGAAATCCATCCGCTCACGCAGAAAGAAGTTGTAGACGAAGCGTGAACAGCCGAATTGGCGGGACAGCGCCTGTCGCTGGTCAGCGTTAGGGTAAAGCCGGAACTTGAAGGCTTGATGGATCACCATCTTGCCTATTGTAGCACAGATGTTCTTATCTTCAAGAGGCTTTCCCCTTCAGCGGGTCGGCTTTCATCCACATGTCCGAATAATGTGGTTTTATGCCTCAACCCATAAAACGGCCGGGAGGCTCTCATGCCCTCCGGCCGTGCGTATTCATTGAAGCTGGGTTTTCAAGAAACCGGTCAGCTGGCTGAGCCCCTCCTGCAAAGTGGAGCCCAGGTATGTTCCCGGGAGGCTCCTCTGCAGGTCGGGATTATTAACGAAGACCCGTCCGCCGAATCCGACCAGCGGCTTGCCGGCGGCCTGCGCCAGGTACTTGGGCCAGGCAGCCAGGGCCTGGGCGGTTTCTGCGCTCATGGCGACCAGGACAATGGCGGGCGGATGGATCACCTGGGTAAAGGCGCCCAGGTCGGATAAGGGCACCGACTGGCCCAGGTAAGCCACTGGCCAGCCCTGGCGGCGCAGCAGGACGCCCAGCATGAGCAGGCTGCCCTCATGCCATTCTCCCGGCGCACAGACCAGCACGGTGGGGGTGATGGCATAGGGACGCGGGCCGGTGACCATCCACATCAGCAGGCGGTGGCGCAGGTAGCCGGTGGCCAGGTGTTCGTCGGCGACCGTGATCTGTCCTGAGGCCCAGGCCTCACCGATATCCGCCAAGGTCGGACCGATAACCTGCAGGCTCATATCCTCGGGAGTGTAGAAGGCCAGCATTTCTCCCATGATCCGATCGGCGCCCTCTAAATCGTGATGCAGGAGGGCTTCCAGCAGATGCTCCCGCCCGAGGGGGGGGAGGGGTTGTTCGGCCGCAGCCTGGGAGGGCTCCTGGACCGTTCCGATGGGCAAGCGGCCCTGGTTCTCCAGCCGTTGGACGGCCTGGATCGCCTGGCGGGTCTGCAGCCCAGAATCCACCTGGGTCTTGACCCAGCGCAAGCGGGCGATATCCTTCTCGGAGTACAGGCGGTGGCCGCCGGCTGTGCGCGCCGAATGCGGGAAATCATAACGGCGTTCCCAGGCATGCAGGGTGGCAATGGGCAGGCCGGTCACGCGCGTGACCACCCCGATGTTGAATAATGGCTCCTCGAAGGCCGATTTTTCCTCTTCGTTCATTCCTGATCCTTCCCTATTTGATGATTATAAGTATACCCTTTTGTTCACTATTTGTCAAGAAATGATATCCAATACCTTGACAATATATGTACATCTGTATATAATACTGACCATCTTACGCAATCAGGAGAAATAGATGAACATCCTTGTGATTGGGGCTGGAATTGGCGGGATCGCCGCCGCGGGACGCCTGGCCCGGGCGGGTCATGCGGTCACCGTGCTCGAAAAGGGCGATCGCCCGGGTGGGCGGGCGGCGGTCATTACCCAGGATGGGTTCCGCTTTGACACCGGGCCGACCCTGTTCCTGATGCCGGAGGTCTTTGCCGAGACCTACGCTGCTCTGGGGGAGCGCATGCAAGACCACCTTGACCTGGTGCGCCTGGATCCGACCTATCGGGCCCATTTCCATGATGGATCGAGCCTTGACCTGACCTCCATTTTACCGGACCTGCGTGCCCAGCTGGACGCCATCGAGCCCGGTTCCTTTGAGGCCTTTCTGCGCTTTATGGCGGAGGGCTACCGCCATTACCATATTTCGCTGGATAAATTCGTGGGGCGGAATTTTACCTCCGCCCTGCAGTACTTCGACCTGAAGAATCTGCCGCTGCTCTTCCGGATGAAGGCGCTCGTCAAGCACGCGGCCAACACGGCCTCCTATTTCAAGGACCCGCGCTTGCAGGCCGCTTTTTCTTTCCAGAACATGTATCTCGGCCTCAGCCCATACGACGCCCCGGCGACCTTTTCCCTCCTGCAATACACCGAGCTGGGCGATGGCGTCTTTTTCCCGCGCGGCGGCCTCTACCGACCCATCGAAACCCTGGCGCAGATCGCCGCAGGCCTGGGGGTCCGCTTCCGCTACGGCATGGCGGTCAGACAGATCAATGTGGAGGGCAGCCGCGTCAGCGGTGTCACCCTGCAGGACGGCAGTCGGCTGACGGCCGACCTGATCGTTGCCAACGCGGATCTGCCCTATGTCTACGACCAATTGCTTCCGGATGATGGCTCTGCAGCCAGGCTGGCCCGCAAGAAATACACCTCCTCGGCGTTGATGTTCTATTGGGGAGTGAAGGGTGAAAAGTCACCGCTGCTGCTGCATCACAACGTCTTTCTAGCGGATGACGAGTACCGCGCTTCCTTTGACCGCATCTTCTCCGACCTGACCCTGCCCGACCGGCCCTCCTTCTATGTCAATGCTCCGGCGCGCACCGATCCGTCCTTCGCCCCTGCGGACGGGGACAGCCTGATGGTGCTGGTACCGGTCGGACACATCGATTCCCAGCGCCCCCAGGATTGGGCGGCCCTCACCGCCCGCGCCCGGACTGCGGTCCTGGAACGGCTGGAAGGCCTGGGGGTGAAAAACCTACGGGAGCGCATCGTTTTTGAGGAGACCATGGGTCCCCCCGATTACCAGAACCGGCTCAACCTGGCCAAGGGATCGGCGTTTGGCCTGAGCCACAATTTCCTGCAGGTAGGTTACCTGCGCCCTCACAATCGCCACCCGCGCTACACCAACCTGTACTTCGCCGGAGCCAGCACCCACCCCGGAACCGGATTGCCGATTGTCTTGCTTTCGGCCCGCTTGACCGTAGAGCGCATTCTTCAGGAACAGACCGCACCCGCGCTTCGTACCGTTTTTGCCACTGCTTGATCTTACTGTTAACCCGGAGGTAGTCCCGATGCAAACCAGCCTGTCCTGGGAGACCCAGGTACTCCACCTGGCCCATGAAGCCCTCGAATCCCGTTCAACCCCTTCTCGAACGACCCTGGACACCCGCCTGTTGAGCGCGGCCTATGCCGCCTGCGGGGAAATCACCCGCCAGAACAGCCGCACTTTCGCCCTGGCCTCGGCCCTGCTGCCTAGCGGGAAGCGGCGCGCCGTGCGGGCCCTGTACGCCTTCTGTCGCACGAGCGACGACCTGGTCGACCGCGCCCCGGGCGCGGCTTCGCGGCGCGACCTGGCCTCCTGGCGGGTGCGCTCCCTGTCTGCCCACCCAGGGGATGACGACCTGGTTGCCCTGGCCTGGGTGAACACCCGCCTGAGTTTCTCCATCCCGGTGCGCTATGCCGAACAGCTGCTTGAAGGGGTCGCCTCCGATCTGACCCATCAGGGATACGCCTCTTTTGAGGAACTGGCTGCCTACTGCTACCGGGTCGCCTCGACGGTCGGCCTGATGGCCATGCACATCATCGGCTTCAGCGGGCCGGAGGCGATCCTTTACGCGGTCAAATTGGGCATCGCCCTGCAGCTGACCAACATCCTCAGGGATGTGGGCGAGGACTGGCGCAACGGGCGGGTCTATCTGCCCCAGGATGAGCTGGCCGCCTTTGGCCTGACCGAGGCGGACCTGGCCTCTGGAAAGGTCACCCCGCAGTGGCGCAAGTTCATGCGCTACCAGGTCGGGCGCGCTCGCCAGCTGTACGCGGAAGCCTGGCCTGGGATCGCCATGCTCAGCCGAGATGGCCGCTTCGCCATCGCGGCCGCAGCCGGTCTGTACGAGGGGATCCTGGATGAGATCGAGCTCGCCGATTACGACGTCTTCTCGCGCCGCGCCCACCTCAGCTTCTGGAAGAAGCTCGCCAGCCTGCCGGGTCTCTGGTTCCGCATGCAGACGCTGGAGGATGTCACTGTATGGTATCTGGATTGACCTCGGTTCCCGATATGGTTTGGCTAGAGCTGATGCTTTCTGGTATCATCCAAGGAGAATACGATTGGGCACCTGGCCGTTATGATCGCCTTCTTCGATTTTGGATTGCGGATTACCGGACGAGCGAGCAGGCTTGAAACGGGACGGTTGGAACGGGAAAGTAGCGGTACAGAGGGGCTCTGACCGCTTCAAACAACGAAGAAAAAAGGACACCGTATGAACCAATTGAAAGGGAAGGTCGAAGTGATCACGGGAGCCAGCCGCGGCCTGGGTCTGGCGATTGCTCGCCTGTATGCCCAAGAAAGAGCACAGGTGGTCCTGTCTGGCCGTTCGCAGCCTGTGATCGCCGAGGCTTCCCGCGCCTGGAACCAGGAGGGGCTACAAACGGCCGCCTTCGCCTGCGACGTTTCCGACCGGAAACAGGTCGAGGCCCTGGCTGATTTCGCCATCCGGACCTACGGCCATTTTGACGTGTGGGTCAATAACGCCGGGATCGGTGGCCCATTTGGCCCGACCCTGGACCTGTCCGTGGACGATTTTCGGTCCGTGCTCCAAACCAACATTTTTGGAACCTATTACGGCTCGGTGACAGCCATGCGCCATTTCCTGCCGCGCGGCAGTGGTAAGCTGATCAACCTTCTGGGCGCAGGGGAGCGCGGCCCGGTTCCGAATCAGAACGCTTATGCTTCGACCAAGTCCTGGATCCGGGTCTTCACCCTGGCTCTGGCGAGGGAGTACAAAACCAGCGGGGTAGGGGTCTTCGCCTTCCAACCGGGTCTGATGGAGACGGATCTGCTGAAGGAGGTCAGGACCTTTGAAGGGTATGAACCACGCCTGTCCAGCTTCATGCCGTTCCTGATCCGGGCGATCGGAAAGCAGCCCGAGCTCCCGGCCCGCAAGGCGCTCTGGCTGGCATCCCCGGCCACGGACGGGCGGACCGGATTGTCCGTCAAGACCGGTTCGCCGTTCAGCGTGCCAGGAGGTTTCCTGCGGGAAGGCCTGCGCCACCTGCTGCGATTGCCGGAGCGCCGGGTGGAGATGCATATCCAGATCCTGCCGTCCGCCTTCACCCCGCTGGACGGGGACAGCCCGAGAAAGTCATGATGAGCGCCGGTCCGATTAATTTTTCCAGGTGATGGCTGCGGACCTGCCCGGCTTCAAACTCATCCTGCCGCGGCTGTCTGCCTACGCTGGGAAACTT
Organism: Anaerolineales bacterium; assembly: GCA_050013095.1. Taxonomy (GTDB): domain Bacteria; phylum Chloroflexota; class Anaerolineae; order Anaerolineales; family Villigracilaceae; genus UBA877. Next base: position 65,241 of record JBEKFY010000019.1, on the reverse strand, counting down.
GGCGCCTTCCCGATCATCATCGATCATGCAGCGGCACGTGGATGGGCCTAGCAAGCCTAACGCCGTTAGGAGAATCCATGAACCGGCTCGAACCGTTTGCCCATCAAAAATATCTCAACCTCGAAACTTTCCGTCGGAACGGCGAGGGCGTAAAGACGCCCGTCTGGTTCGCCCAGGAAGGCGAGCTCCTCTATATCGTCACCCTTGGCAGCAGTGGCAAGGTCAAACGCATCCGCAATCATGGTCGAGTGAATGTGGCCCCCTGCCGGATGAACGGCAAGGTGGTCGGATCCTGGGTGCCTGCTCTGGCGCGGGAGGTCACCGAACCGGAGGTCAAAGCCAGAGTGGACCGTCTGCTCGACCATAAGTACGGACTGATGAGGAAGTTATTCGGTGGGCAGCGCGCCGGCCGCGGCGCGCGGGACACCGTGCTCGAGATCAAGCTTCTGGAATAGCTCCCGTGGTTACCCCGAGGATCAGCTTGATTCGTCCTATTCTTTAAAGTTCGTATTTAATCAATTAAAAGGAGATCAATTATGAAAAACATCGTACGCCAGGTTGTGGTTATCCTGACCGTCGCTATCACCCTGGTCATCAACATCTTGTCCGAAGCCCTGCCGATCAATCATCTCGGCACTGGAACGATCTCGGACATGTTCCATGTTTACTTCGTGCCGGCCGGGTACGTCTTCTCGATCTGGGGGTTGATCTACATCGGCCTGATCGCTTACGCGGTCTATCAGGCGCTGCCCGCCCAGCGCGAGAACCCGCGCCTGCAAGCGACCGGTTGGTGGATCGCCCTGGGCGGGGTGGCCAACTGCGCCTGGATCTTCCTCTGGCATTACGAACTCTTCATATGGACGCTGGTTGCCATGTTCATCCTGCTTGCCATGCTGATCATCACCTATCTGCAGCTGGGAATCGGGCGGACGAAGGTCGCAGGCTCCGAAACCTGGGCGGTGCGCGTGCCCTTCAGCATCTACCTGGGCTGGATCACGGTCGCAACAGTCGCCAACGTGTCCGATGTGCTTTCTCTGCACGGCAATGGCTGGGGTATCTCTCCTGAAACCTGGATGGTCGTCGTGCTCGCGGCCGTGTTTGTGATTGCCCTGCTGATGAACCTGAGCCGGCGGGACATAGCCTATGCGCTCGTGCTCCTGTGGGCGCTGGCGGGGATTGCAGTCAAGTTTCCCACCCAGGGCATCGTGACCGGGGCGGTTTGGGCGACTTTTGGCCTGGTCGCCCTGAGCCTGGCGGCGGCCCTGCTGGTGCGGAGGCCTGTTCCGATGAAGGCTCAGGAGGAAAAAAGCCGGTAAAGTTCTGCTGATCGCCCTGGCGGGCGGCGTAGAGACCTGATTAGAGAAAGGAAGCAAAGATGTCTCAAGTTTCGATAAATGCCCCGGCGCCAGATTTTGAACTGGCCGATTTCACGGGCAAACCCGTGCGACTGTCGGATTTCCGCGGCCGGAGCCATGTCCTGCTGGTCTTCAACCGCGGCTTCATGTGACCCTACTGCCGGGCGCACATGGCGCAGTTGCGCCAGGACTATGCTGAATTCGAAAAACGCCAGACGACCATCCTGGTGGTCGGCCCGGAAGGCCCGTCGGCCTTTGCCGAGTACTGGAAGAAGAACGGGCTGCCCTTCATCGGCCTGCCAGACCCGTCGCATGGCGTGTTGAAGCTGTACGGCCAGCAGATCAACCTGTTCAAGTTCGGGCGCATGCCTGCCCAGGTCCTGGTAGACAAGGAAGGGATCGCCCGTTTCGTCCACTACGGCCATGACATGACCGACATTCCGAAGAACAGTGAAGTGTTTGCCATGGTGGCAGGCCTGGATCAGAAATAACCGCCGGGGGATATGAGCTCAGGCACCCAATCTGAACGCCGCTTGCGAAACATGCGACGGTTTTGAGACCCGCGCCTTCCGATCTGAATGCCAGGTCCTTAGAAAGGTATTTTATGCCTTTACCTCCACGGGTTAATTCTTCGGCTGGACGGGCTGCCCTCCCGGAATTGTTCGGACCGCGCAATTTCCTGGGCGCTCTGGCTGCCATGCGCCTGGAGCTGGGTTCGGTCTTCAGCCCCGCTCTGCCGGGTTTCCATCCGGTAGTCCTTTCCGGCCCGGAGGCGAGCCACTTCGCCCTGGTGGATGCCCGCGACCGCCTGAACTGGCGAAACCCCTCCGACCCGGTTACCGGTCTCTTGCGCCACGGGCTCTTGGTCGAGGACGGGCCCGCCCACGATGAGTTGCGCCGGGCGGTGATGCCCACCCTGCATCGCGCCCAGGTGGCCGCGGCGATCGAGGCCATGTGGCGGCGCACGGATCAGGTGCTCGACACCTGGCAGGCCGGCAGGACCTACGATATGTTGGTGGAGATGCGCCGGGTGGCCCTGCTCATCCTGGTGGAGGCGCTTTTCCATGATGACTTCACGCCCCACCTTGACCTGTTGTTCGCCCCGATCCAGGAACTGCTCAAGTTCATCTCCCCTGGTCTTTGGCTGCTCGGGGCCCCTCGCCGCAGGGCGGAACGGGCAGCCTTGAAAATCGATGCATATATCTACGCTCTGGTCCGGGCGCGCCGTGCCCAACCCCTGTTGGAGGACGACCTGATCAGCCAGCTGATCCAGGCCGGGATGGACGACGATCTGATCCGCGACCAGGTCTTGACCCTGTTCATTGCCGGGCACGATACCTCGACCGCCCTCTTGGCCTGGAGCTTGTATTTGATCGCCCGGCATCCGGAGGTTCAGCTGCGGCTGAGCCAGGAGGTGGAGGCCCTGCCGGCGAGCCAGCCCCCCACCCTGGAGCAGGTCGACTCGGCCGTCTACCTCGGGCAGGTCCTCTCGGAGACCTTGCGCCTCTATCCGCCCATTCATGTTGGCAACCGTCTGGCGGCCGAGGAGCTGGATGTCTGTGGGTATCAGATCCCAAAAGGTGAGCGGGTGATGGTTTCGATCTATTCCACCCACCATGACCCGGCCCACTGGTCGGAGCCGGAACGTTTTGACCCGGCGCGTTTTGCCCCCGGCCAAAAGCACCTGCCCTACACCTACCTGCCGTTCGGCGGCGGGCCGCGCAATTGCCTGGGTGCCAACTTCGCCCAGGTGGAGGCTCGTGTGGTCCTGGCGCGCCTGCTCCAGCGGTTCGACCTGACCTGGATGCGCCGCCGGGTGCATTTGCACATGGGCGCCACCCTGGAGCCGCGCCCGGGCGTGTTCCTGCGCGTGAGGCCTCGGTGAGAACCGATTACGCCATCCTGGGTGGCGGGGCGGCCGGATTGAGTTTGGCGCTGGCGCTGGTGCGCAGCCCGCTCAAGGACCGCTCGATCCTGATCGTGGAGAAGGATGCCAAGGACACCAACGATCGCACCTGGTGCTTCTGGTCGGATGTTCCCTCTCCGCTGGACGGGATCGCCCATCACGTCTGGCCCAACCTGCGCTTTCGGAGCCCAGGCCTCGACCGGACCTTTGCCCTGGCCCCGTTCCGTTACCAGATGGTGCGCGGGGTGGACTTCTACCGCGCGGCACGGGAAGAGCTCGGCCAGCATCACGTGACCTTTTTGCGCGGCTCGGGCGAGGTGCAGGACGGCTCTGAGACGGCCCGAGTGCAGGTGAACGGGGAGAACTGGGAGGCGACCTGGGCATTCGACAGCCGGATGCGCCCCGCTGACCTGCATCCCGACCCGAGGCATTACACCTATCTCATACAGCACTTCACCGGTTGGGAGGTGGAGACACGGTCGGCGGCCTTCGACCCACAGACGGTCACGCTCTTCGATCTGCGCACGCCCCAGGTCGGCGGGGTGACCTTTTTCTATATCCTGCCATTCAGTGAGCGGCGCGCGCTGGTGGAGTACACCCTGTTTTCACCGCAGGTGCTCCCAGCCGCGGCTTACGAGGTGGCCCTGCAGGCCTACCTCGTGGACACGCTGGGTGCCGCGGATTACCGCTTGCTGTCCGAAGAGCGCGGGGTGATTCCGATGACCGACCACCCTTTTCCGCGCCGGCTCGGGAAGCGTCTCATGGCGATTGGCACACGCGGCGGACGGGTAAAGCCCTCCACCGGCTACGCCTTTGCACGCATCCAGCGCGACTCGCAGGCCATCGTCGACTCGCTGATCCGCACGGCCCAGCCATTTGCCATCCGGCCCGACGCGTTCCGCTACCGCTTTCACGACGCGGTCCTGCTGGAGGTGATCTCCAGGGAACCGGAGCGCGGGCGCACGATTCTTGCTGCCATATTCGGGCGCAATCCGATCCGGCCGATCCTGCGTTTCCTGGACGACCGCTCGTCGCTGCTGGACGACCTACGCGTGATCGCCTCCAACCGGCCCTGGCCATTTCTGCGCTCAGCCGGTCGCTGGCTGTGGAAAAAGACGAAGCAGGCGCTTCATTAAAAGCAAACTTCCCGCACGCCCTGCGGGAAGTTCGCTGCTGCGCGTGATGCGCCCACCGTTCTATTTGCGGTTTCTCAGGAAAGTTGGAATATCCAGATCTTCGGTGTTGAAGGTCTTGGGTTTGAAATCGTCGTGATTGCCAACCTGGCCGCTTGGAGCTTCCACGCTGACGCTCTCCAGAGTTCGGGAATTGGCCTTCTGGTCACGGAGCACCGAGTGGTTGTTGGTGGCGATGCGGCGGGGCATGCCGGAGCGCTCGAAACCGGTGGCGATGACGGTGATGCGGATCTCATCGCCCGCATTCGGATCGATGACCGCACCGAAGATTAGGTTGACGTCCGGGTGGGAGGTCTCGCGGATGATGGCCGCGGCCTGGTTGACCTCGAAGAGGGTCAGGCTGGGACCACCTGTCACGTTAAAGAGCACGCCGCGGGCGCCGTCGATGGTGATGTCCAGCAGCTGGCTGGAGATGGCCTGCTCGGCAGCCACCCGGGCGCGGTCCTCGCCTGAGGCCTTGCCGACCGCCATCAGGGCTGCACCGCCCTCGCGCATGATGGTGCGCACGTCGGCGAAGTCGAGGTTGATCAGGCCCGGGACGGTGATCAGTTCGGAGATGCCCTGGATGCCCTGGCGCAGGACGTCGTCGGCCATGCGGAACGAATCCGTCAGGCTGGCGCGCTTGTCCATGATTTGCAGCAGCCGGTCATTGGGAATGACAATGAGTGTGTCGGCATGCTCCTTGAGCTTATCCATGCCCATCTCGCTGGACTGCATGCGGCGGTTGCCCTCGAAGGTGAAGGGGCGGGTGACCACCCCGATGGTCAGGGCGCCGACGTCCTTGGCGATCTGGGCCACGATGGGGGCCGCGCCGGTTCCGGTGCCGCCGCCCAGCCCGGCCGTGACGAAGACCATGTCGGCGCCTTTCATCACGTTGTACAGGTCTTCCGCGGATTCCTCGGCCGATTTCCGCCCGATCTCCGGGTCTCCGCCTGCGCCCAGGCCGCGCGTCAGCTTGTTGCCGATGCGGACGCGGGTCGGAGACTTGGCGAGCATCAGGGCCTGGGCGTCGGTGTTGATCGCCACAAATTCCACCCCTTGAATGCCCTCCTCGATCATCCGGTTCACGGCGTTGGTGCCACCGCCGCCCACCCCGACGACCTTGATCCTGGCGAAGGTTTCTGCTTGATTCTTCTTTGCGTCCATAATGTTCCTCCTGAATGAGAGTGAAAAATACGGATTGGGTCCGGCCGGCGACCGTTTGGGAGCGTCGCGCTGCCTGTCAGAGATTCCTAGGGAAGCAGACGTCTCAATAGATTCTTGACGGGTTCGAGGTTCATCACGATTTCTCCTTTCGCTCCTCTGCGCGCACGGCCGCGGCCGGACGGCAGGTCATCTTGGCTCATGGCGGCAGCCCATTGAAGCAGGCCGACGCTCGTGGAAAAGGCAGGGCTCTTCAGCTGGTCAACCAGCCCGATCAGGTTCTCAGGCTGGGCGGTGCGGACGGGCATTCCGAGCACCTGGCTGGCGAGCTGGCGGATCCCCGGCAGGGCACTTGTGCCGCCGGTCAGGACCATCCCGGCCGGAAGCAGCCCATCATAGCCGGAACGCTTGATCTCCTGCATGGTCAGGGCGAAGATTTCCTCCACCCTGGCTTCGATGATGTGGGTCATGTCATAACGGCTGATCTGCACCGGCTGATCCTCGCCGAAGGCATGCACGGAGAAGGTTTCCTCGGCGCCCACGGCCGACTTCAGGGCAAAGCCGTGCTTCTTCTTAATCTCCTCTGCCTGGCTGAGCGGCAGGCGCAGCCCGTGGGCGATATCGTTGGTGATGTGATTGCCGCCCACCGCCAGCACCATCGTGTGCCAGACATGGCCATCGACGTAGATGGCCAGGTCGGTTGTCCCGCCGCCGATATCGCAGACTGCCACGCCCATCTGACGCTCGGTATCGGTCAGGACCACGTCGCCGGAGGCGAGCGGGTTCAGGACGAACTGCAGCACCTCCACCCCCGCGCTGCCGACGCACTGGCGCAGGTTTTCAACCGTGGCTTCGGCCGCGGTGATGATATGCGCCTCCACCTCCAGCCGGTAGCCATGCATGCCGACGGGCGTGCTGATCCCATCCTGACCATCCACGGTGAAGCCGCGTTGGATCACATGGATGATCTCGCGGTTGTGCGGGATCGCGACCGCCCGGGCGGCTTCCAAGGCGCGGGCGATGTCGATCTCGTCGATGGCTTCGCCGGAGATCCCGACGACGCCGCGGCTGTTGATGGAGGCGATATGCGCGCCCGCCAGGCTGACCAGGGCACCGGTGATCTCTACCCCGGAGGTCTGTTCGGCTTTTTCCACCGAACGGGTGATGGCCTGCGAAGCGGCTGCCAGGTCCACGATCACACCCTTTTTGATGCCCTCCGAAGGCTCTATGCCGACGCCCAGGATGCGGATGGCTTTTTCCTCCACCCGCCCGACCAGGGTGCATACTTTGGTGGTACCGACATCGATTCCAACGACAATATCATCCATAGGTTTACTTGTAGAACGGCGCATCCAGATATTCCATGCTGATCAGCGTGGGCTGGATGCCCTGGTGGGTGAAGCTGGCGACGATCGTTTGATAGACGCGCAGCTTCATTTGGATATCTTCGGTGCTATTGCCGAAATAGACCGACCAGCCGTGCGGGTCCTGCCAGCCCAGCCCGTACTGCGGGTCGTAGGTCATCGAGACGCCGCTCGGCAAAAAAGGAACCAGTGCCGTCATGGCAGCCACCGTTTCCGGTGCGATGAACGGCCGCTCGTAGAGAGGCGTGCTGGGGTCGACCGCAGGCTGAGGCGGGGTTCCGCTCGCGGTGACCTGGATCAGCCCCTGGACCTGGCCGTCCGGTTTGAATGCAATTCCCTGGTCGTCGATCCAGGTGACCTGCCCGTCCTGGTTCCAGGCCAGGAGCGGCGTGCGCTCGGTCACCGTCACGACCAGGCGATTGGGAAAACCCACGCGGACGTTCACCTGCGCCAGTCCGGGGTAGGCGGCGAGCAGGCTGGCTTCGATTTGGGAGGGGACGGCCTTGAAGATCGGCTGTCCGGCGAGCCCCAGGGAGGCGTTGATCTCGGTCAGGCTCAAACGCTGATTGCCGTAGAGCTCGGCCCCCTGGATGGTAAAGGTGGAAGAAGTCCACAGTGTGATCAACAGGAAGACCAGCCCCACCATGGCCAGCGCGGAAACCCAGCGCGGCCCGAACTGGGGCAGGGTCAGGGCGGGTGCCCGCACGTCGGCCCGGCCCAGGCTGAAGGCGTACTGCTGGGCGCGCGCCTGCCGGTGCACAGACGGCGCGGTCAGAACGGGTTTCGCCCGGCGTGGGGCTGACACAGGGTGAACCGTTTTCTTACGATCGGGGCGCTTGGCCGCGAACGGGATCTGCAGGATGGAACGCGCCGAGCGGCGTTTGCGGACGAATTCCGCCCGGGAGATGTTGCGGGATGCGGTCATGAGGATCTCCGGAAGCGTCGTTCGGTACGATCGCGATCTGCTTTGCGCTTGAGCGCCAGCTCGATCAGACGGTCGACAAGCTGGGGATAAGACAACCCGGTAGCCTCCCACAGCTTCGGATACATGCTGATGGTGGTGAAACCCGGGATGGTGTTGAGCTCGTTCAGGATGATCTGGTCATTCTCCCGATCGAGGAAGAAGTCCACCCGGGCCATCCCGGCGCAGTCCACTGCTTTGTAAGCGGCTACCGCCAGGGAACGAACGCGCTCGGCCATCTCGCTGGGGAGGGGGGCCGGAATAATCAGTTCGGATGTGCCATCCACGTATTTGGATTCATATGAGTAGAACTCGCGGCTCGGGAGGATTTCCCCGGGGACCGAAGCCCGTGCGTCTTCATTCCCCAGGACGCTGACCTCAATCTCGCGCCCGTTTACGCCGCGCTCGACAAGCACCCGGCGGTCGTAGGTGGCGGCTTCCATCAGACCCTCGGTCAGGTCAGCATGATTGAGACATTTGGTAATGCCGACCGAGGAGCCCAGGTTGGCGGGTTTGACAAACAGTGGGTATGGGGCCACGGCTTCTGCCCTTTGGACGACAGCGGCCATGTCTTTCTCGATTTCACTGCGCAGGACGACGATTGACTCGACCGTCGGAATGTTATTGGTGTGCATGACGTCCTTGAAGATGCCTTTGTCCATGCCGACCGCCGAGCCGGTCACGCCAGCCCCGACATAGGCCAGGTCGGCCAGTTCGAGAAGCCCCTGGATTGTGCCGTCTTCGCCGAAGGATCCGTGCAAGACCGGGAAGACCACATCGAGCGGGCTGAGCAGCTCCAGCCCTCCCTCCCGCAGCAGGTAGAGCCCGGGCCTCGACGGGTCGGGAAGGATGGTGCAGGGATCCAGGCCATCCGTACTGCCCTTTTCAAGCAGGTCGCGCGCGTTCCTGCCGGTGAACCAGGCCCCGTCGTGTGCAATCCCGACCTGGTAGATCTCGTAGCGCTCCTTGTCCAGCACACTCAGCACCGACTTGGCCGACTCGAGCGAGACCTCATGCTCGCCGGAGCGACCACCGAACAGGACTGCAATGCGGAGTTTACGAGAGCTAGTGTCCATGAATGCCTTCCCACTCGCCGATCAATTCCACTTCCAGTTCCAGGTTGAGGCCGAATTTCTCGGCGACGGTCCGGCGGGCCAACTCGATCAGGGCCTGGATATCCGTGGCCTTCGTCTGCCCGTGATTAACGAAGAAGTTCGCGTGTTCCAGGCTGATCTCGGCATTGCCAATGCGTTTACCCTTCAGTCCGGCTTCTTCGATCAGCTTGCCGGCGGATTCGCCGGGCGGGTTCTTGAACATGGAACCCAGGCTTGCGCCAGCCGGCTGCGTGCTGCGCCGCTGGGCGGAAAACTGTCCCTCCTTTTTTTGGATGGCGGCCCGGTCTCCGTGCTGCAGGGCCAGGCGGGCGGTCAGGAGCACGACCGGGGGATGTTCCCGTTTCAAGAGGCTAGTGCGGTAGCCGTATGCCAGCTTCTCTTGGCTCCATGTCTGGCGGCCGTCCTGACGATGGAGCAGGTCGATGGAGACCAGGGTCCCGGCCATATCCCCGCCGAATGCCCCGGCATTCCCGTAAACCGCCCCACCCAGGGAGCCGGGGACCGAGGCGGCCCATTCGAGACCGGCCAGCCCCAGACGCCCAGCCCGGTGTGCAAGATCATTGAGGGTGGCGCCTGATTCGGCCAGCACCATGGGCGGTTCGGCCTTGGGCTCGCAGCGCACCGAGCGTGCCCGGTTGATCAGGACCACGCCGCGCACCCCCAGATCGCTGACCAGCACGTTCGATCCGCCGCCCAGCACCAGGAAGGGGAGCTCCAGCTCCCACAGCTTCTGGGCCGCCTGGACCAGTTCCTCTGCAGAGCGCAGGACAAGCAGGGCATCCGCCGGGCCACCGATGCGCGCCGAGGTATAGCCGGAGAGCGGTACGTTCTCCTGCAGGCGTCTTGGGAAGATGGAGCGCAGGGTGGAGAGGGCGATCGGGTCCATGGTCAGGGTTTCCGTTTGGGCGAAGCTCCGGATGTGTGAGAGGACCTTACTTCTTCTCTTCCAGGTGGGCGATCAACCGTTTGACGGTCACTTCGATTTCATGTGGCGATGTCGGCTGCGGATGGCGGCGCGTCTGCCTCTCCGGATCGGGAGCAGGCACCTCTCCCAATACCATCCGGAGCGGTGGCAGGGCGATGACCTCCGATTCGTATACGTGCTTTTCTTCAGCCATGGTAAACCTTCCTTTCTGATAAACCGGCCAGCACGTTCTGGCTGACCTGGTCAGCATCCCCGGCGGAGAGCACCAACAAAACATCGCCGGGCCGCAATTGAGTGAGCAAATATTGACCCACCTCGCGGAGATCCGCGATGAAGTGGACAGAAGGGTGGGTCATGGCCTTGACCACGTCTGCGCTGGAGTAAGCCTGTTTGGCTTCCCGGGCGGCATAGATATCGGTCACGATGACTTGATCGGCATCTTCGAAAGCCCGGGCGAAGCTCGCGGCAAGGGCCTGGGTCCGGGAATAGGTGTGCGGTTGCCAGACCGCCCAGATGCGCTTGCCGGGATAACGGGCGCGGGCTGCAGCCAGGGTGGTGCGGATTTCGGTGGGGTGATGTGCATAGTCATCGATCACGATCACACCGACGGCCTCCCCGCGCACATCGAACCTGCGCCCAGTGCCGGTGAACTGTCCCAGTGCCCGGGCCGCCTTAGGCAGCGGCAGTCCGAGCAGGACCGCCACCGTCAGTGCCGCCAGGGAATTCCGGACGTTATGCTTGCCCGGTACCTGCAGCTTGACGGAGGTCGAATGGCCGAGGACCGAAGCGCTGAAGGTGAACCCGCCCTTCGAATTAGGAACGAGGATTTCTGCATAACAATCCATACTCCGCTGCCCGTTTTCCGTGGCAGGTCGCAGGCCGTAGGTGATGACCGCCTTGCCCAGCTTTTCTGCCTCCATGATCAAGGCGCGGGCGCCTTCATCCTCGGCACAGGCCACCAAGGTGCCTGCTGGGGGGAGACGCTTGACAAACTCCACGAAGGCGGCCTGGAAATCGGACGGGGTGGGATAGCAGTCCGGATGGTCGTATTCGACATTGGTGACGACTTCGATGAGGGGCTTGAGACCCAGGAACATGCGGTCATACTCATCGGCCTCGATCACAAAGGTCGCCCCTTTGCCTGATCGGGCGTTGGTACCCAGGTTGTTCAAAACCCCGCCGACGATGAAAGACGGTTTCTGCTTGAGGGCGGTCAGCATCCAGGCGATCATGGCGGTCGTGGAGGTCTTGCCATGCGTCCCGGCAACGGCGATCCCGGTCTTGCCTTCCATCAATGTGCCGAGGAAATCTGCCCGCTTGAGCACCGGTATTCCCGCGCTGCGTGCCGCCACGACCTCCGGGTTGTCATCGGGGATGGCGCTCGAGCGGACCACCACATCCGCACCGGCAACGTTTTCGGCCCGGTGCCCGATGCTGATGGTCACGCCTGCCGACCGCAGAGCCTTCACGAACTGCGAATCCGCGCGGTCTGATCCGCTCACCGTGTACCCTGTTTCAATCAGGATGCGGGCGATGGCCGAGAGTCCAGTACCACCGATGCCGATCAAATGAACGTGAGTCATCGTCTTAGACAAACACCACAATCACGAAGATGAACGCCAGGACAACGGCAAAATAAATGGCGGGGATTCCCAGCAGCCGGGGAGGCATATACTGGAGCAGGTTGAGCGCTGCTTTGCCGGCAGCGCTGCTCGGATCCGGCGGGGTGATCAGGGAGAAAGGGTAGGCGGCGTCATTCAGGTAGAACCAGATCGTCCCGACGATCAGGTAACCGTTGGCGGCACCCAGGAACGCCCCCAGCAGGGAATCCTGGAACTTTTCACGGGTCATCTTCGGGGCAAAGCGCGAGATGTTCGGGGTCTGGTAACCGAAGAAGACCAGGAGCAGTAGGATGATCGACCGCAGCCAGAAGTACAGGGCCGGGTTGTCCTTGGCCAGGACGTCGCGCACGAAGGGCACGTAGTCGGCCAACAGGGTGGTGAGGGTCAGGGCCAGGATGACGCTGAAGCTGACCAGGATCTCCTTGGCCCAGCCGCGCATCCCGCCGATGACGCAGAACAGCACCACGTACATCCAGAAAATGAAGGTCAGACTCACCACAGGCTCAGCTCCTCCTCTCCACCAGCGCGAGCAGCAGGTGACCGATCTCGGACGCGGCCGCGGGCTGGGCGAGCGTCAGCATGGCGTTGCGCATCGACATCAACCGATCCGGTTGGTTCAAGAGGTCCCTTAGGGTCGGCAGGAGTTGATCGGCTAAATGGCTGTTTTCAATCACAACCGCTGCCCCGCGCTGCGCCAGATACTCTGCGTTGACCTTCTGGTAACGCCAGGCGAATGGATACGGGACCAGGATCGCCGGCAGACCGAAGAGGGGATACTCGCCCAGGGTGGAGGCGCCGGCCCGTGAAACCGCCAGATCCGCCGCAGCCAGGGCCGCGCCCATCTCTTCGTGAAGGTAGGGGAAGGCATGGTAGCGAGTGGCTTGCGTCTGAGGCAGTTCCCTGGTCTGGGCCTGAACGACCCCCCAGTCGAGCTCGCCGGTGATGTGGATCACCTGTGCCATCTCCAGCAGCTCCGGCAGATGCTTCAACACGGACTCGTTGATCGAGCGCGCCCCCCGGCTGCCACCTGAGACCAGCAAGACCGGGAGATCGTCGGTCAGGTGCAGGCTGCGGCGGGCCCGGCTCCGGTCCCAGGTACCCAGGTCTGCGCGCGTCGGATAACCGGTCGGCACGATCCGTTCCCTGTGCGGAAAATAACGCTCCGAGGCTGCAGAGCTGACGGCGATTCGGTCGGCGAAGCGGGCCAGAGTCTTGAGTGCCAAGCCAGGCTCGATATCCGGGACGAAGAGCAGGCTTGGGACCCGCCAGCCGGCAAGTGCCATGGGGACGGCCACATATCCGCCGGTGAAGAAGAGCACCTCGGGCCTGAAGCTGCGCAGGATGCGTCGGGAAGCCAGCAGACCCTGAGCCAGACGGGCGATGTTCCCTGGCAGGACCCTCAGGCCCACGCCGTGGACCCCTGCGGCGGGGATGCTCTGGAAGGGAATGCCCTGGCGTTCCACCAGCCCGGCTTCCATTCCACCACTGGCACCCACCCACAGCAGCTGCATGTCTGTGTATTCCTTCCTCAAGGCGTTAAGCACGGCGAGAGCGGGATTCACGCCGCCGCCGGTCCCGCCGGCGCAGATCAACAGACGCACTATACGACCTCCGTTCCTCGCCTTCCGGGGCGGGATGCCCGCCTGGATGGCCCTGCCCGCCTTGGCGGGAGATATTGACCAGGATGCCGATCCCGGCCAGGGTGGAAATCAGGTTCGATCCACCGGCGCTGATGAAGGGTAGGGCGTTCCCGGCCGGGGGGAGCAGGCCGACCATCACGCCCATGTTCATGAACGCTTCGGCAATGATCCAGAATGTCAGCCCGGCCGCCATGACCGATCCGAGCGAGTCCGGCGCCTGCAGGGCGACCTTCAGGCCGCGCCAGAGGAGCAGCCCGTAAAGGCCGATCAGGGCCGCGGCTCCGAACAGGCCAAGCTCCTCGACGATCACGGCGAAGATGCTGTCGGTCGCCGCGAACGGCAGGCCGGTGAGTTTGGTGCTGGCCTGTCCGATGCCGACGCCGAACCAACCGCCGTTGACAATGGACCCCAGCGAACGCAGGATCTGGTAGTTCGCCTGCACCGGATCCTTCAGGCCGGCCAGGTAGGAAGCCATGCGCTGGCGTCCCGTCGCGCTGATCTGGATCACCACCCACCCGACCAGGAATGCCACTACCAGGAACAGCACGATCTGGCGCAGATCGCCTCCAGCTAGGAAGAACAGCAGGCCTCCGATGAATAAGATCATCAGGGTCGTGGACAGGTCAGGTTCCAGATAGGTCAGGCCGCAGACCAGGCCCAGGATCATGGCCAGCGGGATCATGCCCAGCTGGATGTCGTGCAGCTGTTCGCGCTTGCTGTACAGCCAGACCGACAGGTAGATCACGATGGCCAGTTTGGCGAGTTCAGAAGGCTGGGCCGAACCGCCGATGAACGTGCGGACCGCCCCGAAGCGGACTTCGCTGTTGATCAGCACGCCGACCAGCAGCAGGATCGTCAGGCCCATCAGCAGCACGGCAAAGCGCCGCCAGATGTGATAATCGATGCGGGAGAGCAGGATAGCTATCCCGCCGCCGATGGCCAGCCACACCAGCTGCTTGTCGAACATGTACATCGAGGAACCATAAACCTGTAACGAGAAATCGGTGCTGGCCGAATACAGCATCAGCAAGCCGAAAATGACCAGGGCGATGACCGCTGCGATCAGGATCAGATCGCCGCCGGCACGCTGGCCGCGGACATGGGTCGCAGAGGACGGACGAGAAGTACGGTCTACGAAAGTGCCGATACCCATTTTCGGAATGCCTCTCCACGTTCTTCGAAATCGTTAAACTCGTCAAAACTGGTGCCGCCCGGGGATAGGAGGACGACATCCCCGGCTTCCACCCGGCGGACAGCTGCCCGGACGGCTTCTTCCAGGTTCCGACAGCGGTCCAGGGTGAAGGGACGATTGCCTTTGCCCGAGGGGCCGAGGACGGATTCGATCTTTTCAGCCGCCTCACCGAACAGGATCACATGGTCGACGCGCTGGTGGACCAGATCCCCGAGCTCTGACCATGGCAGGTTCTTGTCCCGTCCGCCGAGCAAAAGGACGATTGGCTCTTGGAAGGAACGGATGGCTGCCATGGTCCGCTCGGGAGCGGTCGCGATCGAGTCGTTGTACCAGCTGGCCCCTTTCCAGGTCCGCACGAATTCCAGGCGGTGCGGCACACCCTGGAATTCCTGGACGGCTCCCAGCATGGCATCCAGGGGCAGGCCGGCGGCCAGGCCGATGGCAGCGGCAGCCAGGGTGTTCATCAGGTTGTGCTGGCCGCGCAGCTGGATTTTGCCTTGTTCAAGCAGTGCAATGTCCAGGCCGCGCTCATGCAGATACAACAGGCCATCCTGGAGGAAGCTGCCATCCTCTCCATCTTCGATCGGACCCATCCCGAAAGAGACCAGACGACCGCGCACCACCTTGCGCAGCGCCCAGGATCCGGGATCTTCCCGGTCAAGCACCGCCAGGTCCTGGGGCCCTTGGAATTCCAGGATGCGTCGTTTGGCTGCCGTGTAGGCTTCCATCGTGCCGTGGCGGTCGAGGTGGTTGGGGGTGATATTAAGGACGGCCGCGATCTGGGGGGAGGTGGTCATCTGTTCAAGCTGGAAGCTCGAAATCTCGAGGATGGCTAGGTTATCAGGGCGCATCTCATCCACGTAGTTGAGCAGCGGATCGCCGATGTTGCCTCCGACATAAGCCCGGTCGCCGAGCGCCGCCTTGGCCATGCATCCAACCAGGCTGGTCGTGGTGGTCTTGCCAGCTGAACCGGTGATGCCGATGGTGCGACAGGGGACTGCCTCCATGAACAGCTGGGTGTCATTGGTTAGAGGCACGCCCCGTCGCACGGCTTCGACCACGAGCGGATTGTCGAGGGGTACGCCTCCGGATAGGCATAAAACGTCGGTCGTATCCAGGATCTCGAGAGGGTGACTTCCCAGCACCCACTTCACCGCTACGCCCTGCACGGCGGCTTGGGCTGTGGCCATCTGCTCGGGTGGGCGGCGGTCGTTGAGGGTCACGCGCGCCCCATGCCGCGCCAGCCAGCGGGCGGCTGAAAGCCCCTGGCGGGCGCCTCCGAGAATGGTCACGCGTTTACCGTCCCAAGTGGTGTTCATGGGTTCACACCATCGCCAATCCGATCCCAAGCATGGCGGCGAGCAGGCCGATCAGCCAGAATCGCTGGACGATCTGGGTCTCGGACCAACCGAGTAGTTCAAAATGAAGATGCAGCGGTGCCATTCTGAAGATGCGCCGCCCATGGGTCAGCCGGAAATAGATGATTTGAATGATGTCGCTCATGGTTTCACTCAGCGGGATGATCGCGATGATCGGCAGCAGGGCCCACTGGCCGGTCATCAGGGCGACCACGGCGATTGTGCTCCCCAGGGCGAGCGAACCGGTATCGCCCATGAACAGCTGGGCCGGGTGAACGTTGAACCACAGGAAACCGAACAACGCCCCGACCATGGTGAAGCAGAAGCGGGCCACGAACACCTGACCTTGCATCAGGGCGATTGCGCCGTAGGCGGCGAAGATGGTTGCCGAGATCAGCCCGGCCAGCCCGTCCAGCCCATCGGTGAAGTTGACTGCATTGGAGGTTGCCACGATGATAAAGGCCGCAATCGGGATGTAATAAACACCCAGACCGATCATGATGCGCACGCCCTTGAACCGGATGCCTGGCAGGTAGAGATCGGGCACACCCAGGATGTACTTCAGGACCAGGGCCAGGACCAGGGCGAGGATGACCTGGGCGATGAGCTTGGTGCGAATGCTCATCCCTCTGCCCTGGCGTTTCCCGCGGATGCCCTGCCAATCGTCGAGCGCCCCGAGCAGGGCATAGCCGGTCATGGCTGCCAGCGGTACCAGGACCGATTTGCCGAGCAGTTTCATCCCGAACAGGCTGACTGCATTGAGCATCACGGTCAGCAGGATGACCGGCAGGATGATCATGACCCCGCCCATGGTGGGCGTACCCATCTTGCTGAAATGCTTGCCGGGCTCCTCCACGCGGATCTGCTTCCCGATCCTGAAATAGCGCAGGATCGCCAGGAGCGGTCCGCCCCAAATGATGGTCATCATGAAAGCCAAGCCCGCCAGGCTCAGCGCCAGTGCGGAGTCTTTCATGCGCTCACCTCCAGGGCTGCAACGATGCGATCCATGCGAATGCCGCGCGAACCTTTCACGAGGACAATGTCAGCCGCGCTCAGGGTCTGGCGCAGGTGGGCAAGGGCCTCATCCGTGTTTCCGAATTCAAGGATCGCCTGCGGGCTCAGACCTGCCTGGCGAGCCGCAGCGGCGATCATATGGGCGCGCTCCCCGACGGTGACCAACTGGTCGACCATCTCCGCCGCGCGCGAACCGACCAATTCGTGTCCCTTCTTTTCGTAGGGGCCCAGCTCGAGCATATCGCCCAGCACCGCGATTTTGTGCCCTTCCAACCCGGCCAGGAGGTTCAAGGCTGCCAGCATCGACTCCGGCGAGGCGTTGTAAGTGTCGTCCAGCAGTAGGGCGCCGGTCTCACTGCGCGCGGCTACCAGGCGCAGCTGGGTGTGTCCATGTCGCAGTCCGTCCAGGATTTCCTGCCAAGTCAGGCCATCAACCAGCCCGACGGCCGCAGCCCGCAGGGCCGTGTGAACCGAGTGCTGCCCGATCAATGGGATGCGCACATGCAGGGCCTCCTGGTGGTAGTGCAGGTGGAAACGGATCCCATCCATCCCCAGACCTTCCACCTCGTCGGCCCACAGCTCCGACGCCGGATTCAGGCCGTAAAAGAAAACGCGGGCCTTGGTCTTCTTCGCCATCGGGCGCACCAAGGGGTCGTCATAGTTTAAAACAGCAACCCCCTGCGGAGCAGGCGGGAGCGCCTGCACGAGCTCGGCCTTGCCGCGGGCGATGGCGTGCTGAGACCCGGCGCGCTCTGCGTGCACCGTGCCGATATTGGTCACGACCCCAATTTCCGGCAGGGCCATGTCACACAGGAAGGCGATCTCACCCGGAACATAAAAGCCCATTTCCAGGACGGCCCGCTCATATCCCGCCCCCAGGCGCAGCAAGGTCAGCGGCAGGCCGATTTCATTGTTCAAATTGCCGGGGCTTTTCAGGGTGCGATAACGCGTGCCGAGCACCTCGGCAATCACTTCTTTCGTGGTGGACTTGCCAACACTGCCGGTGATGCCCACCACGCGCAGGTTAAATTTACGGCGCCAGTATCGGGCGATTTGCTGAAGGGCGGCCAGGCTGTCCTTGACATACAAGCAGAAGGGCACCTCCAGCCCGGACAGGGCTTCCTCGCGGAAGCCCGCCCTCAGGTCCAGGAAGCGAACCTCTTCCTGGAGGGTGTGCTGGATGATCGCAAATGAGGCCCCCCGGCGGAAGGCCTCCCCCACATAGGAATGGCCGTCCAAATGTTCGCCGGGCAGGGCGACGAACAGGGAACCGGGGATGACCTGACGGGAGTCAATGGCCGCCTCGGTGATGACCGTGTCAGCCATCGCTGGGCGGGTGTTGGTCAGGGCCTCAAGGACATCAGCCAGGGTTAGCATGTCTCCTCATTGCCCGTTCAGTTGCAAGCGGACATTGTCCGGCGGAATCCCGAGCAAGACGACCAGTTTTTCTACGATATCCGTGAAAACCGGGGCAGCCACCACCGATCCCCAGATGTCCGAGGTCGGTTTCTCGAGCCAGACGTAGACCAGGAATTGGGGGGCGTCAACCGGGCCCCACCCGATGAAGGAGGCATTGGTGTAGTTGCTGTCGTAACCTCCCGTGGGATCGGGGATTTCCGCCGTGCCGGTCTTCCCGGCGATGCGGTAACCTGGGACCAGGCCTTTGGGGCCTTCCGTTTCAATGGCAACCGCCAGCATCTCGTTCAGGGTGTGGGCGGTGGCGGCAGAGATCGGGTTTCCGACCACCTGGGGGGACAGGTCGTGCTGCTGCCCATCTTCGACGATGGCTTTCAGGACATGCGGATAGTACATCCGGCCGCTGTTGGCGATGGCGGAGGCCGCCATGACCAGCTGAATGGGTGTGACCGCCACTCCCTGGCCGAAGGCATTGGTGCCCAGGTCGACCGGGTACCAGTCCCCGTCACCGGGCAGCTTGAGGCGCCCGGCAACTTCGCCGGCAAGGTCGATCCCGGTTGGATGACCGAGGCCGAAGCGCTTCATATACGTATAAAAGGTATCGTTGCCTTCCTGGGTCGCGACCCATGCCAGACACACGTTGAGGGAGTTGGCCAGACAGCCGGTCATGTCCTGCAAGCCCCAGGCACCGTTGTTCCAGTTCGTGATGGTGGCCCCCCCGACCGTGATCGAACCGGTATCCATAAACGTGGTGCTGGGTTGCACCGTGCGGCTGTCCAGAGCTCCGGCCATGGTCAGGATTTTCAGGACCGAGCCGGGTTCAAACGCCTGGCTGATCGCCCGGTCGAAGGGGGTTTGTCCCGGAAAGACCTGCGCATAGTTGGCATAGTTGTTGGGGTCCAAGCGCGGGGTGGTCGCCATCGCCAGAACTTCGCCATTGCGGGGATCCAGGATGACCACGGTTCCGGAAGCCGACCCGGTGTCCTGGACGGCTTTGTCCAGGATTTGCTCCGTAACGGCTTGCAGGTTGCTGTCGATGGTCAGGATCAGGGTTGCCCCGGAGGGAATGTCCGGAAGTTCTTCGGCCCGGGTAGGGTCGGTCGGAACCAGAAGCGTCACCGGCACACCGGCCAGGATATTGTTGTACTTCTCTTCGACCCCGAAATAACCGCGTTCATCCGCGGTGACGAAACCCAGGATGTTTTCGGCCAGGCTGCCATCGGGATAGCTGCGCTGTAGGTGCGGATTGAATGCCAAACCGTCCAGGGTGTTGCCGGTTGGATCGTTCTGGACCGACTGTTGAAGCTTGATCAGGGTGTCTGCCGTCGCAGCGGCCACATCGTCTTTGAGGACGATGTAGACCACCCCCTGCGCGGGGTTTTGAAGTTTGTTGAGAGTGTCCGTGTAATCCAGCCCCAGGTACATCTGGGCGGCCAGGGCGATATTCTTTGGATCACGCATCGCCTTGAGATCCACGCCCACTTCATAAACGGTCTGGTTCCCGGCCAGCAAATTGCCGTTGCGGTCAAGGATCTCACCCCGCGGAGGGTAATAGGTTTCCCAGGCATAGTCATACGCATCGTTGCTGTTCAGGATCTTCTTTGCCTCCGGGCTGGTCTGGATATGGAAGATCTGGGCAAGGATGCCGAGGCCTACCACGGCCAGGCAGGCTGCAATCGCGAGGTAGCGCCAGTTACGCGGACTTTTCACGGCTGGCCTCCCGAGGGGGCTGAGCTGACCAGCTCCTGGGTGAACCAATCGAGGAGCGACTCGGTGTATTCCGGCAGGATGATCGCGTTGGCGGGGGCAGGCACATTGGTGGTCAGGTCGATGGCTGGTTTCGGCTGGTAGCCCGGGACGACCACGTAGGTGATGTCGGTCGGGTCTACGGGTTGGAAGCCCAGATCCTGTGCCCTCTTCTGCATGGCTTCGGTGGATGTCAATGCCGCCAGCTGGGTCTCCAGGTCGGCATTCGTGCGTTGGTTGGTGAGGATGTCGGCCCGGGTGTTCTGGATGGCGCGGCCAGCCAGGTTCGCCTGCGTAGTGATATTAAGGTAAATGGCTGCCACCATGGCAACCAGGACTAATCCAAGCAGAAACAAGCCGATCCATTGGCGTTGGACACGCCAGGAGGCTTGTCGGTATTTTTGGACGATTTGAGTGACGTTGTTCATTTTATCTTTACCATATCGAAAGTGTTCAGCGGGTAAACCTTTTAAGGCTGCACCTCCATTGAGGGGCGGACGCCCTTTGACTTATAGCTTCTCTGCGACGCGCAGCTTGGCGCTGCGGGCCCGGGAATTCTGCTCGATTTCCCGCTCGGAGGGCCGGATCGGCCGGCGGGTGATCTCCTGAAGGATCGCTTTATGACCACAGGTACAAACCGGCTGGTCGGGGGGGCAAAGGCAGTCCTTGCTTTCACGACGGAAGTACTCCTTGACCAGGCGATCCTCAAGGGAGTGAAAGGCGATCACAGCCAGCCGGCCGTACCGCCCCAGGGCTCGGATCGCCAGCGGGAGGGCCATTTCAACCGCCTCCAGTTCACCGTTGACCGCGATGCGCAGGGCCTGGAAGGTCTGCGTAGCAGGGGGGTGGGAGCCATGCCTGAGGCTGGCTTTTGCAACGATGGCGGCCAGCTCGCGGGTCCCTTTCACCGGTCGGGCCCGGACAATGGCCCGGGCGATGCGGCGTGCCGCCGGCTCTTCGCCGAGGCGGTAGAGCAGCTCAGCGATTTCTGCTTCCGGCCAGAGATTGACGATCTCGTCAGCCGTCAGCGGGTTGGATGGATCGAAGCGCATATCGAGTGGACCCTCTGCCAGGTAGGAGAAGCCGCGCTCCGGCGAGTCGAACTGCATGGAGGAGGCACCCAGATCGAGCAGGATGCCATCCACCGTTTCCCAACCGATTGCAGTCATCTGCGTTGCCATCGTCGTGTAAGAGCCTTGATTAATATGGGCACGCTCCCCGAAGGGAGCGAGATTCCGGCGTGCCAGCACGATTGCTTGCGGGTCCACATCCAGGCCGAGAAGCTGCCCCTCAGGCTGACTGGCCTCTAAAATCCCGAATGCGTGACCTCCTGCGCCCAGCGTCCCATCGATGTAGCGCCCCCCGCTTTTGGGGCGTAAAGCGTGTATAATTTCCTGGTAAAGTACGGGTCGATGATCCGGAAGCATCTCAGCGGGTCTTCAGGTCGAGTGTGGCAAAGCGCTGGGCATTGGCTTCCGCGTCCTGCACCTGGGTGACTTGCTGTTTCCAGAGTGCCGGTGTCCAGATCTCGAAATAGTCGCCCTGACCGACAAGCACCGCCTCGGTCTTCAGTTCGGCGAATTCGCGCAGGTTTTGCGGAAGCAGGATGCGACCGGATTTGTCCACCTCCAGCTGAGAGGCATTCCCGAGGATGATCCGGCGTAAAAGACGGGCAGACGGATCGGTCAAGTTCAGGGCCATGATGCGTTGATAGATGATCTCAAACGCGGCGGGCGTCAGTACCATCAGATTGCGGTCCAGACCCTGGACAACAAAAGCCCCGTCCGCCAGCAACTCCCGGTACTTGGAGGGGACCGTCAGGCGGCTCTTCTCGTCAAAGGAATGGATGTACTGGCCCAAGAACATTAGTTCTGTCCCTTTCTTTAAACCCGAACGCCGGAACCAGCCGGCGTCCCACTATGACCCACTTCATCCCACTGACGAGATTATTTTAGCACAAACTAAGTCCAAATAGCAAGTGGCATTTTTGGTATACGCATTTATGACCAGCCCACAGGGCAAAATGGCTTTTCGGACCTCCCTGAGCGGTCCGAAACGAACGCAAAATCCTATGGACCCAGCCTGAATGGGTCTTACCTCGCCGATCATTCGTGTATATATGCCCCCGGTCATCCAACTTCTCCTCTCATCTCGCTGGACCGATTTCGAATTACTCGATAGCGGCGATGGACAGAAATTAGAGCGTTACGGTCCGTACACGTTCGCCCGCCCGGAAGTACAAGCGCTGTGGCACAAGACCCTGCCTGCTGCCTCCTGGCAAAAGGCTCAGGCAGTCTTTCATGCGACTGGCGAAGAGAGCGGCGGGCATTGGGAGTTACACGAAACCATTGCCAGAAGGTGGGAGATGGAATACTCCCTGGAGCGGAGCGGTAGATCCTTGCGCTTTTGGGTGCAGACCACACCTGGCCGGCATCTGGGCGTTTTCCCGGAGGCGGCGGCCCATTGGGATTGGATGGACGCTCTGATTGAGAAGGCGGGCAGACCGATCCATGTGCTTAACCTGTTCGGCTATACCGGCCTGGCGACCCTGGCAGCCTCGGCGGCCGGGGCCAATGTCACACATGTGGATGCTTCCAAGAAATCTGTGACCTGGGCTCGCGAAAACCAGGCTTTGTCCGGACTGCAGGACGCACCCGTGCGCTGGATCGTGGACGATGCCTTGAAATTCGTCCAGCGCGAGGCCAGGCGGGGAATGAAATACGATGGGATCCTGCTCGATCCTCCCAAGTTTGGACGTGGTCCGAAGGGTGAGATTTGGGAGGTCTTCAAATCCCTGCCGGTGCTATTCCAGGCCGTGCAGGCGGTGCTCAGTCAAAAACCCCTCTTCGTCATCGTCAATGCCTATGCGGTTAAATGCTCAGCGCTCCACCTGTACTTTGCCTTGGCCGAGATGATGAAGGGCTTCGGGGGGAGCGCGACCTGTGGTGAACTGGTCCTTCAGGAGAAGAGTGCTGGAAGGCTGCTTTCCAGCGCGGTTTATGCCCGTTGGGAAGGCGATCCTGCTCATTGAGACGCAAGCTCATGCCCGAGGCCATCCAGCCGGTGGCCGGCAAGAGCTGAAAGGCGTCTTTGTACCCGATCCACAAGTAAGTTGAAGGTGTGCGGTCTTCTCATCCAATTTTTCATTGGCTTTGGTACAATAGCAGGATATGACCCTGCCCACTGCATCGATGGAAAGTAAACTGGATACGCCGCTGAAATGTTGGATCCCGGTCAGGGTGGAGACGCTGGTGGTGCTGGTGATCCTGCTGCTGGCGGTGGTTTCGCGTTTTGTTGACCTGGGGGTGAGGGCGATCAGCCACGACGAGGTCAATCATGTCATCCCGGCCTACAGTCTCTATTCGGGGCAAGGCTACAGCTACGATCCGCTGAGCCACGGGCCGCTGCAGTTTCACATGATGGCGCTGTCCTATGCGCTGTTCGGGGACAATGATTTCACCTCGCGGATCCCGGCGGCGGTGTTCAGTGTGGCGGCGGTGGCGGTGGCAATGCTGCTGTTTCGTCGCTACCTGGGGCGGGTGGGGGCGCTGGCGGCGGGGTTGATGATGCTGATCTCGCCCTACATGCTGTTCTACGGGCGGTACGAGCGCAACGAGGCATTCATTGTGCTGTGGGGACTGCTGACGCTGTATGCGATCTTGCGTTATCTGGAGAAGGGGGAGAAGTGGGTGCTGATCCTGTACACGCTGGTGAATGCGCTGCACTTCACCGACAAGGCCACCGCGTATATCTTTGCGGCCGAGGAATTGATCTTCCTGGCGGTCTATTTTGTGGACCGCCTCAGCCGCCGTGAGTGGCCCGCTGCGCGGGCGCGTAATTCATTCCTGGGAGCGCTGAGCCTTGGGCTGATCCTGCTGGGGGCAGCCGGAGCGCTGTACTTTACCGAGAAGCCGCTGGGCATGCTGATGAAGGGGCTGGTGGGAGGAGTGGGGGTGCTCGCCGTGGCGGCGCTGGTGTATGCCGGGGTGGTTCTGGTGCGCGCTCTGGGGTGGGGTGGGATCCGGGCGGAGCGCTCGTTCGACCTGCTGATGCTGCTGGGGACGCTGATCCTGCCGCTCCTGGCGGCGTTGCCGGATAAGCTGGCTGGTTTTGATCCACAGGATTACTCAACGACCGGGCTGGAACATTCACTGGCCTTCATCCTGCCTCTGATGGCCGTCGCCATAGCACTCGGGCTGTGGTGGAAGGGCAGTTCCTGGTTCTTATATGCAACCCTCTTTTACTTCCCGCTCCTGGTTTTGTACACCACCTTTTTCACCAACCCGGTGGGTTTGGCGGGGGGTTTCATGGGAGCGCTGGGCTACTGGATGATCCAGGAACGGGGCGACCAGCCGCTGTACTACTATGCCCTGCTGCAGATCCCGATGTACGAGTTCCTGCCGGCCGTGGGAACGATAACAGCCGCGTTGATCGCCATCTCCAAACGATTGTGGCAATCCGAACCCGGCCAACCCTTCACCACGGCCAAGGTAGAAGAGGGGGAAGTTCGTCGGGTACCTACGGTGGCCCTGACGGTGTACTGGTCGGTGAGCAGCCTGGTTGCGTTTTCGGTGGCGGGCGAGAAGATGCCCTGGCTGACGACCCATATCGCGATGCCGATGATCTTGGCGGCGGGGTGGGCGGTCGGCTGGCTGGTGGAGACAGTGCATTGGGGGCAGGTGCGGGAGTGGGCCAGTCGGCAGTACGTCCGGGCGGTGGTGCTGGCCTTTTTGGGGCTGCTGGCGATCCTGACAGCCCGAGCGGCCTGGCGGGCGGCCTACATCAATTATGATAACCCGCTCGAATTTCTCGTGTACGCCCACTCGACCGCGGACACGAAACAGCTGCTGGGGGAGATCGAGGAACTATCTCGGCGGACGACCGGCGGGCTGGACATGGTGGTCGCATACGATAACATGGTGAGGTACAACTATTGGTGGTATCTACGCCATTATCCCAACCGGATCGACTTTGATGTCAACCCGACCCTGGACCTGCGGCGTGCCCTGGTGATCGCCGTGGGGGCTGAGAGCTACAGCAAGATCGTGCCGGTGGTGCGGAACGACTACAACGTCACGGACGGGATGCGCCTGTGGTGGCCGATGGAGGATTACTTCAATCTGAAGTGGGACTCGATCGCCAGCGAGCGGGCTGCGGCGCTCGGGCCTAACAACACGTCCCCGATGACCATTGGGGAATATGTGAAATATGCCTGGCGGCACATCCGGCCGTTCTTCACAGATTCCAAGGTGTTCAGTGCGGTGTGGCAGATCTGGTTCAATCGGGACTATACGGAGTGGGCGGCGCTGAAGAACAGCGATGCCTACACTCTGACGAACTGGGGGGTGAGCGACCGGATGCGGTATTATGTGCGCAAGGACATTGCCTCGCAGATCTGGACGTACTCCTCGGTGGTGAAGGCCGTGGTGCAGCCGGTGGATCCGTACCAGGCCCTGACCGAGGCGTTCACGCCGGATGCGGTGCTGGGTGGGGCCGGCGCGCAGCCTGGTCAGTTCCAGGCGCCGCGCCAGATCGCACTGGCTGCGGATGGCAGCCTGTATGTGGCGGATTCGGGCAACAACCGCATTCAGCATCTGAGCGTGAGCGGGCAGGTGCTCGGGGAGTGGGGCAGCTTTGCAGATGCGACGAAGGGTGCTGCGCCGGGCGGGACGTTCAATGAGCCGTGGGGTGTGGCGGTGGGCCCGAATGGAAATGTGTACGTGGCGGACACCTGGAACCACCGTATCCAGGAGTTCACCTCGGACGGGAAGTTTATCCGGATGTGGGGTACGGGGCCGGGTCTCGGGCCGCAGTCGTTCTACGGGCCGCGCGGTGTGGTGGTGGACAGTGCCGGGCGGGTGCTGGTGGCGGACACGGGCAACAAGCGGATCGTGATCTTCGATGCGAATGGGGGGTATCTGGGGGAATTCGGGAGCGGGGGCTCGCAGGCGGGTGAGCTGGACGAGCCGGTCGGCCTGGCGCTCGGGAAGGACGGCCGGCTGTATGTGACCGACACCTGGAACCAGCGCGTGCAGGTGTTTGCGCCTGATGCGAGCGGGCTGAATTACACGAGCGTGGCGCAGTGGACGGTGGCGGGCTGGGTGGGGCAATCGGCGGAGAACAAGCCCTTCATCGCGGTGGGCTCAGCGGGGGAGGTCTTCGTGAGCGACCCGGAGGCCTGCCGGGTGATCGAGTTCAATGCGGGGGGAAACGCGCAGCATGTATGGGGCGGCTGTGGGGTGACCGGCGGTTTCACCCTGCCGGACGGCCTGGTGCTGGACCAGGCGGGCGGGTTGTGGGTCGGCGATGCCGGGATGGGCAGCCTCATCCATTTCAACGTGGGGGCTTCAGCTCCCTAAGCGACTTTGCCGGCGCGGCGAGGCGCGCCCGGGACTTAAAAAAGAGCGGGCGAACCTTGGACAGGACGACCTTCACAAGCAGGCCTGCCCTCCAGAAGGACACCGCTGCCATGCCGTGGGCCAGGACGGCGAAGAGCGGAGGGGTCTGGTACGTGTAGTAGGTCCAGCACTGGCGCGTGGTGCCCCACAATTCGAGAAAATAGCCCAGACCACTTCCGGCTAGGAAGATCAGAAAGGCCAAGCGGTGATCGGTCGGGGTCAGGATGAACAGGGCGCACACCAGGAGGGCTGCCCAGGTCATGATCCTGGGCAAAGTGGGGGCGACAAAGGCCAGCATCAATCCGTAAAAACCCAGGAAGGTCAACCAATACAGAGCCCGGTAGGTATGGATGGCTCGCTTCGGCAGGAGGCGATTAAGCGCCCGGGTGATCCGGTCAATGGCGAGGGTAGCGATGGGCCAGGCCGGGATGATCCACAGCGGTGGACGCTCGGCGGTGAAGTAAAACCACAGATTGGTCTGCGTTCCCCAGGATTCGATCACCAGGCCGCCGAGTGTCCCGACGAAGATGATCAGGGCATCCCTCTTCAGATCGGCGTGGGCCATGATGAGCAGGGTCATGGCGAAGTAGATTCCCACCAGCAGCCAGTCGAAGTTGCGCCACCACGTACCGTTCCAGCGGATGTACGCCAGGACCTGTAAAGCCAGCGGCCACCAGAAATAGATGATCATCCCGCACACCAGCACAAAGGCGGCCAGCAGGTAGCTGCTGTGGCGCGTCCAGCCGAGCAGGGATAGGGCACGTTTTGGCCAGGTTCTGTGCGGAGCCAGATCTGTCATGCGTGCGATTATACGTGTATTCGGTTGACTCGCGTCACCGATTGTTCTAAACTTAGCCAGAAGGGAGAGAAATGCTTATGAACGATTACTTGCTCCGCTGGGGGCTGCTCAGCACGGCTCGCATCAACCATGCCCTGCTCGGCCCGCTGCACACCTCCAAACGGAATCGGCTGGTGGCGGTGGCCAGCCGGGAGCAGGCCAGGGCCGAGCGCTACGCCCGGGAACACAAGATCCCACGCGCCTACGGTACTTATGAGGCCCTGCTCAACGATCCGGAAATTGATGTGATCTATAATCCCCTGCCCAACCAGCTGCACGCCGAATGGACGATCAAGGCGGTCGAGGCAGGCAAGCACGTGTTGTGTGAAAAACCGCTAGCCCTCTCTGCGCAGGAAGTGGATAGAATCTCGGCGGCGGCACAAAAAACCGGCCGGGTGGTCGCTGAAGCCTTCATGTACCGCACCCATGCCCAAACCTTAAAGGTGAGGGAAATCGTGCAGGGCGGGAAGCTTGGCAGGATCCAATTGGTGCGCGGCTCCTTTACGTTCCTGCTGGACAAGCCGGATGATTACCGGCTCGATCCAGCCATGGGCGGAGGCAGCCTCTGGGACGTGGGTTGCTATCCGCTAAGCTATACCCGCACGGTGCTTGCCTCAGAGCCGGTGGAGGTCTTCGGCTGCCAGGTGACCGGGCCAAGCGGCATCGATGAGACCTTTGCCGCCCAATTGAGATTTCCGGGGGGGGTGTTTGCCCAGCTGGACTGCAGTTTTGCCATTCCGTATCATGTCTTCATGGAGATCGTCGGTGACCAGGGGACGCTGGTTGTCCCCGTTCCCTTCAATCCCGGGGCGAATGGGGCCGTGTATCTGGCCCGCAAGGACAAAAACGAGCGGATCTCGATAAAAGGAACGGCGCCCTACGTGAGCGAGGTCGAGGATCTGGCCGATGCCATCCTGCTCGGGAAACCGCCGTGTATCAGCCTGGCAGACAGCCGTGCCAATGTGGTGGCGATAACCTCATTGCTCGAATCGGCCCGGACAGGGAGGCCGGTGAAACTGCCTGCTGGGCTGCCCGTTCGGGAATGACCACTGCCGGAAGTGGATCCCACCCTAGCCGTAGACCTCGGGGTTGACGCAGTGGGGCAGGCGTTCCCCTCTCAGTCCGGCGATGAGATTCTCGGCTGCCATCAAGGACATCCTCTCCCGTGACGAACGGCTGGCACTGGCGATGTGCGGGACGACGATCAGATTGTCCAGGGTAAGCAGGGGACTGTCCATCGGAAGAGGTTCTGGGTCGGTCACGTCAAGAGCGGCTGCAAAGATCCGCCGTGCCTTTAGAACATCATACAAAGCTTGATGATCCACCACGCCTCCGCGTGCGGTATTGACCAGGATGGCATTCGGTTTCATTTTTTCGAAGGCGGTCCGATTCATCAGGCGGCGGGTTTGGTCGGTCAGGGGGCAGTGCAAGGAGACGAAGTCGGATTGGCGCAGCAGGACGTCCAGGTCCACCTGTACCGCCGCCAGCTTTTCATCGAGCTGGACCGGGTTGGGATCTGCGAAGAGCACACGCATTTCAAATCCGGCGGCACGCTTGGCGACCGCCTTCCCGATCCGACCCAAGCCGATGATGCCGAGCGTCGCTCCCTTTAGATCCGCACCCAGCAGCAGGGAAGGGCTCCAGGTTTTCCACCGGCCCTCCCGGACAAAGCGCTCGCCTTCCACCACGCGCCGGGCAGCCGCCATCAACAGGGCAAAGGTCAGGTCCGCGGTGGCGTCGGTCAGGATGCCCGGGGTGTTGCCGACCGGGATGCCGCGTAAGCTAGCCGCCCCCACGTCCACGTTGTCCACGCCGACGGCATGATTGCTGATCACTTTCAAACTTTTTCCAGCTGCGTCCAGCACGCTCTGGTCGACCCGGTCGGTCAGCAGGCAGAGCAGCCCATCCACGCCACGCACTCGCTCCAGGAGGGCCTCCGGCGAGGGGGGGATCTCCTCGGGCCACACATCGGCCTCACAGAAATCCTGTACCATTTTCAAACCCTGATCGAGGATGACGCGGGTCACAAAAACTCTCGGTTTTGGCATCGCAGCCTCCACGGGTTTAATGCTATCATACCGGTGTGATTCCTGCTGAGTCCTTGCTCACCTCGACCCTGCGCACCCACCCCCGCGGCCTGGCGGTCAGCCGCATCCTGGCAGCAGCCCTGGCGGCGGTTGAGCCGGGCGAGGCGGTACGGCACTCCGTCCGGCGTGAGGGGGAACGGTTGGTCGTTGCCGGCCGGGATTACGATCTTTCAGCTTACCGGCGCATAGCTGTCCTGGGGATGGGCAAAGCCGGGGTTGGCATGGCAGAAGCCCTGGCCGAGCGGCTTGAGGGACATCTGTCGGGCGGGCTGGTCGTCACCAAGCACGCACCCCCGGCCGTTTCCATCCCGCTGACCGTGCTGGAAGGCGGACACCCGCTCCCGGATGAACACAGCCTGGCTGCCGGTCAGAAGATCCTTGCGCTGCTTTCATCCCTGGGAGCGGAAGACCTGCTCTGGTGCCTGATCTCTGGCGGCGGCTCGTCGCTGGCGAGCGCGCCCCTTCCTGGGGTGACCCTCACCGATCTGCGGGAGATGACCACCGCCCTGCTGTCTTGCGGGGCGCGCGTGGACGAGATCAACACGCTGCGTCGCCATCTGGATCGGATCAAAGGCGGAGGGTTGATCAAGCTCGCAAACGGGGCAACGGTCATCAGCCTGATCCTTTCGGATGTGGTTGGCAACCCGCTCGAAGCCATCGCCTCCGGCCCGACCGCACCGGATCCAACCACCCGGGCGGAGGCGCAGTCGGTCATCCAGCGGTATTCCCTGCAAGGTAAAATACCTGCCGTGATTGGGGAAGTCCTGAACGGCGCCCCGGAAACCCCGAAACCCGGTGAGGCGATCTTCGACCGCGTCCAGAACGTCCTCATCGGTAGCAATCTGCTGGCCGCCCAGGCAGCCCTGATGCAGGCCGAGCAGGAGGGTTTTCATCCATACCTGTGGCGGACCGACTTGCAGGGGGAGGCCCGGCAGGCTGCCTTCGAGCTGGCTACCTATCTGCGCCAGGCCAGACAAACCGGCCTCCCGGTCCCGCCTCCCGCCTGTATCGTGGTGGGTGGTGAGACCACGGTGACCCTGCGCGGCAAGGGCCTGGGCGGGCGCAACTGCGAGCTGGCGCTGGCGGCGGTGACCGAGCTGGCGGATTATCCGGGTGTGCTGCTCGCCAGCCTGGCCACGGACGGGGAGGATGGTCCCACGGATGCGGCGGGGGCGGTCGTGACCGGCGAGACATTCCGGCGCGCGGCTGAATTGGGGCTCAACCCGATGACATTCTTGGACCGCAACGATTCCTATGGATTCTTCGCCGGACTGGGTGATCTGCTCAAACCTGGTTCTACCGGGACGAACGTAAACGATTTAATATTCCTGTTCAGCTATTGACTCCTCGAATCGAACCCCGCTTCCAGAGAAAGCCGAGGCAGGTTGAAAAGGCCCCGGTGTCCGCCTCCAGTTATTTTCCGACAGGACTGGCCCTGGGTGAGAATTCCGGAGCATGATGCCGGTTGCGACCTAAAATCTCTGGTTCGTCGCAACTTTGCAGAATTCGTCAAGTTGATCCAATCGCCGAAGATGTGCTGAAAATCCTGACTGCCCAAGCCCGTGAAACCCTACACTCGATATGCGTCTCAACCAACCAGATGGCTGATCCTCGATCAGCCGGAACTTTCAATATCATGTTCTTAACCACAATCGTGGGTCAATTCGTATGATCAGCACCTCCATTGCCAGAACCAAGAGTGAAGCGTTTCGGCGGACGTTAGGTTACTATTCGTTATTCATCTGCCTGGGACTCAGCTCCGCGATCATCGGGCCGACTTTGCCTTCCCTTGCCGCTCAGACCCACACCCAGCTGGGGAGCATGGGGCAGATGTTCCTATTCGGTTCGGCTGGCTATTCCCTCGGAACGATCGTCGGTGGACGGCTCCTAGATCGGGTGCGAGGGCATCCTGTCTTGGGCATTGCCCAGCTGTGTGCAGGTGCATCAATCTTCTTTATCCCGATCGCGCCCTGGTTCTGGTTGCTGCTGACGATAGTCACTTTTAAAGGCTTTGCCGAAGGCTTCATCAACACCGGCGCGAACCTCCTGCTGATCTGGACACATGGCGAAAAGGTAAGCCCATACATGAACGGTTTGCACTTTTTCTTTGGCCTGGGAGCGGTTGTGGCCCCGTTCCTGGTAGCCCAAGAGGCAGGGGTTACGAACGGGTATCACTGGGTCTACTGGGCTTTGGCGGCTTTCATGCTCTTGGTCGGCTTGCGTATGCTGACCTTGCCGGGCAGCCCCCATCCAGTACCCCAACCCAAAGAAGGAAAGAAGGAGTTCACCGTTGCCCGAAAGTACTATCCATTGGTGGTCACTGCGGCGCTGTTTTTATTCTTCTATGTGGGAGCAGAGATTACCTTAAGCGGCTGGGTATACACCTATGCGGTCACCCTCCATTTAGCCAGCGCTGTCGGGGCAGCCTACCTAAATTCTGGATTCTGGCTTGCCTTCACCCTCGGCCGTCTGATCTCCATCCCAGCCGCCACCCGCTTCAAACCAAGGCAGATCCTCCCGGCCGCTCTGTTCTGCTGCCTGTCTCTCCTAGCAGTGGGAATCCTCTTTCCTGGCTCACGGTCGATTCTGTGGATCATGACCCTTGGACTGGGCTTCTGCATGGCTCCCATCTGGCCGACCGGCTTCACCCTGGCAGGTCAATCCATTAATATGACCGGCCGGATTAGCGGGATAGTCCTGCTCGGTGATAGCTTTGGCGGCATGGTCCTTCCCTGGCTGGTGGGCCAGGTGATCGGTACGGCCGGTCCGCGTGTCATGGTGCCCCTGATCTTTGGCAGTCTGGTCATGTGCTTCCTGGCTTTTGTCTACCTCCTGCGACTTGGTCAGAAAAAGGCGCCGCGGGTCTCTCGCGAATTGTAAACCTCCCACAAGGCTCACGTCTCCGGTTCGTTCGGTCCCCTGTTCTTCCGCGGATGAAAAACCTGATTTTGATATAATGGAGCGGATCTTGAGGCTGAGCGGTTGGGATTGATGGGTTGACTGGAAGCATGAAGCGCCCTTCTCTTCGTACTGTGTGTCTGATCGGGGTGGGTCTCCTTGGCCTGGTGGGGGGAGCCATGGCGATCTATTCTTCCGCGAACGGCCCCTGGGGATATGAGGATTCAGCAACCTATATCATCACGGCACGCAACTTGATGCGCGGCATCGGTCTGGGCTATTATTCTCCGGATGGTTTATTTCATGTCTGGACGATCAAACCCCCCCTTTATTCGGTGGTCCTCAGCCTGTTCGGACGGGTGGGAGCGGATCTGGTCGCTGCGTCTCGCTGGTTGAACATCCTGCTTTTTGCGGTGACAATCTTCCTGGGCGGCCTGATCCTGATCCAATTCAGTTTGGCGATGGAACTCTCGTTTCCAACTGGGTTATTGCTGCTCGGGTTCCCCACCATGGTGAGGCTGTCCGGCTCGGCCATGTCTGAGCCTCTTTTTATCTTTCTCCTCCTGGCGGGCATCTATGGTCTGCTGGGTTTATTTAAATACCGTTCCGGCCGCTGGCTGATCCTTTCGGCGGTATCGACCAGCCTGCTGCCGATGACCCGCTATATCGGGATCGCCATGATCCCGGTTGGCGTGCTGGGGATACTCATTTTCTTCCCTGGATCCTGGAAGGAGCGCTCCTGGAAAGCGGTGCTTTTTGGCGTCCTTGCCAGTTTGCCGATCCTGGTCTGGGAGGGGTGGATCTACTTCCGGGTGGACCACTCGCTGGGAGGGAGGACCGTCCAATTCGATTGGCCTACCGTGTCCGCTCGCCTGGTGCAGTTTTATGCTCCTGTTACTAGTTACGTGATGAACTGGATTCCGTTCGGGGGGAATGTCCTGGGGCTCCGTTTTCGACTGCGCTACGGGCTGATTTTCCTGGTGATCGCGGCGGTGGTCCTCGTTACCCTCCTGGCGGTGCGGCGGACCTGCAAGAGCCTGGACCGAATAAGAGCGGATCGTGATCTTCAGCTTTTCGGGATAGCGGGGCTTTGGCTGGTGGCCTACCTCCTCTCTCTTGCCATGGTTACCCTGGTGGGCAATCCGGCACTCCCCATTGATAATCGCATCATGTTGCCATTCTATGCGGGCCTCGTGTTATGCCTCATGGGTGCGGTCGCGTGCTGGAAAAATGCCTGGTTTGGAAGCGGCCGGTGGTGGTTGAACATCCTGCCGTGGTCGGTCGCGCTCGGTGTTTTTTTCTGGTACATGCCGGCGACAATCAACCAGGTGATGATCCCGGATCACCAGGGTATCGGACAAACCGCTTATTCCTGGAAGAGTTCCGAAACGATGGCCGCCCTGCGCCAGCTGCCGAAAAGTGCCGTGATCATTTCGAATGACTCCTACGCGATCTGGGTATGGGCAGACCGCAACGCGTATGATGTCATTGACGATTCCAGCCCAACCTTCATTTTGAAGAGGACCTCGCCTTACGGTTCGGATCTGTCAGATCCGGCTCAGGTCGCATTTCGGGAAAAGGGGGCAGCCCTGGTGATCTTCGACAGGGAATTCCCAGGGCAGCTTAAGGATCGTTTTGGTCAAGATGATCCGAGCCGGGTCGACACCCTGCTCAAGGGGTTGACCATCGCTGGAACGTACGCGGACGGCGCGATTTATTATTATCCGAAGTGACTCAGGAGGTTTTCCTGTGATCCATGATCGGTCGGTCATTGCCTGGCACATTCGATGGAATACGAACGCACCGGGCATAAAATTCTAACAGGAGAATGAAAATGTCAGAAGAACGTCACGTGGGTATCGTCAAGTGGTTCAATGCCACCAAGGGCTATGGCTTTATCGGCCGCGAGGATGGCGAGGATGTGTTCGTGCACTTCTCCACCATCCAGATGGAAGGCTATAAGTGCCTGCAGGAGAACCAGAAGGTGGAGTTCTCATTCGAGCAAGGCCCCAAGGGTCTTCAGGCTACCCGTGTGGTGCCGATAGAGTGAGCCTCTTTATTCGACACCGGACCGGGCTCCCACCAGGAACCCGGTCTTTATTTTTAGGAGGTGTGCGATCTTTTTCTTTTTGATTGAAAATCATCCAGCTCCTGGTCTTTTACCTGGCAGGGGCAGACAGGCGCGGAACTGCGTCAATCCCGACTGCGGACTGCGTGTCTCTTAAGGCTGGTCCAGGGTTGGGAGGCTGCCACGGGCTTCACGTTTTTTGGCATTCTGCTCGATATTAAGGATGGCGGGAATGAAGAATCCCGAGATTCCCATCAGGACCGCAGCACCCCCGCCGAACCAGTACCAGGCTCGGATTCCGAGCAGATCCGCGGTTGGTCCGGCGACCAGCAGGCTGACAGGTGCCATTGCCTGGGCTGCACTGTAGACCAGGGCGGTCACTCGGCCTTGCAGGTCAGGTCGGACGACGGCCTGGATCACTGCCAGCACGGGTCCGGCGGTCATCGGTAGCATCAGCCCGGAAACCGCGATCCCGAGGATCGCGATCGGATAGGCGTTCGACGGCGCGCTGCCTGCAATAAGCACCCCCAACCCGAGGCCGATCACCCCCACCAGCGAGGTGATCACTTTGCGTCGGAAACCGCCCCAGACACTCAGCAGCAGTCCTCCCACGATTACCCCCGCGCCCCAGCCCGACTCGATCCACGCCAGTTGCAGGGCTCCGCCGTGGAAATGCTTGGTGATGAGCAGTGGCATTAAGGAGATCGCCGGGTTGAAGAGGAAGTTCAGTGCAGTCGCCATGACCAGGATGGTGGTCAACTCCGGCCAGGAGGCCAGGTACGCCAGGCCATTCCGAAAATCAATCCATACCCCCGCCAGGGTGGAGGACGTCCCGAACGTGGAATCTTCCGGCCGGATGGGCTGCGGGATGCTGAGAAAGAGCAGGGGCACTATAGCGAGCATTTCGAGGCCGATGTTGATGACCAGGATGCCCTGGATGGGCAGAGCCGCCAGGAGCAGCGCCCCGGCGGGTGGGGAGACAATGGTGCTCGCCCCGCTGAGGGTCTGATTGAGTCCGGCGATGCGGGTGAGGTGGACCTCCGGGACCAACCGGGGAGTGGTGGATTGCATGGCTGGCCATTGAAAAGCACTTCCCAGGGAGCGCAGCCCCATGGCGAGAAAGATGTGCCAGGGCTGGATGATCCCCAGGGCAAATACCAGCGCCAGGGCCAGGGTCACCACGGCGATACCCCCCTCAGCGCAGATCAACACCAGTCGGCGGTTCCAGCGGTCGACCAGGGCCCCCGCGAACGGCCCCACCAGGATCTGGGGGAGCAGCCCGAAGATCGAAGCGGTGGCCAGCATTGTGGCCGACCCGGTCTTCTGGGTGATCCACCAGATGAGCGCGAACTGCACCAGTGCGCTGCCGAAGAGCGAAAATGCCTGGCCGGTCCAGATGGCGAAGAATTTGGCTGCCCAGCCCGCCGAAGCGGGAGCGGGTGTCTGCTTCATCGTCCCGTTTTCATCCGAACTGAAGATCTTGCGATAACCGCCTCCCTGGGGGGCTGCTCTACCCAGCACCCTGTGTGGCTGAGGATTTCATCCAATGGATGTGAATGGTAAATTATATCCCGGTAACCAACGGCCCCACCGACGCAGGTTGACAAACTGCTGGATTCGGATAAAATTCACCCCGCAAGCCGAAGTGGCGGAATTGGCAGACGCGCTAGGTTCAGGGCTTAGTGGCCGCAAGGCCGTGAGGGTTCAAGTCCCTCCTTCGGCACAGACCCGCGTTCTACGCGGGTTTTTCGTTTAAAATGATGGCATGAGCCGTTTGCAGCTATTCCCGGACACCGCCCGCATTGAAAAGGATAGTCTCTCAATCGGCGGTTGTGATCTATCCAGACTGGCCGATGAGTTTGGCACGCCGCTGTACCTCTACGACTGTGCCACCCTGGAATCTGCTGTGCGCACCTACCAGGGTGCGCTCGATGATGCCTATCCTGTCCAGAGCTCGCTGACCTATGCTGGAAAGGCTTTTCTCTGCCTGGCATTGGCTGAGTGGATCCAGCAGCATGGCCTGTGGCTGGACTGCAGCGGTCTGGGCGAGATTGCCATCGCGGCTGCGGCCGGGGTGAGCCGCGAGCGCCTGGTTGTCCATGGGGTGAACAAGACTGGTCCAGATCTGGAAGCGGCGTGCGCACATGCCGGGGTCATTGTGGTGGACAACCTGGCCGAGATCGAGCACCTGATCCGCCTGTCACACTCCGGTCCCCTCCCGGAGCTCTGGCTGCGCCTACAGCCGGGCGTGTTGGTCGAGAGCCACCGCTATACTCAGACCGGCCAGCCGGACAGCAAGTTCGGCATGCCGGCCGAGGATCTCCTCCGGGCGGCACGCCTGTGCCGGGAGAACGGACTTCCCTATCAAGGCCTGCATTTCCACCTGGGATCGCAGATCCGCAGCCCGGTGCCGTACGGAGCGGCCATAGAAAAAGTGCTTGACC
This sequence comes from Anaerolineales bacterium, assembly GCA_050013095.1. GTDB lineage: Bacteria > Chloroflexota > Anaerolineae > Anaerolineales > Villigracilaceae > UBA877. The sequence continues at coordinate 28,558 of JBEKFY010000019.1, read as the reverse complement.
TGGCCAGGGAAAGCGGGTTGGAGGATGGCTGGTGCCTTTCCCCCGGGGGTGGCTGGGGCGTGGCCTATCATGAAGATGACCTGCCGCAGGCGGAGGTGGAGAGCTACATCCGGTTCATGGCGGAGGCGATCCAGAAGGGCTGCCAGGCCCGGCACTTGGCCTTGCCCGAGTTGCATCTGGAACCAGGCCGTAGCCTGATCGCGCGTGCCGGGGTGGCCATGTATCGCGTCGGGGTCGTCCGGCGAACCGCACACCGGACCTGGGTTCTGCTTGATGGAGGCCTGGCGGATAATCCCCGGCCGGCGCTCTATGGAGCGCGCTATACCGCCCTGCCGGTGCGCCAGCCTGATCGGCCGGCTGCGGGTGAGGTATGGATGGCGGGGCCGTACTGTGAGAGCGCGGATGTGCTGATCGAGGCGCTGCCGTTCCCCGAGGTGCGGGAAGGGGACCTGATCGCGGTGCCGGTCAGCGGTGCTTATCACCTGAGCATGTCCTCCAATTACAATGGGGCCCGCCGGCCGGCAGTGGTCTGGCTGGAACACGGACAGGCCCGCCTCATCCAGGCGCGCGAGACACCCGAGGACCTCTATCGCCGTGACCGCCGACTTGTCAAATGAAGGGGGACAGGGTAAGATAAGGTTATGAAGTTCAAATGGCGGCAGGTTTTCATTGCCTTGGGGTTGGTGGTCCTGATCGTGATGATTATTGACCTGAACCGCCGCATCGAGGAATTGGACCGCCTGAATGCTCAGTTGGATACGGTCCGCGCCCAGGGGACGCAGGTGATGCAGACCCAGGAGGCTCTTGTGACCAAGGTCGCCTATGCCTCTTCGACCCAGGCTGTGGAAGAATGGGCTTATACCGAGGGGCGCTGGGTGCGCACGGGTGAAAAACTGATCGGCATCATGCCGGCTGGCAACATCACACCCACCCCCCAGCCGCCGCCGGTGCAGGCCGACCAGGCACTGCCAAACTGGCGGATCTGGTGGGAGTTATTTTTCGGAAATGAGACTAAATGAGCCCGGACATGCATGTCCGGGCTCTGGTTGCAACCTGGCATTGTGATCAACCGACGACGACAACCACCACACCCTGATTGTTCTTTTTCGCCTGCCGCTCCGCATGGTTGGCCCGGTCGACCAGGCGGTACAGGTCGGGGATATCTTCCGTGAACATGGTGACGCCGATTGAGATTGTCACCCCCAATTCCCCCTGGGGGGTTGTGATTTTGGTTTTGGAGATTTCATCGTACAACCGCCGTGCGACCTCCTCCGCATTCGCCAGGTCGGTCTCCGGCAGCAGGGCGGTGAACTCATCTCCACCATAGCGGGCAAAAACATCCACCGAACGCAGGATCGCCCGGCAGCGCTGCGCGACGGTCTGCAGGACCAGGTTCCCGATCGAGTGGCTGTACGTGTTGTTGAATTTGCGAAAGTCGTCGATGTCGAAGAAGAGCGCGGAGAGGGGGCGGTTAAACCTGCGGGCGCGGTCAACCTCGCGGGCGCCCAATTCGACCAGCCCGCGGTAATTGTAAATTCCGGTTAATTCATCGACGATCGCCAGGCGCTGTTCTTCAGCGTACAGACGGGCATTCTCGATGGCGATGGCGGCCTGGATGGCGATTCGCTCGAGCAGACGAATTTGATCTTCCCGGTATGCGTTCGGCTGGCGATTCTGGATGGACATGACCCCGATAACCCGTTCGCGCAGCGATAGGGGTATGCCGACATAGGACATGATCGGGGTCTTCAATTCTCCGGTTTCCCGTTTCAGCGGGCGCGTGACCGGGTCGAGGGCATCGTGCAGATAAACGGTCTTGCGGGCTTTGATGATGGTTCCGAGAATACCGGGATGTTCATTGATATCTCGTGAGGTCCCGGTCTGGTATTTGCCGTTCTCAAAATAGAGCGGGATGTTGATCAGCGAAGTGGCTTCGTCAAACAAGGCGACGTAAAATATATCGATCGGTACAACCTGGCTGCACTGCTCTTGAAGGGTTTTGAGCACGCGATCCATGTCCAGCCCGGTGGTGACCGCCAGGCTGATGCGGTTGATGATCCCTAGTTCCTCGATGTTGCGCGCCAGCTCCGCTTCCGTTCGGCGTCGTTCGGTGATATCCCGCAAAATGATCAGCCGGCCTGTGTAGCGCTCATGCTGGTCATAGAGCGGGGTGACATGCATATCCAGGTAAATCAGTGGATCATCCTCCAGGCAGATCTCAGCTTTCACATCCTGAATATCCTGGAAATGTTGGACCAGCGTCGGCCAGGATTTCAGCACCGAACTTGCCGGGTGGCCGATGTACTCTTTGTCGGTCACATGGAGCATTTTTTTGGCGATCGGATTGATATCCGCGATGCGGTTCTGCACATCCAGGACCAGGACGCTGTCGCCCATGTGTTCGATCAGGATGTCGCGGGCGATCGGAACCAGGTCAAACAGCTGAAACCAGACGATCCCGAGAAGAACGATCAGACCAGTCAATGCAAAGGACACCGGAATCAGGTCCACTCCTGGAAAAGGATTGAGATCCAGGTTGTAGAGGAGACCGACGATCAGGGGAATGAACGAACCCAGCAGAATGATGGCGGTCTGCCGCCGGTAGGGCGGCTGCGAACGATACCAGACCCTCAGCAGGACCAGGATCGCCAGGAGGCTGATCAGATAATTGTAGGCAACGAGGACAAAATACGCGATCCCATGATGATAGATATATAGATTCGGATAAAGGGGGCTGGGTGTGAATCCGGTCCAGATGAGGCCATGCCATTCATTTGTGAGGGTGAGAATGAGACCGGTCAAAGGTACCAGGGCGAGCAGGATCAGGTTTTGACGCTTCAGCAGGCGGGCCTGCAAGCTGTACTCGAATGTGAAAATCAGGAACAGGGTTGGAGTAAATGTGACCCCCAGGTACTCTATCTTAGCCCAGACAATTTTCTGCGGCAGACCCAGCGAAGCAGCCTCCAAACCCGAGGCCAGGGCCCATTCAGCGATTGCAAACATCAATAAAATCAAGATCCCGCTCCCGGGGATCTTGCCGCGCCGCCAAATTAGAATGGCTACGGCAACAGAAAATAGGGCCGTCGCGAATAATAAATTGGCGTATGGAGTAAAAGTCAAGTTCAACCTCCCTGCCGGCCTGAAAAGATCACTCGAAGGATAATTCCGCCAATGCTCTTCCCGAGAATATTTTTCACAGTATAGCATAAACACCCCCCTAGTTGTAAAGTGTCTTTGAGAACTTACAATTATGTCAGTTGCCCAGGTTAATGGGTCCTCGTTATCCATAAATCCGAGGTGCGCGGAGATGCCTAACCATTTGCTGTTTTACCAAATACTGCGCAGGTATTTAAACCAAGGTCGCGTCAATCTTAGCCAATTCAAGACTGCGAAATTTAGATGGTGCTGCAAGAGCAGTAACTTGGTTTTCTGCCTGCATGCCTTTTGCAAATGATCGGGCGCCCGGACGTGGCTGAACGAAAGACGGGGGTAACCCCTGGTCTTTTCACATGGGGAGAAGCCCGAGGCGCATAAAAACCTGCAGTCCCCTCGCGGGGAAAGCCACTGTCTACAGGGCTGGGTTCCGCCGCGCGTAGAATTGCCAGCGGCCCAGGCACTCCTCCACCAACGCGAGCACAAAGACCACCAGGCTGGCCTCGACGCGCCCGGCGGCGGGTAGAACGATCCCGGCTGCCAGGGCGGCGAGGGCTGCCAGGATCAAGCCGATCCGAGTCCGGTTGATTCCAGACATGACTTTGGGCACAGCTGAGAGCATCAGAGCGGCCTGCGCGAGTAGGAATAGAGCCGGGATGGTCCCGATCCATGCCAGGCGGGGGATCGGCAGATCCATGCCAGTGATTCGGGCTTCGGTCGCGAGGAGAGCGGCCATGGCCGTATGTCCCAATAAGCCGGCGGAGATCAGGAATCCGACCAGCGTGCGCCAGCTGTTCCATTCCGGAACACTCCGCAGGGAATAAACCTGGGCCATGCTGTAGACCAGCCCGATGCCCAGGATGGCGGTCGCCCAAGTCAGGGTGGAAGGTGTTTTGCCCATCAAGGCCATGAGGGTCGAGGCGGCCCAGCCGGTTCCGAAGAGCAGACAAAATAGGATTTCCCGGCTCAACCAGGATTTCCGCAGGTGTTTCAGGGATTTCCAGGCATTGCGCTTCCTGCCGAGGTGGGCAAAGGAAGCCAGCCCGCCCAGGATAAGGAACAACCCGACGATGCCCAAAACCAGAAGGGGCAAAAGCCGGTAGGCGATTTGCCCGCTTAGGACTGCCAGGGGCTGGAAGATCCAGAGACTGGCCCACAATGCACCGACCGCCATCTGGACCAGGAGCGTGAACGCGACCAGAGGTGCTTCCTCCCAACCGGGCGGGTGGGCCTTGGGCGGGGTGGTCTCTTCCCGGTTTGCCAGGTGGATCCCGAGGTCTGGTTTCTTCGCCGCCGGATGGGGCTTCACGAAATATCTGGGTTCTGTGCGGGAGTTTCTGGGCATGGGGTAGACAGCCTGGTAGGGGACGGCTCGCTTTTCTGACTCGGCCGGATCTGCCAGATCCAGGACGCGCATGGGGCAGGCAGCCACGCAGGCCGGCGGGATCCCGGCATCCAGGTTGTCAAAACACAGGTCACATTTGGTCATGATCCCCTGGAAGCGGTCGAATTGCAGGGCGCCATAGGGACAGGCCCAGGAACAGTATTTGCATCCAATGCAGCGACCGGCATCGATCAGGACGATCCCATCCGGACGGACGGTGAATGCATCCACCGGACAGACCCCGGCACATTTGGGATGGACGCAGTGGTTGCATGCCATGGACAGATGATAGGCGAAGACCGTGCTCGTCCAGGCGCCTTCTTTCTGCATCCAACCGCCCCCGCTGATTTCGTAGACTCGCCGCCACAATACGCCAAGCGGCAGGTGGTTCTTGTCCTTACAGGCTGCTTGGCAGGCCTTGCAACCGGTGCAGGCGGAAGAGTCGAAGATAAAGGCGTATGGCCCGGTCATCCGCCCGCCACCTTTTCGACCTGTACCATGATAGTGTGCTGCGCTGAACCGAACGCGAATGGCGTCCAGCGGGAAGAGGTCAGCACGTTGATGTTGCCCCCATAGTCCGTCCCGTCTTCATCGGGCGACCACCAGGCTCCCTGCGGGATATCCACCACCCCGGGTAGGATGCGCTCCGTGATGCGGCAGGGTAGCACAAGGCTTCCCCGCGCATTATAGACTTTCACCCGATCACCGTCCCGGATGCCGCGCATGGCTGCGTCGATCGGATTGATGAAGACCCGCTGCGGGAAGGCTTCTTCCAGCCAATCGTTGTTGTCATGGGTGGAATGGACTCGGTGCAGGGTGTGATGTCCCAGCGCCTGGAGAGGATATTGGACAGCCGCATTTCCAAAGGGGCTTTCCCATTCTGGGATGTATTTCGGTACCGGCGGGATCTCATCCGGCCTCCCCAGAGCCAGGATTTGCATCGAAAAGATCTCGATTTTTCCGGAGGGAGTGGGCAGTGGGTGGCGCTCCGGATCGGCGCGAAAATCGGCGAAGGCGATCGCGGGTTCCGTGACCGATTGCCCCCACACGCCGAGGTTGGTGCGTTCGAACTCCTCCAGGCTGGGCAGGTCGGGGAAACGCGTCCGCCGGTATTCATCCAGGCACCATTCGACCCAGCCCCGTTCATCGCGCCCCTCCGTGAACGCCTCACCGATCCCCAGGCGCTCCGCGATCTCGGCACAGATACGATAATCGGACTTGCACTCGCCTGGCGGCTCGACCAGCTTGGGCTGCAGAATCACCTCATCCCCGTACTTCCACCCATCTTCGACTCCCCACGTTTCGAACTGCGTGCAGGCCGGCAGGACCAGATCCGCGAAGCGGGCGGTAGGGGTCAGGAAATTGTCCTGCACGGCCAGGAATTCCACCCGGCTTTCATCCTTCAGGATCTGGACCGTGCGGTTGAGGTCGGCGTGCTGGTTGATCAGGCAGTTGGTCGCAACCGCATAGATCAGCTTGATATCGTTATCGAGGCTTTCGGCGCCGAGCAGGCCGTCGGCTGGTGTCATCTCGTGGCCGCGCAGCACAGCCTCTGTCCACAGGAACACGGGGATTCTCGCCGGGACCGGATTCGATCCGGTTGGAAAGACGGTGCCCTGCGGTCCTCCGTCGGGGGCCTGCAGGCCCAGACCGCTCGCCCAACCGCCGGGCAGGCCCACGTTACCGGTGAGGGCGGCCAGCACGCAGCCGGCGCGCACCACCTGTTCACCGTAAGCGCGGCGTTGCATGCCATATCCCTGATAAAGCACGCCGGGTTTGAGCGTGGCGTACTCACGGGCGATGCGGGCGATGGTCTCCGCCGGTACGGCGGTGATCGCCTGCGCCCACTCCGGTGTTTTGGCGACGCCGTCCCGGGTGCCGAGGAGATACTCGCTGTAGCTTTCCTCGGCCTCAGCACCGGGTGGCATCTGGCTGGCATCGAAGCCGATACAATGGGTGCGCACGAACTCACGGTCGTAGAGCTTTTCACTCAGCATCACGTAGGCCATGGCGCTCATCATGGCCGCATCTGTCCCCGGGCGGATCGGGATCCACTCATCCGCCAGGCCCGCCGCACTGAGGGAATGGCGCGGGTCGATGCATACCACGCGCGCCCCGGCCTGGCGGGCCAGCTTGACGAAATAATCGCTGTTCGTCCCATCGCGCATCTCGGCCGGGTTCCAGCCCCACATCAGGATATAGCGGGAATTGAGCCAGTCCTGACGCTGGTTGCCGGTCACCAGGGTGCCGTAGACCGTCGGGGTGGCCAGATTCGTCGCCGCCCACGAATAGGAATTGTAGAACCCGAGGCAGCCGCCGTACAGGTTCATCAGTCGCCGGGCGACGTCGGATCCGTTGAGTTGATTGTAACTGCCCGTCCCATAGGGGACGAACAGGGCGGAGTTCCCGTACTGCGACTTGATCCGTTCGAACTGGGCTGCGAGCGTGTCGAGGGCTGCCTCCCAGGAAATGACCGCAAAGTCCCCCCGGCCGCGCGGACCGGTCCGTTTCAAGGGGTGCAGCAAGCGGTCGGGATGATACTGGCGGCGCAGGTAGGCACGCCCCCGCACGCAGGCGCGCAGCTGCGGCACGGCGAGACTGTCCGGGCGGTCGTCCGCATCGAGGCGCGTGATGCGCCCGTCCTGGACGTGGGCGATCAGCAGGCAGCGGCCGCCGCAGTTATGGGCCGGGCAGCCGACCCGGATCTTCTTCTCGGAGGAAATCGGAGTATTCATCAGCACTCAGTGTAGAGCATATCCGGGATAGGGAACAGTGAAGTATTTCCTGATTCGCCGGTAGAAATGCGGTACCGGGATCCTCCGGCACTCGGGAGCGATGTCCTGGCGCTCATCAAAAATGGGAATTTCCTCGCAAGCATCCGGGACAGCGCCACCCGGAGATCACATGCCTGTATAAAAAGTCCCCGGTATGGGGCCGGGAACCTGGGAGGCATCCTGGATTTCACAAAATCGGTTTGGGAGTCTGGAGCAGGCGGATGAGCTGGCGGATGACCTCCCAGCCTCCGGTCAGGATGGCCAGCACCAGCGCTAGCCGGACGATCTGGTTGAGCACAACGACGATCAGTGAGGCGGCGTCCGGCTTTGGAAAGCCGGCCGCGTTTAGGGATTGTGCGGTGATCCCAATGAGGGAAGGCCCAGCCAGCATGGCGATGCCCAGGCCGACCGACAGGGCTTTCAGGCCGAGATCGAACCAGCGCGTGGTGGTCTGCCAATGTCCCCGGCCCAAGACGAGAACCGTCAGGAGGATGGACATTCCCCACAGGATATCCAGGGCAGGCAGATAGCGGAAAAAGGCACCCGAGAGGACCGTGGTGCTCCACACGGCTTGGGGGGTGTTGCAGATGAAGCAGACCCACCATGCCCCGCCGCTCTCGTAACCCATATTGAAGGCGCCAGGGAAAAAATTGAAGACCAGGAGCGCCAGGCTGGTGAAGAAGATATTGACAATCAAACTCCCGGCCCGGACCCGGTCAGGCGGTTTAATCTTCAGCAGGGTGTGCGGATCCCATTCCGTTTTCTTCAGCTTGAATTCCGGAACGGTGCGCTCGAGGATCGCGAAGATGAGGGCAATGATACCGGCGGTCATAAGAACCGACCAGATCAGGTTCCCGATGGTCTGGGCGACCAGCTGGATCCAATCCCGGGCCGTTGAACCGGCAAGGAAAAGGGAGGTTCCCAACCCAACGAGGACCAGGATGACGATGATCGGCATTACGGTAAAGACGACTTTTTGGAAGGTGGGATAAAGCCGCGGGCCGATGAGATAGCGATCTCCCATGTAGGAGCTGGCGACCTTCTCGGGATCGCCGTATTCCTTCAGGATCGCGAGCACCATCTCATCGTCGACGGGTTTGCCCGCTTCCCGGTTGCGCTCGTCGACGAGGTCCTGTAGCGCCGAGCGGATCTCGGCTTTGATGTCGGCACGCGTCTTCTGCGGCAGGCGCCGTCCGACTTCGGAAACATAAATGTCCATCAGGTTCATGGCATTCTCCTTTTATTCATTTCAGCATCTTATGCATCACGGACACGATATCCGCCCATTCGGTTTTCAGGCGGGGCAGCAGCTCGCGCCCTGCCGAGCTGAGAACGTAGTAACGGCGGGGGCGGTCCGTTTCGATGCGCCAGTTGGACTCGAGCAGGCCCTGCGATTCCAGCCGACGGAGTAGAGGGTAGAGGGTTCCCTGGTCCACCTCCAGGCCTTTTTCTTTAAGGAGATTGATGAGGGCATACCCGTAACGCTCTTCGTCGAGCTGGCTCAATACGCCCAGGACGATCACCCCCCGGCGGAGTTCAAGGATGAGATTGTCGATCGATCCATCAAGGTCCATAGGATCACCATTGATGGCATTATACTGTATATCACACAGTAAGTCAAGCTAAGGAGTACAGCGGATCATTTTCCCGCCGTTTTGATCCTTCCGCCTTCCACCCTCCAGAGGACGCTCGCGAACTGGTCGATGAAATAGCGGTCATGGACCACCGCCAGCACCGTGCCGGTGAAGCGGCTGAGGGACTGCTCGAAGCGTGCACGCGAAGGGATGTCCAGGTGGTTGATGGGTTCGTCGAGCAGCAGGCAGGTGCAGCCCTGGGCCACGAGAAGAGCCAGTTCGAGGCGGGCGCGCTCTCCGTAGCTCAGACTGCCCGCCGGGCGCAGCGGATCGTCCCCGGCAAACAGGAAAAAGTGGAGGAAGTGGCGGGCTTCGGTCTGGTCGAAAACACCTGCGCTCTGGATGGTTTCCAGGGGCGAGAGCCCCAGGTTCAGGTTTTCCTGTTCCTGGGTCATGTAGCCGAGTTTCGCCGAGGCTCCCAGGTGTATCCTGCCGGCTGCCGGTTCGAGCCGGCTGGCGATGGTGCGCAGCAGCGTGGTTTTTCCACAGCCGTTCGGACCTGTCAGGGCGACGCGCTGACCTGCCAGGAGCTGCAGGTTGATGTTTTCAAGAAGCGGCGGATGGCCGGGGTAGCCGATCGAGAGGCTCTCGGTCACCAAGACATCCCGGCTCTGATGCTCGGGCGCGGCGAAATCCAGTTTCAGCTGCCAGCCCGGTTTGGGTTTCCCGATCCGCTCCTCGGACTCCAGGTAACGGTCCAGCTTCTTCTCGCGCGACAAAGCCTTTTTCGCGACCTTTTTGGCATAGCGGCGCACCCCTGGCTGCCGGGAGGTTGTGGACAGCTCCACCTGCAGAGACTGCTGTTTGGTGCGGACGATGTCCTGCTTCATCCTGCGAACTTCAGCCACCTGATCCGCATAAGCCTCCTGTTGTTTTTTGCGTTCAAGCAGATAACGCTCCAGGTAGGCGCTGTAATTCCCCATGTAGGCGCGCAGGGAATGCGTCTCGGGGTCCAGGTCGAGGATCTGTGACACGGTGTGATCCAGGAAAGTTCGGTCGTGGGACACGATCAAGGCCGCGCCGGAAAAGGCCGCCAGCCAGCCTTCCAGCCATTCCAGCATCTGGATGTCCAGATGATTGGTGGGTTCGTCCAGGAGGAGCAGGTTGGGCTCTTCCAGGAGGAGACGGGCGAGCATCAGGCGCGTTTTTTGTCCGCCGCTCAGTTTATTGATCGTGGTCTTCGGGGGGACATCCGCCAGTCCAAGGGGGGTGAGGATCGCTTGGGGCTGGTGCGTGGAGGCAGACAGGCGCTCGAGAGCTTCGTCATAGCGAGCCTGAATCTGGCGATTGTGTGGGCTTGCTGCCAGGGCGATGGCTAGACGGGCGACCTCTCCTTCCAGGGCTTCGGTCGTAAGGTCGGACAGATCCAGGGCGGCCTGGAGCGTCTGGGTCGGATCGAGGGCCAGACCCTGGGCAAGATAACCGATTCGCAGCCCAGGTGTGGTTGCAGCGACCGTCCCTGCATCGGGCGGCTCCAGGCCGGCCAGGATGCGCAGCAGGGTAGACTTACCGCAGCCGTTCGGGCCGATCAATCCGATGCGCGCGCCAGCAGAGATACTGAAGGAGATGTCTTGAAGTACGGTATGGACGCCGTAGGATTTGGCGAGGGAGTGGGCAGTTAGCATGGTGCACCTGTAGAAATGAAAACCGGGGGCAAACGCCCCCGGCCGGAAACCATCCAGCGGGTTTGTTACCCAGGAAAGAAGGACATTTTCTACAGAATGTTTACCATGTAGCTGCTCCTGAAAAGGGACGGCAAAAAAATTATATCACACCTCCCCCATGGGAGAAGCGAAATACTGGGATGGCGCCTCGAAGCCACGCAGGGATCCGCGAAATCCCCACGGGAGCTGGCCCGGGTTTCCTAGGTTGGGTAGGACGGCGGATATCCCCGGTTTCTCCCCCGCTTCGGTCAGAGCTTCATTTCATAGATCCGGTACCGTCTGAGCGGGGTCGCGCCTAGTTTTTTGATGGCGTTGATCATCTTCCAGTTGTCCTCCAGAACGTAGTTGATCTCCATCCACAAGTCAGGCGTGTAGAGTGTTTCATTCATGACCCGGTACAGCAAACTGTCCACCGCCTTGCCCTGGTATTCGGGGATGACGCCCAGGGCGAACATGCGGTAGCGCCGCAGGCGCGGGATGCCCCACAACAGCTTCACGAAACCAAACGGGAACAGATGCCCATTCAAACCCTTGAGCAATGCGTTGACATCCGGCAGGTTGATGGCAAAGCCGATGGGTTTGCCCTGGGAATCCTCGGCGAAGAGTACGCCTTTCGGTTGAAGGATCTGCTTCAGATCGCGCGCGGTGGCCTGTACCTCGGCATCGGTCACCGGGGAGTAACCCCAGTTATCGATGAGGCTGGTGTTGGAGAGCTCAATAACGATCTTGACTTCATCTTCGTAATGTTTCATATCCAGAGGCCGGATGCGGACCCCGTAGCGCTTCTGTACGTCATCCGTCAGGGCCAGGATGCGTTCGGGGACCCGGTATCCCTCGGCGGCTGAAATGTACCAGCATAACAGGTCCTTGACTTTTTCCAGCCCGAAGGCACTCAGATGGTCCACGTAATAGGGTGGATTGTACGGGGCCATCAGGACCGGGGATGGTTCGAAGCCTTCCACGACGAGGCCCCATTCCTGGGAGACGAAGCTCCAGGGTCCGCGCATGCGGGTCGCCTGGCGGGTTTGCAGCCAGTCACGCGCCGCCTCGAGTAGCAGGCGGGAGGCCTGTGGGTCTTGGGGACATTCATAATAACCGAAGAGGCCGATGCGTTCCTTCCAAAAGTCCACCGCCAGGGTGTCGAAAAAGGCAGCGATGCGCCCGATCGCCTTCCCTTGATCTTCGAGCAGGAACAACTGCCATTCACAGTGATCCAGCAGGGGATTGCGTTTGGGATCGAACTGCCCGCGCTGTTCATCGCGGAGCGGTGGCACCCAGATGGGATCATGCTGATACAGCTGATAAGGAAGGTCAAGAAAGGTTGTAAGGTCTTTTTTGGTCTGGACGGGGTGGATGTTCATCATGAACTCCTGGGGGAATTTGAGTCTATCCTAGCCGCGAATGGAACGAAAGTAAAGAGGCCTGCCTGTTTTTAGTTTTCCTAAAGTGATTTCCGTCAGTGAGGTTTGTGCGTTGACTTGCCATGGGTCCTACCCTATAATGAGGCCTGACCCCGACCGACCGTGAGAGTTGACCTTCATATTACAATGTCGCTATTACTGATCCAAGGCAGGTGCACTGCCTGCCCCCGGGGAGTTCGCTTCGAAGCTTGGAAGATTGGATGCGTTCGCGGGACAGCTGGAAAAGGCGAAAAAGTGCCGGAGGTCTTCACAAACCGCGGTGCTTTATTAATTTGAACCGCTGTATGGGTTCATCTCATCCTGGGCAGAAGACCGGGGAGAGCCCTGGATATCGCTGAGGCCCAGTAGGGGCGGTCGGGTCGGATGAAGGCGTGAGAGCAGGTACCCTGACCCTCGCACGCTTCGAATGCCAATGAAGGATGATGGATGTCAAGGCCTCCCAAAATGCCGATTGTAGTCATCGCCTGCCGCGTCTTCCAGGATTTGCTCGAGCGTGCCTTCCCCGAGGGAGCGGTCAAACAGTTCATTTTCCTGGAGTATGGTCTCCATAGTGTCCCGCATAATCTGTTCCAGGCCGTCCAGGAGACGATCGACGCCCTGCCGGAGCCCAGCCTGGTCGTTCTCGGTTATGGTTTATGCGGCAATGGGCTGAACGGCATCCGGGCGGGCAAGCACACCCTCCTGATCTCGCGTACGGACGACTGCATTGCGATCCTGCTCGGGTCTTATAAAAAATATCAGCAGGAATTTAAAGCCGCGCCCGGTACTTACTACCTGACCAAGGGCTGGTTGGTGTCTGGCAGCAACCCTCTGTCAGAGTATCTCGAGTACAAAGAAAAATACGGGGAAAAGAAAGCCGAGTGGCTGATTGACAGCCTGTATCACAACTACAAACGGATAGCCTTTGTCGCTCATTCCCAAGCCGATCTGGAAAAATACCGTCCCCAGGCACAGGAGGTGGCCAGGTTCTGTGAGCGCTGGGGGATGCGCTATGAGGAAATCAAGGGATCGGAGGCTTACCTGACGCGGCTGGTCGAGGTCGCCATGGCCCCTGACCGAATCGACGAGAATTTTGTTCTGGTCCCACCTGGAGGGGAGCTGCAGCAGAAGCAATTCCTGAGGTTCCTGGCTTGACCAGGCATGGATCAACCCCCACAGAAAAAACCGGCCCGGACCAACAGAGTCCGGGCCGATCGTTCAACTCTTGAGCTTGTGGAAGAATTCCCCCATTTTTTGCAGGGCATGCTCGATCGTCTCGAGGGAGGTCGCGTAGCAAAGACGCAGATAGCCCTCGCCGTTCGGACCAAAGTCGGTGCCCGACAGGACCGCCACACCGGCTTCGTCCAACAATCGGCGGGCGATCTCGCTCGCAGGCCGCCCAAAGGATTTGATGTTGGGGAAAACGTAGAACGCGCCCTGGGGAACCAGACAATGCACCCCGGGGATGGCATTCAGCCCGGCAACGATGAGGTCACGCCGGCGCCTGTATTCACTCACCATAGCCTCGACTTGATCCTGCGGTCCGGTCAGGGCCTCGATCCCGGCAAATTGGGTAAAGGTGGCGGTGCAGCCGATCGAGTGCGTCAGGAGCAGCTCCACGCGACCGGCCAGCTTTTCGTCCATGATCATGTAGCCCAGGCGCCAGCCGGTCATGGCATAGGTCTTGGAGAAACCATCCACAATGATCGTCCGGGCCATCATCCCCGGCAGGGAGGCGATGCTCGGAACGGCACTGCCATCGTACACAAGATGGCCATAGATTTCATCGGAAATCACCCAGGCATTCACCTGCTCGGCCTTGGCGGCGATGTGCTTCAGATCGGCCAGGGGGATCACCCCGCCGGTCGGGTTTGCCGGGGAGTTGAGGATGATCAGTTTGGTCCGCGGGCTGATGCGCTCATCCAGGGCCTTCAGGTCAAAGGAGAAATCGTTCTCCTCCCGCAGCGGCACGGGTACCGGGACCCCTCCGGCGATCGAGATCATGGCTGCGTAGGTCGGAAAACCGGGATCAGGATAGATCACTTCATCGCCAGCCTCCACCAGGGCCAGGGTTGGAAAGAAGAGTCCCGGCTTGGCGCCTGGCCCGATGATCACCTGCGAGGGCGTGAACTCCAGGCCGTGCTGCCGCCCGGCTTCCTGGGCGATGGCCTGACGCAGGCGCGGCAGACCTGCCGGGGGATTATAGCGAGTCTGGCCATCCTGGATGGCCTGAATCCCGGCTGCACGCACATGCGGGGGTGTGTCGAAGTCCGGCTGGCCGATCTCCAGATGCAGAATGGTGCGCCCCTGCGCTTCGAGCGCCTGGGAACGGGCGAGGACGGCATACGCCCCCTCGGATTCAAGTTGAGAAACACGATTGGCAAAGATGGCCATGGGAACTCTTTTCATGCGGAAGGATTGGACGGAATCAGGGAGGCCCGGCCCATTATACTTTATCCGCTGCGGCGTAAAAACATGCCTTCAGATGTGGATCCACCACGCCTTGGGTTGATATCTGAGGAGGCACGTGTATGCAAGGTGGGTGTCTGAACCAGGAAGCTCCCCGCTTCCGCGTTGGGGAAGTTCGCCGAGGATTATAATCACTCCGATTTGGCTGTTGGCGAATCCAAATCTGAACCCAATCCTCTCCTATCCACTTCGCTCGGAGCCCACCGTATGATCCTCATCAATGATCAATCCCCTCAATTTCGAGTGCTGTCCGAAGTCCAATGTCAGGAGCTGTACCAGGCCACGCTGCAATGCCTGAAGCAGGTGGGGGTCAAGGTGTACAACGAGGCGGCTCGGGATCTGCTGGCATCTGCAGGGGCCCGTGTGGAGGGCGAGCTCGTGCGCATCCCTTACGAGATCGTCCAAAACGCCTTGAAGGTCACCCCGCCGGCGTTCACGATCTGGAGGCGCGATGGGCAGAGGGAAGTGCGGGTCGCCTTTGACCGGGTCCTCTTCGGTCCGGGTCCGACCTGCACTTACTTCATGGATCCGGAGAGCGGGGAGCGGCGCAAGGCCCGTCGGGGCGACGCCGGATTGACAGCCCGGGTGTGCGATGCCCTGGAGAACATCGACTATATCATGGGGCTGAGCCTTTTTGACGATGTCACGCCGGTGCTCTCTCCGGTCTATGAATTTGCCGAAAGCATAGCCAATACCACCAAGCCGATCATTGCCTGGGCCAACACGCCGGAAACCTTACGAGACATTTACACCATGGCAGCTGCCGTGGCAGGCGGCGAAGAGGCCTTCCGGGATAAGCCGAATTTTATCTTCTTCACCACCTACGAATCGCCTCTCAAGCTGGCGCATGACCCCCTGGCCAATATGCTCTGGGCGGCTGAGCACAGCATCCCGCTGGTGTGCCTGGGCGGCCCAACCGTTGGATTGGAGTCGCCGTTCACCGGCGCCAGTGCCCTGGTCATTCACCTGGCCACCGCGCTATGTGCGTTGACGGTTGTGCAGCTCAAACGCAGCGGTGCACCGGTGGTCATCGGCGGCGTGCCGTCGATGATGGATCTGCGTACCGGCCGCCCGGCATATGGCTCGCCAGAAATGAGCCTGCATAGCGCGGCGGCGGTCGACCTGGCCCGCTACCTGAAAATCCCATTTATGGGCACAGCGGGGGCCTCGGAGAGCAAGCTGATGGATTCGCAGGCCGGGGTTGAAGGGGCCCTCCAGGTGCTGCTCTCCTCCCTGAGCGGTGCACCTCTGGTCCACGACCTGGGCTTTCTGGACTGCGCCGACATCGGTTCGCTGCCTTACCTGGTTCTGGTGGATGAGATGATCGGCATGGCCAAGCGCATCCTGCGCGGCATTCCGGTGAACGCCGATACCATCCTGCTCGACTTGATAGAGAAGGTCGGACCGGGCGGCATGTACCTGACTGAGGCCCGCTCGTCTTCTCTCTTCCGGAGCGAAGTCTGGGTGCCGACGGTACTGGAGCGTTCTTCTTACGCCCTGTGGGACAAAAAAGGGCGATCGTCGGCGGAGGAGCTGGTGAAAGAAAAGTTAAGCCAGATTCTTAAAACCCATACCCCAACCCCGCTCGGGCCGGGTGTCCAGGTGAAATTGGAAGAGATCCTGGAGCAGGCAGAGGCGAGGGAAAAGAGATCGTGAACTACCCACAGCTCAAATGGCGGGCCTCCCATTTCAACGAGCGTTACCAGAAACCAGGGTCTTCCAGGCTCTGCATCGGCGTGTGCGGTCGGGTGGTTTCCACCCTAGGGGATTGCGACTTTCCAGGTTTTCCGTGGCGGCTGACAGGGGATCAGGGAGAATCCTATCGGACTTTTACGACGAAGGGCCGGGATCCCGGCTCATCTTGTTTTCATCCATAAACTGGTAGGATATTAAATGTTTATTATTCGGACGTTACAAAGACGCGCTAGCTTTCAAATCATCGCCGCTACTGCCGCCCAGGGAGTAATCACAGCCGGATAGTAAGTATATGAAGGCATCATCACGTTTTTTAATTGAATCCCTACTCTTTGAATTATCGACCATTAATAGTATAAATGGAGATGCTCAAATACCTTTTTTGTCCAATATGTGGAGATTGGGGGTTCAACCGTAAACCATGCAGACGGTACCGGCTGTTGACGCTGGTTCGAACGGCAACCGGATGGTCGTCGGGGTGTAGACTTGTGCGGGCGGATTGAGGTCGTGAAAAGTGTTCGCCTGCCGGTCCGCCCAGGGGACCTGCTACTCGAAAGACGGGCGTCTATGAAGGGTAAGGCATTTTTCGCATAGACATTTGGTGTCAAAATTGAGATTGAGGGTTCATATGCCAGAAGATCTCTCGGGAAAGCTAATCGTCGTCGAGGGTCTGGATGGGTCGGGAAAATCCACGCAGATCCACCTGCTGCAACGCTGGCTTGAATTGGAGAACTACCGCGTGTACTTTACGGAGTGGAACTCCTCGCCGATCGTTCGCAAGGTGACCAAGCGTGGGAAGAAAGCCCAATTATTAACTCCCACCACGTTTTCGCTCATCCACGCCACCGATTTTGCCGACCGCTTTGAACGCCAAATCCTGCCGATGCTCAGGGCGGGCTACATCGTCCTGGCGGATCGCTACATATATACAGCTTTTGCCCGCGACGTGGTGCGCGGCGTGGACCGGACCTGGGTGCGCAACCTGTACCGCTTCGCCTGCAGGCCGGATATAGCTCTCTTCTTCAAGGTCCCCCTCGAGGTGGCTCTGTCACGCATCCTGGAAGGCCGCCCGCAGCTCAAGTATTATGAAGCTGGTATGGACATGGGCTTTGCCACCGATGTGGACGAGAGTTTCCGCATCTTCCAGGGGCATGTTTATGAAGAATACCTGCGCATGGTGGATGAATTCGGGCTCGTTTCGGTGGATGGCACCCGCTCCCCAGAAGTTCAACAGCGTGAGATTCGTGAAATCGTCAAAGAGCGCATCGATCTACCTAAATTTAAATACGAGTGGAATTTTCCATGAAAAAAACCAAGCGTTTTTACGGAAAAGGCATCCCGCATATCGACGCAGCCCGCCTGAAGGGCAGGCTCATCGTCCTGGAGGGCGCGGACGGGTCCGGCCGTTCGACACAGATCGACATGTTGAGCGATTGGCTTGAACGACATGGTTACGCTTCCACCCAGGTGGGGTTAAAACGGTCCGAACTCATCGCGCCGGAGCTGGCATCTGCCAAGGAGGGTAACACGCTCAGCCCCCTGACGATAAGCCTGTTCTACGCAACGGATTTTACCGACCAGCTCGAACACATCATCATCCCCGCCCTGCGGGCCGATTTCATTGTCCTGGCGGACCGCTACTTCTATACTCTGGTCGCCCGCGCCATGGTGCGGGGGTTATCCAAGGAATGGGTGGTAGACCTGTACAGCATCGCCATCGTCCCGGATGCCGTTTTTTATCTGCAAGTCCCGCCGCATGTGCTCGCCGAGCGCACCTTTCGCAAGAATAATGCCCTGGATTACTGGGAGTCGGGCATGGACATCAGCCGGGCAGGTGACATGTATCAGAACTTCATCCGCTACCAGGGCCGCATCCGGCGGGCTTTCAGGGAGCTCAAGGCCGATTTTGGGTTCGATGTGATCAACGGCAATCGTTCTCCCTCCACGATCCATGCGGAACTGGTTTCCCGCCTTCAGAATGTGCTCGAATCGCGTCCCGATTGAGGCGGTCAATGAAAGAAATTCCGTCGCGCGGCGGCAAGAGGCCGGCCCCGGCTCTCTCGAAGGGACAGGCGGTTTCCGGAGCCGTTGTTTTAGCGGTCCGGTTGGAATCCTGCTGGGAGACCTACCGTCTGGACCTGCAGCGCTGCCGGGATGAGTTCACCGAGCCGCGGGTTCATGACTTGCGGGTCGCCGCCCGCCGCCTGAGCGTGGCACTGGAAATGGGTGCTTCCATCGCCCGGAAAAAGAGGGGGGCCAAACATCGCCGTTTGCTGAAATCCTATTTGAACGCTTTTGATCACCTGCGCGATATACAGGTCCAGCTGGCCATCCTCGAGGAGCTGCCCGCAGATGATCCGGAAATCGAGGCATTTCGAGCCTACTTGCTGCGCTGTCAGGGGCAGACAGCCGCCCGGCTTTCCAAAAAGGTTCGCCTGTTCCAGACGGAAGCCATGCGCAGCCAAGTCCTTAAATTATCCAAGGCCCTGCATGGCCTGGACCGATCCGCCGGCGAGTCCGCTTTGTGTAGGTTGGTGGATGCGGCTTATGCCATCGTCTGCCAACGCCGGTCGGGGGTTCGGCTGGAGGATGCCCTGACGATCCACCGGTTGCGTCTGTCCTTCAAGAAATTCCGTTATCAGGTGGAGACCATTTTCCCGCTCCTGCCCGGTCCTCCCAAAAATTACCTTGACCATCTTCAGCGATACCAGGCCGCCATGGGTGAAATCCAGGATGCCGAGATCGGCCTGCTGCTGCTCAAAGCCTTTAGCACAAGAAGGCGGATGGCCCTCCCCGGCCTGCAAGCCGGTTACGAAGATCGCTACCACACCAAAGCAGTGGCTTTCCTGGCGGGTATCGATGCGGTGGACCTGTTCTGGCGCCATACCCCTCGGGACCTTTTTCCATGGGAGCTCGATAAGGTATGAACCTCTTTCTGCTTCGCCATGCCATCGCCGTTGACCGCGGCCTTCCCGGCTACGAGGATGACAGTCAGCGTCCACTTACGCCCAAGGGCGCTGCAAAAATGCGCCGGATCGCCAAAGGCCTGATACGCGTGGATCCGAAAATAGACCTCATCCTGACCAGCTCTTACCTGCGCGCCGTGCAGACAGCCCAGATCGTTGCCGCGGTCTACGGGATGGACAAGAGGCTCCAGACCACCGACGCGCTGACCCCTATGCAATCGCCAGCCGCGGTAATCCGCGAAATCGTGGATATGCTTCCGGGCCCATCCAATCTCCTGCTTGTGGGTCATGAACCTTTTTTGAGCAGCCTGACCAGTGTGCTGCTCGCTGGAGATGAGTCGCTGGCCATCATTTTTAGAAAGGGAGGGGTCTGTAAGCTCTCCGTTCAGGAATTGAAGTACGGGCGCTGCGCTACCCTGGAATGGCTGGCAACCCCGAAACTGTTATCCCGCCTGGGCTGAGCCCTCCGCAACCTTTCAGCTTGAATCCCAGGTGATTCGGCACCTCCCCAGCCGCTCGAGGTGCTTTCTTACCTCGAGCGGCTGCGTTGTAACAAGTCATGATTTGCTCTATACTTATAAAAATCGATGCTCTATTTTTATGATCCTAAGAAAGGAGAGCCTGAGCATGGGCAGGGCGCTGCCATTTTCGTGCTGCGCAACAGGGGAAAAATCTTATTGCTTATTTTCATTATTCTGTTAGTCTTGATTTATACCCGCACAGGCATCTACACGATCCAACCGATGGGTGTTGTCCCGGGAGGTGTCACCCTGGTGATCTGACGGGACCCAGGAAAACTGTTCTTTGATTCCCCGGACGTGTCCTGCATCCGGACCGAAGGGAGCGTGACCCTCCTGTGCCGAGGGACCGCCATCAGTGCGGCTTTGAATGGAAGCGCAGTCATCAGCTTGCCTTTCTGGAATTGGGTCTACCTGCAGTCCGCCGGTGGAACGACCCTCAATTTCTAATGGGTTGGGCACAGATCCCCGCGGTCTTGCCGCGCCCACCGGCAGGCGTAGGAGCATGACCTGATATGAACACCCCCCATCAACCCGTTCAGGGAAGAAGCAGGGGAAAAACTTTTTCCACGCGTACCTTCCTCCTCGTTCTGCTAAGCATCGGCCTTCAATTGATCCTAGCCCTGTTCCTGGGACACGCCTACGACATGCGGATCTTCATGTCCACGGGCTACCTGGTTGGGACCGGTCAGGATCCATACATCGCTCGAGACCTCAGCACGGTTTTTCACAACGCCAGCTTTCAAGGGATCACCACCTTCGGGTATCCGCCTCCCTGGGCGCTGGTCCTGGGGCTTATCTACCTGGTCTCTTATAAACTGATCCCCAATTTCCTGATCTACAACTTGGCGATCAAGATCCCTTTGATCGCCGCCAATCTCGGCCTGGCTTACCTCGTTCAGGATATCCTGATTAAACGTGGGGCAGCGACGAGGGTATCCCGCGGGGCATGGATTTTCTTCTTGTTTAACCCCTTCCTGCTATCCGTTTCCTCTGCCTGGGGCCAGTTCGATGCGATCGTCGCCCTCCTGGCCCTCCTGGCTTTGGTCCTTCTTGACAACGGCAGGCTAAAGATCTCCGCCTTTGTGCTGGCCCTGGCGGTTTGCATCAAGCCCACCGCCCTTCCGCTTCTGCTGGTGGCCTTCGTTTACCTGTTGAAAAGGCCTTATCGACGTCTGGTCCAATACTTCGGGGTGGCCCTTGCCTGCTTCATGCTGTTGTGCGTGGCACCCTTCGCCGTTCTGCGCTGGGATGCGACACCCATCCTTCAACACTGGAACGTATTTTTCACGGTCGGTGGGGGCATTTCCTTCATGACGTTTCTCGAACTCATCCAGGGTTCCTATCAGCTGACAGGTGCCTGGGCGGTCACGGGGATGTTGTGGGTCCCTGCCCTGGCCATCGCAACCTTGGCCCTGATGAGATCGGGGATCGATGGGTTTCCGGATCTACTCATGAAGAGCACCGCCCTGGTCATGGTTTTTTTCCTGGCGCGCTCCTGGGTTTCTGAACCGAACATCGTCCTGATCCTGCCTATGGTCGTGATCCTGACCTCCCTGGGAGAATTAAATGAACTGGCCCTTACGTTCATGTGGGTGCTTCCGCTGATTTTTAGCGTCTTCAATACCTCGACCATCCAGCTCCTGTTCCCCAGCCTGCCCGGGCTGATGGGCCAGTTGCTCAGCCTGTCGGGTGAATTCTACACGGCCCGCCTGATTGCTCGGGTCATTGTGGTCATCCCTTGGCTGATGGCCGGCGTATGGATCGTGCGCGCCTGTTTCAGAAAGGCGGCCGCTCCCCTCCGACCGGAGGCAGCCTCGAGGGCCTGAAATGGATTCTGACCATGGAATATGATCTGCATATCCGCGAGGGGTTAAGCCTGCGAATCGCAGATTCTCTGCGGGGGGAAAAGGAGTATCCCACCTTTCGATTGCAGAAGGGTTTCCGAATTGTGGATCACGGTCAGGAGCTGGCAGACGAGGCGGTCGGCTTCGGTGTGCCCGTGCTGCGACGGGGCTTGCAGACCATCTTTCCGGGAGAGGTTGAACTGGGCTGTGCAAGGAAGGAGGGGGGGTGGGAGGTGACCGCCCTCTTCACGCTGAACCTGGAGGAAAAGATCGCCAGGTCGGACTCCAAGACCATTCGACCCAGATGGTTTTACCTCCTTAAGAATTCACTGGCCGAGCTCATCCGGCGGTTCCCCGCGCTGCGCGGGGTGCTGACCGCCTTGTCCAGTGGATTTCGCCGGATGTTTGGCTGGGTGACCACCTACGAGGACTCCGGTTTCAGCACGAAGATTCGGATGACCTATCTTCTTGACACGCATACCGGAACGCTGCATGTTGCCGCGGACACATCCGGTCTGGTCGACCCGCACATCACCGAAGTCGTGATGATGAATGAGCAGGGTGCCCGGCCCTTCGATGGTTATCAGGATACGGACGGAGCCTTCCTCCAAGGGAAGGCGATCGGATGCTGGGACGAGGTCAGCTCGGACGAAGGCATGTTCCTCAGCTCTCGTCACCGGATCGCCTTTCAGCTGCCTCAGGTGTCCGGGGCTAAATTGTTCCGGGGGAGGGAGCTGGTCGGGAACCGGCTGGCCTGGTCCGGCTTCGGATACACCTTCCCGCCCGGCAGGGAGAGCTTCAGCTACACCGTGCGGATCGAAAACCTCCCATGACCTCCGTCCTGTTGATCTACCCTTATTTCAAGCCTCGCCGCGACCGGTCCGTCTTCCGATTCCCGCCTCTCGGGGTAGGCTACATTGCTGCCAGCCTGCTCTCGGCAGGCCACGAAGTACAGGTAATCGACTGCACCTTTCTAACCCGGGACGAGGCCATGCAGCAAGCCCTGGCCGCACGTGCGGAGGTGGTCGGCATCTACTGCATGGTGACCATGCTGGAAGACAGCTTTTGGTTTGCGAGACGCCTGCGGGCGAACTGCCGCCTCCTAGTCGCTGGAGGCCCCCTGCCGAGCTGCGATCCAGCTCCGTTCTTAGATAGCTTTGATGTGGTTGTGAACGGGGAGGGGGAGGAGACGATGCGGGAGCTGCTCTCGGCCTACTCCCAGGGTGCCGACCTGCAGAGGGTGCGGGGTATCGCCTATCGGAGCCGTGCGGCCGGGCAGCAGGAGGCCGGTATCGTTTTTACTCCCGAGCGGCCTCTTATGAAAGACCTGGACCGCATTCCCTTCCCGGCCCGGGAGAAGCTCCCGAACACGAACTACATTCAATATGGCAGGAAAAAGTACGGTTTTTCGATCACGACCGTCATGAGCACACGCGGCTGCCCCTACCGCTGTGAGTTCTGCAGCAATGTGGTTTTCGGTGGCAGCTACCGGGAGCGCTCAGCCGGGAATGTGGTCGACGAGATCGAACAGACGTTAAGCCTGGGTTATGAAAGGATCTCCTTCGCGGACGATGTTTTTACGCTGAAGCGGGAGCGCGTGCTCGCGATCTGTGCCGAGATCCAGAGGCGCGGCCTGCGCTTCCAATGGGAGTGTCTGGGCCGGGTGGATGCGATGGATTACCCGACGGCCCTGAGGATGAAAGACGCAGGCTGCACCCGGATTTACTTCGGGATCGAGTCTGGCAACGATCAGATCCTCAAACTCATGGACAAGAAGATCACCCTGGAAGAGGCACGCCGATCCGTGCATGCCGCTCATCGCGCCGGACTCCAGGTCGGCGCGTTCTTTATTCTGTTCTATCCCGGCGATACGGATGACACCGTGCTGGAGACGTTGCGTTTCGCAGGCTCATTACCCTTGGATTATCTCGGCCTCACCATGCCCTATCCTCTGCCGGGAACCGCCCTGCTCGAGAGGGTCAAGGACCGCCATCCCCGCAATTGGCGTCCGGAGGACAGTCGCTTCGGGAATCATGTGCTCATTTTTGATGCTGGTTTTTCCGAAGCTAAGATGTGTTTCGGGATCTTGAAGGGCCGGGTCGAGTTCGAGATCCAAAAAAGGCTGGGAAGGCTGGCCCCGTTCTGCCTGAGGCTGTTCGAGATGCCCACGGACGCCCTGTTCCGGTTGTTGAAATAAAGGCGAGTTTGGGTGAAGGGGGAGGATAGGTCCGGGGCAGACGCGCCTCGTAGAAAAACGTGAAGGACTAGCGGCTCTTTTGAGCAAATGCACCCATGGTCTGCTGGATGCGGCGCTCGAGCCAGGCCGGGTCGAATTCCGATTTATAGATGAAGGTGACCTCGTTCTCCTTGTTCCAGTCCTTGCTCATATCAATTTCACTCACGCGCTCGAAAAGGTCCGAACCTGGTAAAGGGTACGGGACATTGAACGAAATGGAGTCGAGGGACAAACTCAAGGCGAGCCGGAAGGTGGCCTCGATCGAGTCCACGCTTTCGCCGGGGTAACCGACGATAAAGAAGGCAGCAACCTGGATGCCGACGTTGTGAAACATGCCCACGGCCTGAATGCCCTCTTCCAGGCTGGCCTGTTTCTTCATAAGCCGGAGGGTGGTTTCACTGCCTGTCTCCAGGCCCAGATAAACCCGGCGACAGCCGGCCTCCTTCATGAGCTCAGTCAGATCCTGGCTGAGCCCAGTGACGCGGGACAGGCAGCTCCACTGCATCTTCCGACCGGTCATCCGTGCACAGAATTCCTTAAGGTAAGCCAGATCCAGTGTGAAGTTGTCATCGGCGATCCACAGGCTGTCGTAGCCCAGCTGATGGATCTGCTCGATCTCCTCAAAGACCACATCGAGATTTCGACGTCGGTAGAGGCTCCCGAAGACCGGCCGGGAGCAGAATTCGCAGTGGAACGGACAGCCGAAGGTCAGGATGATCGAAGTGGTCTTTGTGCCGTCCATTTTGGACCAGGCCTTTTGGTAGGCTGCATGGTCGAAATCGCTCCGATCCGGGATGGGGAAAGAGGCAACCTGCTCTTCCCGGTAATGGACCGGAGGGTTGTTGACCTGCAGATCATGGTCCTCGATAAATAGACCCTCGTAGCTCTTCAGGGGAAGTTCTCCCAAGCGGCCTCGCCCCAGGCCCCCATCCGAGAGATCCCGGCAGAAACGCGGAAAGCTCCGGTCCGCTTCGCCTCGAAACACGGCATCGAACTGGCGGCTGTAGCGTTCGGGATAGAGCGTGGGCAGGGGACCGCCGGCGATCAGCAGGCTCTCCGGCAGCTTCTCCCGGACCATTTCCGCGATCCGGAATGTGTTGCGACTCAGGCTGACCATCGAGTAAATGCCGACCAGATCCGGACGGTATGCGACCAGGGATTTCTGGACCTCCGCCAATGTCCGGAACGTGCAATCAAAGATCCGTGTGTCAACCCCCAGCTGGTGAAGCTGGCTGGCTAGGCCGGCGGCTCCAAGTGGGGGAAAAAGCAGCTCCGTGGGAGTCCTCGTCCGGAAATACGGATAAACGAAAGCCACTTTCAACATCCCGTTCATCTTCTCCGAGTGCTGGTCAATTTGAACAGGCAGCGCCGAGTCGATCGGTCAGGCAATCTGGATGGGGGTCCTTAAAGAGGGGGTGACCAACAGGTCCTTCCAACGAGAGTTTACACCTGGGGAAGCCGGCCGATATCCATCGAGCCGTAAGGGAAGCCAACCGGCCCTAGCTCGCAGGTCCGACATACACGGCAATATATACGATCACCCCGATCAGGGTGGCCAGCATATACAGCCCGTACGAGGTGCGCATGAAGAGCTTATAGTTCGTGAAGCGCAAGGCTTTGGGTACCAGACCGTTGGCTCGCAGGACGATGAACAGACCCAGCAAGAGACCGAACGTCCCGACGACGGCATGCACCGTCGTGACCCCGTAGGTGCCAACCAGCAATTTCCCTGGAATCCCAGGAAGAATATAGGTGATAAATGAACGGATCATGATCACAATCACTACCAGCGCATTCAGGCAGGCCGCAGTAGTCTGGATCCAGCGGTGGGCCTGATAATGCTTTCGCCTGGCAAGCTGCATGCCTGCGGTTAAGAGCGCGGCTGTGATCAGGGTCAGGATGAGAGAAAGATCGGAATAGAAGGGAGCCCGCGTTCCCAAAAAGCCAGGATCACTGAGAAAATTGTTCATAGGTACCTACTTAATTATCAACAACGTCTGAAGGGCGATTCCGGAAAACCCAGGGGACGGTCTGATCTTGGACTCGCAGGACTGGCCGCCGCCAGGCCGCCTGGCTTCGCGCCAAGTCTATCTTAATCTTAGCATGAAATGAATGCGGTTCAGCAATGTAACGAACGGGGTGGGTGTCAACGGCGCCATCTTCGATGATTGTCTATCGAAAATGCCAGGAACTCCCTCCTTTCAGCTGATTGATCAGGCGCTTATCCCTGCAACCGACGATCCGTACGGACGGGTTAGGCCTCTATGGTCAAACCTTGACGGTCTCACCCGCGGGGCGTATATTGCTCACCGGTAATAGAAAGAACACTTTCCGGCGGCCAGGGTTTCCTTACGCAAGCTCATTCCACAGATCCTGAGGAGTCAATGGTGAAGCGAAAAGGAGTCAGCTACGACGTGGGACGCGTGACAGGGGGAAATTGGCGTCCTATATTTGACCCGCAGATTGTGAGCCGTGAACTTGAAATCATCCGGAATGACCTGCACTGCAACGCCGTCAGAATATGCGGCCTAGACATTGACCGGTTGATGACCGCTGCAGAGCAGGCCCTCCAGCTGGGCCTGGAAGTCTGGCTTTCGCCGGAGATGTGGGACAAAAGCCAAGAAGAGACTCTGCGGTATATTACCCGGGCAGCCGCAGCCGCTGAAAAACTGCGCGAGCGATGGCCCGACAAGCTGGTGTTTCTGGTGGGCTCGGAGCTGACGCTCTTCATGCAGGGCATCGTCCCGGGCAGGAATATTACCCAGCGCATGGGTATCCCCTCATTCTGGGAGAACGCAAGGGCCGGCAGGCACAACCAGCCGCTCAATGCGTTCTTGACGAAAGCGAACGAGGACGTGCGGCAGGCCTTTCACGGCCAGGTCACGTACGCCTCGCTTGTGTGGGAAGCGGTGGATTGGAACCTTTTCGACTTTGTGGGTGTCGACCATTACCGGGCCGCGCGCATCAAGGACCGGTATGCCGACATGCTCCAGCCGCTTTTCACGACCGGTAAGCCGGTCGTCATCACCGAGTTCGGCTGCCGTACCTATCGCGGAGCGGATACTACGATGGAGGGCATGGGCGGGGACATTGTCGATTACACTCCCGATCTGCGGGTAATCCTCACTTACATGACGAACACCGTGCGATCGTCGCTCTTCGGGATCCAACTCCCTCCACCCCGGATGCGACTCAAGAAGGGGAATTACAGCCGGGACGAGGGGATGCAGGCCAGTGAGCTCAGCGATATGCTGGGCATTCTCGACCGGGCCGGTGTCTATGGTACCTTTGTGATGACCTTCGTCTCGCCTACCGCTCCATACCATGATAACCCGCGCGAGGACCTCGATATGAACAGTTACAGCCTGGTGAAAAGCTTCGCGGACAAACATGGCACAACCTACCCGGACATGGCGTGGGAGCCCAAAGAGTCCTTCAAGGCGGTGGCTGACTATTATGCCAATTCAGGTAGTTGAAAAAATGGATGTCTATCCCCTGAGCGCCTTGGCGTCGGAGTGAACGATGACACCGTCCGCTTTCAGCAGCCTCTTTTCCTGATCGCGGAGCGCGCGGGCAACTTTCAGACGTGAATCCCGATCGGGGAACCGGGCCGTGAATTCCGGAGAGCCGAACAGGCGGCTGTCCTGTAACGCATCGAAGGAATGGCTGGGCAGGAAATCCAACCCACTGGGCAGCCCCAGGTCAACCGCATAGTGCTCGAACGATTCAGCCTCCAGATCGCCGATATCGATCCCTACCGGATCAGCTCCAAGCTCCAAAAGAATCCGGCAGAACCACGGCTCGAACTGGGCGGTATACCCCTGGGTATGAGGTACAGGGATTCTTGTTTCGCCAAATGGGGTATCAATGTAGACAAAGGAAGGAGCTCTGCTGGTGTTAGAACCGCAGGCGATATCGAGGACCCGCTTGCCTTTCAAGCCGGTCAGACTGCCGAACGCGCTTTCAAGTCTCCCGATCAGCTGTTTGAGGATTTCCTCTACGCCCCGTTCCCTGGCGATCTTTGCGGATAAATCATAGCGATCATCGAGAGCCGTGATCAGGTTCGCAACCGCCACCCGATCCGCCTCATCTTTCGCCAGGCTGCCGAGCAAGGTGATAAGCTGGTTGATCTCAGGCATGGATTTATATTTTTCCGCTCAACTGCAGGGCGCGGTGGGCTACCTCGATGCAGGTGTCCATCACCACCTTTAAACCAGCCGCGTCTGCTCTGGCGGCGGCAACCTCGTTGATAATCCCCAGCTGCATCCAGACCACTTTTGCGCCCTTGGCGATGGCATCTTCCACGATAGGCGGTACATCCTCCGCCCGGCGGAAGATGTCCACCACATCGACGGGTTCTGGGATGTCCCGCACGCTGGGGTAGGCTTTCTCGCCCAGCACTTCTGCCAGGTTCGGATTCACGGGGATGATCCGGTAGCCCTGTTGCTGCAGATAGGCTGCCACGGCGTGGCTCGGGCGGTCCGGTTTATCCGATAGACCGACGACGGCGATCGTCCTCGTTGTCGCCAGGATTCGTCGCAGCTCGTCTAAGGTAGGTTTGGTCATTCGTTTCTCCGGGTTGGGGATGAATTAAGTATACATGTTTTCTTGGTGGAAGGCCTCTTATCCATTTCATGCTGGGAGGTATGCCATTGGATATGTCTTGGAGCCTGAGCGTTTTGCCTTGCCCCTTATTAATAACGTCTGATGTGAAATCAACTTATTGACAAAATTGGGAACGTCCTCGAGGATTAGAGTGCCACCTCAAAATCCGAAAGGACATTCCCGATGACAAGTATAACCATAACTGACTTATTA
>JBEKFY010000018.1:0-73880 GCA_050013095.1 Anaerolineales bacterium | reverse complement strand
CCTAACCTAATTAGACGTTACGTCATCTCGGGTTTGCAACCCTTCAGAATCTATGCACGGGATAATTTCCATGCCAAAATAATTAAAACCTCGAAGAAACGGAACGACGGAAATATTCTGCTAATCTTGTATGACTTCCTGCACGAACTTCGTACTGCTGAGATTGGTTAGCGGTAAAACCAAAGCCCGGAAAAACTCAATGGTTCTCCGGGCTTCTTTTTTCAAAAAGGGGAAAATGGGGTCAGAGATTTAAGCGGGCTAACTTCCACCTATGTATGATATATAGTATTGGACGTGCCGGGGCATCTTGTGGCGCGTGTCTAAATTTTTTGGCGCGATGTCGCTAGTTTCAAGGCTCAATGTGTTGAGCGATGGTCGGAACAGCGATGGTAGCGATGGTCGGATGGTATATATATGCGCAGTATTTCAGGCTCTTTGCAGACGGTTCTAATCGGCTAAACAGTATTATGGTAACAATTCTTATCGAAAGCATACTAACCCTGTCCTATTCGACCACCTCCCCACCCCAGACCGAAGTCACCCGGCTGGCGAATATTACCCACAGATGACTCTAGGAGACTCCAGGACGAACGCTGTAGCAAAAGACGACTAACGGGACGGGGAAGTGTCACACTTTTGGGATTGCTAAGATATTTACCCGGTTTAGCATTTACCTGATTATTACCTGATTTATTACCCGGATTATTTACCTGATTTTTCCCTTAACGCGGTCGGGGACTGCTAATACTGTGGATTACACCCATAAATTAACAATCACAAAAGCCACTAAACAAAGTAAGCCAATTACGAACACGCCAAGGGAAATAGCGAAAAATATTCCCGTGACATCCGCAGATAAATCTTTAATTCCTTGGCTAAATTGCCGATTACCTACTATGCCCATGCTTATTGTTACACCAGCCATTCCAAAAACACAACTTATAAGGGACAGAATAAGTGCTATTACGCAAGCTATGACCCACCAATTCGCCGTAGTGCTTCCATAGCTTTTCAAGCCTGAGAAGAAGGTTACGAAAGTGGCGAGAATGACAATAGCTCCGGTGTCTATTGTGGTAAGGTGTTTGAATAGGTCGTATAGGGTTTTCATGGCATCAAAATTTGTGTCAGTCATATTCCCTCCGCTTATATTGTCGCGCTTTCAGCGCATTTTGGAAATAAAAAGCCCTTGCGTTTTTTGGCCTTCGAGGACATAATCAAAACGACCACTTACCTCGGTGGCTTTGAGTGGTCAAAACCTAACTCGTGCCCCTGTAGCTCAAGCGGAGAGAGCAGGTGCCTTCTAAGCACAAGGTTGTGGGTTCGAGTCCCGCCAGGGGCGCTCCATTTTTTAATGGTTCAAAGGAGGTAAAAGATGACATCCGAACGTTTTGGGATCATTAAGTTCAGAGGGCAGTCAGCAACTGTCATTGGTTCTGACCTGCGAGTGGGGGATCCCGCTCCTGAGTTCTCCGTTCAGAATCTCGAATGGTCCCCATTCAATGGTCTAGCGGACACGGCGGGTAAAGTCCGGATTATCGCGGCGGTTCCCTCGCTTGATACAGAAGTCTGCGACCGCGAGACACGGCGTTTTAACCAGGAAGCCGCAGCTCTGGGAAAAGATATTGCGATTTTGGTCATCAGCACCGACTTGCCGTATGCTCAGAAACGTTGGTGCGGAGCCGCCGGGGTTGACCAGGTGATCGTGCTCTCGGACCATCTGACTGGTGATTTTGGCACGAAATACGGCTGTCTGATCAAGGAGAGCCGTGTCCTGCGCCGGGCGGTTTTTGTTATCAATCGCGCCGGTCACATCATCTATGCAGCTTATATGCCCGCCCTCGGTGAAGAACCCAATTACCAGGAAGTCCTGGACCGGGCCGAGGCTGCATTGTCGGAATAAGGAGCGGGGAAAATGACCACGCTCATCTGGAAACCCGAAGCCTCCGGTGAAAGAGCCTCCCCTGCCATGCGAGCGATCGGCTGGCAGGTGAATGTCCGTTCCTATTCGTGGAGCCCACCCGCGGATGTCTATGAAACTTCCGCCAGTTTTGTCGTCCGGCTGGAAGTGGCCGGGATGCGGGAGTCGGATTTTTCCATTAATGTGGACAAGAATTTCCTGGTAATTAGTGGCGTGCGCGTCGACTCGGCCGAGCGCCGGGCGTATCACCAAATGGAAATCAGATATGGCGAGTTTAGCACGGAGATCGAACTGCCGCCTGGCGTGAACACGGATCAGGCGGGAGCGGAGTACGAGGATGGCTTTCTAACCGTACTGTTCCCCAAGATCAAGCCAGTCGACATCAATATCCGAGGTTAATAACCAGCTAATGTCCGCCAGGCGTTGGAATTCTCCCTCACAGGGCATTTTCGAGTGGATGGAAGATGCGGATTTATCGATCGAGGATCTGCTTCTGCCCTCGATCTTTACCAAACTTCAGAAAAAGGAAGAACCTCAGAAAGTGGAAACCCACAACGCGCCTGTTGAGGGGGAGACGGTCAAATATCCGGATGAGCTGCCCATCCTGCCCCTGCGCGGGGTCGTGGTTTACCCGTCGACCGCCGTCCCCCTGACCATCGGCCAACCGCGTTCCATCCAGCTGGTGGATGAGGTCGCGGCGACAACGGACAAGCTGGTCGGTTTGGTTGCGGCTCGGGATCCGGAATTGGAAAACCCCGGTTCGGCGGATCTATACTCCATCGGGACGATCGCTACCGTCCACCGCCTCTTCCGTGCTCCGGACAACACCATTCGTCTGTTGGTCCAGGGGCTGGTGCGCTTTCGGCTGCAGGATTTCATTCAAGAGCAGCCCTACCTGAAAGCCCGCATCCAGCTTCTCCCGGAAACTGTTGAAACCGGCTTGGAGATCGATGCCCTGGCGCGCTCCGCCCGGGACCAATTCGAACAAATATCGAGTCTGACGCCTTCCATTCCGCGCGAATTGGTAACCTCGATCAGCACTCTCGAGGACCCGCTTCAAACGGTGTATACCATCGCGAATTTCCAGCGTATTGATTTGAAGGATGCCCAAACGCTGCTGGAGCTTGACTCGACCAAAGCGAAGCTGGAGAAACTGGTCGATTTCCTGGTCCGTGAAGCGGAAGTCCTTCAACTGGGTCAAAAGATTCAGAACGAAGCCCGCTCCGAAATTGAAAAGGTCCAGCGCGATTACTTTTTGCGCGAACAGATGAAGGCCATCCAGAAGGAACTGGGCGAGAGGGACGAACAGGCGGTCGAAGTCGAAGAGCTCCGTAAGAAGATCGTGATGGCCCGGATGCCTGAAGAGGCCAATAAGCAGGCAGAGCGTGAACTGGATCGTCTCTCCAGGCTGCCGACCTCCGCTGCCGAATATGGGGTCATCCGCACCTATCTTGACTGGTTGATTACGTTGCCCTGGTCACAGGGCACAACCGATAATTTGGATGTTGCCCATGCCCGTAAGATCCTCGACCAGGATCATTATGGTCTTCAGGATGTAAAGGAACGCATCCTGGAATTTCTGGCCATCCGGAAACTACGCCTGGAACGCCGGGATGAAGTTAAGCTGCCAACCAGGGATGCGATCCGCCGTGAGCGTGAAGGTGTCATCCTGTGCTTTATCGGTCCGCCTGGAGTTGGAAAGACCTCCCTCGGCCAGTCGATTGCGCGTGCGATGGATCGAAAGTTCATCCGGGTTTCACTGGGCGGGATGCGGGACGAAGCCGAGATTCGCGGCCATCGCCGCACGTACATCGGAGCCATGCCTGGCCGGATTTTGCAAGCTTTACGACGCATCGAATCGCGGAATCCCGTCTTCATGCTCGACGAGGTGGATAAGTTGACCTTTGATTTCCATGGCGACCCGGCGTCCGCGCTGCTCGAGGTGCTCGACCCAGAACAAAATGTCGATTTCCGGGATAACTACCTGGAAGTCTCCTACGATCTCTCCCAGGTCTTCTTCATCACGACTGCCAACCAGCTGGAGACCATTCCCGCTCCCCTTGTGGACCGCATGGAGATCATCCATCTTTCCGGTTACACGGAAAGCGAAAAGATTGCCATCGCCAAAGGCTACCTCGTTCCCCGCCAGATCCGGGAGAACAGTTTGCATCCCAACGAAGTCTCTTTTACCCGGGATGCGCTTAAAACCATCATCAACTTGTATACCCGGGAGGCGGGCGTGCGGAACCTGGAGCGGAAGATTGGCGCCATCTGCCGCAAGGTAGGCACACGGGTTGCCGAAGGGAAAAAGACGCCCGGCCGGGTATCCCCCAAAATCGTCCGGGAATTGCTCGGCCATCCTATATTCCTGGAGACGGAAGAACTCGATGTACGCACATCGATTCCAGGTGTTGTGCCGGGCCTGGCATGGACCCCCTTCGGTGGCGTCATTCTTTTTATTGAAGCGGCCCGCATGCCAGGGGCCAAGGGATTCCAGATTACGGGATCAGTGGGCAATGTGATGCAAGAGTCGGCCCGGGCAGCTCTCTCCTACGTGCGTTCGCATGCAGAACAGCTGGGTCTGGACAAGGATTTCTTTGATAAAACCGACATCCACCTGCATATCCCCGAAGGCGCCCAGCCCAAGGATGGACCATCGGCGGGTGTCGCCATGACTACCGCCCTCGTCTCCTTGGTTTCTGGTAGACCCATCAAGAGGGGGGTCAGCATGACCGGTGAAGTCACTTTGCGCGGCCAGGTTCTGCCGGTCGGCGGGATCAAGGAAAAGATGCTGGCTGCCCACCGCGCCGGTATCAATACGGTCATCCTGCCTCGGCGCAATGAGCCGGATCTGGAGGATGTCCCGGCGGAGATTAAAAAGTCACTGACCTTTGTTTTTGCCGATACGGTGGCGGATGTCCTGAAGGTGGCGCTCGAGAAGTCGCGGCCAGTTGGTCACCGGACAAAATCCATAAAAAAGGGAAAGAGAGTCAATGCTCAAAGTTCTCCTGGCCGAAGACGATGACACCATGGTTTCCCTGTTGAAAACGCTGTTGGGGATGGAGGGCTTCCAGGTGGCCACCCTGATGGATCAAAAAGGTGACCCCTTGGAAACCATTCGACGGGAAAAACCGGATGTGGTCTTGCTGGATATATACCTCGGCGACCGGAACGGCCTTGAGCTCCTCCGCCAGATCCGCCTGTCTCCTGACTTGAAGAAGGTCCGGGTCCTGATGACATCCGGTATCGATCGGACCGAGGAATGCTTGTCTGCGGGCGCTGACGGCTTTCTGCTCAAGCCATTTATGCCGGAAGACCTGATCCATAAGCTCAACGCTAAAAAGGTTTGATGAACCATTTCAGCATACGAGAATACCATTTCCCGGAGGATTATGACGCGGCTCGCCAACTCTGGGAGGGTGCGGGGCCGGGTATCCATGTACGCCGCTCCGATGAACCCGGCGAGATCCAGAAGAAACTCCAACGCGACCCCGATCTGTTCCTGGTGGCGGAGGCGGACGGCCGGCTGATCGGAACTGTGTGCGGAGGCTTCGACGGCCGGCGCGGCATGGTTTATCACCTGGCGGTGGAGGAATCCTACCGCCGGAGCGGCATCGGCGAGAAGTTGATGGGTGAATTGGAGAACCGTCTGCGGCTTAAAGGTTGCCTTCGTTGTTACCTGTTGGTCACTATCGATAACGAGAATGCCATCACGTTTTATAAGCGCCGCGGTTGGGAACGAATGGACACAGTCTTCATCTATTGAAAGGACCTTGGTTAAATGGCACTGCGGTTCGCGATTCTGACCGTCTCTGATCGTTCTGCTCGCGGGGAACGCCCGGATTTATCTGGGCCCGCGCTGGCGGACCTGATCGCCGCACAGGGATGGCAGGTGGTTCGACAGGCAGTCGTTCCAGATGAGCGAGTCGTTCTAGAGGAGACGATGTCTACCTGGGTCGATCAGGATGATCTGGATATTCTCCTCACCACCGGCGGCACGGGGTTCAGCCTGCGCGATATCACCCCAGAGGCCACACGGGCCGTGATCGAGCGCGAGGCCCCCGGGCTGGTCGAGGCCATGCGCCAGGAAAGTTTGAAAGTCACACCGCATGCCATGCTCTCCCGGGCCGTCGCCGGGATTCGCGGCAAAGTGCTGATCATCAACCTGCCTGGCAGCCCGAAAGGTGCGCTGGAAAATATCCAGCTGGTCCTGCCGGTCCTCCCCCACGCGGTAGAGCTGCTTAGAGGGGAGCCCGATGCTGAACAGCATCATTGAATGCCCCTTGCCATGCTCGGTGTAGTGGCAGTATAATCCCGCCCGTTTGCAATTCTTTTCCTAGAGGAAGTTGTTATGATCGATGTCAATGATCTACGGAAAGGTGTCACCTTCGAACTGGATGGCAACCTCTGGCGCGTCCTGGAATATGCTCACCACAAACCGGGCCGTGGCAATGCCACGATCCGCATCAAGGCCCGCAATCTGCGCACCGGTTCAACCCTGGAGAAGACCTTCATCTCCGGCAGCCAGGTCCAGGAGGCGCGTCTCGATTACCATAACGTGCAGTACCTTTATAAGGATGATCAATTCTATTATTTCATGGATCAGCAGACCTTCGATCAACCCGCGATCAAGGCGGATATCCTCGGCGATGCCGCTGGTTTCCTCAAGGAAGGCATGGAATGCAAATTGACCTTCTATAACGGCGAAGCCCTGGATATTGAATTGCCCACCTCGGTCGACTTGAAGGTCGTCCATGCCGATATTGCCGTCCGCGGCGATACCGCCACCGGTGTGACGAAAAAGGTCAGGGTGGAAACCGGAGTCGAGGTCCAGGTGCCGAATTTTGTCAAAGAGGGGGATACCATTCAAGTAGACACTCGTACCGGGACCTATGTCACCCGGGTGTAACCCATTGCGCGACTTCTGTTCGAAGCCGGTTGACGAGCGCGTTACCCTATTCCGACCGGTGGCCTTGATTCACTTATCCCAACGATGAAGACACCTGCCGGGACCGAATGCACCTATTTTTACGGTGACTACTACCGCGGTCGTCAGCATGAAGAATGCCGCCTGGTCGGTCCTCCCTGGAGCGGTAATCTGTGCCGGACCTGCCCGGTCCCATCTATCCTCCAAGCGAATGCCTGCACGTTCATGAAATTGCGTGCCGAAGTAAACCGGCCGCCGACGGCTGGGTTCCGGCGTCGTGTCAAGGTGACCCCTTTCTGTGAGAAGACCAATCGTTCCGGTTTTGACCCCCACATCGGCTGTGGCGAGTGCCACCCCCTCCCGCCGGTTTTCGATATCCATCCATGACCTTTACCTTGCTGTTTGACCTCGACGATACCCTGCTCGAGTCCAATATGGCCGCTTTTATTCCGGCTTACTTCCAGGCCCTATCCACGGCCCTGGCCGACCGGGTGGATCCGGAGAAGATGCTCGCGGCCCTGATGGCGGGGACCCGGGCCATGATGGCGAATGAGGACCCTGCTCTCTTGCTGCGCGAAGTCTTTGATGCCCAGTTCTTTCCAAGACTCGGGGTAGATCGCTCCGTGATTCAACCAGCCATTGACCGTTTTTATGATGTCTCCTTTCCCGCTCTGGGTTCCTTGACGAAAAAGGTCCCGGAGGCGGTCCACTTGGTGGAGTGGGGCTTAGCGCAAGGGCACCGGGTGGTGATCGCGACCAATCCTTTGTTTCCATTAAAGGCCGTTCATCACCGCCTGCGCTGGGCCGGCCTGCCCCCGGAGAAATATCCTTTTGCTATCGTGACATCCTACGAGAGCTTCCACTTCACTAAAGAGAGGTTGGCTTATTATCCGGAGGTTCTGGCTCAGCTCGGTTGGCCGGAGGATCCGGTCGTGATGGTCGGGGACGACCTGGAGAGGGAGGTCAAACCGACCCAGGCCGTCGGCCTTCCGATGTTCTGGGTTAGGAAGGACGGCGACTTCTCCCGTGAATTCTCCAAGGTCCCCCAGGGCACCCTGGCCTCGTTCCAAGGCTGGTTGGAACAGGTGGATACCCGCACGCTCCAGTTTTCCTTCCAGACCCCTCGGGCATTCATGGCCTGTCTGCGGGCCACCCCGGCTGCCCTTGCAACCCTGACCGCAACCCTATCTTCAGACACCTGGTTGCAGATCCCGCAACCTGGGGAATGGTGCCTGACTGAGATCATGTGCCATTTGCGGGATGTGGAGCGCGAAGTCCATCAACCGCGTCTCCGCAGAGTGTTGAAGGAACCAGATCCTTTTATTGCCGGGGAGGTTACTGACCGCTGGGTCCAGGAGCGCCAGTATTCCAAACAGGATGGGCGTCAGGCGCTTGCCGATTTTGTCGCTGCGCGCAAGGAAACCCTGACGATGCTGGGTGGTCTCGAGACAGAATGGTCCCGCACCTCCCGACATGCTATTTTTGGCCCGACGACCTTGCAGGAACTGGTGGGATTCACGGCTGAACACGATCATGCGCATATCCAGCAGGTATGGAAGACCATTCATTGGGGGATTCGCACGTCGTAAGATGGCCTCCGTGCATTTTCTCGACCCATGTCCGGATGGACGCCCGACAGTGCTCCTGCTTCACGGTCTGGGGGCGGGTGCGGATTCATGGACCATGCAATTCCCCGCGCTCATGGGGAGAGGGTATCGTCCGATCGCCCCGGACCTTCCAGGTTTCGGATCATCCCCCTATGACGGACGTGGCTGGAGCATCCGCCGGGAAGCGGAAGCCATGGCTTGCCTGCTCGAGGACCTGCGGACGGGTCCGGTGGCGGTAGTCGGCCTATCGATGGGTGGGACGATTGCCCAGCAGATCGCCCTGGATTTTCCGCAGCTGACCCGTGCCCTGGTGTTGGTCAGCACATTTTCCGTAATGCGTCCGGAGCGTTTGGATGGCTGGCTGTATTTCCTGCGACGCTTCATTCTGGTCAGTGCGCTGGGCCTGTCGGCTCAGGCGAGATATGTGGCCGGGCGGATTTTCCCTGGTCCTCAGAACGAAGAGCTGCGCGCCCTGTTGATTGCTTCTATTGAAAAAGCGGATCCGCGCGCCTATCGGAGCGCCATGCGCGCATTAGGATTGTTCAATTCCATGAGGCGACTCAACGAGATCCAAATACCCACCTTGGTGGTGACGGGGAAGAACGATACCACCGTCCCGCCGGTCTCCCAGCGCAAGCTTGTCGAAGGCATCTGGGGAGCCCGGCAGGTGGTCATCGGCAACGCAGGACATGCAGTGACCATCGATCAGCCCGAGGCATTTAATCAAGCGTTACTTGGCTTTCTGGAACAGATCTAGCTCATTCGAATTCGAGGTCCAACTCTTCGGCTTCTCCCCACTCTTCCAACTTTACAATCTGAATGTCTTTGAACAGGCCCTCCTGACTGGCAGCGACACGATAGCGTTTGACCAATTCGAGCAGGGCCAGGAAGGTGACGACCACCTCCAGGCGGGTGGGTTTTTCACCGATCAGGCGGCTGAAAGTGGATCGACGCTCAACCTGCAGCTGGTGGGCGATCCATAGGATTTTCTCCCGGATCGTGACCCGCGGGGCTGAGATGACCGTCCCGAGCGCTTGTTTTTCCGCTTCCTCAGCAAAAACCGCCTCCGCAGCGGAGCGGAGATCGTTCAAGGTGATATCGGAAAGATCCAAGTGGCTTTCAATCTTCGGAGGCGGGGCGACCCGCAGTAAGGTCCGCAGGTGATGCTCTGTACGGCCGTCAAGCCAGGTGGCTAATTCCTTGAAGCGCTTATAGATCCGCAATTGCTGGGCCAGGGCTTCACCCAGATTGACCTCACCGGTTTCATGGATCGGCGGCCGCGGCAGCAGCGCTTCGGATTTGATCTGCAACAATTTTGCGGCGACCACCAGGAAGGCCGAGATCTCATCGGCCGGTACCTGCATCTGGTGGATATGGGCCAGGTACTGGTCGGTGACCTCAGCCAGGGATACAGCCGTGATGTCCAGTTCAGCATGCTCGATCAGCTGTAGGAGCAGATCCAGCGGCCCCTCGTAAACAGGAATTTGGACGGTATAACTATCCTTCGAGCGGCCGGCGCTATTGAGTTCCATCTGAATGGATTATACTCAGAAATGCTTATTCTTTGGAGAAACCGGACTTCTTTGGGTATAATTCGACTATGACCTCACCCAAGCTTACCCATCTCGACGAAGCTGGCCGTGCCCGCATGGTGGATGTGGGCGACAAGCCGGATACCAAGCGCCTGGCGATCGCCAAAGGCGAAGTGGTGATGAAGACAGAAACACTCGACCTGATCCGGGCGGGTTCCATGAAGAAAGGGGATGTATTGAGCGTGGCTCAGATCGCCGGGATCGCTGCTGCAAAGCGCACCTCAGACCTGATCCCCCTGGCTCATCCAGTACCGCTCACCCACATCGCGGTAGACCTGTCACTGGATGCAGAGCTGCCCGGGGTGGTCATTACAGCCACGGTCAGAACCACCGCAAAGACCGGTGTCGAGATGGAGGCGCTGACCGCCGTTTGCTTGGCCGCGCTTTCGGTCTATGATATGGCGAAAGCTGCCGAGAAGACCATGAAGATCCAGAATATCCGCCTGGTCGAGAAGCGGGGCGGGAAGAGCGGAGATGTATTCAATGAATAATGGTCACACGCGCCGCTGCACCCAGCTCTGCGGGCAACCCCGGGCCTAAAATCCAGCGAGGCAGGATGAAACCTATCAAAGTGTTGCTCTTCGCCACCTTGCGCGAACTTGCCGGAGGCAGAAAATCGATCGAGATCGACATGCTGGAGGGGGCGACGGTCCGCGATCTCAAGGAGCAAGTCATCCGCCAGTACCCAGAGTTAACCGCCTCAATGCAGACGGTCTTGGTCGCTGTCAACCGGGAGTTTGCTTTTGATGAAACCCTCCTCCACGAGGGGGTCGAAGTGGCTCTGTTCCCGCCGGTCTCAGGTGGGGCGACCGGCGAACAGCTTGAGGTGTTTGCGATCACCGAAGACCAGATCGATATCGACGCCCTGTTGGCTCAAATTACCCTGCCTACGACGGGCGCGGCAGCCGTTTTCAGCGGGATGGTGCGGGGGGTGACCCGGCGCCATGATCCGCACGAGACGATATACCTGGAGTATGAAGCTTACCGACCCATGGCCGAGGCCATGATGCGCCAGATTGCCGGCGAGATGCGCCAGAAGTGGCCGTCCCTCGAGGGGATTGCCATTATACAGCGCATCGGGCGGCTCTATCCCGGGACACCGACCGTGCTGATCGCCTGTACCGCTGCCCATCGGGATACTGGCATCTTCGAGGCCGCGCACTATGGAATTGACCGTTTAAAGGAAATCGTCCCGATTTGGAAACGGGAAGTGGGTCCGGAAGGCGCTGTATGGGTGGAAGGCGAGCACATTCCGAAACCCTCCCAATGACCGCTCGAGCTCGTGGGAGCTCCGATCCGGATATCGCTTGTTCCAACTGCGGACGCGCTTACCCGGCAGTTGGACTGGCTGACCGTTGCCCCATCTGCGGGGGTCTGTACGACTTCGCCCCCCAATCGTCCTCGAATCTTGATCCGGCGAAGATCGAACCACACCAGCCAGGCATCTGGCGTTACCGCCACACGTTCGGACTTCCCGAAGGGGTCGAGCCTGTTTCACTGGGGGAAGGCAATACACCCTTGATCTGGGCGCAGGCGTTCGGTCGAGAGGTTGCATTCAAATGCGAATTCCTAAACCCGACTGGCTCCTTCAAAGATCGCGGTTCGACCCTCCTGGCTGCCTGGATGAAAGCGCGCGGGGTGCTTGAAGCGGTTGAGGATTCATCCGGGAATGCCGGAGCTTCCATGGCTGCCTATTCCGCCCGGGTAGGGATTAAGGCTCGGATTTTCGCCCCGGCCTCTGCCTCAGGT
Source organism: Anaerolineales bacterium (assembly GCA_050013095.1). Taxonomy (GTDB): domain Bacteria; phylum Chloroflexota; class Anaerolineae; order Anaerolineales; family Villigracilaceae; genus UBA877. Next base: position 62,087 of record JBEKFY010000018.1, on the reverse strand, counting down.
GTCAAGCGCAGCCAGATCGAAGCGTACGGAGCCGAGCTGGTATTGGTCGCCGGTTCGCGTGCCGCGGCGGCGGAGGCCGTAAGAAAAGCTGCTGCCGGGGGGGCTGCTTACGCCAGTCATGCGTCCCTGCCGTTCAACCTGCCCGGCTACGCGACCGCGGCTTACGAAATCTACGACCAGCTCGATAGGCAGCAGCCCGGGGCGGTCGTCGTTCCCGCTGGCCAGGGAGGGCTGCTTCTCGGACTTTTCCGTGGCTTCCAGGCCTTGCACTCCGCCGGCCTGACCCAGGGAATCCCCAAACTGATCGGGGTCCAAGCACGGGCCTGTGCCCCCCTTTGGGCACTGTACTCCAGCGGACCAGCCGGGTTAGGTTTTGTCGCTGAAAATCAAACGCTGGCCGAAGGGGTGTGCGTACGCTTTCCATTACGGGGGGATGCTGTGCTCCAAGCAGTGAAGGCAAGTCACGGATCTGTCTGGGCCACCGTGGAGGAAGAGATCCTGCCCGGTCGCGACAGGCTGGCTGCTCTTGGATTCTATGTTGAGCCGACATCGGCGATCATCTGGCCGGCGTTACAACAAACGGTTCAGGACCTGCCTGACCCGCTGGTAGCGGTCCTGACCGGCTCTGGATATAAATATCATCGAAATTAACGACGAGGTGATCATAATGAATACCCTCCAGCCATTCTGCGAAAAAATGATCCGTAATCTTGAAAAGGTTGTCGTCGGCAAGCGATCCGCGCTTGAGCTGACTGTGGTCAGCCTGTTGTGCCAGGGCCATGTATTGATCGAGGATGTCCCGGGGGTGGGCAAGACGATCCTGGCGCGCAGCCTTGCCAAATCCATCGGCTGCAGCTTCAATCGCCTGCAGTTCACTCCGGACATGCTTCCGAGTGATGTGACGGGTGTCTCGATTTATAATCAGGCCAAGCTAAGCTTCGAGTTCCACCCCGGGCCGATTTTCGCCCAGATCACCTTGGTAGACGAAATCAACCGGGCAACCCCCAAGACTCAGGCCGCCCTGCTCGAATCGATGGAGGAGCGGCAGGTCACCGTGGACGGGGTCACGCATCCGCTGCCGGTACCCTTCATGGTGCTGGCGACCCAGAATCCGATTGAATATGAAGGTACTTTTCCACTGCCTGAAGCTCAGTTGGACCGATTCCTGCTCCGGGTGCGCCTGGGGTACCCGATCCAGTCGGAAGAAATCGAAATCCTGGAACGTCAACAGCTGCGCCACCCGATTGAAACCCTGGAGGCGGTAGTTGAAGTCGGCGAACTTCTGGAGGCAATGAAGGTCATCAAAAAAATTTACGTCTCGACTCCAGTCAAACATTACATTGTCGATCTGGTCAACCGCACGCGTCAGAATACGGATATCTATCTGGGCGCCAGTCCGCGCGGTTCCCTGGGCCTTTTCCGCACCGGGCAGGCCTTGGCGACAATGCGGGGTCGTGATTATGTCCTGCCGGACGATATCAAGGCCCTCGCGGTTCCCGTCCTGGCTCACCGCGTGATTGTGGGGCCCGCCGCACGCTTGAAGGAACTGAGCGGAGACCATATCGTTCAGGAGATCCTCGAGAACACGCCCGTGCCCGGCGGAGATTTCGAAACTTCACGCTTAGAATGAAGCCATCGCTAGTTTTACGGTGGTTGCTGGTTGCGCTCATCCTTATCGGTGTGGTGGGTTGGATCGTCGGCGACTCCGATTTGTACGCTCGCCTGATCTATCTGAGCGCTCTGCTCCTGATTGGAACTGCGATCTGGACGGTCCTCTCTCTGCGGGGTGTCAGAATCAAGCGGGAAGCGCGCAACTTGCGGGCAAGCATGGGGGAGATTTTCGAGGAGCGGTTCGAGGTGGTTAAATCCTCCTGGCCAGCTTCCCTGTGGATCGAGGTGGTCAACCTTTCCCCTCTCGCCATGGCCTCCGGCTCCCGCCTCCTGACCGGCGTCGGTGCACACCAGCGGCGATTCTACATGGCCCGCACCCTGCTCACCCAGCGTGGTGCTTTTCCACTTGGCCCGACCGAGATCTCTTCAGGGGACCCGTTCGGTGTGTTTCGTGCCAGGCGAAGCTTTCCGGCGCACGATACGTTGATTGTGCTGCCAATGACCGTACCGATTTCCTCGCTTCCCATCCCGCCCGGTATATTGCCGGGTGGCAAAACGATCCGCAGCAAGACCCAGGACGTCACGCCGCATGCCGCCGGTGTGCGCGAATATGTGCCCGGTGATCCTATGAAGCGTATCCATTGGCGCAGCACCGCCCACCGTGGGCGTTTCATGGTCAAGGAGTTCGAACAGGACCCCCAGGCGGAGATCTGGTTGTTCCTGGATGCGCAGCGCGCGGTCCAGGCGTCAGCACCTGCGGAAGTCGTAAGTATGGAAGACGGGTGGTTGTGGCTGCGCCGGCCTAAGGTCAGCCTGCCGCGCGACAGCTTTGAGTACGCGGTCAGCGCAACGGCCTCGCTGGCGAGGTATTTCCTGGCCGCCCGCAGGGCGGTTGGATTGGCCAGTGCCTCCGGCCGGTTCACAATCCTTTCTGCGGAGAGAGGTGAACGCCAGGTCGGGAAGATCATGGAGACCCTGGCTTTCCTACAGCCGCAGGGCGAAATACCCTTATTCGGCCTGGTAACCATGCAGGCAAAATTAATACCGCAGGGCAGCGGGGTCATTCTGGTTACCCCCTCGGTGCAGCCTGACTTGCTGCTAGCGGTTGAGTACCTGCTTCGTCGCAATCTTCGTCCGATGCTGGTGTTGATCAAGGTTGAATCCTTCGGCGGCATGGGCGACAACCAGGATATAGTTGAGAAACTGCAACAACGCAATGTCCCGGTCTGTCCGATTGGATATGGGGAGGATATGGCTGCCGCCCTGAGCCTGCCAGCTGCTTATTTCCCACACTTCTCTTTTCCGGATTTTCGCGTGGACCGTCGTCCTTGACGGCGGCCTGAGGTGGTACTTTCTTGGAAAATGGTGGTGGGTTTGCACTTGACGAACCTGCCTTTGCGTTTGATACTTAAGTTTACTGATCGGACAGGAGGAAATCATGGATGATTTTCTGGATATTTACGACCATTCGTCGCAAGAATTGCAAGACCTTCTGGACTTGGCCCTGCGCCTGAAAGAGGAGTATTTTAAAAAGGGAAATCCCCCGCTCTTCAAAGGCAAAGTGCTGGGGATGATTTTTCAGAAACCCAGTCTGCGTACGCGGGTTTCGTTTGATATGGCCATGCGTCATATGGGTGGGGATGCCCTCTATCTTTCCCCGAGCGAGATTGGCCTGGAAACACGCGAAACGATCGCCGATGTGGCGCGGGTGCTCTCTGGCTATGTCCAGGCGATCATGGCGCGCGTGTTTGAGCAAGCCCATGTGCTTGAACTGGCGCGATGGTCATCTATACCGGTCATCAACGGGTTGAGCGATTATAGCCATCCCTGCCAGGCGATGGCGGACGCCTTGACCATTCAGGAAAAGTTCGGTAAGGGGGCCGGTTTAAAAGTCGTTTTCGTAGGGGATGGCAACAATGTTGCCCTTTCCTTGATGCAGGTGGCGGTCAAGCTGGGCTGGAATTTTACGATCGCAAACCCGGAAGGATATGCGCTTCCCACCGCCGCGATCGAGGCCGCCCGTAAAATCGCGGCCGAAACCGGGTCGAAGCTGGCTTTCCTGAACGAACCGCACGAGGCTGTGCGCAAGGCGCAGGTCATCTATACCGACACCTGGATCAGCATGGGCCAGGAAGAAGAGACCGCTGTCCGGGAAAAGATATTTCCTCCTTACCAGGTCAATGCAAAGCTGGTCAGCGAGGCCGATCGGGATGTTATCGTGATGCACTGCCTGCCAGCCCACCGGAATCACGAGCTGACCGATGAGGTTGCTGACGGTTCACACTCGGTGATATTTCCCCAGGCCCATAACCGTCTGCATGCCCAAAAGGCGATCCTGGCCCGGCTCTTCGGAGTGGCTTGATGGACACGCGCCAGTACATCGAAATTGAGGAACGCTACGGGGCGCATAATGATGCTCCGTGCCGAAGAAACCCATGAACGCGTCGACCGGTTCGCCCCGCTGCTCTTCATCGAGAAAGAAATGATCGACTGGGCGCTGCCGGCTATTCGCAAGGTTTTGGACATGCCCCAAGTACAAATGGCTTTGAGGGCCACGCCTGCCTCAAAGCCAGCTATGGTCTAGGCGGAGGTTTCAGATGAACATCGGAGTGCCTAAAGAGCGTCGGCCGTTCGAGTATCGCGTCGGCCTTTCCCCTGCTGGGGTAGAGATCCTCTGCCAGCACGATCACACCGTTTTCGTCGAGCAGGATGCTGGTTTGGGCGCGGGTTTTGGAGACCTGGATTATGAACGGGCGGGAGCGCATATTGTCTACTCCACGGATGAGGTCTTCGGCCGGGTCGAATTATTGTTAAAGATCGCCCGACCGACCGATGAAGAAATGGACCGTCTGCTCCCCGGTTCCACCGTTGCGGGGCTGCTGCACCTTGCCTCGTCCCGCCAGGCAAAGATCGATGTGCTTCTTAAAAACCAGGTCACCGCCATCGCTTACGAGCAGATCCGTGAAACGGATGGCACCCTTCCGGTCCTGCGTCCCTCCAGCCAGATCGGCGGGGCCATGGCCGCCCAGGTCGCGGCGCGCATCTTGCAAAGCGACCAGGGCGGATGCGGGATGCTGCTGGGCGGCATTCCCGGTGTTCCCCCGGCCGAGGTGGTTATCTTGGGGGCCGGGACCGCCGGTACGTATGCTGCGCGGGCATTTAACGGGCTTGGCGCCCATGTGACGACCCTTGACCGGGACATGAATGCATTGCAGAAGCTGAGCCAGAGCACTCCTTACGTGACGACGATGCCGTCCACCGAGCGGAACATCGAGCAGATGTGCAAAGGGGCGGATGTCTTGGTCGGGGCGGTGCTGGTCCCGGGCGAACGGGCGCCGATCCTGGTCTCGCGGGAAACTGTGCGGAAAATGAAACCCCGTTCGGTAATCATCGATATCAGCATCGATCAGAGCGGATGCATCGAAACTTCCCGTCCAACGACCCACGACCATCCCACGTATGTGGACGAAGGCGTGGTGCACTATTGTGTTCCCAATATGCCAGGGGTGGTGGCCCGCACTTCTACGCATGGGGTGGTCAATGCCGCGCTCCCTTATATCCTGGCCATCGCGGATCTGGGCGTGGAAGGCGCGGTTGCAAAACATCCGGCGATCGAGTTAGCTGTCAATACCTACCGGGGCGAGATCCGCCATCTCTACCGCTTTACCAAATAAGGAGGCGAATATGGATTGGAACAGCATCTATCAGTCGCGCGTGACCAGTGCCGAAGAAGCTGTAAAGGCGATCAAGTCCGGAAACCGTGTTTTCATGACCGGCAATGTATCGGTGCCCCAGAGGCTGCTGGCCGCTCTGGTCGCCTACGCGCCAAAGCTCAAAGATGTGGAGATCTGCCAGGCCCTGTCGGTGGGTCCGGCGGATTATGTCAAACCGGAGATGGAGGGGCACCTGAGGGTGAATTCCCTCTTCATTAGTGACAACGTCCGTAAAACAGTCCAGGAGGGCAGGGCGGACTTCACCCCGGTCCTGCTCTCTGAATTCCCGCTGCTCTTTAAGAACAAGGTGCTGCCATTGGATGCAGCCATGATCCATGTCTCGCCGCCGGATGAGCACGGCTTCTGCAGTCTGGGCGTGGAGGTCGGCTTGTCCAAATCGCCGGCGGAATCGGCTAAGATCATTATCGCGGAAGTCAATGAACAGATGCCGCGCACCCTGGGGGATTCCTTCATCCACGTCAGCCGCCTGAACCATATCGTGCTGGTCAATTACCCCATCCCAGAAATGCCGATGGCCAGCGATAACATCGACCCAGTCATCGAGCACATGGCCGGCTATGTTGCCGATTTGGTCCCGGACGGGGCAACGATGCAGATGGGGATCGGCATGATCCCGGACACGGTCCTCAAGTTCCTGTTTCATAAAAAGGATCTGGGAGTCCATTCGGAGATGATCTCTGACGGTGTGATCGACCTGGTTGAGGCGGGGGTCCTGAATGGGGCGCGCAAGACCCTGCATCCAGGCAAGATCGTCCTGGGATTTGTCCTGGGTTCCCAGCGTTTGTACCACTGGGTGAACGAAAATCCTCTCTGCGAATTCCGCCGCACCGAATATGTCAACGACCCGTTCGTCATCGCGCAGAACGAACGAATGGTGGCGATCAATTCGGCCATCGAGGTCGACCTGACCGGCCAGGTCTGCGCTGACAGCATTGGTCCAAAATTTTTCAGCGGGGTCGGTGGCCAGCTGGACTTTGTCTACGGCGCCTCCCGCGCCAAGGATGGTGTCGCGATCATTGCCATGTCCAGTACCAGCAAAATGAAAGACGGCAAGGTGGTCAGCAAGATCGTGCCCATGCTCAAGCTAGGCGCCGGAGTGGTCACGACCCGCAATCATGTCCACTTTATCGTCACCGAATACGGCGTAGCAGACCTGTATGGAAAATCTGTGCGGCAGCGTGTGAAAGCGCTGGTCAACATTGCCCACCCCGACTTCCGGGCAGATCTGGAAAAGCAGGCCAGGGATCTGTGCTGGGCCTGCTGAACGGAAGGAAGCTGGCCATGCGGGCATTTTCCATTCCGGAGCTTGTCTCTCTCCCGGCCTGGAATGAATTTCCGGGCAGGGTGCGCCTGTTATAATCAGGGCATGGAACGCAAAGCCAAGATCGTAGCCACGCTCGGCCCCGCCAGCCAGGAAGAAGCTGTTATCGAACAGCTGCTCCGGGCGGGCATGAACGTCGCCCGGCTGAACTTTTCGCACGGCACGCACGCGGAGCATGCCGCGCTAGCCTCGCGACTGCGCGCAGTTTCTAAACGTCTCGACCTGCCCCTGGCCATCCTGCAGGATCTGCAGGGGCCGAAGATTCGCGTCGGGGCGCTTGAATCCCCGCTTACGCTGACCGTGGGGCAGACAGTGGTCTTGTTTCGGGAAGGCGAAGAGCCAAAAAGGAAAGATGGTGCGTGCTGGATCCCGGTCGATTTCCCGGAGCTTTTCGGGAGCGTCTCAACCGGCAACCACATTCTGCTCGACGATGGCCGGCTGGCGTTATTGGTGATCAAGGCAGATCTGAAGACTGTAACCGCCAAGGTTCAGACTGGCGGTGTACTATCCTCCCACAAAGGGATCAACCTGCCCGGTGTGACCCTGGACATCCCCAGCTTCACCGCGAAAGATGCTGTCGATCTGGCCTTTGGCCTCGCCCAACAGGTCGACCTGGTGGCGACGTCATTTGTCCGTACGGCGGCTCATGTTCAAATGGCTAAGGATGCGATCCGGTGTTCGAAACCGCCGATCTGTCCGCTCCTGATCGCCAAGTTGGAGCGACCCGAAGCGTTGGACAATCTGGAGGCGATCCTGGATGTGGCGGACGGGGTCATGGTGGCGCGGGGCGACATGGGTGTCGAGATGGCCCCGGAGGACGTGCCCGGAGCGCAGAAGCGCATCATCCAGACGGCGAACCGCAAAGGCAAACTGGTCATCACCGCCACCCAGATGCTCGAGTCGATGATCCACAACCCCCTACCGACGCGAGCAGAGGCCTCCGATGTGGCCAATGCGGTTTTCGATGGCACCGATGCGGTCATGCTTTCGGGAGAAACGGCTGTCGGCGATTATCCTGTAGAGAGCGTCACATTGATGGACCGCATCGTCCGGCAGGCGGAGGTGGATTTTGACAAATGGGGGCATGCCCAGGTAATGGAGTCAGGCGACGAGCACGACGACGCGGTAGCTCTTGCGACTGCGGCCCGCGAGCTGGCCCATGACCGCGACGTGGCTGCTATCGCCGTCTTCACCCGCACAGGGCGCTCGGGCATTTTTATGTCCAAAGCCCGACCGAATGTGCCCATCTTGGCCTTCACGCCCGAGGAGAGCACCTACCGTCGATTGGCCCTGGTCTGGGGCGTGACCCCTTACATCGTGCCCTTTGCCGACACGGTGGAGGCGATGATCGGGCATGTCGAAGCCGCGCTGAAGGCCTCTGGAACGGTTCAACCGGGTCAGCAGGTGGTTCTGGTGGCAGGCTATCCGCTCAAAGAAATCCGCCCGCCGAACATGGCATTTTTACACACGGTGAAATAATCGGGTGACGCGGATTATCAAAGGCCACGCAAATTTGAAGTGCGTGGCCTTCGATTAATCATGCGTCGTTGATGGTCGGCTTCGTCCCCCTGATTTTCTTGATCCGGGCATGTCTCATCTTTGCCTCGATCCGCCTGGCTTTGGCAGCTCTGCCCGGTCTGGTTGCCTGGCGGGGTTTGGGCTGGGCCAATGCTTTGCGGATCAACCCGATCAGGCGTTCGGTGGCATCCAGGCGATTTTGTTCCTGGGTGCGGTAGCGCTTGGCTTCGATGACCAGGATGCCGTCCTTCGACAGGCGGCGGCCGGCGAGGCTGGCCAGCCGTGCTTTCGTTTCCGGGGTCAGGGAAGCGGAGCGGCGTAGATCGAAGCGCAGCTGAACCGCGGTGGCCACCTTGTTGACATTTTGCCCACCCGGTCCTGCCGCGCGGATGAAGTCGTAGGCGATCTCGCTTGCGTCAATCGAAAGCGAAGAAGTGACCTGAAGCATGCTTTGAATATACCCCGTTCCAACAACGCGCCGGCGGGATTCCACTCCACCAGAGGCTGCGGACTTAAAACATCATCGCGTTGATCTTGTCGATCGTCTTGCGCCCCGGCCGAAGATCATTCTCTTCCAGCCGGTTAAGGGGCTTGTCGACCAGATTATACATATCGGTGAGAGCCGGTTTCTGGGGGTCGATATAGATCAGCCCTGTGACCAGCCAGTTGCTCTTCTGGGCATTTTCCAGCATTTGATAGGCATTGGCTTTACTGGTTGGGTCGTAGTCTTTTTCCAGCTTCTTAAGAATGATCGTTGCTCCATCGTGCATCGTCACCTCCCGAACCCCGCCCTCCGGGAACTCTCCATCAAGGATGATCTCGGCCAGCTTGGGGACAAAGGAGATCTCATGCAGCGGCTCCTCATGGTCCTTGCCCCAGGTATAGGAATGGATGGCGTTCTCTTCATTATTGAAAGTGACGCATGGGCTGATAATATCCAGGATGGCGGTGCCGTGATGGCTGAAGGCGGCTTTGAGCAGCTCCTTGACCTGCTTGGCATCCCCGGCGAAGGAACGGGCGACGAAGGTGGCGCTGGAGGCCAGCGCTTCCATGCAGATATCCACCGGCATGTACTGGTTGATGCCCTGGTGTTTCAGGTTCAAACCGACCTCGGCGGTGGCAGAGAACTGGCCCTTGGTCAGCCCGTAGACGCCGTTGTTCTCGACGATGTAAATGATCGGAGCGTTGCGGCGCATCATATGCTTGAAGCCGCCCATGCCAATCGAGGCGGTGTCGCCGTCGCCAGAGACACCGATAACCTTCAGGTCTTTGTCGGCGAACATGGCCCCCGTTGCGAGGCAAGACATGCGTCCGTGCAGGCCGTTGAAGCCGAATGAGCGGTTCAGGAAATAGGCAGGACTCTTGCTCGAGCAACCGATGCCGCTCATCTTGATCACTTCTTCGGGGACGATGTCCAGCTCATAGCAGGCGGCGATGATCTGGCTGGCGATGGAATTGTGACCGCAGCCCTGGCACAAGGTGCTGGGCAGACCGCGGTAGTCGTTTTTAGTGAGGCCAGCCTTGTTGGCCTGGCCGACAGCAGCTACAGGTGTAGTCATATTAATCTTTCTCCTGGGCGAGGATAGCGCCCTCGACCCAACCGGCAGTCAGAGGCAAGCCGTCGCTGTGACATGCGGAGCGGAATTTGCTAACCTGCTCAGGCGGCACAACCGTGGATAATATCTGACGCAGCTGGCCGTCACGGTTGGCCTCGACGATATAAACATGTTCATGTTCCTCGATGAAGGCAAAGACTTCCTGGGTACACGGTAAGGCCCGCAGGCGCAGGAAGTCGGTCTTGAGATTCTTGTCCTGCTTCAGGATTTCTCTGGCCTCTTCCACAGCAGCTTCCGTGGAGCCGAAGGCGATGATGCCGATCGTCGCACCCTTCGTGGTCTGGATGACCGGTTTGGGGACCAGGGTCCGCGCCGTCTCGTACTTCTTTTTAATGCGCATCATGTTGCTTTCCCATGTGCCGGCATCTTCAGAGTAACGCGTGTACTCGTCGTGACCGGTACCCCGCGCGAACCAGGAAGCGGAATGATGGCGGTTTCCCGGGACGGTGCGATAGGGGATGCCGTCGCCGTCCACATCCCGGTAACGCGCCCAAGTACCCTTTAATTTCTCGAGGTCCTTTTCCCACAGCACCTTACCGCGATCCATGGGTGTATCGGGATATTCGAAGGGTTTGGTCATCCACTGGTTCATGCCCAGGTCGAGATCGCTGAGCACAAAGACGGGCATCTGCATATGCTCGGCGATGTCGAAGGCTCTCCAACCGAATTCAAAACACTCCTGAACCGAGCCAGGAAAGAGAATGATGTTTTGCGTGTCACCGTGGCTAAGGAAGTAGATCTCGGTTACATCCCCCTGGGCGGTGCGGGTCGGCATACCCGTGCTGGGGCCGATGCGCTGGACGTCCCAGACGACGATCGGGATCTCGGTGTGATAGGCCAGGCCGGCGAATTCGGACATCAGGCTAATGCCGGGTCCGGAGGTGGAGGTCATAGCGCGCAGTCCGCTCCAGCCGGCACCGATGGCCATGCCGATGGCTGAGAGTTCGTCCTCGGCCTGGAGGACGGCATAGGTCTGTTTACCGTCCGGGGATTTGCGCAATTGGGGCAGGTAAACATTGAGCGCTTCAGCCAGGGATGTGGCCGGCGTAATCGGATACCAGGCAGCAAACTGCACGCCGCCGTAAATGGCACCCAGGGCCGCAGCTGTGTTGCCATCAGCCATCATATAACCTTGAGTGGCGTCCATCGGTTCGACGAAGTAGGGGTCAGTCTTTTTTAGGTTTTGCGCAGCCCACTCTGCGCCAGCCTTGATCACGTTGAAGTTGGAGTCGATTGCCGGGGCTTTGCCTTTGAAATGAAAGTCCAGGGCCTGCCTGATTTTTTCCATATCGATCCCGACCATCTGCGCCAGGATGCCGACATAAACCATGTTGGCGATATAGTCACGCAAATTGGGTGAAACCTGAGCCGCTTTTGCCATCTGCTTAACTGGCATCGGGTAGATTGAGATGTCCGTACGCCCTATGGGAAGCTTGATGTCGTCCGCGTAGAAAAAGGCTCCTCCGGGTGATATCGACTCAAGGTCGCGCTGGAAGGAGGCCGGGTTCATCTCGACCACAATTTCCTGCTGGTCGCGCCGGGCGACGAACCTGTCTTTGCTAACCCGGATGGTGTACCAGGTCGGCAGTCCCTGGATATTGGAAGGGAATAGGTTTTTCCCGGAGACCGGGATCCCCATTTTGAAAAGGGCCCTCAGCAGTGTGACATTAGCCGTCTGGCTGCCGGAACCGTTCACGGTTCCAATGGTGATCGAAAAGTCGTTGACGATCTTTGGGTTAGACATCCATACTCCTGTATGATTAGATGAAAAATTCGACAAAAAGAGGCCAAAAAATGATAAAACGAAGACCCTCCCGGGTCAAGAGAAAAAAAGATATAGACAAACCGGAACGCGAGCGGGGCAATTAGGACCTGATTGCCGGGCCGCTCACGCGAGGATTCCCGCCCGAGGGCAATGAACCCTGTTTGCAAAAGACAAGGTCGTGCTTAAGCCGTTCCGGTGAGTTCTACGATCGCGGTCGCCATCAGCGCTGCGGCTCGCGGCAGGACCCGCTCGTCGATATCGAATTTGGGATGATGATGGCCGGCGTCCAGACCCTTCTCCCGGTTGGCGGAACCAACAAAAAAGAAGCAGCCGGGTACTTTCTCGAGAATGTAGGAAAAATCTTCTGAACCCATGGTGATGTAATTCCCGGTCTCGATCGGTGCCTCCGGAAACAGACGGCGGGCAGTGGCCTGGACCCGTGCCGAAGTTTCGGGCTGGTTGACCGTTGCTGGGGTCAGTTGGTTCAATTCGATTTCTGCGCGACAGCCCAGCGCCTCAGCGGTATTTCGGACAACTTCCTGGAATCGGCTCATGACCGCGCTCCGCACCTCGGGTTCGAAAGTGCGGATCGTCCCGGTCAGCTCGACCGATTGGGGGATGACGTTGAAAGCTTCGCCCCCGTGGATCGTACAGACGCTGACCACGGCTGGTTTAAGCGGCGCCACATTGCGAGCCACGATGGACTGCAGCGCGGTGATGGTCTCTGCCGCGGCGAGCACCGGATCAACCGCGAGGTGCGGCGCAGCTGCATGTCCGCCTTTCCCGTGCAAAGTGACCTTGAATATTTCCGCGCCGGCCAGGGCTGGTCCGTTGGCGATCCCGATCCAGCCGAGTGGTTGTTCGTTCCATACATGCAAGGCCAGGCTCACCGTAGGTTTGGGATCTTCCAGGACACCTGCCTGGATCATGCGTTCAGCGCCTCCCAGGCCTTCTTCTGCGGGTTGAAAAACGAGTTTGATCGTCCCAGCCAGCTCGTCCCGGTGCGCGGTCAGCATCTTGGCCACGGTCAGCAGGATCGCAGCATGGGCATCGTGCCCGCAAGCGTGCATCACGCCGTGGTTTTGTGAGGCGTACTCGGCACCGGTCTCTTCGACGATCGGCAGGGCATCCATGTCGGCCCGGACCAGAATGACCGGTCCGGCTTTTTTCCCCTCCAGGATCGCGACCACGCCGGTGTCGGCCACTCCGGAGTGGATTTCCAGCCCCAGGGCGGTCAGCTGTTTCGCAACGATCCCCGCCGTACGGACTTCCTGAAATCCGAGCTCAGGATGCATATGAAAATCACGCCGCAAGGAACGGGTGTAATCAAAGAGCTCTTCAGCTTCCGCTAAAAAATCATGCATGCGGACCTCTGGGCGAAAAGGATTGAGGGGGATTGGATTTCCCCCTTCAGAATGATCAACCATATTTGATCACGCGGAATGTCTCCTCGAAGCGCGGCTCGGCCTCCGAACTATCTTCGGTCCGGCGGGAGAGCATCCGTTGCTCGAATTTGGCTGGATCGCCGATCTGGGATTTATGCTCCCTTAAGGCGCGCATTTTCATCTCCCACGTGTCGGTTACGTCCAATGTGACCGTCGGATTCCCCGTCAGAGAGACCCAGACCTCGCGCGGGGTGTGCGGTTCGAGGCCCTCCTCTTTTCGGAGTTCAGGAAAGAAATGGGGGTTCCCGGCCGCGGGAAAGACTGCATCCAGCACAACCTGACCGGCCGCGCGATGGTCGGGGTGGTTCAGATACCGGCCGCCGGAGAAGAGATGGGTCGGATCACACGTGACCAGTATGTCCGGTTTTTCCTGACGGATGACGCGCACGACCTCGCGCCGCAGTTCCAGGGTGGGAACCAGGTAGCCGTCCGGAAGATCGAGAAAGCGTACCTCCTGGACCCCGAGCACGGAAGCCGCTGCGTTCTGTTCAGCATGGCGTACGGCGCATATCTGCTCCGGGGTCGCATCCGCGTCCGCAAAACCCTTGTCGCCACAGGTCAGTAGGAAGTAATGGATCGTGTGCCCGGCTTTGGTCCAGCGTGCCAGGGTCGCCCCGCAAAAAAATTCCGGGTCATCCGGGTGTGCCAGGATGACTAGGATTTTTTGAGGACCTTCCCAGGAGTCAGGAGATGGGCCGGGTTTTGCATTCATGCAGAATTTTCTTTCCGGCTGCAGTTCGAGCAGGGGGCCTGCGATTTACGGCGGAGGGACTCCAGCTCATCCCATGGTTCGATTTCATCGCGCGAGAACTCGCGCGCACCCAGATCGGGCAATTCAACCCGCACGGTCATCTGCAAAGGAGAAACTTCCACCACTTTGCCTTCGCCGAGAGGGGTGACCACCCGTTTATTTTTCTTAGGCAGTTCCTTGCGGGCGGCCGCATACTGTTCGTACTCATACACCAAGCAGCAGCGCAGGCGTCCGCACATCCCGGTGATCTCGGATGGGGTAAGCGAGATGCCTTGCTCCTTGGCCATTTTGATTGAGATGGGGCTGAATTCGGTCAGGAATTTAGAACAGCAGCGTGTTTCCAGGCCGCAGGCTCCCATACCCCCCAGCATCTTCGCCACATCCCGCGGGCCGATCTGCCGCATATCGACCTGGGAAGGCGAGAATTGTTTTTGCATATCATGGCGCAGGGATTTGAGATCCACTTTCTCTTCGGACTCGGTGCTGAACATGAAGGTCAGGCGCGCGCCATCGAATGAAAATTCGGCAGCCACTATTTTGATCCCGCCCAGGTTCAGCTGCGAGGCTCGTTCGCGGCAGGTGATCATTGCCTCCAACTCTTTTTGCTGCCACATCCGGCGCAAAACGAGATCGCGCGGGCTTGCCAGGCGCTCGATTGGTTTCCAACCTTCTGAAGAGGGAGGAGGATTTTCGATCCGTGCCGCTACCTCTCCCAATTGTTTGCCGCGCGAGGTCTCTACGATGACATGATCACCTGTTTTGATCTCGGGAACGGACGAGGCATCGAAATGATAGATTTTACCGATTTGAGCAAAGCGAACGCCAACGATCAAGGGCTGCATAGGGAAATTATACCGTATCTAAAAACTGCGGATGCAGGTCGCTCTAGACGACATGGATGGTCGGGACGGGTGCTTGCCCCATGGCCTCGACGCTGATTCTGGCTGCGACCTGCTGGGCGATCGACCGGAACGCGATGGCCGCCGCCGATTCCGGTCTGGCCGCCACGACGGGTTCGCCGCTGTCTCCACTGAGCCGCACAAGCGTTTCCATGGGCACGGCTCCCAGGAACGGGACCTTGGCTAGGCGCGCCAGCTCTTCGCCGCCTCCTGACCCGAAGAATTCGCCCCGCATGTTCTCAATCACACCCAAAATGGGCACTTCCAGGGTACGGAACATGGTCAGACCGCGGCTGGCGTCCTCGAGAGAGACCGCCTGGGGCAAAGTCACGATCAGGGCTCCGGAAAGAGGCAAGGCCTGGGCCAACGAGAGGGGGGCGTCGCCGGTACCCGGGGGCAAATCCACGATCAGGTAATCCAGTTCGCCCCATTCCACATCGCTCAGGAACTGGCGGATGGCTGAGTTAAGCATCGGCCCTCGCCAGATGAGCGGCTGACCCGGTTTGACGAGGAAGCCCATCGACATCAATTTGACGCCGAACGATACTGCCGGGACGATCTTATTTTCCTTGGCGGGAGGCAGGTTTGCTACGCCCATCATGGTCGGAACGTTGGGCCCGTAGATATCGGCATCCAGCAGGCCAACCCGGGCTCCGCTCTGCGCCAGGGCGACCGCGATATTCACCGCAACGGTGCTTTTCCCGACGCCGCCTTTGCCGGAGGCGACTGCAACCGCGTTGCGAACCGGCAGGTTTAGGAGACCACGCATTCGGCCATCGTTCGGTACGTTGGCATCCATCTTGATCGTGACCGCTTTAACGCCCGGGACGGCGAGTACGGCCTGCCTAGCCTCTTTCTCGATGGTTCCGATCAACGGACACGCCGGTGTGGTCAGGAGGATGGTGAAGTTCACCTGCGCCCCCTTGATTTCCAGGTTGCGGACCATATTCAACGTGACTAGGTCTTTGTGGAGTTCCGGCTCCTGGACTTTGCTCAGGGCAGCCATCACGGCTTCGGGAAGGACCTTTTCTGCCATTTGCACCTCTAAGTGATTTTTTCCAAATATTGGGCTACTTCGATCTTCGCGGCTTCGTATAATTTGACCAATTCAGCGTCTCCACCGCGAAAGCGTTTGAGCGCCTGCTTTGCACAGCTGGTACAGCCATTCATGGCCCGGAAGGAATCTGCGTTGCAGGAAGCACAGCCGTCCAGCCTTACCATCATCAGGATGAAGGCCATCCTTTCCACGGAAATGTCCTTGGTGACGGAGACACGGGCGACCAGCTTTCGCCAGTCTGCACCGCGCGCCTCACGCAGGTCCGGGATGATCCGAGGAGGAAAAAGCAGGTCAGTGTCCGAGTTGTACATATCTGGTCAGATCTTTAGGCTTCGCGGGCAACCCTGGCCGCTTCTTTTGCGGCGCGGGCGGCATTCTCACGGGCGGCATTGATCGGGCGGATGTTTTCGTAGTATCCGGCCGGTTTTGCCAGTTTCCACTTATCGAAGACATTGCGCCCGTGCGTTGCAAGCTCGTAGTCATGATCCATCTTGATCGCATCGAACGGGCAGAATTCAGCGCACAGTCCACAGTTCATGCAGATATCAGCATCGATGAAGAACTCTGAGGCGTCCGGTATCGGCCGGCCCGTAGCGGGGTCACTGGCACGGGTCATCCAAATGCATTGTGGAGGGCAGACCTTGGCGCAGATACCGCAGGCTGTGCAGCGAAAGTTTTTCTCGCCCGCGGGTCCCTCATCATACACCAGAAAGGGCACGAAGCGGAACTCTTCCGGAACCGGGACCTTCTCTTCAGGATATTGGACCGTGAAAATCCCGCGCCCATTCTTGCTGGCGCGATGGGCGATACCTTCTGGCGATCCGTAACGCTTACGGCCCAACCAGCGGAGGTCGTCCAGGTAGGTTTCAAAAAAGCGCTTGGCGCTGACGCTTAGACCTTTGAGAATGCCTTTCCCGTACATGAACTCCTCCTAGCGGTCGGTTTCGCCGAGCACGATATCAATGGAGCCGAGGATGGCAACCACATCGGCGATTTTCTGACCAAGGCACATCGGGCTGAAGGCGGTGAGGTTGATAAAGGAGGGTGCCCGCACATGATAACGCCACGGATTAGGTTTCCCGTTGGATACCAGATAGAATCCCAGCTCGCCTTTCGGACCCTCGACCCGACCGTAGGATTCACCCGGTGGGACCCGCACCTGATAGACCGGTTTGAGGGCCTGGACCGGGCCCGCGGGCATTTGTTTGATGGCCTGTTGTACGATTCGTATGCTCTGGCGGATTTCATCCAAGCGGATGATCAGCCGGTCATAAATGTCCCCGTTGGAGCGGACCGCCACTTCAAACTCGAAGCGGTCGTAAATGGAGTAGGGTTCAGCCCGGCGCACATCGTAGGGGATGCCGGAGGCCCGCAGCAGCGGCCCGGCCGCGGAATATCGGATGGCATCCTCGGCTGTCAGCACCCCCTGTCCGATCCCCCGGGCGCGGATGATCTCGTTCTCGGTCAGGAAGCGATCAATCTCTTCAATCCGGCGAGGCAGGCGTTCGTAGAACAGGTCCCTGATCTTCTCTGGGGTGCCTTCCGGCAGGTCGCGGGCCACGCCGCCGAAGCGGAAGTAATTGCACATCATGCGCGAACCCGCGACCGCTTCGAAGATGTCCAGGATCAGCTCGCGTTCCTCGAGTGCGTACAGCATCGGCGTGAAATAAGCTCCCAGGTCGTTGAGGAAGGCGCCGATAGCCATCAGGTGGTTTGAAACCCGCGTCATCTCGGCCATCATCACCCGCAGATAATCTGCCCGTTCAGGAGGCTGGATGCCCATCAGTTTTTCGACCGCAAGCGCATAACCAAAGTTATTGCTCATCGAGGACAGGTAATCCAAGCGGTCGGTGTAGGGCATGTTCATGATGTAGGTGTTGCGCTCTGCGATTTTTTCATGATTTCGGTGCAGGTAACCGATGACCGGTTTAAGGCTGACGATGGTCTCGCCTTCCAGGGTGACTGCCACGCGGAAGACGCCGTGCGTGGAGGGATGTTGGGGGCCGAGGTTGACCACGACATGGTCGGTGGATAAACCCGTCCCATCCTGCAGCTGGAATTTAGCCAGCGCGCCATAGAGCGCGGCTTCACCTTCTGGGACCCATTTTTCCGGGTCAAAATCCAGGGGATAAGCGACGTTGTCGTTAAAGGGGTTCTGGTTTTCGGCATGGACGATCTTGCCTCCAGGCCAGCGGGATTTAAAGGGCTTGGCTTCTTCCTCGAAATAGGCTTCATGCCAGTCCTTGCGCAGAGGGTGGCCGGCAAAGCCCTCCCACATCAGGATGCGGCGCAGATCCGGATGGCCGCTGAACCGGATGCCGAGCAGGTCCCAGACTTCCCGCTCCTGAAGCTCCGCGCCCGGGTAGATCGAAACCAAAGAGGGGACCTCGATTGGATCTTTCCGTTCTAGCTGGACCTTGAAAACCAGACCCGGGCCACCCGTGGTTTGGTAAACCTGGTAGACGACTTCCATCCTGCCTTCTGGGAGATAGTCCACCCCGGTGACGGAGGAAAGATAATCGTAGCCGAGTTCGTCCCGGATTCCGGCAGCTACCTCGAGCAGGTGACCCCTATCCACCAACCAGCCGGAATAACCGGGACGGTTGTCTGGAACAACGAAACCCGGGAAGCGGGCGGACAGGTCAAGGGTCCGTTCAGCGGTGGGGACTGCCATGTCGGCCTCCTATGCCTTTTCACCGATTGGGTGGATCAGTTCGATCTTGCGGGGGTCGATCAGATCCGGACCGAGCATCGGGATCGGGATCTCTGCCCGGTCAGCACCCTTCTGATACCAGCGCGCGCCTTTGATGGATTCACCGGTGATCTTCTCCTGGATTTTGATCAATCCGTTGAGCAAAGCTTGCGGAGTCGGCGGGCAGCCCGGGATGTACACATCCACCGGGACGTACTTGTCCACGCCGGAGATGACGTTGTACCCTTCTTTAAAGGGACCGCCGCCGGAGGCACATGCGCCCATTGCCAGGACATATTTGGGCTCAGGCATCTGATTATACAGACGCACGAGGGTAGGGATCATCTTCTTAGTGACCGTGCCGGAAACGATCATCAGGTCACTCTGCCGTGGGGAAGGGCGCATAATTTCCATCCCGAAGCGGGCCAGGTCGAAGCGGCTCGCGGCAGTGCAGATCATCTCGATGGCGCAGCAGGCCAGACCGAACATCATGGGCCAGACGGACGCCCGCCGCCCCCAGTTGTAAACCTTGTCCAAAGTCGTGATGGTCAACCGTCCCTGGAGTTCCGGGGGGATTTCATAACCGGCAGTGTTGAGGTCGTGGCTCTCCATGGGCTTCTCCTATCGATATGTGAAGATTAACTCGGTGATTATAGTCGAGAGGGGGAACGAAGTCAATTTAATTATGCAAATATATATTTGCAATATTGGTATAATAAAGCATGCGTTTGACTACCCGCCTGCGCATTCTTGACTACCTGCGCAAACAGCAGACCGCCTCCGCCCGTGAATTAAGCCTTGCCATGGCTCTGACCGGGGCGAATATCCGCCATCATCTGGCTGTCTTGGAAGCGAATGACCTGGTCGAGGTTATCGGACAACGCCGGGAGGGTCGGCGCGGGCGTCCGGTCAACCTGTACAGCCTGTCCCGCCAGGTTCTGGGAGACGGCTTGGATGCCCTGTCGGGCGCAGTGCTTAGCGAATGGTTGGGAGGCAAGACCGAAGGGCCGCGTCGCCAGGCATTACATTCGCTGGCCCAGCACCTTTCGACCACCAGCCCGGATGCGCTGAACCTATCTCTGACGCAGCGTCTGGCTGCAACCATCGACCGTCTGAACCAGCTCCATTATCAGGCGCGCTGGGAAGCCGCCGCCTCCGGCCCTCTTCTCGTCTTAGGGCAGTGTCCCTACGCCGCCATCATTGATGCCCATCCTGAACTCTGCATGATGGACGAGTATCTCCTGGAAGGTTGCCTCAAGAGTAAAGTTCGGCAGACGGCCAAGCGCCTGCCCGGAGTGAAAGGGCTGCCTCTTTGCCTGTTTCTGGTAGGTTTGGCATCCGGGTGAATATTTTTATGTTTGAAAATAAGCCTGCATCGGAGAAAAATAGAATTCTTTCCAACCCCGCTTGTACTCTTCGGCTTGATCTTCAGGGATCCGGCTGTGCTTCAGTGTTATCCGGGTTCCCTCTGGAACGGCCTTCAGCACGATTTCCAGGCGCGAGTCAGGAGCCTGCGCCGGGAACTCGGTTGTTCGCCAGGATTGGATGATTCGGCTGTATGGCTCAAGCTGGGTGTTCTTCCCGGTGATGTATCCATCCCAGACACTGAAGGTCCCTCCGACAGTCGGATCGATCCTCGCCGCGCTGCCAGTAAAAGCAGCATGCATCTTGCTGCTTAACCAGGCCTTATAAATACACTCTGCAGAAGCCGGCAATATCGTTGATACAGTGAATGAAGTTGTCATGAGCTTCCTCTCAAAGGTTTGAACCACACTCGGTACCCTCGTCTTCGAAAAGGGGTGATAAGGCTGTACGAGCAGAATTATACACGCTCGATCGAGCGCACCTTCAAACAGAAAGGAGAAGGCGACATTAGCAGGAGGTTACGCCCTGATCATGATGAAACCTTTATCATATATTTTTTATATCCTTCTGTTCGTTTGTATTCTGACCGCTTGTGGATCTGGTCAACCAGGATCGGCTGGTCCTGCCCTCACCCTGAATGCGCCGGTCGCAGTGGGGAGTCCAATACCCGGGAGCCTGGCCATCATTTCGCCCACTCAAGCCAACCAAGTGACCCAACTGGCGCGCTGGGGCAAAGGCACCTTGAATCAGGTTGTCTGGGAGCCGGATGGAGGGATGCTGGCCGTTGCTTCTTCGCTCGGAATAGACTTTTACGATGAAGCCACGCTCCAGGAAGTGCGCTTTATTCAATCAGAGGCTTCAATTTCGAGCATCGCTTTTAGCCCGGACGGAAAGTCCGTGGCCGCTGGACTCGATGACCACAGCGTGCGGATATGGCGGATATCGGATGGAAAGCTGCTGCAAACCTTGGTCGGACACATGGATCGAGTCATCGAGGTGGCCTTCAGCCCGGATGGGCGGAACCTGGTTTCAGCATCCCTCGATCGATCGGTACGGATTTGGCGTGTCTCGGATGGCAGATCGTTGCGCACCCTTAACGGTCTCACCTATGGGGTGTTAAGCGTGGCCTTCAGCCCGGACGGCCGGATCCTGGCATGGGGCTCAAGCGACAACACCGTGCGGCTTTGGCGCCTGTCGGATGGAAACCTGCTTTCCACCCTTCAAGGACTTTCTGGATCGGTGATCTCCTTGGCTTTCAGTCCGGATGGGGAGACCCTGGCTTCGGGTACAGCTGCCCACACTATCGCGCTGTGGCAGGTTTCGAATGGGAAGCTGCTACGCACTCTGCCGAGGCTTGCGGGATCGGCATCGAGCCTGTCCTTCAGTCCCAACGGGCGTCTCCTGGCTTCCGGCTCGGACGATCACTCGGTTCAGCTGTGGCAGGTGGCGGATGGCAATCTGCTCAGAACCCTGTCGGGGCATACGGGGAGTGTGCTCTCCGTGGGCTTTCGAGCCGACGGGCAGACTCTGGCCTCTGGCTCGGAAGATGGCACGATCCGGCTATGGCGGGTCTCGGATGGCAGCCTGTTGAGCAATTTGGGTGGATATCAAGCTGGGTTGAATAGCCTGGCCTTCAGCCCCGACGGTGGGATCCTCGCAGCGGGCTCGGACGACGGTACCGTTCGATTGTGGCGCGCCGCGGATGGGACACTCCTGCGTACCCTCGTAGAGAAAACTGGGCGGGCGGAAAGTGTGGCTTTCAGCCCGGATGGACAGACCCTGGCCTCAGGCACGGATGACAATCTTATACGACTGTGGCGGGTCTCGGATGGCAGCCTGCTGAGGGTCTTGAACAAGGTCGCTTATGAGACCCGGATCAAAAGCGTTGCGATCAGCCAGGACGGTCAGCTACTGGCCGCGGGGGTGGGGGATGGGAGTGAGCTCATCTATCAACTCTCGGATGGAAATCGGCTGCACATCCTTGAAGGGCACGCCAGCTGGGTGGAGAGTGTGGCGTTCAGCCCGGATGGGCAGACACTGGCCTCCGGCTCGGATGACAACACCGTAGGCCTCTGGCGGGTCTCGGATGGCGGCCTGATACGTTTCCTGGAAGGCCATACCAGTTGGGTGCAGAGTGTGACGTTCAGCCCGGATGGCCAGGTCTTGGCCTCCGGTTCGGATGACAATACCATCCGGCTGTGGCGGGTTACGGATGGGTCGCTGCTCTTCACCCTGCAGGGTGACACGGGTCCGGTGGAGAGTGTGGCCTTCAATCCGAATGGGCGGATCCTGGCCTCCGCATCGAGCGATGGCACCGTGCGGCTGTGGGGTATAGCTCCGTGAGCCGGCCGCTCGGCAGGCTACACCCGCGGTCATTTTTTTCGATGGATTAATCCTCCACCCTGGATTCAATCGAGGTCGCTGGAACCTTTCTTATTCGACCGTGACGCTTTTGGCAAGGTTCCGGGGCTGGTCCACATCCAGGCCGCGCAGGGTCGCAATGTGATAAGCCAGCAGCTGCAAAGGAATAACCGTGATAACCGGCGAGAGCATCCATGGCGTTTCCGGGATCCAAAGGACTCGGTCGGCCTGCGAAAGGACCAGTTCATCATCTTCTGTGGCAACCGCGATCACCGTTCCGCCGCGCGCCTTGACCTGCTGGATCTGGCTGATCATCTTCTCGCGCCAGGGATCCTTTGGCGCAAGGGTTACGACGGGCATGTTCTTGTCGACCAGCGCGATCGGCCCATGTTTCATTTCCCCGGCCGGATACCCTTCTGCGTGGATGTAGGAAATTTCTTTTAATTTCAAGGCGCCTTCATAGGCGATGGGCATGTTGATGCCCCGACCGAGGTAGAGACAATCACGGATGTCCTTCAGCGTTTCAGCCAGGGCTTCGACTTCGGCCTCGCGAGCCAGGGCCTGGCCGGCCAGGGCGGGTACGAGGCGCAGGTCGGAAACCAGTGACATCCGGGTTTTATCGTCCAGGCTGTCCCGCAATTCAGCCAGGAGCACAGCCAGCATATACTGATCGACCAGTGGGGCGGTAAAGGCCTTGGTCGAAGCGACCCCGATTTCTGGACCGGTCTGCATCGAGATGAAGCCATCGGCTAGGCGCATCGCCTGCGAGCCGATGGCATTGACGATGCTCCAAAGGATCGCACCCTTGCGCCGGCCTTCTTCCATGGCGGCCAAGGTGTCGGCGGTCTCGCCTGATTGGCTGATCGCAAGGACGACCGTGTTTTCCTGGATGAGGGGGTCCTGGTAGCGGAACTCGGAACCGATCGCCAGTTCGCAGGGGATGCGGGCGATGCGCTCAATCAAAATCTTTCCCACCATTCCGGCGTAAGCTGCCGTCCCGCAGGCCGTGATGTAAATCTTCCCGATCTTTTGTGCCTGGGCGCGGGTCAGGTTCAATTCAGGGAGCCGGATGTGACCGGAGTTGAAATCCACCCGACCGGCCAGGGTATCTGTCAACGCCCGGACCTGCTCGTGGATCTCCTTCTGCATGAAATGACGGTATTCCCCTTTTTCGGCTGCCGCCGCATCCCAGGAAATATTGTGAATGCGGGGTTGGACAGGCTGACCATCCAGCGTTTCCACCCGGACCTCGGAGCGGCTCACGATTGCCATTTGGCACGATTCAAGGAAAATAACACGCCGGGTATGCTCGAGGATGGCCGGAATGTCGGAGGCGATGAAATTTTCACCCTGACCCAGCCCGATTACGACACCCCCGGCATTGCCAATTCGCGCACAGACTATTTTGTCCGGTTCATCAGCCGACAGCAGCACGATGCCGTGCGCCCCCTTGATCTGGGTGAATGTCCGGCGGGCCGCCTGGGTTAAATCCAGCCCACTGGCCTGGTGATGCTCGACGAGATGGACAATGACTTCGGTATCCGTATCCGATTTAAACTCCACCCCTTCGGCAGCGAGTTCGTCGCGCAGTTCCAGAAAATTTTCAACAATCCCATTATGGACGACGACTACCCGTCCCGTGGCACCCAGGTGAGGGTGGGCATTTCGAGCTGACGGCGCACCGTGGGTTGCCCAGCGGGTGTGGCCGATTCCGGGTGTGCCGTGAATCGGCGATTTGTCGAGCAGCTCATTCAAATGCGCCAGCTTTCCGGCATCCCGCCGGACTTCGATCCGGCCGCCCTCTAGGACGGCCAACCCGGCCGAGTCGTAGCCGCGGTACTCCAGCCGTTTGAGGCCATTGAGAATGATCGGCGTCGCATCACGGGGGCCGATATATCCGACAATTCCACACATAGAGGATCCCTCCACGCGATATCAGGCTTCCTGCTCTCCCGTCTCCGATGAGGAGCAGGAGGCTTTCGATGCCACCCTTTACATTTTTTCCGCGAGGTCGCCGACGCGGTGTTGTTGCAAAGGTCTTTGGGAGGGAAAAGTGCGGGGTGTGGCTCCCCGGAGGGCTTCCGCTGATCTTTCGATTTTTCCCCGGCGCTTGCTGCCGGGGTAAGCTCCGCCTCGCGGCAGAGAACCCTCGTCCTCGTCATCTCCGCTCCCCGGCCCATCCAGGCCCGACCCAGGGAATCTGAGATCCTGCGGGGGAGCCTGCACCGGGCATGCGGAGATCATGCGCTGTCTTTCCCTTTATAATTGCGGATTTTCCGTTTCACCACCTTCGAGATGGAATGGGCGAGATTATAACGCACTTTCTGGAGGCCGAAATGTCCATTTTATGTGAAATTTGCGTCCTTGCCGCTTTACAGAATCAGCCTACCTGATTGACTTCAGGGGCCTCTATGCTATGATTAGGGTAGCAAATAACTACCTCCTGAGGAGCGAGAGGTTCATCTTATGAAACTACCATTTGTAAATAGAAGGAGCAGGCGCCACGGGCAGAGTTTTATTGAACTCATGCTGGTGATGATGATTCTGGCCTTGCTTCTGACCGGTGTGGTCGAGTTCGGGTTTCTTTTGAACGCCTACCTCCATGTTTTGGACGGAGCCCGTGAAGGCGCCCGGCTTGGCTCCAACGGGATTCCCTTCAACCCTGCCACCAGTACGCTCTACACGAATTTTTACGCCAACGTGATCAAACGGACCCTGGATGTCATGGATCCCGTTATCCTGGACGCCTCTCACCCCGATGCAAGTCATCAGATGGATGACGTCGTCGTCTCCGTATGGAGCGTCACGAGTACTGCGCTGATTCGTTTTCCCAGCACGGAGGCCGGGTATAGCATGTGTGGGAACTTGGGGACCCTGCTAGCTTATTATAATGCTCAAGTTCCGCCGGACGTCCCGGCTCCTTTAACCGATCCGAGCTGGAGTTCATGTTCGCCGCGCGCGTCGAATTTTTCGACCGCCCAGATGACAACGCTTCGGGATCCGCTGGCGCCGTCCACGGGTATTTTACTGGTGGAGGTTTTTTATAACTATCCTCAAGTTCTCAAACTGCCTATCTTTGAAAACAGCGTCTATTCCGTAATGCCAGACCCAATCCCGGTTTACATTTACGCGATCATGCCCATCTCTGCCGCGGAACCGACTCCTACCCCTGTCCCTTAATCCTATGAACACTCTCATTCACAAATTTCAAACCTTCACTCGTATGCCGGCCAGATTTCAAAAAGGCCAGGTCCTTATTATCGTGACCCTGGCGATCGTAGGTATTGTTGCGATCATCGGGTTGGCCCTGGATGTGGGCATTACGTTTGTCGAATACGCCCGCCTGCGTCGCGCCGTCGATGCGGCTGCCTTGGCTGCTGCCCTGCAGTACCGCATCGGAGCCACGAGCATTGACCTGGAAAATTCGGCGGACGAATTCCTGAAGCTGAATGGGATCAACGATTCCTTTGCCACGGTGGACACCTGCGCCACCCTGCCCTCGCTCTGCACCACGCCGCCGACTAAGGTGGTGCAGGTTGTGGCCCATGCGACTGCCCAGCTTGCCTTCTTGCCGGTGATCGGGATCAGCCAGGTTCCCTTAACCGCCATGGCGCAATCGCAAGCGGCCTCCGTGGATGTCGTTCTGGTGATCGACACCTCGGAATCGATGACCTTTGACAATAAACCTCCCACTGGCGTCACCCCCCCGTACCCCCCGGCGTACAAAGCGTTCGATCCATCCTACTGCAACGTTGTCGCGAATGGCGCCCCCTGCCAGCCTTTTCAGGGTTTGAAGGACGCCGCCAAGCTTTTCGTCTCGAAATTGTTCTTCCCCTATGATCGGGTGGCCATCGTCGATTTCAACAAAGCAGCTACGCTCGACCTGGATTGGTCCTCGAACGCGGGGACCATCGACGCCGCGATCGACGCTCTCCAGGTTTACCAGGCCACGGGTGACTGCCCGGGTACTCCATGCCGGAAATATACCCCTGGCCACCAGGACGATCCGCTATACTACCTGGGCTTTGATTGTACCGGATGGGGTGTGGGTAGCGATCCCGAAGAGTGCACGACGACCAATACGGGTGGAGGCTTGAAGCTGGCAGGGAATGAATTTGCCACAGGACAGCAGGACGCCCTGTGGGTCGCGATCCTGCTGACGGACGGCGGCGCCAACAGCGGCGGGGGTGCCATTGTTTCTCCGGGTTACGCTTGTCCGCCGTCTACCTATTGGCCGCAGCCATTCTGCCGCGCTCCCATTGCCACAGTCCGGCATTGTGAATTAGATGGAACTGCCCAACAGGCAGCTCACTTAGCTCGATGCACGACACCCGCACCCGCAGGGGAATTCGGAGATCCAACGCGGCTATCGCTTTACGCTGTGCATGGCGTATGGCCGGGAGGAGGAGTAAACGACCCAACGGATTGGGATGCCATGGACTATGCGCGCGACATGGCTGATTTCGTTTACATCGATCAGCAAGCCCTGATTTTCACGATCGGGCTGGGATCGGAAGTTACCAATACACCCTTTGGGACCCCCAATGCCGGCGAACAGTTCTTGAAATACACCGCGCGGGACGGTGAACCGGACGGAGGCCAGTACTACTTTGCCCCCTCCGGCGCTGACCTGGGTGCGATTTTCCAGTCCATTGCCGATAACATCGCGACCCGATTGAACAAGTAAGTGAGGTGCAAGGATGATGACAACTGAGCCTTCCGTTATTTCCGGTAAGCAGTTCTGGCGGGGCCAAAGCCGGTCACAGGGCCTGGTGGAGTTCGTTATAGCATTGCCGGTGCTGCTGGCGATGCTCTTTGCCATCATCGATTTTTCATTGCTTTTCTCTGCTTGGTTGCTCATCCAGAACATTGCCCGTCAGGCGGTCCGTTATGCGGTTACTGGGCAGTATAACTCTACCTACTGTCCCACAGGTGGCTGTGTCACCGATGCCGAACAGGACGCGGCCCGTTTGCAGACTATCCATGACGTATCCCAGGAATATTATGCCGGTCTGCTGGTGAATGGGTCGGCGACGCTTGGACAACCAGGGTACATCCACGTGACCGTCTGTTCCAACCGGGACACGAACGGCGACGGAGTGTCCGACTTTCTGACGATCTATCCCAAGACCGGAACGGACACCTACGGTACCTGCCAGCCTTCAGAAGATGCCGGATGGCCAGGCGATATCGTGGTGGTCATGGTGGATTTTGATAACCCCTTCATCACCCCGTTTCTCAACCAGGCCTGGCCGATGGCCCACCTGGGCTCGAACGATCAGGGGCTGATCGAGCAGTTCAGGGTTTCGCGCCTGATCAGCAACCCCGGCGGGGTCCTGCTCCCGACGGACACCCCCTCGCCGACCGTGGATACACCTACGCCGACATTTACCGTTACCAATACGCCAACACTCACACCCACCGACACCATCACCCCATCGCCTACCAATACGCCCACGGTGACCGCCACCCCGG
Organism: Anaerolineales bacterium; assembly: GCA_050013095.1. Classification (GTDB taxonomy): domain Bacteria; phylum Chloroflexota; class Anaerolineae; order Anaerolineales; family Villigracilaceae; genus UBA877. The sequence continues at coordinate 34,477 of JBEKFY010000018.1, read as the reverse complement.
ACTGCTCGCAGTATTACATCTCCTCCACCGTTCTGAGGACCTGGAGCACCGGATTACCCGATGTGCGTTTCCAGCTCACGAGTGGCAGCCTGCAGGATACCTACGTGCAGTTGATGACCTTTGATTGGGCGTCGTACAAAGGAGCCAAACCCAGCCAGGTCGGGGACCATACCTCGTATGACAGCGTGGTGGTCTCCTCGGTGAACTACCCCTCTACCCCCTACACCTGGGTGCTGGTCGGCCCGCCGACACAGGTGATGTTGTATGCGGGTTACAGCGTGCCGATTGATTTCGATTTTCAGGGTTCTGACGCCTCCTGGCCCGCGGATGCCTACAGCCAGTCCTTTGGGCTGACTGTGGATCTGGCGAACGGCTGCACGGTCACCGAGGTCGCCCAGGCTACGCCGACCCCGACCCAGACCCCTACGCCGACCAGCACATTCACGGTGACGAATACGCTGACCCAAACCAACACCAGCACGATAACCAATACACCGACCAAGACCTATACACCGACCCTTACGCTGACCCCGACCAGGACTAGCACCCCGACCAAGACCGCCACCTCGACCCCCACTGACAACTGCGGCCTGGTCACGATATCCGCCATCAACGATGGAAACAATGGAACATTTACGATATCGGTCCAGAACCTCAACAACGTTCCCATCCACCTGACCCAGACGAATATCTCTTGGGCGAACGGCTGGCCTGGCCAGACCTTGAAGCAAGAGAATTTCAACGGCACAAATATCTTCCCAAAAAATGAAACGTTCCCCTCACCCGAGGTCTGGAGCGCCTCGCCTCTACCGCTTTCGCAGCCAGCCAATTCGACCAAAACCTTTACAGGCAGCTTCAACAATGTGACCGGCCCTATGTATGGAACGCTGACGGTGCTCCTGACCTTTGACGTCACCTGCACCAATAGCGCCTCGCTCACTGCGAACACGCCCACACCTACGTGGACGTCAACACCTACGAACACGCCCACCATCACCTATACGCCCACCAGGACGTACACGCCCACCATCACGAACACGCCCACCAGGACGTACACGCCCACCAGGACGTACACACCGACCCAAACATACACACGCACGAATACACCTATCCCGTTGACGCCCACCTACACACCGACTAAGACACCGACGCCTACGAACACCTACACGCCGACCAACTCGCCGACCCCATCGACCACGTCCTCGAAGACCCCTTCACCGACGCCGACACCCACGCCCACACCGACCCCGTCCCAGACGGTCTGTTTCGACTGCTAGCGGATCGATCCTGGCGTGAGGGGAAAGCCCGAACGCATCCAGGAGGCCTGCACCGATCCTTCGGGAGGCCTCCTGGATCTTTTAAAGCCGAGCGAAGCTGGCTGATCGTTGTTATAATCTAAATGTCCTCAACGCGCACGAGGAGGCCGTCTTGCAGAGGCTGCTCAATCGGGTATTTCCTTGGCAGATTCGATGGAAAGGGGAGCTGGTCGAAGCGCTCCTCTTCTTGGCTATCTACATTGCTTATCTGGCCATTCGCCCCACGCAGGCAGCCGATCGGCCCCTGGTGGGAAATGTGGCCGTAATGGTGCCGATTGTTGCTGCGGTCATCCTGATCTTCCGATCCATTCCAGCGATCCCTGCGTATTCCAAACAGACCTGGTTGTACTTGGGGATAGCGCTGATCTTTTGGACGACCGGTACCTTCATCCGGATGTTTTATGAAGCGATTCTAACGGTCAGCCTGCCTCCAGCGTCTGCGGCAGACCTGTTCAATTTCCTGGCCTATCCCTTCCTTTTTTATGCCCTGATCCTTACCCCGTTCGAGAACCGGTATGCGCCTACGCGTTTCCGCTTTATGCTGGATGCGACGATCAGTTCGGGGGCTGTCGCCACGCTGGGCTGGCTGCTCCTCAGCCGCTCATTGATCGAGCCCGGGGCGGCCGGTCTGGCCGGGATGGTGCCTGCAGTGTATCCGATCGCCGACCTGATCCTGGTCATGATCCTGGTCAATGTGCTCCTGGCGAACCGTAAGGTCCGCCGTGCATCCATCCTGTGGGCTCTGAGCATGCTGGCAGTGCTTATCTCGGATTATTTTTACAGCACACTGACCTCTTTTCAGAGCTATCAAGCCGGCAACCCGGGAAGCCTGGGATGGACAATCGGATATCTGCTCTTCGGCCTGGGAGCCCTGATCGAGGCTGGTTTTCCTGATAAAGAACCTTCCAGGCAAAGCGGGGTTCCTGACCTGGGGGCACGCCTCCAGAACCTCTTGCCTTTCAGCCTGGTCCTGGTCCTCTTCGCTTATGTTCTTCTGGACTGGCAGCTGCGCGGGCAGTTCTCCGTGCTCGGTCTGATCATGAGCCTGCTCCTGGCGCTGGGATTGATCGTGCGCACCGGCGTTCGGGCAGGGGAGTCGGAATTGCACAAATACTGGCAGCTCTTCAGCAGCCTGGCTGAACCCACCTTCATCTGTGACAACCGCGGACGGATCCTGCTCGGCAATCCCGCCCTGGTGAATGCCCTCGGACTGGAGCAGGAAAATCAAATCATCGGCAAGTCGCTGGAGACGATCTTCGATGGGCCCATACCACCCGCCGACATGCTGGGGCGGGCCGAACGCCAGGACTTGACTCAAGAGGTATCCCTCCGCCCTCTTCGAACTCCTTACCTGCTGTCGCTCAGCCCGATCGTCTCTGAGGGGAGGCGGGTGCTGATTGCCGGGGTCACACACGATCTCAGCGAGCAGAAACGCCAGCAGGAAGCGATCCAAAAAGCCTACGAACAACTTCAGGTCGTCTATCGGCAGCTCGAAGACCTGAACAGCCAGCTGGAGCAAAAAGTGGAGGAGCGCACACGCAACCTGAGTGAAGCCTATCTCCAGCTGGAGGAGCAGAATAAGATTCTGCAAGCGCTGGACACATTGAAGAGTGATTTTGTTTCCATGGTCTCGCACGAGCTGCGCACCCCGCTGACCAGCCTAACCGGCGGGTTTGAATTGTTGTTGAAAGGCAAGCGGTGGCGTGGCAATGACCGAACCAATCTTTTGCTCATGAAAAGCGAAATTCAGCGCCTGAGCCGTTTCGTTGAAAATATCCTAGATATGTCCGCAATGGAAGCCGGTCGCTTGAGTCTCCGGCCCGAACCCCTTTCGCTTCAGGCCGTTGTCGAGGAGGTTTGTGCGAAATTGAGCAACCTGCCAGGGGCTGAACGGATCCGGGTGTCTTTACCCAGAGAGTTGCCGCTGGTGCTAGCCGATGAGGCTGTATTGCAAGGTGTGTTCAACCATCTGATCGACAACGCCCTTAAATACGCCGAAAGGAGCCTAGTGACCATCGACGCTGTTCGCGATCGAAAGCATGTCCGTGTCCAGGTGACCGACAGGGGCCCGGGCATACCGAGAGAGAAGCGTCGCCTGCTCTTTCAGCGATTCCAGCGCCTGGACACCCGGGATTCCCAATCCGTGTACGGCTACGGTTTGGGGCTGTATTTCTCGCGCCGGATGCTGCAGGCCATGAACAGCGACCTGGCCTATGAAGCCCCTGCGGAGGGAGGCGCGCGCTTTTATTTTAATTTGAGGGTCGTCGAATGAAAACGAAGATATTGCTGGTGGATGATGACCAGACCTTGCTGCACCTGTTGGGGCAGTATTTAAAACAAAGCCAGTTCGAGGTCTTTGAGGCCCCCAACGGCCCCACGGGGTTGCGTCTGGCATTCAACGAGCGCCCGGACCTGGTGCTCCTGGACGTGATGCTGCCCGGCATGGATGGGTGGGAGGTCTGTGCGCGGCTGCGCGAATTGAGCGATGTCGCCATCATCATGATCACGGCCAAGACGACCGAGGCGGACAAATTGCGCGGTTTTCGCCTCGGCGTGGACGATTACGTGACCAAACCGTTCAGTTTTGCTGAGCTGGTGGCGCGCATTCAAGCCGTCCTGACCCGCACCCGGACAGCGGGGCAGGCAGAGGCCGGTTATCTCGCCCACGGGGATATTGTCCTCGATCTATCCAAGTATCAGGCCTCGCTCGGCGGCCAGACCCTGGATTTGACCCCTACGGAATTTCGTCTCTTGGAGGCTCTAGTCCGCCGCAAGGGAAAGGTGGCTCCTGAGAGCGAACTGGTCCATGAAGTATGGGGGACTCTACGGGATGATCCGGCCCTCGTGCGCCGCTATGTGATGATGTTGCGGAGAAAGCTCGAACATAACCCTGCGGACCCCATCTGGATCCTGACGGTGCGCGGTTTTGGCTACCGGATGGGGACCGGACCGCTGCATCCGCCATCTTCCGAGAAGCAATCGGATAAAAAAGAGTGAGCCGGAGGATTTTCCGGCCCACCTCGATCTGAGCTGCATGGATGTTAATGGAGATATAGAAGGAAGGCGCTTAGTATCAGAAAGGGCGCATAAGGAATCGCTGTAAAAGCCCGGTACCGCTTCAGCGCCAGTGTCACGAGGATGATCCCAAGGCTGACCACCCCGCCGACCAAGATGGCGAAGAACAGACCCTCGATGATTGCCGGCCAGCCCAACAGCAGCCCCATGATTCCGGACAGGTTGACATCGCCAAAACCCAGAGCGACCTCATCCGCAGACATTCCCCTGCGTTTGGCCATCCAACGCACGTACCATTGCCCGGCGTAGTAGAACAAAAACATGATCCCGAAGCCAACCACACCCCCGATGAGGGTGGACAGAAAACCGTGCAGATAAATGCCGATTCCCAGACCGAGCAGGGCGCCGAACAGGCTGATCGGATGGAGCACAAGCCGATGCTCCAGGTCAATCACCATCACTATCGCCAGGTAGATGATCAGGCCGAACGCAAGGGGAAAGGGCAGTGCCCGACGCGGGAAGATCCACAGCAATACGGGCACAATCGTAAGGGCGGCTTGGACGGCCAGGGTTCGGAGACCGCGTTTATGGCCACAGGAACGGCAGTTGCCCAGGAGCAGATAATCCAGCCAGCGGAAGGGAGTATGACAATTCGGGCAGGTCGGCCGGCTGAAGCGTCGCGTGGTGGGCAACACATCCGTGAGATAATTGACCAGCCAGCCTGCGATCCAGCCGAGCAAAATGATCGGGATGATAACCATGGATTAATTATAACCCCAACGACCTCTGGGCATTCTTGGCGGATTCTTTAAAAAGCCTTACAATTCCGGGGCGGTCGCTCCTGACAGGGGACTGGTTCAGGCCAGGGACCAGGAGCAACGGGAGAAATTTGCATGGATAAATTTATGATTGAAGGGGGGATCTCGCTCCACGGGGAGATTACCCCCAGCGGGAACAAGAATGCAGTCCTGCCCATCCTGGCGGCCTGTTTGCTGACCGATGAACCGGTCGTGCTACACAATGTACCGAACATCCGGGACGTGAACGATATGCGCAGGTTGATCGGCAGCCTGGGGGTCGAGATCCGGGAGGCGGGCGAGCACTCCTGGCGAGTTTGGGCACGTGAGGTGCGGCCAGCGGACCTCGATCCGGACCTGTGTCGTCGTATCCGGGCCTCCATTCTGCTTGCCGGGCCGATGCTCGCTCGGGCAGGGGAGTTGCGCCTTCCGCCTCCGGGTGGGGATGTGATCGGTCGGCGTCGATTGGACACGCACATCCTGGCCCTGGAGCGGTTTGGGGCGGAAGTGAAATACGCGCGTTCGTTTGAATTCAAAGCCAAAGGATTAACCGGTGCGGATATCCTCCTGGATGAGGCCTCGGTGACCGGTACCGAGAATGCCATCATGGCTGCGGCTCTCGCCAAGGGGAGCACCATCCTGCGCAATGCCGCTTCGGAACCGCACATTCAGGAGCTGTGTCAGATGCTGAACGGGCTTGGGGCCCGTATCGAAAACATCGGGTCAAACACCTTGCATATCGAAGGTGTTGACCGACTGCACGGCGGGGAGTTCACGATCGGTGCCGATTATCTGGAAGTGGTCAGCTTTATCGGCGCCGCCGTGGTCACACGCGGCGAGGTGCGCATTCGCAAGGCAGGGGCACAATATCTGGACATGGCCCGTTTGGTCTTCAACCGCATGGGTGTGGATTGGGTCGTGGAAGGCGAAGACCTGTTCGTTCCGTCGAAACAACGCCTGAAGATCGAGCCTGACCTGGGGAACGCCATTCCCGAGATCAAGACCAATGTCTGGCCGGCCTTCCCAACGGACCTCATGAGCATAGCCGTAGTGGTGGCCACCCAGGCGAAGGGCAGCATTCTCTTTCATGACTGGATGTATCCAGGCCGGATGGTCTTTACCGATAAACTGGTCGGAATGGGGGCTCAGATTGTCCTGTGCGATCCGCACCGTTGTATCGTCAATGGACCGACCAAACTTTACGCCGAGAAGGTGGAAAGCCCGGATATCCGGGCAGGCATGGCGCTTTTGCTTGCTGCGCTGACCGCTCACGGCACCTCCACCATCCGCAATATCGGGCAGATCGATCGCGGCTACGAAAAGGTGGATGAAAAATTGCGTTTGCTCGGGGCAAGGATCGAACGCGGCACCGAGCAGTGAGTCACACGCCAGGTTTCCCCGGGAAAATGCGCGGGATGGTTTTAAATTGAAAGAGACGCCGGGACCGGCGCCTCTTTTCGCGGTAAGGGATCATCGCAGGCAGCTCAAGGTTTGGGTTGGGCGGTCACTTCCATAAATTGACTGACTGCCTCCCGCAACATGCGCTCCGGGAGTGCGCCCACCTGGCGGTGGACGATCTTCCCGCCGAAAACGAACAGCAGGGTTGGAATCCCCTGCACGCCGTATTTCATGGCCCATTCCGGATTTTCATCGGTATTGACCTTGGCCAAGATTAATTTCCCTGCATTTTCCTGGGCGACCTTCTCGAGGATGGGGCTGACCATTTTGCAGGGGCCGCACCAGGGTGCCCAGAAATCGACGATGACCGGCAGCGTGTTTTGCAGAACGGTCTTTTCAAAGGCGGCATCGGTGACGTGAATGGCTCCTTCGACCATGGGATAACTCCTTAAATCCAGTAAATTCAGCTGGCACTTTCGCCAGGTTGATAAATATGGTAGGCGGAGGACACTTTGGCGGATTTCCGGAGCATGAGGCTCACTGAACAGTATTTCTCCTCCGAAAGTTGGATGGCCTGCTCGACATCCTTGGGCCGCAGATCCTCTCCCCAGAGCAGGTAGGTGATCTCGATATCCGTCCAGATTCTCGGGTAATCGACGGCGCGCTTTCCGCGCACTCTGATCTGGAGATCGGTCAGTCCAGCCCGCTTTTTCTGGAGGATCGAAACGATGTCTTCACCGGTGCAACCCGCAACCGCCACCAGCAAGAGCTGCATCGGTCCGATGCCGGGTTGGTCCGCGAACGGCCCCATCCAGACGGTCCCTCCCGAGGCGTTCTGGCCCAGGAAAGTCAATTCCCCTTTCCAGGCCGCCGTAATTTCGGTCCAACCTTCTGCCATAAAAGACTCTCCTCCGGTCCCAAGCTGGTGCGAGTATATCATGAATCCGGAAGGCGTCTTAATTCTTTGGATGCAGGCGGGAATAAAAAGTTTCATCCTGAGTGCATCCGCGTGGGCGGATAACCGCGAGAAGCAGTATAATCGGCCGAGTATGCCTGATCTGCTGACACGCTGGAAAGAAGGCCTTTCCCGCAGCAGCAAAACTGCCTTTGGACGACTGGCCACGCTGCTGGGAGCGTCGGAAATCAGCGTGGACACCTGGGAAGGTTTGGAAGCTTTGCTCATCCAGGCTGATCTGGGAGTGGAAACCAGCCGGTCGATCTTGGACAGCCTGCAGACTAGCGTGAGGGCCAGAGGCCTGATTAAGGCTGATGAACTACAGCCGTTGCTGCGAGCCGAACTTCGTTCACGGTTGGAGGCCAGGCCGGAGATTGCTTTTGAACCGCGGCCTTTTATCATCTTGCTGGTCGGGGTGAACGGCTCCGGCAAGACGACGACGGCCGCTAAACTTGGCCAACGCTTCAGGGGCCAAGGTCATCACGTACTGCTTGTCGCCGCTGATACATTCCGGGCTGCAGCCGTGGACCAGCTTCAGGTGTGGGCAGAGCGATTGAATCTGCCGGTGATCGCTGGTCAGGCAGGAGCCGATCCGGGAGCGGTGGTCTACGATGCGGTCCGTTCAGCCGTCGCCAAAGGGTATGATCTCGTGTTGATCGACACCGCCGGTAGAATGCATACCCGTTTTAACCTGATGGAAGAGCTAAAAAAGGTGGATCGGGTAGCCGGCAAGGCGATACCGGGTGCGCCTCATGCCGTCTGGCTGGTGCTGGACGCCACGACAGGGCAGAACGCCCTGGCACAGGCCAAGGCATTCAAAGAGGCGGTTCATGTGACCGGCGTGATCCTCGCCAAACTCGATTCTTCCGCGCGCGGCGGCATGGCCTTTGCCATCCAGCACGAACTGGGCCTGCCTATCCTCTACGCCGGTTTGGGCGAATCGGCTGACGACATTCAATCGTTCGATCCCGAAGAGTTTGTCCGGGGAATCCTGGGTGCCTGAAGGCAAGGCGAGTCAGGATCGATTTGACCTCCACCAGGATCTCCTCGGAAAAAGGCGCCCCGGAGCGGTGTCTAGGTTCATCTACGATCGGCACCTGGGAGACGGAAGCTGGCTGGCTCAAGGACAGGGTTCCTATTCAAAGATGGTTGGACATTTGATCATAAGATCTAAGGGAGGTCCCCGATGCAGGATTTACTCGAGCGTTTGAAGACCGCGGCGGATATTTTGCGCCAATTGATGGTGCATCTTTGACTTAGCCGGCAAGGAATCCCGGCTCGCCGAGCTCGATAAGGAAATTGCCGCACCACAATTCTGGGATGACCCCACCCACGCCCAGCAGGTGAGTAAAACGGCTGCAGCCCTGCGCGAGGAAATAGGATCCTGGCGCAACTTTGAACACCGACTGCAGGATGCGCGTGAGTTGGTTAGCCTCAACGACGAATCCCTGCGGGCAGACCTGGAGGTCGAAGTAGCCTCGATCGAGGCCGAGTTGGAGAAACGTTCCTTCACGGCGATGCTCGCAGGGCCCTATGACTCAGATGATGCCCTGCTGGCCATCCATGCCGGGGCAGGTGGCACCGATTCCCAGGACTGGGCTTCTATGCTGATGCGTATGTACCTGCGCTGGTCAGAGAGGCGTGGTTATACAACGGAAATCCTGGATATGACCGAGGGGGAGGAGGCGGGGATCAAGTCTGTGACGATCGCGGTCGATGGCAGCTATGCCTATGGATATCTGCGATCGGAGAAAGGTGTCCACCGCCTAGTCCGTTTATCTCCCTTCGACGCCGCCCATCGCCGCCACACTTCATTCGCCCTAGTGGAGGTGCTGCCGCAGGTGGCGCTGGACAGCCCCGAAGTTCATATCGATCCAGCGGACATCAAGATTGATGTTTACCGGTCATCCGGAGCGGGCGGTCAAAATGTCCAGAAGAACGCCACCGCCGTACGCTTGACGCACCTGCCGAGCGGAATCGTGGTCACTTGTCAGAACGAACGGTCGCAGACCCAGAACCGTGAGAATGCCCTGAAAGTGCTGCGCGCCCGCCTCCTGGAGATCAAGCGAGCCGAGAAGGAAGAAGAGATCGCGGTCTTGCGGGGGGAATACACCAAGGCGGAGTGGGGCAGCCAGATCCGCTCGTACGTGCTCCATCCCTATCAGATGGTGAAGGACCACCGCACGGAATTCGAGACTGGTAATACCCAGGCCGTGCTGGACGGAGACTTGGACGGTTTGATGGAAGCTTATCTACGGGCCAGTGGATAGGTAGATATTCTATCGCACATGCTACCGCACATGCTACCTTGACGCCCTATGGCTTCAACACTATAATCAGCCCGCTTAATCGGAATTATCTTAAGGAGATACGCATGCCCCCTCATCCAAAAAGAAAGCTATCGAAAGGCCGCCGGGATCGCCGTCGGTCACACGACGCCCTGGAACCGGCCAGTCTGGTTGCCTGCTCGAATTGCGGGACAATGATCCTGCCTCATATTGTCTGTCCGAACTGCGGATTTTATAAAGGCCGTGAGGTCATCTCCAAGAAAAAAGAAGAGAAAAAATAAGCGAAGTCTCAAGACACGGGCCGTGATATTCACGGCCCGTTCCTTTTTAATCGTCAATGACTGACCCAAGACGATATATAATTATTGGGCGGCTAGAAATCGAATCGGAATATGGAGGTAGCCTATGAGTCTGAGTCGGGTTGCGAGCGCTATTTCTGCCTCGCCAACGCTTGCATTGAACGAAGAGGCCCGCCTGCTGCGCGAGCGAGGGGAGGCGGTCATCCACCTCGGCATCGGGGAACCCAAGAACAAGACACCCCTGACCGCCATACTCAGTTCCGCCGCCAAATTGAGCAGTGGCGATGTGAAATATGCACCCACCGATGGCAACCCCTCCTTGAAAAAGGCCATCGTACGTTACACCGAGGAAAATTACGACCGCTTGGTCGCTGCTCAAAACATCATCGTCTCGGACGGCGCCAAGCAGTCCCTGTTCAATATCCTGTTCACTCTGTGCAATCCGCAGGACGAGGTGGTCGTGCTCGCACCGTACTGGGTCAGCTATCCAGAGATCATCAAGATGATTGGGGCGGTCCCGGTCATCGTGACACCCGAAGATGGCTCATTCATCCCGCGTTTTGAGGAGATCGAACGGGTAGTCAGTTCATATACCAAGGCCTTGATTGTCAACAACCCCAACAATCCGTCGGGGGCCGTCTATCCGGAAGAATTGATCGCCAGGATCGTCGAACTGTGTGAGAGCCGTGGAATCTACATGATTTGTGACGATATTTATCATAAACTGGTGTTCGATGGCAGGGTAGCTGTACCGGCTTACCGCTACACTAAAAGAGATATCGAAAACACACGGGTCATCGTGGTCAATGGCGTCGCGAAGCTGTACGGCATGACCGGCTTTCGGATTGGGTGGGTGGTCGCCCCGGTCAAACTGGTTGAGATCATGACCAACGTCCAATCGCAAACGATCACCTGCGTTTCACCGGTGATGCAGGCGGCTGCAGAAGGTGCGCTGACCGGGATGCAGTCCATGGTTGAATCGCTGCGGTTGGCAATCCAGAATAATCGCGATGTATTAATGCAGGAACTGCATGCTTTTCCCTCGGTGAAATGCATCAAGCCGGAGGGCACGTTTTACGCCCTGCCTGATTTTCGGGCATACCTCCGGAATAGCGTGGCCAAAAACTCGGTCGAACTGGCCTATTTTCTGTTGAAAAAAGCGCTGGTTGTGACGGTGCCAGGCAAAGAGTTCGGCATGGAAGGGCATATGCGCCTGAGCTATGCCGGGACGGTCAAAGAATTGACGGAGGGGGTCGAGAGGATGAGGTGGGCGCTGGATCCCAACGCTCCCAGTGAAATCTACATCGGTGATCGTAAACTGGTGAGGGATTGGTTATGAACAATCTATTGAATATTAAAACCCCCGGCGAAGGGCAGGCTGGCGCCATCCGCAGCGATTATGGGCTCGATTATCTGGGATTGACCAATCTGCGTAATGTTTACTGGAACCTGCCGACCGAAGCGCTTTACGAAGAGGTCATCTTCCGGGGGGAAGCCAGCATTTCTCACCAGGGTCCGATTGTTGTTAATACTGGGAAGCACACCGCCCGGGCAGCCAGCGACAAGTTTCTGGTACGGGAGGCAAGCACGGAAGGCCGGATTTGGTGGGGGCAGTATAACCGTCCCTTCAGCGTAGACCAGTTCGATGAGCTGTACGCGCGGTTACAGGGATACTTGCAGGGCCGGGATGTCTTCGTTCAGGACTGCTTCGGGGGGGCCGATCCTGAATACAGCCTGCCGGTGCGGATCATCACGGAATACGCCTGGCATAGCCTATTCGCCCGCAACATGTTCGTCAAACCCCAGACCGCGGAAGAATACCGACGGCATGCCCCCGAATTCACGGTCATCGCTGCCCCGGGTTTTAAGGCTTTCCCGCAGATCGATCAGACGCCTACCGAAACCTTCATCGTCCTCAATTTCGCAAAGAAGCTGTGCATCATCGGCAACACTGCCTATGCGGGCGAGATCAAGAAATCGGTCTTCACGCTGCTCAATTTCCTCTTGCCGCTGCACAACGGCGTGATGACCATGCACTGCTCTGCAAACGTGGGTCGCGCTGGGGATGTCGCCCTATTTTTCGGTCTGTCCGGAACGGGCAAGACCACCCTTTCAGCGGACCCGAATCGGGGGCTGATTGGCGACGATGAACACGGCTGGTCCGACAATGGGGTGTTCAACTTCGAAGATGGCTGCTATGCCAAGGTGATCGAACTTTCCGAGGCCGCGGAGCCGGAGATCTTTGCCTGTACCAGGCGCTTCGGGACCGTCCTTGAAAATGTGGTCTTCGACCCGGTGACACGCTTCATCGATCTCGACGATGCCTCCATTACCGAGAACACGCGTGCTTGCTACCCCCTGGACTACATAGAAAATGCCGTTGCCGGGAAGCGCGGCGGACATCCGAAGAATGTCATTTTCCTCACCTGCGACGCTTCGGGCGTCATGCCTCCTATCGCACGCCTGACCCATGAGCAGGCCATGTACCAATTTATCTCCGGGTACACCTCCAAGATCGGTGGGACCGAGATCGGTCTGCGTGATGAGCCGGAGATCACCTTCAGCGCCTGTTTCGGGGGTCCGTTCATGGTGCACCCGCCCGCTTTCTACGCCGAGCTGCTGCGCCGGAAGGTCGAACGCTATCGAACCAATTGCTGGCTGGTCAACACCGGCTGGGTGGGCGGACCATACGGCGTTGGAAAACGCATCAGCATCCGACACACTCGCAACCTGCTGAACGCCGTTCTCGACGGCGCGCTGGATCAGGTTGAATATTACCAGGACCCGGTCTTCGGTTACACGGTCCCCAAGACCTGTCCGGAGGTGCCAGAGGAGATCCTGTACCCGGCGCGTGCCTGGCATAGGGAGTCTGATTACTGGCGTAAGTATAAACAGCTGGCGGCCCGCTTCGTCGATAATATGAAAAAATTTGAGGAGGATACACCACAAGAAGTGATTGCGGCCGGCCCGAAGATATAATCGGTTATTGATTTCATTTATTAATGGACGTTTTTAGGTTAAGCTATTTGTTCTTCGGGGGGTTTCAGCGCCCGGAAACTGCGGTAAAGCAGCAGATCATAAACAATCTTAAGGCCTCCGCACAAGAAAAAAGGCGTGCTGAGCAGCCCCGGAAGGCTCAGGAAGATTCCTGTCAGAGAAGGGGCGATCGCGGCGCCAACGGATCTGGCGATATTTGTCACACCGGAGGCAGCTGAGCGTTCATCGGCAGCGACCACCGCCATGGTATAGGATTGGCGGGTCGGTACGTCCATCTGCGAAATGCTGAAGCGCAAAAGAAGAACGACGATGGCTAGGGGCAGGGAGGGCATCAACGGAACTAGGCCAATCAGTATATTCGATGGAATATGGGTGAAGACCATCGTGTTGATCAGGCCGATCTTCTTTGCCAACCTGCCCGCCAGCAGGGCGGAGATCCCGGCTAGGAGATTTGCGCCGAAGAAAATACTGCCAATGAGGCCCGCCGGGATGCCGAAGCGTATAAAAAACCAGTAAGCTACCATGCTTTGAACGATCAGCCCTCCCGCAAATGCATCTAAAGCGAAGAGGGCGCTAAGCCGGAGCACGATATGATGGGAGCGGTGCAGGCCCAAAGTACGCTTTGCCTTGGCTGGAGGCGTGTCCATCACAGGGAACTCAACCGCCTGTGACAAGCATAGGAACAGAACGATCAGGATCAACCCCCCGAGAGCGTATCCTAGAAGGACAACCCGGTAGGAATTCAGCAGCGACATCCCTCGGGAGTGTACGGCCTCGGCCAACCAACCGCCGGTCAACGCGCCAGTCGCGGTCGCAAATGACCCGGTCAGGTTATACCAAGCAAAGGTCTGCGTGCGCTGCTGATTCGGCAGTAATTGCGTCAAACCGGCCTGTTCCACAGCCAGGAATGGACCGATCTCGTTCCCGCTCGGGCTGATAACGCCGATGATGCCGGCCATCATCAACAGGATTGGATTTTTAGTAACCATGAAGACCACCCCTGCTCCCATCATCAATAGCGCCCCCAGGAGCAGGGTCCGCCTGCGGCCAAACCGGTCGGCAGAGGTTGTCAGCCAGAGGGAGATGCCAGCATCGCCGACCAGTGTCAGGGTAAAAAGTAACCCAATCTGTATTTCACTTAACCCGACCTGGGCCAGATAAAGGGCGAGCACAACGGAAAGGAAACCGTAGCAAAAAAGGCGCACGCTGCGGGTGGTGAAGAGCAGGGGTATATCCGAATTGCGGTTGATGGTTGATACCGTGACGGAAGGGGTCGGCTAGGATAAGGCGCTGGCCATCCAGGCTTCAATGAGGCAGGCCCGTTTATTTTTTAGCAACTTGCATGCGGCACCAGGCATAGAGGGCATCATACACTTCAAACTGGTGAGCCAGGTTGTTCTCGTCTTCGGGGAAAAGAAGGCTGAAACCACTGGCGATGGCTTCCAAACCGGGCGCGATGGGATCTTGGTCTAATTCTTCGGAGATATCCGCGGCGTGGACGATCTTTGCCAGGCGTACCAACCCTGCTTCCTTAAGATCGTATTTAAGCATGATCGATTCGAAGGAACACCTGCCGTCCTGATGTCCCAATTCAGCGCCCGAGGTGTCAAAGGGGATGGCGCCTTCACCTTTAACGATCGATTCGATCATTGTTTTAGGGACGAAGCGGAACTTGGCTTCATTGTCCACAAAGCGGGTGATCAGCCAGGGACAGGCGACGCGGTCAACATGAACGTGTGAACGAGTTACCCACAGCATATCAGAATCTCCTGAATGAAATTCTGGTTGAGGCCGATTAAAACGGGCCGATTTGATTTGGTCTGTTCAGGGAAGGGGTCATAGGGCCCAGGCGAGCATCAATCCAAGGATCGCCACCACCAGACCAACGTGCAGCAGTAGGTTGGTCTGGATTACCCAGCCGGTTAGGAAGAATTGAAGCCCATAGTTGGCCGCGATCAATAGCAGCCCCAGGAAAGGCAGCAGCCCTTTCCGGACAGCGAGATACTCTGAGATTCGATCGAGCCTTTTATTCATCCACTGGAACATCCGTGGTCTCCTTTTGAGCCGAACCTGGACGGATCCGCCAGGGTTTGAACGTAGCCAACAGGCGGGCCGGGATGCGACCCTGCATCAACACCCCGCCTCGTCCGTGCTCGACGCGTTCGACCTGCCCGACTTCGTGAAAAAGAGAGATCAACTGGCCCTGCTGGTACGGGAGACGGACGAGGATGGGAGCCATGGTTTCATAAAGCGCATCCCCGACCATGTCCAGCAAGTCCGTGACTCCCTCTCCGCTACGGGCGGAAATTGCGACCGCCTGGGGGAAATGTTCGAGCGCCTGGCGGGCGGCGCGTGGATCGCCCAGGCGGTCGATCTTATTCAGAACGGTGATCAATGGGATCTGACTTGCGCCGATCTCTTCCAGCGTTTCCTGGACCGCTTCGGCCTGGTTGGAGGCGTTCACATGGGAAATGTCCACTAAATGCAGGAGCAGGTCGGCTTCAGCGATCTCCTCCAGTGTGGCGCGGAAGCTGGCCACCAGGGTGGTTGGAAGTTTTTGAATAAAACCGACCGTGTCCGTGAAAAGTGCCTGGCGACTCCCAGGCAGCTCCACCCGGCGCGTGGTCGGGTCCAGCGTGGCAAACAGCTGGTCAGCGACGAGGACATCTGCATTGGCAAGCCGGTTGAGCAAGGTGGACTTTCCGGCATTTGTGTAGCCAACCAGGGCAACCGTTGGAATGTGATTGCGTTTCCGCTGGGCCCGATAGCGCATGCGGTGGGCACGAACTTTTTCAAGGTCTTCCTTTAAATGAGAGATTTCACGTCGGACGGCGCGGCGGTCGACCTCCAGCTGCGTTTCGCCGGGACCCCGCAGGCCCACACCCCCCGCCGAACCTGTCCGACCGCCGCCGCCACCGGTCTGGCGGGCAAGATGGCTCCATTGTCCTGTCAGACGCGGCAGGAGATACTCGTACTGGGCCAGCTTGACCTGAAGCTGGCCATCGCTTGTATGGGCGTGCTGTGCGAAGATATCCAATATTAACGCAGTCCGATCCAGCACCCGCAAGGAGTCGCCGAAGCGGGTCTCCAGTTCGCGCTGATGCCGGGGGGAAAGCTCATCGTCAAAGACGATCACCTGAGCGAGATTTTCCTCGGCCAGGGCGATTAATTCTTCAACCTTACCCGACCCGATAAAGGTTTCCGGGTTGGGTCGATCGAGTTTTTGGGTCAGCTCTCCGACCACCTGCAAACCGTCTGTCTCGGCTAACCGGGAGAGCTCGGCCAGAGAATCTTCCACCGTCAGCAGGCCTGGATGCCCATGCAATTCCACGCCGACCAGGAAGGCGCGCTCGCGCGGCGGCGTGGTGGTCAGCGGGACCTTTCTGGTCATTTTGCCTGAACTTCTTTCTGGGATTCGATTCCGAACAATTTAGAAAATTTAGGATCGGGAGGTTCCTTGCGGATGGGCAGCAGGACATGAAAGGTAGAACCTGGGCATTTGACCTCGTTGTGCCCTGGCGACTCGACCCATATCGCGCCTCCGTGGGCTTCGATGATCCCGCGGGCGATCGGCAAGCCGAGACCGGGTCCGCCTCCCTTAAACTTGGTTTTTCCGCTGGAATGCAGGGAGGCGTTCCCTAATTGGCCAAATTTCTCAAAGATCAATTCCTGGTCCTCTGGCGAGATGCCAATGCCGCTATCGCTGACCGTGACTTCGAGGAAGCCAGGCAGGATTCGTCCATCCACGATAATTTTGCCGCCATCCGGTGTGTACTTGACGGCATTGATGAGCAGGTTGCGGAATGTCTGGTACAGACGTTCGGGGTCGGCGAAGATCATTTGATCGCTACCTGGGAAAGGGCGCAGTTCCAGGAGCTGCTTCCGGCTGGCGATGGAGCCGATCAGCTCGCTCTGCAGCATGGTCAGTAGCTGGTGCAACCAAACCGGTTGAAAATTCAAATTCAATAGGTTGTTATCGATCAGCGACACATCGATGATATCATCAACCAGGGTGCGCAGACGGCGGATGCCGGTATTCACGCCATCAATGAGCTCGTTCATTTCCGCGCTGTGGTTATCCTTGATCACATCGCGCATCATGGTCGTGTAGCCCTCAATGAGCGTCAGGGGCGTTTTTAGTTCATGGGCGGTTAGAGAGATGAAATTCGATTTGCTATGATCCAACCGCTCCAATTTTTGTTGGACGCCGGTCAGCTCATTGGAGATGTATGTCACCCGGGTTTCCATCTCATAGCGGGCAGCTTTTTCAAGGCCGGTGGTAAAGATGGGCAGGACGGCACCCAAGATGTCCAGAGCTTCCTGCTCGCAAAGATCCTCGCGGGCCATGTCATAGGTAATCATGATCATCCGGTTCAGGATCGCTGAAATGTTTTTTTGACCCTCTTCCAAATCGCTCAGGGTCGTGGCATTGGCCCAATCTTTTAGTACTGGATCGATCCAGGCTGGATCGCCGGTTTGGGCAGCCTGGATTAGCATGTCGTAGAACCGTTCGATCTCCCCTTGAAAGTTCTCACGCACCCCTGCACCGCGCGCCATGTTGTTGGCGACGCGATGGATCCAGGCAGGCCGGATCTTTACCAGAATTTCCGGGATATTTGTCATTAACTAAGTTTAAGCCAGGAGCGGACTTTTGGCAATTGCATATTTGTTAGGCTGTTGGGAGTCGAAATCATTTTTGAGCTAGCAGCCAGGCCAGGACAGTCCGGCCGACAACCTGAAGACTCTGGGCTGAAACCTTGTCCGCCGTATCTGCAGCGGTGTGCCAGTACGGATAATCAAAATCAATGATGTCGACGGCGGGTATCCCGGCTTGAAGGAACGGGGTATGGTCGTCCAACATGCAGTACTTGGTTCGGGGAATAAACTGTTTGGCGTAACCCAACGCAGCAGCTTGCGCCCAGATCGCCTGGTCTAAGGTTGGGTTCGAATTGCATTCCATGTAGATGTTCAGATCCTGGTCACCGACCATATCCAGGATGATGGCAGCCCGCGGGTGGGTGGTTAGGCTGGCGACAAAGGCGCGCGAGCCGAGCAGCCAGTCCCATCCGGCGAAGCCGCCATCATCCTCGGCGTCAAAAAAAACAAGCTGGATAGGGATGGCAGTGCGCGGCAGCGAACGCGCCAATTCCAGGAGGACGGCCACGCCGGAGGCGCCATCGTTCGCGCCAGGGACCGGGGCGA
This sequence comes from Anaerolineales bacterium, assembly GCA_050013095.1. Classification (GTDB taxonomy): domain Bacteria; phylum Chloroflexota; class Anaerolineae; order Anaerolineales; family Villigracilaceae; genus UBA877. The sequence continues at coordinate 16,210 of JBEKFY010000018.1, read as the reverse complement.
ACCGGCCTGGACCGGGGTCCTGATCAGCAAGCAGGCGGCTGTCATAGTGCGTGCCCAGGATGATCTCCGGAGCCGCGCCTGTTCGATTCGCGATCACATTCTGAAGGGGATGTCCCAGTTCGGTGGCAGCCTGAATGGTGACCTGCCAGCCTGCTTTGCGTAGCTGGCTCTCCATCCAGGCGATTGTGCGGATGTGGGCGGTGCTGCCCGGTGTGCGCGGCCCGAAAGCCATCTGGGTGAGCACATCCTGGTAGGCGCGTTCTCCATTAAATACAGGTTTAGGGGAAGGGAGTAAAGCGCTCAGTCTCCAGATCGCCAGTGCAATCAGGATCACGCCGAGGCAGGCCAGTCCTACTATTTCAAACTTGCGCGTAGTCATTCAGACCGAATAATGTCTGGTCCAAATCAGTCATTGCGCGTCCTGCATAGGCACTGGCCCGTTCGCGTTTGCCCAGGCGCCGATCGGCGGACAGGTCCGGTAGAAGGCCAAAATTGGACTTCATGGGCTGAAAATCTGCCAGGTCAGCATGGGTCACATAGTGGCATAAGGCTCCCAGCATCGTGGAGGCTGGCAGCGTGATCGGCGTTTGCCTATGACAAAGTCGGGCCGCGTTCCAACCCGCGAGAAGGCCCGTCGCGATGTTACCCATGTATCCTTCGACGCCTGTGATCTGCCCCGCAAATAACAGATCTTCTCTGCTGCGGAATTGTAGGGTGGGGAGCAGGAGCTTTGGGGAGGCGATAAAGGTGTTGCGGTGCATCTGCCCATAGCGCACAATTTCTGCATTCTCCAGCCCCGGGACGGAACGGAACACGCGTTTCTGCTCCGGATAGGTCAGGTTGGTCTGAAAACCGACCATATTATACAAACTGCCGGCCAGGTTATCCTGGCGTAGCTGAAGAATTGCATCGGGGTGCCTTTGGGTATGCGGGTCAATCAGACCGACAGGGCGCATCGGTCCGAAGGCCAACGCCTCCCGGCCGCGGCGGGCGATGATTTCGACGGGAAGGCAGCCTTCAAAGAAATGGTGCTCGCCGGCCCTGACTCCCTGCTGAATATCTTTTTCAAAGCCGCGCAGCTCGATCGAGCTGGCAGAAAGTAAAGCGTCCACAAAGGCCTCGTACTGAGCCTTCGTGAAAGGGCAATTGATATAGTCGCCATCGGTCTGGTCACCCTTGTCGTAGCGGGAGGCTCGGAACGCGATCTCCAGGTCGATCGATTCAGCCGTTACGATGGGGGCAATGGCATCATAAAAATACAGATGGTCTTCACCGGTCAATGCTGCAATCGCGCTTGACAAACGTTCCGAGGTCAGGGGGCCCGATGCGATGACGGTTAATCCGTCAGGGATTTCAACAGCTTCCTGGCGGACAATTTCGATGTTGGGATGTGAGGACAGGCTCTCGGTAACTTTTCTCGCGAAGCTGATCCGGTCCACAGCCAGGGCGCTGCCTGCGGGCAATGCGGTTGACTCGGCACATTCCAGGAGCAGGGAGCCCATCCGGCGTAGTTCGCTTTTCAACAAACCGGAGGCACGATCGGGCAGGTTCGAACCGAATGAATTTGAGCAGACAAGCTCGGCCAGATCCGAAGTCTGGTGAGCCCCGGTCGGGAGGCCCGGTCGCATCTCGACCAGGCGGACCAGCAGCCCGCGCTGGGCTGCGTGCCAGGCCGCTTCTGATCCGGCCAGCCCTCCGCCGATGACGATCAGGTCAGGTTTTTTCATATGGAGGCTTATTGTACCATCTAGGTTTCCTTTGTTGTGATTTATAATAATAGATGAAGGACACCATCAATGGCGATGAGTCTCATGGAGGTCCGGTTGAAGGAGACCAGCCAGCTGACCGGCGCTGCCTGGGCAGCCTGGCTGGAGCGGGAAGCGGAAGGCTGGGAAGTCCATGCCGCCTATCAACTGAATCGCCAGCTTGCAAAGGCACTCTTGGCGTATCTCGACCATCCGGGTGTAGAGGGTTGGATCAGCCGGGCGATGCAGGGAAAACAAAACCGGCCGCGTCCGACCCCGCCCGAGATCGGGCTCCCGGGAGAGAAAATATTCGTTTTCCCTGATCAGATGACCCAGCGATTGGTCCTGGTCGGAGCGGATCAGCTTTCCAAGGCTGCCTTGCGTTTCTGGCGGGTCGTGGCATTGGGCAATTCGGGCCGCTCGCCCTTCGATCTGGCCACGCCGCCCGTCCCCGCCAATCCAGAGTTCGGACTGGGCATCCCATTTTATCTGCCACAGGCTCTGGACCAGATTCTGGGGGTGGTCTTGCATTCCGTTCCCAGCGAAGGCGCATGGTTGGCTGTACGATCGGGGGATGTATTCGAGATTAAAGCGGTCACCAATTGCCCGGATTGTGCCGGGAAACGCATTCCGATTGAAGCGAATCCCCTCTTGCGAGAATTCAGCCAGACCCATATCCCCCGGATTGTTAATAAAGGACGCCCGGAGTGGGCGATGGTCCCGCGCACCGGTTTTCGGCCGGCGACGCGGGTCTGGGCGGGGCTGCCGCTGGTTATCGGCCAGAGGCTGATCGGGCTGATTGGCCTTTGGAGCGAATCCCCCTTCCTGGAGGACGACTGGAAACATCTGGTCCAGGAAAGTGTGCGGGTTGCGCCTGCGGTCGAGGGCAGCATTACCTTTTCCGATATCACGAACCACCTGCAGCGGATGGCCCTGCTCAACGATTTTGCGATGACCGTTTCCTCAGCATTCGACCTGGAACAGATCGTTCAAAGGACGTTTGCACTTCTCCGGCGGGCCTTTGAGACCGACCGGATCAACCTGTTTTTAATGGCATCGGACGGGAACACCCTGTATCACTATTTTGAACGCGACGAAAAGATTCGGACGGAGACTCACACAACGGGCGCGGGGGACCCCGCCCGCTGGGGAGTGGAAAGAGGCGAGGTATTTCGGGCGGAGACCTTCCCTTCGGATTCGAAATATGAGCCGCTGTATCCCGACACACAATCTGCCTTGATCGTCCCTCTCAAATTCCGGCGGCAGGTAATCGGCAGCCTGAATCTGGAAAGCCAAAGGGAAGGCGCATTCACGGTTTATGATGAACACTTGCTGGTGGTCATTGCCAGTCATCTCGCTGGTTTGATCGAGAATGGCCGCCTGCGCCAGGAAGCTGAATCCAGGGCCAGGAATCTCAGTCTGATCCACGAGGTGGTTGAGCAGATCATTGGCCTGACGGATGTGCGCCAGGTTGTGCAGATCGCTGCAGAGCTGATGGCGCGCAACTTTGCCTATGAACTGGTGATGGTCGTCCTGGCGGAAAACCCCCAGGGGGAGCCCTGGGTGATGGGCATCGGGGGGAGCGCGGCGGATGTCGTCCAGCACGCTTTACGGCATATGAAACAACTTCCTCAGGGTGGAATTACTGCCCGGGCGGCTGCTACCGGGCAGAGCCTGCTGGTTAGCGATGTCACCAAGAACCCGATCTATCAGCCGATCGCGGATTGGATCGCCGGTTCGGAAATGTGTGTGCCCCTACGGGAGGGAGAGCAGATCCTGGGTGTGATCGATGTGGAGAGCCAGCGCAAGAACGCCTTTAGTCCGAATGATCTACTGGTTTTGGAAGCGCTGGCAGGCATCCTATCCAGCGTGATATCGAATGTGGGACAATACGAAAAGCTGCAGGCGACGGTGAATCAGCTGCAACTTGCACGCAAAGAGCTTCAGGAGCGGATCACCGCCCAGCGCGTGGCCGAGAGCCGGCTCGTACAGGCCGGCAAACTGGCCGCGGTGGGTGAAATGGCGGCCGGGATCGCTCACGAGCTGAATAATCCTCTGACAACTGTGACCGGGTTCGCCGAACTGGTCATGGATGAACTCCCGGAGGGCTCCTCAGCGCGCACGGATCTCGAACTGGTCCTGCGGGAGGCAAACCGGGCCAGCGGGGTGGTTCGCCGCCTCCTAGACTTTGCCCGCCAGAACGAGAGTGTTCGATCTCGCACCGATCCGAATGAGATCGTGACGGATGTGCTGGCGCTGGTCAATCACCTCCTGCACACCAGCGGAGTGCGCGTCACGCCCGATCTCGGTGAGCGCCTGCCCTGGATCTCAGTAGATAGAAACCAGATCAAACAGGTGGTCCTGAACTTGGTTCACAATGCGCTGCATGCAATGCCTGCCGGAGGCGAGCTGCATATCACGACAGGTAAACATCGGCGCGAAAAGCGGGATTGGCTGACGATCCGTATCCAGGATAGCGGGACCGGCATCCCTGCCGAGAACCTGGAACACATTTTTGAACCGTTCTTTACCACTCGCTCCAAGGAAGGCGGCACAGGCCTGGGATTGTCGGTTTCTTATGGCATCGTCGCCGATCACGGAGGCTTTATTGAGGTAGAGAGCACAGCCGGGAAAGGTTCGACCTTTAACGTCTGGTTACCGATCGAGGTGGAGTGATGGCGACGACCACCCATATCTTCGTGGTTGATGATGAGCCAGGGATTACGCGCCTGTGCGAACGCCTGCTCAAGCAGGCTCTTTACAGCGTTACCTCTATGACCGATCCCGTCGCGGCCCTGAAATATCTGGAGAAGAACCGGGTAGACCTGCTCCTGGTGGATATTCGCATGCCGGAGGTCAGCGGCTTCGACTTGATTGCCCGGCTTCATCAATACCAGCCGGATGCTGCCACCCTGGTCATGACCGGCTTCGGTACGGTTGAAACTGCCATCCAGGCGTTGCGCCAAGGGGCGGACGGCCTGCTGCTGAAGCCGTTCGAATCAGGCAGCGAGCTGGTCAAAGCCGTTCAGCAGGCCTTGACGGATAGCCAGAACAAGCGCGATGTTGCCCGCACTCAGGCTCTGCGGCCACTGTTTGATATCACGGAGTCATTCTTGGCAGAGACCCAGCCTGAACGCTTGCTGGATTTAGTGCTTAACGCGGTGTGCGGGCACTTGCGCTGTGAGGATGTCGGGTTCTATCAATATTCGACCGAGGATCACCGTTTGCATCTCCTCGAGGGCAGGGGCGTGACATTACCTGAAGAGGAAAGCAGTTCGGAGGCAGGGGTGATCGGCCGCACCGACTCGCTCGGAGCACCCGCCTGGATCACCACAACAGGACCAAGCGACGAGGGCCTTCAACCCCTATTGGCGGAATATAAAATGTGTTCGATCATGGTTGCGCCGATCTCCCGCCAGAACGTGCGCGGGATCCTCTATGCGGGGCGCCGTGTGGCGGCTTCCCCTTTCCGTGAAGTCGATTGGGAAATGTTCCTGCTGCTCGCCCGACAGGCCGCGGTCGCCATGGAAAATGCACGGCTCTATGAAGAATTGCGTGAATACGTTCGGCGCGTCGAGGCCTCCCAGCAAGCGTTGGTGCGGGCGGAGAAGATGGCTACGGCCGGAAGGTTGACCGCTTCCATTGCACATGAGATCAACAACCCCTTACAGGCTGTGCAGAATTGTTTGCACCTGGCGACGCGCAAGGAGCTGACCGCAAAGCAGAAGCGTGACTATTTGAACCTGGCCAAGTCTGAACTTGACCGCTTGATGGGTACCGTGCAGCGGATGCTGGACTTCTATCGTCCGGGAGGTGTGGACCCTCAGCCTGTGGACATCGCCGCCATCCTTAGGCATGTCACCGGCCTGCTCTCGCCTCAACTCAAAGAGCGCCGCATTCGTGTGGCGACCGGCTTTTCTTCGAAGCTGACCCCGATCCTGGCGGTGGGTTCCCAGCTGGAGCAGGTATTTATAAACATCATCCTGAATGCGTACGATGCCATGCCTGAAGGCGGTGAGTTGCGCATAACTGCCCGGCCTGCCAAGGATGTGGTGGAGATCCTCTTTGTGGATACCGGTCCTGGCGTCCGGGCCGAAGACCGCGGCCGGATTTTTGAGCCATTCGTCAGCACCAAAGAAGGGGGGACAGGCTTGGGACTGGCGGTCAGTTACGGCATCATCGCGGCGCATGGCGGTAGCCTGGATCTGCTGCCTGATCGCAGCCCGGGTGCCTGTTTTCGAGTGACCCTGCCCTTGAAGGGAGCAAAATGACTGCTAAAGCGAATATCCTGATCGTAGACGATGAGCTGGTCGAACGCAAGTCGCTGACGGACATCCTGCGCTTGGAAGGATATCATGTGACTGCAGTAGCAAACGGAGAGGCAGCGGTTGATTATGTCCGCCTGAACTCGGTCGATCTGATGATGCTGGATCTGCGCATGCCGGGGATGAACGGCCTGGAAGTGACCAAGGTGGTGAGCCGCATCTCCCCGGATACCGAGATTATCCTGCTAACCGCGTATGGATCGATGGAAACCGCGATCGAGGCCCTGCGCAACCGGGTTCATGATTACCTGCTCAAACCAGCCTCGCCGGCCCAGATCGTCGAGAGCGTCACGCGCGGCCTGGCCCGGCGCGGAACCCGGCTTCAACTTCGTCAAAAACAGGAAACGGAGGCAGATGCAGAAGAGCATGCGATCGTTGCCCTCAGCGAAGGGACCGTGATTGACTTCGGCAGACGCCTGGTGCGGGCTGGTAACCGCACTGTTTTCCTCACCCCGGCCGAGGGACGCCTGTTGAAGATTTTTGTTGAAAATACCGGGAAGGTTTTCTCCCACCGCGAACTGGTTTTATTGGTGCAGGGTTATTCGACCACGCAACAGGAAGCACCGGAAATCCTTCGCCCCCTCGTCAGCCGATTAAGGGAGAAACTGATCGAGATCCCTTCACTGAGAAAGCAGATCGTTAGCGTAAGGGGGACCGGTTATGTTTTTGAAGGTGAGCCTGTGAAGGATTAGGATCCTGGCTGGTGTAGTTCATGACTGCGGACCCCATGGGATTTCGGGCGGCACTTCCGGAGGTCGCAGCCATCCCAGGAAGCCATCATGCGTCCGCCGCTGTTCTGAGCCGGGTCGTTCAAATCCAATCAATATCAAGCTCGAACCGAGCAGGAGGGCCCCAATCCACTGCGTCGGTTGCAAGAATTCATGCAGCCATATGGCGCTGACCAAAAGCGTGACGAACAACTCACCGAGGCCGAGCAATCCGGTCTGTATCCCCCCCAGGTGCTTGATACCGAGAAAGAGCATCAAGCGGGAGGCGAAGGTGACCAGAGTCAGGGCGATCACGGGGCTCCAGGATGTACCGCTCGAGGGAATCTGGCGGTCAAAGATCAAATAGGCAGGAACCACTACCGCGCTCATCGCTAACAGGGTATAGAGCGTCACGGTAGGGGCAGGGATATCGTAGAGGACGCGCTGGTTGATCGGCAGGTGAAGCGCGTACATGATCGAAGCGGCGAGCATGAACAGAACGCCGATCCAATCCACCCGCGCGGATTGCGTGGCGGTGAGTAAAATGACCCCCAGCAAGGCGATGGCAATGCGCACATTGGTCAGGCGAGTGGGGAATTGACGATCCAGGATCAACCAGAGCATCAGAAATATCGGATAAAGGGAATAGAGCAACTGCCCCACGCTTACGCTTAATCGCTGCAGCGCTAGATAATAGAAGATCGATCCGAGGCCGTTGATGGCCCCGGCGATGCTGCAGCCTAATAGACCCGCTGGGTAAATATAGAGGAACGACCGTCGGAAAACTGCCACGATCACCAGCAGCAGGGCTGCGGCCAGGCTGGTCCGCAGCGCGACCGTCGCAAGGGGTGAGAAACCATCGTTGATCGCCTGCTTCCCAAAGATAGGCACCAGGCCGAGGAACACGGCGGACGTCAAGGCAGCCCCTATCCCCGTGATGCGCCCCGACTTCCTGCTCATGCGAAGTATTCCTCTGCCTTCCTGCTCAACGAATGAGAGACCGGACCTCTTCCAGGAATTCGTCGCTCAAAAAGTCTCCCTTTTGCATCAGGGACTGGATCTGTCCTTTCAAGCGGTTTTTTTCTTCCGGGGTCAGTTCCTTGGCCGTGGCAACGACCACCGGAATGCTGGCTGTTTCCGGTTTCGATTTTAGCGAATCCAGAACCGCGAAGCCGTCCATCTCCGGCATCATGAGGTCGAGGATGATCAGATCGGGGTGCTCCTTTTCAACCAATTCGATGGCCTGTTTGCCGCCCTCCGCTTCGTAGATCGTGTAATTCCCCTGGGATTGCAAGATGCGGCGGATCAAACGCCGGGCGTCCGGACTGTCATCCACGATCGCGACCCGCGGGAAGCGGTCGGGTGCGACATTGCTCAAGGCGGACAGCAGACCCTCCTCGGGAGTTTCTTCCACAGCACGTTTTGGCAGAACGACGCTACGGGCCCAGTTATCGCCCAGGATGAACGGCTCGGCTGGCATGGTATGGCCGGTGCAGTTAACGACGATCACATCCGTGGGCTTAATGACACCTGCACGCACCAGTTTGAACAAGCCCGCGAAGGAGACGGCCGCGGCTGGCTCGGCCGAGATGCCTTCCATTTTCGCGAGGATGTGCATGGCCCGAAATGCTTCTTCGTCGCTGACGCTCTCGAACACGCCGTGGGTCTCGTCGACCCACTTTTTCAGGATGGTATAAGTCCGGCCGGGATCACCGGTCGCCAAAGTCTCTATGTGGGTGCGGGGGGAGGTGACCGGCACGGCGGTATCGGACCGATTCTTCCAGGCTTGGACCATGGGCGCACAACCCTCGGATTGAATGGCAGCCAGAGCCGGGATTCGCTCGATGATATTCATTTTCTGCAGCTCGGAGGACCCTTTCGCCACCCCGAGCGGACCCATCCCTCCGCTCACGGACTGGATGTACCAATCCGGGGAACGCCAGGCCGGATGGGTCTGCCCATTGGAGCTCGTCAATGGCCCCAGCATGGCGGTAAGCTGCTCCGAAATTTCAAAAGCGAGGGTCTTCATGGCTTCGATCGAGGTGATCGTCCGAGCGCCCATGTCCAGGTACAAACCCCGCTGGCGTGCGAATTCTGCAGCCACTTGCTTGGCCTGGTCGTAGGAACCAGTGACCTTTACGACCTGGGTACCGTAGATCGCGATCTCGCGCATTTTGACGGCCGGGACGAGGCTGGTGACAAATGCCCAGAGCTTGATGCCGGCGCGGGCGGCATAGGCCGAGTAAGAAATCGCCACATTCCCGGTCGAGGCAGTCACCATTTCGGTGATGCCAGCTTCTTTTAGCGCAGAGATTGTAACGGCAGCCTGTCTATCTTTAAATGAAGCAGTCGGCCCATGACGTTCATCTTTGATGTAAATCGAGGGACAACCCAGCATCATTCCCAGGTTGATTGCCTGGATCAACGGCGTCCCGCCTTCCCCCAGCATGATGCCGGGGTTCGGGTTCCGGATGGGCAGGAGCTCGCGGTAGCGCCAAAGATCGAAGAGACGGCCTGAGAGTTTCGACAGCAGGCTCTTCGAGATCGATTCATAATCGTATTCCGCAACTCGCCATTGGCTGTCGCAGCGTGGGCAGTTAATAGAGGTGGGGAAATAAGGTGCGGTATGACCGCAGTCAAGGCAACGGATGACGAAGGACATAGCGATGCAAGGTAGCTTTTCTAAGGCAATGGGATGCGTTTGAGGGCCCGATCCAGTTGGGTAAGCAGCTCGGTTTCGTTCAGGGATCCTTTCTGGAGAAGCATTTGGCCGAAATCGGAGAGCTGTTTTTTCTGTTCCGACGAGAGATCCACACCGCTTACAACAATCACCGGAATATCCCTTAAGCTCGGGGTCGTGCGCAGTTTCTCCAGGATGCTGAATCCGTCCATGTTCGGCATGAATAGATCTAGGATCACTGCATTGGGTGGATTGTGGGTGATCTGGTCCCAGCCCTCCACGCCGCCCTGGGCGAGTACCGTTTGGTAATTGCTTTTTTCTTTGAGGATTTTATCCATCAGGCGCAAGTCAGCCGGGTCGTCGTCGATGACAAGCACGTTCTGGATGTTGCCCTCGGCGTTCAGCCGGCTGAGGGCTTTCAACAGGTCCTCTTCGAGGATCGGTTTCACCAGATAATCCGCGGCCCCGAGGCTGAAGCCCTTTTCCTCCTCTTCCAGGATGCTGCAAACGATCACCGGGAAATCCCGTGTTTCGGGGTTGTTCTTGAGCTCGGCCAGGACTGTCCAGCCGTCCTTGCCCGGCATCATAATATCCAGCGTGATGGCGAAGGGTTTTAATTGGCACACCCGCTCAATGGCCTGGTTGGGGTCGGTGCAGCCGATAACCTGATATCCCTGGGGCTGTAGGTAGCGTTCGTACAGATTGATGACCTGGGAATCGTCGTCCACCGCCAGGATGAGGCGATCGCCGCGTTGGCCTTCGACTCGTGGTCGAGTTTCCTTGACCTTTGGGAGAGGCAGGGTGAAGAAGAAGGTGCTGCCCTTGCCGACCTCGCTCTGTACATCGATGCGGCCTCCGTGCAGTTCGACCAGGCGCTTGGAGATGGACAGGCCGAGGCCGGTCCCGCCGGTTTTCCGCGTCGGCGAGGCATCCACCTGCGAGAAAGGTTGGAAGAGTTTCTTTTGGTCCTCGAGTGCAATACCAGCACCGGTGTCGATCACTTTCACGATCACCTCGGGTTGATTGCCCGGACCGGCTTGGATATTGGCTTCGATCGTGATCGATCCCTGCTCTGTGAATTTGGCAGCGTTGGAAAGCAGGTTGAGCAGGATCTGTCGTAATCGCATCGAGTCCGCCCTGACGATAGGTAAGTCCGGAGCGTAGTTCTGGAGAAGCTGGATCGGTTTGTCTTTGAGCAACCCTGAGGCCGTCGGGACCACGCTCTGGAGCAGATCGACGAGATTGACATCGTCAAAGGCCAGCTCCATCTTTCCGGCGTCGATCTTGGACAGATCCAGGATATCATTGATCAGGCGCAGCAGATGCTGACCGGAGTTGTAGATGGCGTTGAGATCTTGTTCCTGTAGCTCACTGATCGGTCCATCTATGCCTTTCAGGATTACCCGGGAGAATCCGATGATGGAGTTGAGCGGGGTGCGCAGCTCATGGCTCATGTTCGCCAGGAACTGGCTCTTGAGCCGGTCCAGTTCGCGCATTTCATTGATGGCCTGCTGGGCCAGTTCGTACGAGCGGGCGTTGTCTATGGCGATGGCAATCTGGTCTGCCAGGGTTTGCAGGACGTCGATATCCGTCTGGGTAAAGGCATTGGTCCTGGTCGCCTGGATGTCAATGGCCCCGATCATCCGCTTTCCGATGCGCAGCGGGATCGCCGCCTCGGAGCGGGTGTCAGGCAGCAGGGGGTTGGGCCGGTGGATCGGATCGACGGAGGTATCGTTGACGACCATGGCGTTGCCGCTGGCGGTCACCGAACCGACGATGGAGCGCGAACCGACCGGCAAGGCGTGATGGCGCTCGAGCATCTCAGCACCGGCTTGGCCAGTTGCCGATTTCAAGACCGCATTAAATCCGGTTTCCTCGATGGTGAAAATGGCGGCATGATAGAAACCGAAGCGTTCCCGGATCAAGTCGACCGTTCTGGTAAATAGCGCATCCAGGTCAAGGGTCGAGGTGACCAGGCGGCCGATTTCAGCCGAAATGGCCAGGTACTCATTCTGCCGGCGCAGCGTTTCTTCGAACTTCTGCCGCTCGGTGATATCGCGCGCGATCCAGAAGACCTCATTGTCATTGAGCTTTGAGATGGTTGCATAGAACCAGTAGGTCTCGCTCTCAATGACTAGAGGATATTCGATATTGGTGATCTCACCTGTCTGGAGGGTCTTGTGGATCGCCTCCATGAAGGGACGATGGGTCTCAGGCGGTAGGACATCGACGATCTTCTTTCCCACCATATCCGCAGGAGGCTTGAAGAGCAGGGATGGGTTGGTGGGGGCAATGCGCACATAACGTCCCTCTTTGTCATAGATGATGAGTACATCGGTCATCGCGGCAAACAGGGTGCGGAGTTCAAGTTCGGACTGCTTGCGCTCAAAGGCGACTGCGACCTGGTTGGCGATGAAGACCAGCGTGTCACGATCCCGTTCGGTCAAGCAGTCCGTCGGGTTGTACGATTGGGCGACCAGGACGCCGATGGACTTGCCCGCGCTGAGCAGCGGGACACCCAACCAACCCACCTGGCCAGGATCTTCCTCCACCTGACTTGAGTTTTTCAGCCGTTCGTAAACTTCCGATGGGACCAGCAGCGGTTCACCGGAGTGCAGGACATAAGCAGCTAATCCCTTGCCCGGGATTGGGGGTGGCAAAGGTCCGCTGTGTTCATCGGCGTAGAACGGGTAGGTCAGCAGGTCGGCCTGGCTGTCATATAATGCAAAATAGAAAACATCGGCTACCATCAGGGTCTTCACCGCGGTATGGACCGCGCGCAGTAGGGTGGCGATGTCCGGGGCTGCCAGGGCGGCTTCGGATATGCTGCGCAGGGCGTCTTGAACTTTTTCGTTGTATCTGCGCTCGGTGATATTCTTATCAACGCCGCGGTAGCCGACGCGGTTGTGGTCGGGACCGAGAATGGGTACGGCGCTCGTGGCAACATGAACCTGACGGCCGTCCTTGGCGTGCAGCACATTTTCAATGTCGATCGCCTGACCGTTTTTATCGATCGCTGCGAGCAGTTGTTCGTACACTCGCCTGGATGTCTGGGGATCGGTCAGATCGTTGTAAGACAGCCCAAGCATCTCGTCCGGCGTGTAGCCGAGCACGTCCTTGACCCGGTCCGAGAGGTAGGTATATTTCCATTCGAGGTCAGCCTCCCAGACATAATCGGCGCTGACAAAGACGACATCACGGAAGCGTCCTTCTGACGAGCGGATCTGGTCGAACAGCTCTGCATTCTGGATGGCGATGGCCGCTTGACTGGCGATTGAGGTCAGCAGGCTCCGGGTGTGCAGATCATAAGCGTGCGGATGGGTATAATCTTCGATGCCGATTACGCCCAGAGGACGTTCTCCGATCATCATGGGCACACCCAGCCAGCATCTCGAGGGAGGCCCGATATGCTCTACTCCCAGGCCCCGGATCTTTTCTGGAGAGCAGTCTTCAAGCAGCACGGGTCCGCCCTGGCGGAGGACATACTCTGTCAGGCCGTTGCCGGCGATTTTGGCCGGTCTCTGGACCGGCTGCTCCTGGGCGTAGACCAGGGGGAAGCGGACCTCGTTCTTCGCCCGGTCGTAGAGCGCGACGTAAAAGTTACTGGCATCCATCAGGCGTGCGGCGAAGGTGTGGATATTGCCCACGATGGCGTTCTCATCCAGCGAGCTTGTCAGGGCCTGACCCATCTCGTTCAAGACTGCCAGTTCCTCGGCCCGGAGCTGGGTCTGATGGAAGAGGCGCGCATTTTGGACGGCGATGGCAACCTGGCTGGCGATCGAGGTCAGAAGCTCCAGGTGATGATTGTCATAGGCGTGTGCTTTTTCGACGCTCTGCAGGGCGATTACTCCCAGGATGGTCTCACCCAGCAGGATGGGGGCACCCATCCAGCACAACGCCGGCCTCTCGTCCCCAAGCGGGACAAACTCGATGCCGAGCGCCTTCATGTGCTCCGGCACCGCTTCGGGGATCAAAAGGGCGGCGTGGGTGCGGATGATGTGATCGGTCAATCCAGAACCCAGCTCCCGTTCGGGAATGGATACCCGCTGGTTGTCATTGACCGCCAGGGGGAAGTCGAGGCGATTCACCTCGGCATTATAGAAAGTGATGAAGAAATTCGTCGTATCCATCAGCCGGGTCGTGTAGGTATAAACGGTTTCGACCACCCCGGTGATATCCAGCCGTGCGGTGAGCTCACGCCCCATCTCGTTCAGGATCTGCAGTTCTGCGGCTTGTTGTTGGGTCTGCTGGAACAGGCGGGCGTTTTCCAGGGCCATAGAGAGCTGGTCGGTCACCTGTTTGACCATCATCTGTTCTTCTTTTCCCCACAAGCGATTTTTTTCCGGGCTTGTGACCTCCAGCACACTCCAGGTTTGTGGATTCGTGCGGAAGGGGACCGAGAGAGATGTCGAGGGTTGGGAAAGGTCCAAGCGTGCCTGCAGCTGCGGCTCGGGCCCCAAGGGTTTTGTGCCCAGTTCCACACGGCGGTGCCGCGGCTTTATCCGGCTCACTGCGGATTTAGGTGCAGCGCTTCCAGGCGTGATGGCAGTGCTCTTAAGCTGAGCTTCTGCTAGCGCGGCCGTTTCCGACAGGCCAGGGGTAGTATCTCCGGCCTGTTTGATATCGGTGAAAAGCTTTTCAAGCCGCTTCTGGATACGTTTGCTTGACATAGAGAATTAACTCCTCGGCCAGGCTGCGATACTGCACGGCACCCCGGCTGTTCGGTTTATAGCGCGTGATGGGCAGGCCCAGGATCGGACTCTCCCGCAGTTTCGTATCGATCTCAATGATGGTCCTGAAGAGTCCGACGCCGAATGTCCGCTCCAGCTGTTCGTGGATGTCGCGGTGGGCACGGTTGCGCTGATCGAGCAGGGTCACCAAGATCCGGTAAGCAAGGTTCGGATTGTCTTCGTTGCGTACCTGGCGTATGATCGACATCATGTCGCGTAGGGCATAAGCTGAAAAATATTCAGCCTGGGTCGGTATGATAAGCAGATTGGCCGCGCTGAGAGCGTTCAATGTGATTGCCCCCAGAGAGGGAGGACAATCGATCAAAATGATCTGGTAGGGCAGAGCATTTACCTGATCGAAGGCGGTATGTAGCCGGTTGGTATAGTTCAGATAGACGGGCAGTGTCTGTTCCGCCTGTTCCAAGGTGGTATTGGCTGGGATCAGGTCCAGGTTGTCATAGTTGGTGTGCAGGCAGGATTCGAGCAGGGGGGCGGCATCCAGGAGCACCTCGCTGGAAGTGTGTTCCACTTTCCCGGGCTCAATGCCAAGTGCCAGGGTCAGATTTGCCTGCGGATCGAGATCGATCAGCAAGACTTTTTGCCCGGCCTCTGCCAGGGCCGCGCCCAGTGACAGGGCCGTGGTTGTTTTGGCAACCCCCCCTTTTTCGTTCGATATGGCAATCACATACGACATAACCGCCTCATTCCACAGCGTGGTCAATCCTGGTAGGTCCTCGTCGGTGGTTTGGCTGCTCCGGGGTTTGAAGGGTCTTTTTCCTTCAGACTTGGACTGTAAGAGCGGATCTGGATCTCGCCCGCGCCCAATGCCTGCCGGAGTTCTTCCACTGCGATTTGCAACATCACACTTGGATCGTTGGTGCTGCGAATGCGGGTGGTGATCTCCGATACCGTCCGTTCCCGATCTGCCCGCCGAGTGGTCTCTTCGAACAAGCGGGCATTCTCGAGGGCAATGGCGGCTCTTTCGGCGACGGCCTGGACAAGAGCCAGTTCATTTTCGTTCCAGATGCGTGAGGGATCCTTGGGGCGGATGTCCAGCACGCCGATCACCTCGCCTCGCAGTTTGAGTGGTACAGCCAGGACCGGATCCTTGGTGGTCGGGGTGACGGTCTCACCAGACCTGACCGCCGTGCGGATCTCGGGCAGGTCCACCGGTTTCTCCATGGGGGCGACTTTTATCCCGGAATAGAGGTATCCGGCAGTCTGGGTCTCAGAGGGCATGCGTTCCCAGGCCTGGTGAAGGTACTGGCCATAACTGAGCTGGGCTTCTGTCAGGGCGCGCTGGGTTTCACCGAACAGGTTTGCGTTTTCGATCGCGATGGCAACCTGGTCTGCGAGGGTGGTCATCACCTCGACATCCTGTTTACTGAAAGCAGCAGCCTGCTCACTTTGAACGTCCAATACACCGATCAAGCGGTCGCTCACTTTTAAGGGCAGGGATAATTCCGACCTTGTGCCAGGCAGATCGGGGTTGTCAAAGAACACCGCATCTTCCCCCACATCCAGGGATATACGTGGCTCCGCATGTTCGGCTACATAACCGACCATGCCGGTTTGTCCAACGCGCAATTTATGACCGCGCGCGAGCATGCGCTGTCCGCCTTCACTGTTGGCAGCACTGAGCACTGCGTATTCGTTTTTCGTGTCCAGCAGGAAGATGCCGACATGATAGTACCCGAAATCCTGGCTGATCATACGGGTGATGGCGGGTAGGAGCTCGTTGACATCCGTCAATTGAGCAATGGCCCGGGCCACTTTTGAGACCGTCTCCAATTGGGAGGCACGCTGCCTGGCTTCTTCCGAGGCGGCCGCCAGGGCGGTTGTTCGCTCGGCCACCTGTTTTTCCAGGTTACCGGTGAGTTCGTCGAGGCGGGCGATCATGCGGTTGAAATGGACCGTCAGCTCGCCGACCTCATCTGCGGAGACGACATTGGCGCGCTGTTTCAGGTCGCCCTGTTCGACCTTGTTGAAGATCCCGATCAACCGGCGCAGGGGATCGGACACC
>JBEKFY010000017.1:0-75667 GCA_050013095.1 Anaerolineales bacterium | reverse complement strand
GGCCGCTTTCGCCACTGGTGTTCCTCCCGATATCTACGCATTTCACCACTACACCGGGAATTCCACCTCCCTCTACCACTCTCAAGTCTGGTAGTATTGAACGACCTCTCCCAGTTGAGCCGGGAGCTTTCACATCCAACTTACCAAACCGCCTGCACGCGCTTTACGCCCAGTAAATCCGGATAACGCTTGCCTCCTACGTTTTACCGCGGCTGCTGGCACGTAGTTAGCCGAGACTTATTCCGGGGATACTGTCCTTTCTCATCTCCCCGAAAAGTGCTTTACGATCCGAAGACCTTCATCGCACACGCGGCGTTGCTGGGTCAGGCTTTCGCCCATTGCCCAATATTCCCTACTGCTGCCACCCGTAGGTGTTTGGCCCGTGTTTCAGTGCCAATGTGGGGGACCACCCTCTCAGGTCCCCTACCCGTCGTAGCCTTGGTAGGCCGTAACCCTACCAACTAGCTGATGGGACGCAGGTCCCTCCCAAAGCGCATTACTGCTTTAGTCACAAGGCCTCTAACCCTCGTGACCACATGCGGTATTAGCAGTCCTTTCGAACTGTTATCCCACACTTCGGGGCAGGTCACCAACGCGTTACGCACCCGTTCGCCACTAAGAACCTTCGTATTGCTACAAAAGCTCTCCGTTCGACTTGCATGTATTAAGCACGCCGCCAGCGTTCATCCTGAGCCAGGATCAAACTCTCCGCAAAAAATCCACTCTTGCGAGTGTAAGTTACGGATTTAGAACGACAGGGCTTACTTCCTATCACTTTTCAGTTGTTAAGGTCCTGTAGACAAAGCGGGCTGGATTCTACCCGCAAGGCCCCTACCTGTCAAGACAAGCGACGAAATCGCCGATGTTCTTGTTTCAACATCGGCTCGTCAGACTGCGAAACCTGTTGGTTTGTGTCTCTGACGCGAGACGTTGCTCGATTTTCAACGATCTGTCCGCAGCAGGGACGAGATCTGGGTAGGGGTTAACTGTGTACTCTATTATATGCATTCGGGATAAGATGTCAAGCAATTCGCGCCCCATTTTGGAATCTTTAAGATTGGAGGATGCCACGCCGGCCAACCCACCTGCGCAGGCTTGAACGGCCGGAGACACCCGCCCCGCCCCGGCTAGTTCATTTCCTGGCGGCCGGTGAGCGCCCGCAGGAGGGTGTTCTGGTCAGCATATTCCAGATCCCCCCCGACCGGCAGACCGCGCGCCAAGCGGGTCACATGCACCCCAAGCGAGCCCAGTTGCTGATGCAGGTACTGGGCGGTCGCCTCTCCCTCCATGCTGGGGTTGGTCGCCAGAATGACCTCTTTCACCGCCCCCCGCCGGACCCGCTCCAGCAGGGGTTTGATCGTCAGGCGGTCCGGGCCGATCCCCTCAATGGGCGATAGCACGCCTTGCAAGACGTGATACTTTCCCTGATAGACGCCAATGCGCTCCAGGGCCAACACATCCAGCGGATCCTCCACGACGCAAATCATCGAGGCATCCCGCTGCGCGTTTTGACAGATCTCACAGCGCTCGCGGCCGGCAGCGGTGATATTGAAACACTCCTGGCAGAATGCAATTTTGGTTTTAATATCCTGCAGCGCGCCGGCCAGCTGGCGGGAGACCTCGTCCGGGGCCCGCAACAGATAGAAGGCCAGGCGGGAGGCGGTCTTCGGGCCAATGCCGGGCAGACGCTCCAGTGCAACGATCAGGTCTTGGATCGGATCGGGCAACATGGGATCAGATGGGCAATCCGCCAGTCAATGGACCCAGGCGTTCCGCCGCCAGAGCCCGGGATTGGTCAAGGGCCAGGTTGACGGCTGCCAGGACCAGGTCCTGGAACATCTCAGCATCCGCCTCCTTGAGCAGCTCGGGGGCGATCTCGACCGCCTTGCACTTTTGATCACCGGTCATCGTCACCTTGACCGCACCGCCACCGGAGGAGGCGGTGACGGTTTCCTCAGCTAGCTGCTGCTGGACTTCAGCCAATTGTTGTTGTAGACGTTGAAACTGCTGCAGCATGCCGGACTGTCCAGCCGGTGGACCCGATGGACGACGATACCCTTTGGCCATATTTACTCCTGAATATCAACGATTTCGCCGCCGGCCTTGAGGGCTGCGGCCACCATGCCGTCTTGTTTGACATCGGCCGGGGCAGACTGGTTGGAGCGGGAGAGCACACAGCGCAAGGGGAGGTCCATCCCGGTGATCTCAACGATGGCCCGGCGCGCGATGTCCAATTGCTCCGGCGTATCAGCCTTCGAACGAACGAGCTCGCTGGCAAAGCCAAGCACCAGGACGCCATCCTTGATCTCCAGCAATTTACACGAGTTCAGCAGGCCGTTCAGCGATGGATTCTGCGGTTTGATGAAGGCACAGATTTGCTTCCAGGCTTTCACAATCGGATCGAGGCTGACCGCCCCAGTCGGGGCTGTGCCGGCGTCCTTGCGCATGGCGGCCTGGGAGGGCGCTTTATCCGTTCCTTTGCGGGGCTCTGCTTTGGAGGCCGCCCGCTCCGGCCTGGCCTGAGGCGGGGTCCCCGGCGCCGGCGTCCGACCTCCCGTGCGGGCGGGAGCCGCGGGTGCCGACGGCGGCGTGGCCGGCGTGGCCAATGCCTCGACCAAAGCTAGCTCCAGCGGCAGCGCAGGCTGCCAACCGCCGCGCACATCCGAGGCCGCGGCGTTAAACAGTCGGATCAGCCGCAACACCTCGGCGGAGGTGAAAGCTTTCGCATGGCGCCTGGCCAGTTCCAGGGTCTCCGCCGGGAGCTCTACCTGGGACTCGTTGCCCATTTGCACAAGCAGCAGGGCGCGCAAATACTCCACCACCTGACGGGCCAGCAGACGCGGATCAGTCCCCGAGTCCAGCGCGGCGTGAATGGCCTCCAGCCCGGTGCCCGGCGTACCTGCCAGCAGCGCGGCGAGGACGTCCAGGACGGTCTGATTGGCTGCACTGCCGAGGATGTTCTGGGTCAAAGCAAGGCTGATCGGTCGTCCGGCCGAGGCCAGTTGATCCAGGAGCGAGATGGCATCCCGCGAACTGCCGGTCGCCTGGCGGGCAATGAGCGTCAATGCTTCCGGTTCTGCCACCAGCTGCTCGCTCGCGACAATATGCTTGAGCTGGCCAACCAGCTCATCCACGGGCAGGCGGCGGAATTCATAGCGCTGACAGCGGGACAGGACCGTGGCCGGGATCTTATGGATTTCCGTTGTGGCGAGGATAAAGATCGCATGCGGCGGCGGCTCCTCAAGAGTTTTCAGCAGAGCGTTGAAGGCCGCGGTCGAAAGCATATGGACTTCATCGATAATGTAAACCTTGAATTTCCCCTGATTGGGCGAAAAATTGATCTTGTCTCTGAGATCGCGCACGTCCTCCACGCTGGTGTTGGAGGCCGCATCGATCTCGATCAGGTCGAGGAAGCGACCTTCATTAACTGCGGTACAGTGGGCGCACTGGTTACAGGGACGGAGCGCCGGGTCTTCAGCCAGGCAGTTGACCGCTTTGGCCAACAGTCGCGCCACCGTGGTCTTGCCCGTGCCGCGCGGGCCCGAAAAGAGGTAGGCATGGGCGACATGCCCGCCGGCCACCGCGTTGCGCAGGGTCTGGACGACATGCGCCTGCCCGATCACTTCATCCCATTTCTGGGGGCGCCACTTGCGATAGAGAGCTTGAGACATAGGGTATCCGGACTCGGGATATCAGATCTAAGGAACCGGGTAAAAGGCCCGGGCAGTGCCATTGACATCATACAGGGTGGCCAGCTCGCCCGTGGTCCAGACCGGGCTGCTGCGGCCCCAGTACAGGTCCACCGCGGTGTCATGGCCCGCCGCGGTGTGAACTTGAACCGTGCCGCTCGGGTAGAGCGTCAGTTGTGGAAAGGTATAGGTGTCGCCCCGGCTGTCCTTGAGCTGCCAGCCGGTCAGGACCAGCGGGGACGTGCCGATATTCTGAAGGACGACAACTTCACTGCTGGCCGTCCCCGCGCCGATGATGCTGGCGATATTCACCTTGACCCCGCCGGAGACGGCGGCGAGCGTCGTGGAACCGGACGAGGTGGGAGCCGCCAGGGACACCCCACAGTCGGCGCTGTGGCTGCGGTCGTAAAAGAACAGGATGGCACCTGTCACCGTGGCGGAGACAAATATATTGAGAAGGAGATAATAGATCACACGCCGACCGTTCATACTCTTGAATGATAGCATAAAGCACGGTTCGAGAACAGATGAAGGGGACAAGAAGAACAAAACCCGGGTCTGCACCCGGGTCAATTCCAAACGGGATCCCGCCTGGGATCAAGGCCCCACCTGAGGCCTGATGATATCCCAGGTCCCATCCCAATTTCCGTTGCTGCTGACCGTCTTGACCAGGGCGACCGCACTTGCGTTCGTGGCAACGGCCCAACCGAGGCTCGTATCCACAAAACTGAACTGCCCGTTCCAGGTGATGCCCTGGCTTTTGATGGTCCAGTGCTGGCCGCCGTCCGTCGTCACCTGGATCAAATCTTGATTTAACGCCAGCCCCCACTGCGGAGAAAAGAAGGACAGGTCACCCCCCGGATAGGAGTTGGTCTGCCAGGTCTTGCCACCGTCACTGGTCCGATACAGGTAATCCTGCTCGACCTTGAAGGTGGCGTTGTCGAGGCATTTCATATCAAAGGCCGCCGCCAGCGCTGAAAAGACGGCCGGCGAGTGCATCCCACATGAGTCGTTCGTGAACAAATCGGGCTGCCCGACTGGAGCCGGCAAATCAAGGCGCGTCCAGGTCGATCCGCCATCCACCGTCTGGAAGAGATGCGGTGTCGGGTCAACGCCATTACAGTCAGGGGTCAGCCAGCCGGTCTGCGTGTCCGCGAAGGCCATGCCGTTTTTTGGACAGGATTGGATGCTGCCGTCCTTAACCGGGTCAAGCAGCACATTCCAACTGACACCGCCATCGGAGGTCGCCGCGATCACCACGTAATCGTGGTTCATTCCAACCCCGACATGAGCGAGCATCCAACCATGCTGGTTGTCCATAAAAACCAGGTGGGAGGGGTCGAAGAATTCCTGATAGGCAGAGGTGTCGAGCTGGCTGACTTGCCAGGAGGCGCCGCCGTCGTGAGTGTACCAGATCGATACCGACTGGGGCGCGGGACTGCCAAAAGAAGGAGCATACACAACCCATGCAGACGAAGTATCGATAAAGGCCCCCAGAGCCTGCCATTGGAGCCCCTGGCCCGGGGTTGGCTCGGGCGGGGTGACATCCCGCCAGGTCTGGCCTCCGTCTTTCGTGGTAAAGACGTGATCGCTTACCATCGAAAGACCGCCGATCGCCCAGCCCCGCATGGAATCCAGCATCCGGATGTAGGTGATGCTGATCTTCTGTCCGCTGGTGAAATGGGCGATCCCCGTACTGGAGGAAATGGGCGTGGCCGGGAAGGGGGAGGTGCCAGGCTGGGTGGTCGGTGTGGAGGGGAGAGGCGAGGCGGTGGGCTGGGTGGTCGATGGCAGGGGGAGGGTCGTCGCGTTGGACGGCTGTACGGTCGGCTGGGCCGGAGAGGGAGAAACCGTTGGCGTGGACAGGAACGATATGCCCTGCATCCAGCTGCACGACAACAGGCACAGCACAGCGATCGAAAGCGATAGCCATTTAAAGAAAGGATGGTTTCCGTTCATTTTCACTCCTCCTGCAGCTCTAAACGCCTCGCCCTCACAACCCGAATGACCTACCCTGCGGGTCAACGGGCTTACTCCCGCAAAAAAACGCGAAGCGTGTGTTAGCGAACACTGCGATTAAAATGATAGCATAGAGGCGAGGGAATGAAAAGCATCAAAGTGAGGGGAGGCTACGGTGAACCGTGAACCTCCACGGGGATGCCGGTTCCTCCTCCCCTGGATTCCTGCCAGCCACCCCGCAATTGCAAATTTTGGCAATCCGACGTAAGATGGATAAGGCACTTCGCTACTTCGCACGAAAAGCACCCCTGCTCCGGATACATCCCCTCACCTCGCCATGATTCGGAGGCACTTATGGATTCCGCATCCGGCAAATTCTGCCCCGTCTGCAAGCACAAGAACGAACCCGGCGCAACGGTCTGTACCTACTGCGGGGCATTCCTCCCGGGCGTCCGGGAGAGCCAGCCTGAGACCCGGCGCGGGAAACACACGAAGGAAAAAACAAAAGTCCTGCCCGAGCTCACCGAGCAGGTCATCCAAAAGGCTTTCAAGCCCCCCGAGGAAGGGATCGCCATCTACGTCAGGGACTACGCGGCGCCGATCGCCATCCGCAAAGAGGCCGAATTCACCCTCGGCCGCCTCCTGACCGGAGACGTCGAGGAGGACTTCGTCGACCTCAAACCCTTCGGCGGTTACGAGAACGGTGTCTCGCGACGGCACGCCCTGATCCGCCGGACCGACCGCGGCTATGACATCCTCGACCTGGGCTCCACCAACGGGACCTGGTTGAATAAGAAACGGCTGATCCCCGAGAAGCCCTATCCGCTCGAGAGCGGCGCCCAGGTCCGCCTGGGTCGGCTGCAGATCTTCGTGATCTACCCGGGGACGACCGGAAAATCATAGACGCCCGGCGGGGTGGGTCGGCAAATCCATTCCCGCGAATCCTCTCAAACCCATTTTTCCCACATCAGCCAAGAGTCCCTTTCAGCCACTCGTCCCGCAGGTTCCTCCAAGGCGCGGAGGACGGGCTGAGCTGGACGCATCCCGCTCTGGCGTTGTGCCAGCCCGTCGGGCCAGGGACGTCTCCAGGGAGGGGGACGGAGCAACCTGCGCCGTTTATTATGATATTAAGATTGTACGTCCTCCCCTTCAAGCGTAAGATGGTATTAACTCACAGATTTTTGAGATCTGGACGAGTAGTTTCGTAATCGGATCATTCTCATCAGTCTGTTTTCTTCGGAGTAACGAATGGATTCCGCATCCGGCAAATTCTGCCCCGTCTGCAAGCATAAAAACGAACCCGACGCAACAGTCTGTACTTACTGTGGATCGCCTCTCGAATTCAGCCAGGAGGGACCTTCTACCACCCGCCGCGTAAACCGCAAGGGAGAGGAAACGAATGTCCTGCCTCAGATGGCCGAGGAGGCCATCCAAAAGGCTTTCAAACCCCCCAAGGAAGGGATCGCCATCTACGTCAAGGAGTACGCGGCGCCGATCGCCATCCGCAAAGAGGCCGAATTCACCCTCGGCCGCCTCCTGACTGGAAACGCTGAGGAGGCCTTCGTCGACCTTAAACCCTTCGGCGGCTATGAGAACGGCGTCTCGCGGCGGCATGCCCTGATCCGCCGGACCGACCACGGCTACGACATCCTCGACCTGGGTTCCACCAATGGGACCTGGTTGAACAAGAAACGGCTGATTGCCGAGAAGCCCTATCCGCTCGAGAGCGGCGCCCAGGTCCGCCTGGGTCGGCTGCAGATCTTCGTGATCTACCCGGAAATAGCTGCGAAACCATAGGCAACAGGGAGCACCCAGATCCGGGATATTCCGGGAGTGAGGATGAGCAGTTTTGATAACCCAGCCGAGGGCAAGCTTCGCCAGGCCGCCGAGTTCATCAGAATCGGAAGGCAGAAAGAGGCGCGTCAGCTGTTGCGCGAAGTCCTGGTGGCCGACCGGAACAACCTGACGGCCTGGGAGCTGCTGTTTAATGTCGCCCACAACAACGAAGAAAAAACCTTCTGCCTGAAGGCCATCCTCACCCTGCGTCCGGACCACCCCTGGGCCAGGCAGCAATTGACCGAGATCAACCCGGCGGCCGCCGCCTCCCCGGAAGCCTCTACCCAGGCAAACCCACCCCTGCATGAGACGGCCCCGACCCAGCCTGCGCCTCTCCCTGGCGGGGTGGTCCCCGAAGAACCAGAGAAGAGAAACTCCTCGCGCTTCTTTGTGGCCGCAGCGGTCATCATTTTCGGCCTGCTGTGCGTTGGCCTGGTGATCATCGCCGTTGCCCGCTTCGGCGTCCTCTCCAGGACCTCCTCCCCAGCGTTGACCGCCACCGCCCTCGCAGCCCATGACCAGGACTGCCAGGCGCTCATCCAGCAGGCAGTACAGGCCTCCGGAAGCTCCTGCCAGCAAATCGGCTCCAACAAGGTCTGCTATGGGAATGACACCATCCAGGCAGATCTCATCCCGTCTGCCTCCGAGCGTTTCGTGCAGCGCGGCGATGTGGTGGATATCGGCCTGTTACGCAGCCTGTCCGCTTCCCCGCTTGAACTCGACAAGCACCAGTGGGGGATCGCCGTTTTCAAAGTGATCGCCAACCTGCCCCGCTCGCTGCCCGGCGAAACGGTGACGATGCTGGTCTTCGGCAACACCCTACTGGACAATGGGACCGGCAGCCTGGAGGCATTCCATTTTTCCAGCGAGTTCGGGCAGATCGTCTGCAATAAAGTCAACCTGGACGGCATCATGGTCACCATGCCGAAAGGGCAAGGCGTGCACTTCACAGTGAATGGTGCCGAGCTGACGTTGATGGGAGATGCCAGCTTCAAAGCCGCCAAGAACGGGGAAATGCAGGTCAGCCTGTACAGCGGCGCAGGCAGCATCGTTTCCCAGGGACAGCAGCAATACTTCGGCGCCGGCCAGAAGGTCAGCGTCCAGCTGGGAGGCCCAGGCGGGTCGGATGCGGTGAGCCCGCCGTCCACGCCCGAGCCGCTCTCGGGCGATGAACTCAACCTCGCCTGCAGCATGGGGGGTCAGTACTGCTCCTCGAGCGATATCTCGCCCGTCAGTCCGGCCGAAGCCCAGGCCATGGTCGACGCCGGGATGGCCACCTCCACTCCGACCGCCTCGAGCACCCCCGCCCCCACCTCCACGACCGCCTTTACCGCTACCTCGATCGGGACCCCGACCGTGACCGGCTCCCCCACACACACGCCGACGATTACCTCAACCTCTACCCACACACTGACCCCGACCACAAGCCTCACCCCCTCCCGGACATCCACCGGCGCGGCCACGCGTACCTCCAGCCTCACCCCGACCAAAACCGCCACGAAGACCCCGCTGACTCCCACCGACACCTACACTCCCGTGCCCCCCACCAACACCTACTCCCCGCTGCCTCCCACGGACACCTACACCCCCGCCCCCCCCACCAACACCTACACTCCCCTGCTTCCCACGGACACCTATACCCCCGTGATTCCCACGCACACCCACACCCCCGTGCTTCCCACCCACACCCACACCCCCATGCCGATCTTCGTCGTTATCCTCGATCCAGCCACGGACGGGAACACGCTCAGCAACAACGGACAGACCCTATTCCAGGCCGAGGCCTATGACCCGAATGTAGGGACCAATGATGGGGACGGGATTGACCACGTCAATTTCTGGTTCAGTGGGCCACATCCCCCATCCATCGGTTCTCATACCGAAAACGCATCCCCCTTCTGCGCATTTAGCAACACCGGGCTGAGCTGTGACACCATGGACAATATGCACCCAGGGCTTTTTCACCATTTGCAGTCCGGCACATATACCATGTATGTCCAGGCCTTCTCCTCGAGCGGACATTCGTCGGCGGTAATCTCAAGGACATTTAATATCCCATGAACGCCAAGGTGCCTGCCCGTTGATTCCTGGCGGCCAGACGAGCGACCCAGCCAGATCATCCCCATCGGTCATGGTAAAGGCGTGGCGAGAATCATGAACATACCTGACCCAAAGGCGATGGCGCGAGGCAATCACCGCCGGGCGGCGGACCGCTGGAAATCCTCCACAGCTCCAACTGACCCATGACTGCACCTGAACCCATCCGGCTGAACGACTTCCATCCCGGCTCCACCTTCCTCCAGTACCAGCTGCTGGAACAGATCGGCTCGGGCGGGCAGGGTGTGGTGTGGTCGGCGCTGGACAGCCTCCACCAGTTGATCGTCGCCATCAAGTTCAATGAGCTTCCCACCCTGGATTCGGAAAGCAAGGACGATCGGGTCTTCGCGAATCAGACGGACCGGCTGATCGAGCTCAGGCATCCCCACATCCTGCCTCTCACCCAGTATGGAAGGTCTGGACAGATCCAATATCTGGTCTCCCCCTTTATGCCGGGCGGCACGCTCCAGGAGAGGCTCAAGTTAGCCTCCTTCACCCCTCCCGACGCCCTAGACATCGCGACCGAGATCGCCGCAGCCCTGGATTACCTGCACGCCCGGAACGTGGTCCACCGTGACCTGAAGCCGGGCAACGTCCTGCTGGATCTGAGTCAGAACGCCTACGTGGCCGACTTTGGCCTGGCACGCATCCTCTCAGCCACGACGGAGGTGTTGCATACCGGACGGGGAACCCCTCCCTACGCTCCGCCCGAACAGCACACCATGTCGCGGATGACGCCTCAATCTGACATCTTCAGCTTTGGGGTCATGCTGTATGAACTATTCACCGGCCAGCTGCCCTGGAATGGGGAAAAAGCCCTGGGGATGCAGCAGCTGTATTCCAAGGACGAGATCCCCGATCCACGCGAGATCATTCCCGACCTGCCGCCTCAGTTGGTGAAGGTTTTGCGCGCCATGACCTCTGCCGACCCGGCCTCCCGGCCCCCTTCTGCTGGAGAGGCGATGCGTGTCATCCTCGCGCTCTTCAATCGGCCTCAGGTTGTGACAGCTGCGGGAGAAGCCTCCCGGGACGAAGCGGCTCTTCGCAGAATCGACGCACAGCTCCTGCTCAAACACAATCTGAGCGGTTGGTCGCTGACGCAAGGGACTGCCCTCAGCCTGACCAAATTTGCTCTGATCGACGCCGCCATCCGGCAGACCCCGCTGGATGGCTTGCCGCTCGTCGTGTTGCAATTCATGCTGCTGCACTCGCTCACCTACGGCTACAACGATGATATCTGGTGGAGCCAGGTAGCCAGCCCGACCGAGCGGCTCGCCGTCGCGACCGCCATGCTGCAGAGGCACATCGAAACGGTCGGGGCGCGCGTGGTCAACCACCTGACCCATGACCCGGAGCTGAGCGGCGCGGGCAGACCGATCCCGAAGGAAACAACGGGCTCCCTGCTGGAACTGGCAGCCAAAACGGATGATCCTTTTTTACAAGAGCTGGGGTTGGAAGCCCTGAATAGCCTGATCCCCGCCTCTGAAGATTGGCGCGAACTGGCGTTCAGTCCGGAACAGGATGAAGCCCTGGCACGCCTGGCGCTCGCCGGGAATGCTCAGAGCGGGAAAGCCGCCGAATTGATCGGCCGCCTGCGCTCGCGGCGCGCCGTGAAAATCATCCTGGAATGCAGCCGCGAAGAGCGGCGCAATTCTGCCCTCCTGACCATCCAGCAGGTCGCCGGAGGCCTTCCGACCATGACCCCTGCCCGGGTTCGCCTGGGGGTATCGGCCGCATGGATCCTGCGCCGCCTGTTTGTCCACCCCTGGAGGCTGCTGGCAGCTTATGGGCTGGCATTCCTGGGTTCTGCCCTGGGCTTCGGATTGTATGCTTATTGGGCCTATTCGTATCGCTATCCCGGGCACCTGCTGGAAATGGTCGGGATCAATGCCTCGATCACGGTCGGGATCTACCTGGGAGCCTGCTTTGGGTTCAGCCTTTCGCTGACACGCCAGATCGCCAGCCGTCTCTGGGTGAAAAGCGCCCTCCTGACCACGCTTCTGGCAGGCGCGGTCGGAGGCGTGGTCCTATCCATTGCGTTGTTCGTTTATGATGTCTTGGTGCTGAACACACCGCCCACCGGACTGCTCGTACCCGCCGGCTGCCTGTGGACCGCGCTCGGTTTTGCCCTCGCCGCGCGCCTGCGCTCCCGCTTCGGACAGATCGGTCTCTCGCTGGCCGCGCTCGTCTCGGCCTTGGCGGGAACCTGGTGGCTCTCTCTGGTTTTTGCCACCCGCTCGACCGATTTGCCGATCATCGGTTTCGACACGGGGCCCAGCCTGCTGATCCTGGGGTGGGTGCTCATCACCGCCCTGCCGCCGGCGGTCCTGACAAACCTGATAGACCTCACCGATCAAGAAGATTGATCAAATCAAGCGCCTTTCGTCTTTAAAAACCAGCGCGACCCAATCCCCCATCTGACGTTGTTCTAAAAAATCCAGCTCCCTGCCGACCGCGGCGGAGCGCACCGCCTCAGCTTGCTCCGACAGGATCCCGGCCAGAATCAGCGCGCCGCCTGGGGCGAGCAGATCCGCCATACCGGCATCGATGAGGCGCAGGATGACCGGGGCCAGGATGTTCGCCACCACCAGCCGCGCCCGGCGGATGCTGAATTGACCTTCCAGGATCGCCGTCACCGAACCGAGGCCAAGCACGAACTGCTCGGCGGGAATGCCGTTGGCGAGGGCGTTCTCACGGCTGGCCTTGACAGCCGTCGCGTCGATGTCCACGCCCAAAGCGGTCCCTGCCCCCAGTTTGAGGGCAGCGATGGACAGGATTCCCGAACCGCATCCCAGGTCGATGACCTCACCTCCCTGCGGGGTCCAGGTTTCGAGCAGCTCGAGGCACAGCTGCGTGCTGGGATGCGTGCCGGTGCCAAAAGCCATCCCGGGATCGATGCGGATCGGGATGCGCTTGGCGTCCGGCGACTCCAACCAGGCCGGGACGATGATCAGTTTCCTGCCGACCGGGATCGGTCGGTAATGTGTTTTCCAGGCCTCCATCCAGTTCTGGTCGGCGATCAGCGTGAAGCGCGGCACTGGCAGAGGCTGGATCGTTCCCAGGTAAAAAAGGGATTCTTCCAGCTTCTGGCGGGTTTCTTCGAGGGCTGCATCGGCCGCCAGGTATGCACACACGGTCACCTCCCCGAACGGTGTGCCTTCGTCCTCGTCGTCGAGGAACTCGACCTCGCTTTCGGTCACGACGCCGTTCGGGGCGAAGCGCGCCAGCACATCGGCGACGGCCTCGGCGAGTTCGCCGTTCACGGTCAGGGAGACTTCAAGCCAGTTCATGGAGTGATCTGGATTCCGATCTCAGGATTGCCAGGGCTCGATCGATGGTCGCCCGATGCTCCGGGTAAAAACCGGGCAAGCTGTCAGGGTCAAAATACTGGATACGCGCCACCTCGGCGTTGGTCACAAAAGTGCCGCAGACGCCTGAGCAGAGGTAGGTCAAACGGACCTGACGGGTTTCGGTGGAATTCTCAACCAGCAGCAAGCGCACCTTCTGCACGGACAGGCCGGTCTCCTCCAGCAGCTCCCGCTTCAGGGCATCGACCGGATCCTCGCCGAATTTTAAATCGCCCCCCGGCAACCCCCAGGGGTACTCTCGTCGATAGGTATGCTCACACAGGAGAAGCTGGCCCTGTTCATTAAAAATCACCGCCGCGACCGCCACCTGATATCGGGGCCGGATCAGGGCGCCGGCCAGCCTCTGCATCCAGAAAGGCATCCACTTCCAGACCCTCAGGAGAAACCTCTTGACCACCAAGGATCTCCTAGCCCCCCAGGGTTTCGTTCAACCAATCCAGGAATCCCTTCTCCTTCGGCTTGACGGTCGTGCCCAGGGTCGCAGCCAACTGCTCGAACAGAGCCCGCTGCGCCTTGGTCAGCTTGGCAGGGATGTCCACATTGATGATCACCAGCTGGTCGCCGCGACCATTCCGGCGGACATACGGCACGCCGCGGGATTTCAAGGTGAATACTTTCCCCGGCTGGGTGCCAGCCGGGATTTTCAGCTTTTCCTTTCCTTCGACCGTGGGAACTTCCACTTCCGCCCCCAGCACTGCCTGAGCGATGTTAATGTCGAGGTTAAGCAGGATATCGTTCTCGCGCCGCTTGAAAAAGGAATGCGGCTGAACGCCAATCACCAGGTACAGGTTCCCCTGCGGACCCCCGTTGACACCCGGCTCGCCCTCCCCCGCCAGGCGGATCTGGGTACCGGTGTCGACCCCGGCTGGGATCGGCACCGTCTTCTTAACCGTCCTGCGCTCGAGCCCGCCGCCCCGGCAGGTGTGGCAAGGTGTGGCAATCACCTCGCCGCGCCCGTTACAATTCGGGCAGGGCCCCGACTGCATCATCGAACCGAAGATGGTCTGCCGTACCTGACGGACTTCCCCGCGCCCGCCGCAGGTCGGACACTTCTGGGGTTTGGTGCCGGGCTCAGCCCCCGAACCGCGGCAGGTGCTGCAGACCTCGTTGCGGGTAACCTCAATTTCCTTCTCGACCCCGAAGACGGCCTCTTCAAAGCTCAACGCCACCTGGACCTGCAGGTCACGGCCCCGATGAGGGCGCCTGGATCGTCCGCTGCCGCCCAGTCCGAAGCCGAAGCTGCCGAACAGCTCTTCCATCAGGTCGGAGAAGTCGACCGTGTAATCGGGCATCCCGCCGATATCCCCCAGACCGGCGCGGCCGTATTGGTCGTAACGGGCCCGCTTCTCGGGGTCGGACAGGACACCGTACGCTTCGTTGATCTCCTTGAACCTTTCTTCGGCATCGGGTTCCTTGCTGACATCCGGGTGGTACTGGCGCGCCATCTTCCGGAAGGCGGTCTTGATCTCGTCGATCGAAGCATTCCGGGGGACTCCCAGGATTTCGTAAAAGTCGCGCTGGGTCATTCGTTAGGCATCTTTGACTTAACCGTCGATGACATCCCCTTCGCCGGTGGGTTTCGGTCCCTGCCCCCCCGCAGGCTCCGGCCCGGGCTGAGCAGCACCGGGCTGCTGATAGGCGGCGGCGCCGATCTTCTGGACCGCCTGACTCAAAGCCTCGACCGCCTTGCGGATGGCAGGCTCATCCTCGCTGTCTTTCACTTTCCGCACGGCCTCGAGGCTGTCCTGCACCTGGGACTTGATCGCC
Organism: Anaerolineales bacterium; assembly: GCA_050013095.1. GTDB lineage: Bacteria > Chloroflexota > Anaerolineae > Anaerolineales > Villigracilaceae > UBA877. The sequence goes on along the minus strand of JBEKFY010000017.1, from coordinate 60,951 downwards.
GCGGGGACCTTGTCGCCGAAATCCTTCAACATCTTCTCGGCAGCGTAGATACTACTGTCCGCCGTGTTGCGGGCCTCGATCAGGTCGGCCCGCTTGCGGTCCGCCGCAGCATTGGTCTCGGCCTCTTTGCGCATCCGCTCGACCTCCTCCTTCGATAGGCCGGAGGAAGCGGTGATGGTGATATGCTGGTTGCGCTTGCTGGCTCGATCCTCCGCCGTGACTTTGAGGATGCCGTTGGCATCGATATCGAAGGTGACCTCGATCTGGGGAACGCCGCGCGGAGCAGGCGGTATGCCGTCCAGAATGAACTTGCCGAGCGATTTATTGTCGACCGCCATCGGGCGTTCTCCCTGCAGGACATGGATCTCGACCTGCGTCTGGCTGTCGCTGGCGGTGGAAAAGATCTGAGACTTGCGGGTCGGGATCGTCGTATTTCGTGGGATCTGGGGTGTGGCCACCCCTCCCAGGGTCTCGATGGAGAGCGTCAGGGGTGTGACATCCAGCAGGAGGATGTCTTTCACCTCACCGCCCAGTACACCCGCCTGGATGGCCGCGCCGATGGCAACGACCTCATCCGGATTGACCCCTTTGTGAGGGTCCTTGTTGAACAAGCGGCGCACGGCTTCCTGCACCGCAGGCATGCGGGTCATGCCTCCCACCAGAACGACCTCGCTGATATCGGCCGGGGTCAGGTTCGCATCCGCCAGCGCCTGCTTGACCGGGACGAGCGTCCCCTCCACCAGGTCCCCGGTCAGCTGGTCCAATTTTGCGCGGGTCATGGTCATCACCAGGTGCTTAGGCCCGCCGGCATCCGCGGTAATGTAAGGCAGATTGACCTCGGTCTGCATCATGGTCGAAAGCTCGATCTTGGCCTTTTCAGCGGCCTCGCGCAGGCGTTGCAGGGCCTGCCGGTCCTGGCGCAGATCGATGCCGTTCTCTTTCTGGAACTCCTGGACGAAATAGTCCATGATGCGCTGGTCAAAATCGTCGCCCCCCAGAAAAGTGTTCCCGTTGGTGGAACGGACCTGAAAGACGCCCTCCCCGACATCCAGGATGGAAATGTCAAAGGTACCGCCGCCCAGATCATAGACCGCGATGACCTCGTTCTTTTTCTTGTCCATCCCGTAGGCCAGCGAAGAAGCGGTTGGTTCGTTGATGATGCGCAGCACATCCAGGCCGGCGATCTTGCCCGCGTCCTTGGTCGCATTGCGCTGGGCGTCGTTAAAATAGGCCGGAACCGTGATGACCGCCTGATCGATCTTATCGCCCAGATAGGCCTCGGCGTCGCGCTTGATCTTGGCCAGGATCATGGCTGAAACTTCCGGCGGGGAATACTCCTTACCGTCCATCATGACCCGTACATCCCCGTTATCGGCCGTCGCAACGGCATAAGGGACGCGCGGCAGGGTGCGCTGGACCTCGGGATCTTCATATTTCCGACCCATGAACCGTTTAATGGAAAAGATGGTGTTCTGGGCGTTGATGATGCCCTGATTGCGAGCCACCCTTCCGACCAGGCGCTCATGGTTCTTGTTGACCGCCACCACCGATGGCACCAGCCGTTCACCTTCCGAAGAGGGAATGACGACCGGTTCGCTACCCATCATGACCGCTCCGACCGAGTTGGTCGTGCCGAGGTCAATCCCGATGATTTTTCCCATGCTTCCTCCGTGGTCGGGGCCTGGCCAAAGCCACCCCGACAAGATCGATTATTGGGCTACCCTTACCAGCGCCGGTCGAATGACCCGCTCACCCAGCATGTAGCCGTTCTGGACCACCGCGATGATCCTTCCGCTTTCGACATCAGCGTTCGGCTCCTGGGAGATGGCTTCGTGGAAGTTCGGGTCAAAGAGCTGACCCTCTGCCTCGATCCGCTTGAGACCCTCGGCTTCCAGGATCGCCTGCAGCTTGCGGCAGATCAACTCAATGCCCTCTATCCAGGGCAGGTCCGCCGGACGGGACGCCAGGGCGCGCTCCAGGTCGTCCAGGATCGGCAGGTAACGCTTGATGATTTCACCCGCCGCATTCTGGTAGATCTCAAGGTTTTCACGGTCGAGCCGCTTGCGGTAGTTGGAGAAGTCTGCCACCGCCCGTTGCCAGCCATCCTTGTACTCGGCTGCCTGTGCCTGGGCTTCGCTCAGCTGCTGGCGCAGGGCCTCAAGCTCCTCGGCCGCGACTACAGGACCGGCCTCCGCGACAGGGGCGGACGGCTGGATGCCCTCCGGCTCTGAACGGCGAGCCGCCTGCTCGGATCCCGGCGTGGGGGGTTCCGTCGGGGTCTCTTCCGCCGCCGGGCGCACTTTTTTACTGCTCATTTTCGTCTCCAGCCATCGTTTCTGAAACCAAACTACTCAAGAGATCGGCCATAAAGCGCACGGTGGGGATATTGCGGGCATAGGGCATGCGGATCGGGCCGAACACTCCCAGGGTCCCGGTGGCGAGGCCCGGAATACCATAGCGGGCCAGGACCATCGAGCACTGCTTCAATTCCTCCCACTTGCCCTCCCCGCCGATCAGCACCTGGACCCCGCCAACGGTGCTGTTGACCATGGTGCGGGCCAGAAGGTCTTGAAGCACGGAGCGCTCCTCGAACAGGTGGATCGCCCGGCGGGCGTCACCGGACTCAAGGAATTCTGGCTCGGCGAGGACATTGGTCAGGCCGTCCAGGTAGAGTTCGCCGGAGACGCGCTGCTCATCGCGATTCATGTCCTGCAGGACCAGGGTAAGGATATCCTTTTCAAGGGCATCCGGGCGCGGCGGCAGGGCAGCGATCTCCTCGGTGGTGCGGTTATGACAGGCCGTGTTCAGATGATCCGCGGCCAGGCTGAGTTGCTCCTGCATTACCGGTTCGGCCAGGGTCAGGATCTGCTGGCTGACCTCGCCGCCGGTCAGCACCAGGACCATCAGGACCTGGCGTCCCTGGGTGGAAATCAGTTCCAGGTGCTGATAGCGCGCCCGCTCGGAATGCGGAGCGGTGATCAGGGATGCCGCCCGCGAGTGGTGAGCCAGGATGGAGGCGGCCAGCGGCATCCACTGTTCCACATCCTGACGAGCCTGATAGAACTGGTGGGCGATCGTATCGCGGGCCGGTTCGGGCAGGTCGGAAGGATAAACCACGTGGGTGACGAAATAGCGGTAGCCTTCCTCGGTGGGGACCCGCCCGGCAGAGGGGTGCGGCTGGCGCAGGTAACCCATCTCGGTCAGGGCGGCCATCTCATTGCGGACCGTGGCCGAGGACAGGTCGAGTTTGTAATGTTCGACCAGGCGCTTCGAGCCGACCGGCTCGGCGGTCTCGGTATAATCGCGTACAATGAGGGCAAGGATAAGACGCTGGCGTTCGTTCAGATCATTCATGGTTTTTTACAGTTTTAGCACTCTCGCCTCGAGAGTGCTAATCAGTTGGATAGAATCATATCACGGGTGAAAAAGGGCGTCAATAAAAGATTTATAAGAAATCCTTGGGACGATTCACCGTTTTGACTCCAATGGTCTGTGAAAAAATGAAAGGGGGCAGAGAAGGAATCCGCATGGACATCCCTGAGCTCCCGGAAACGCCTCCGGGGGCCAAAATCCACCCCCGAAGCCCGGTCATCGTTAATGCTGCTTCATCCTGCCAAAGAATTCATCCTGCAGCCGTCTGGCTTCCTTATCGTCCTTGATGGCACGCAGGGTCCTTGCCAGGGCGCGAGCACGCCCTGCCAGCCAGCGCTCCCCCTTCTCGGGAGTGGCCGGAACGCCATCACCCCGGTAGTGACTGGGATGGTCGGCATACCACCACACGCCCACATCCACACCCAGGTCGCGCAGGGGCTTGAGCCGATCGAGCGGCTGACCTTTCCCATCGGTGGGGAGAGCTTCTTTATGGACCAGGTCCGGCCGGATGGCAAGGATGGCACTCGTCTCCTGCTCGCCAGCATGGCCGTCGAGGCTTGTCTCCCATTGGGGCTCGTCCGCCTGTTCCTGATCAGGATAGGGCGGTTGAGCTACATAGACCACGTAGTCGCGCCAACTGGCGAGCTGGATCTGGGTGAAATAATGGATCAGGTGATCGTTACCGCCGTGAGCGTTGACGATGACGATCTTCTTCAGACCGTTCCAGGCGATTTCCTGGCAGGCATTTTCCATCAAGCGGATGATCAGCTCAGGATTGATGCCGATGCAGCCGGGGTAATGGCGTGCTTCCAGGATCTGGGTGAAGATGAAATCCGGGAAGACAATCGCCGGCTCCAGCTCGGCGGCACAGTCGCAAAGAGCGCGCCCGATGAGCATATCCGTGCCCAGCGGCAGATAATGCTCGTGGCGCTCGATACAGGAAAGAGGCAACAGGCATATCCCTTCGGCTTGTTGGACGGCCTGCGGAAATCGGTCGCTGGTCAACTCTTACCATCGCATGGTTCCTCCTTCCTTCTTATCGTCGGCATCGATTTCATTGTATTTTAACAGCCTGCACGGTTTGATTTCGCGATAGGTCAATTATAATTAATCAATGAGTATTGCATCGCTATTTTCTCGTTATCAATCGTGGGTATTCAAGGGCGGGTTCAGTATTCTCGATCAGGGCTTATTCTCAGGGGCAAATTTCATCATAAGTATTCTCTTCGCCCGCTGGCTGACGCTCAGCGATTATGGCGTCTTCGTAATCGCGTTCACTTTTTACTTGTTGTTAACCGGCTTTTATACTAGTTTTATTCTAGAACCTATGAGCGTGTTCGGGCCTGCCAAATATTCCGAACAACCATCAGACTACTTCTATATCCAGCTAAAGCTGCACGGGGCCACCTCCACCATACTCGCACTGATTGCCATTTTAACAGGGTGGTACATGGTTATTTTAAAAAACAGGCCCTTGGGCGATGCTTTCATAGGCGTAGGAATCGCATTGCCCTTTTTATTGTTGTTGTGGCTAGTCCGTCGGGAATTTTATATCCTCAAGCAGCCTGCCGTTGCATCCTTGACCAGTGGTTCTTATTTTATTTCCTCGATCATTGGGGCAATCGTATTACATTCTACAAAATCTCTGAACGCATTTACTGGCTTTTTATTGTTAGGCACCGCCAGCGTAATCGCTTCATTTTTTCTATTATGGAAAAAATCAGACTGGGAGAACAAGAAAGGCCTCCCGGGGTTGACGTGGCGAGGCCTTGCAAAGGAACAATGGTTTTACGGTCAATGGATCGCTGCAGCTACTGTGTTGTCTTTCTTGTCGAATCAGATCCAGGTTTTTTTTCTAGCCGGGCTGATCAATATACAAGCCTCAGGAGCTCTAGATGCATTACAAAACTTTACCGCGCCAATCGCCCAAGGAATCGTCGCCATTGCCACATTGGCCCTTCCAATCCTTTCTTATGATTTTGGACTATTGAAGTTCTCCAGCATACGCAAAAATGCGGCTACCTTGGCAGCCTTATTGACGGTTGCCGCCGGGATTTATGAGCTATTGATATGGGGTTTCTCATCCCAGTTAGAAACTTTTCTGTACGGCGGAAAATACGCTAGCTTCAGCCACTTAATTCCAATCTTAGGATTAATTCCTTTCTTCACTGCATTCTCAACGGGGTACTCTCTCATCTTGAAAGCCATCCAAAAGCCCGAGTTTAACTTGGTTTACGAAATGGTCGTCGCGCCCATCGGCTTAATCACAGGGGTAATCTTCATTCACTTTTGGGGATTGGCTGGAGCCGTCTGGAGCTTGGTGATCATTTCGCTTCTAACCGTGATCATCCTCATGATCCTTTATAAAAGATGGTTCGTCGATTCGCTGATCAATAAGAAGGATGCCTATGAGTCGAATTGAAGCCGGCCGGGATATTTTATTAACGAAGTATCAATTTGACGTTACGATCGTTCGAATTCGCAAAACCATTAAACGGATCTTGCCGACGAAACTCACGAATTGGAACCGCGGAATCCACGCAAGGGGGGAAAATGTAGCTATTCATTTACTAGAGGATGACTATCCGTGGATGAGTCCCAATATTTGGAATGAGATCGTTAACTATTATCGACCATTGGACTCGCCGATTGTCGTTGAATTTGGGACCGGTGCCTCAACCATTCATCACCTCACCGAAATGATGAAACTCACGAGAGCCCAATATGTGGGCATTGAAAATAACCCCTCCTGGTTTTGGCTTGTGGTTGCATCCTTACTGAATACAGCTCTCAATTTAGGAGTCGATAGTGATCTGACCATCCATCATCGAGGGCAGATGGACAAATCGCAAAAGAGCGTCGATATAGAATTGAAGTTTAATCAAACACGGTTCCTCTTGAAATTACGGACGTCCATAAGTGAATATATAGCCGCCCTTGATATGCTCTGTGATGTCGTCATTGTCGATGGGCCCGCTCGAAAACAATGTGTGCAAATGATCTTAAATAAAGATTGTTTGCGCCCTGGCGGACTTCTCATGTTAATGGAAGCAGGGCGTGGTTCTGACAAGTGGTGGGAAGGTAAATTGTACGGGGACAGCGATTATTCTCAGGAAGTGGAGAAATTACTTTCCCTTGGAGGTGAATTCCTGGACGGGAATGGGTTCGACAATTGGCCAAATTGTAAAAGGAAATCCCCTCGGCCAACTTCGTATTATTGCCCGCTTGAAGCTCTTAAGCTCATCAGACCCCCTGAGAAGGTTGGCCAATGAAATTGGTGCGTTCGTCTTCTGGTCCAAATAATTGGGAAGGAATGCTCTATAAAGATTAGATGCGATAGGAATTTTTTACCTCCAGACCATCTCGGGCCTTATCCCTTCATGACATGGTTTTGTACTTTGAGAACCTCTCCGGATTTAAACAACTGGTGAGAGGACGGCGGAGCAGAAAAATGGAATCCCATCGCAACGAATTGAATACGCGACGAAACCATTCCGGTCATCCCCTTCCCTACCCGATGATATTGGATGCAGATGTACGGTTTTCCTTGTCGGCCCATAAAATTATCCGACTTTTTACCTCTGCACGCAACGGAAACGGGTATGGAGGATATAATGAACCCGAGTGTAATTCTGCCCATCCGGAAAAAGAGAAAAGGATATTAATCCATCCAAAAGCATTGATTTTCTATCGGGGCAGCTTGAGTATGTTAAAACCACGGGAGAATCGTTTTTATGTGTGGAATCACAGGATTTATTACCCGCTCGACATCAGAGTATACGATTGATCGCGATACACTTACCAAAATGACCAGGAGCTTAATTCATCGCGGTCCTGACGATGAAGGTTATTTTTGGTCGCCTCAGATTGGTTTGGGAAGCCGAAGATTAAGCATTATCGATTTATCTCCCTTGGGACGAATGCCAATTTGGAACGAGGATAAAACGATTGCTGTCGTGCAAAATGGCGAGATTTATAACTACTTAAAAATACGAGATGGATTACAAGCGAGAGGACATTGCTTCATCAGCCATACAGATACGGAGACGATCGTTCATCTCTATGAAGAGGTGGGGGAGAAATGCTTTGAACAATTCGACGGGATGTTTGCCATAGCAATTTGGGATTCTGGCCGCAAGAGACTTCTATTGGCGCGAGATCGCTTCGGCGAGAAACCGCTTTACTATTATCAACATTCAGGCGGAATAGTTTTTGCTTCGGAGCTCAAGGCGCTAGTGTTGTCGCCGGGATTCTGCCGTGAGATCAACTGGCAAGTGCTGGATCAATTTCTTTCGCTGGGATACATACTTTCACCCCAAACACCGTATCACAAAACCTGGAAATTATTACCGGGTCATTATCTTGTCGCCGACCAGGAGACCGGCGACGTGCGAACCCATGAGTTCTGGAATCCACCCGATTCATCCCACCCCGCATCCGGTGTGAGCGAAGCAGAATATGTGGCAGAGTTCAAAGAATTATTCTTCGAAAGTGTAAAGAGCCGCATGGTCAGCGATGTGCCCGTCGGAGCATTCTTGAGCGGAGGGATTGATTCTTCATTGGTGGTATCCTCAATGGTAAAGATCCAAAAGGAGCGCGTGCGTACTTTTTCTATCGGCTTCGAATTTTCACCAAAATATAACGAAAACAGAGTGGCCGAACAAGTGGCTCAAACTTTGGGGGTGGAACACACCACCCTCTGGGTGAACTCCACCGATGTATTTGGGTTGATTGAAAAGCTGCCTTGGCTATTGGATGATCCCAATGGGGATCCGGCATTATTGGCTGCATATTTAATTACTCAAAAAGCACGCGAAGCCGGGTTCAAGGTCATGCTTTCGGGCGATGGAGGGGATGAGTTATTTTGGGGCTATCCTGTTTTCAACTGGCTTTCACGCCTCGAACCTTTTTATCGGTTGCCACGGTCTCTTCGAAAAAGCGCCGCCTTTTGTACTTCACTCACCGGCCGAGCACTGAGAAACAGCAGGTTTGAGAAGGGGTCACGAGCCCTCGCCTTTGGCGATCTGATGACGGCCGCGTATTATTTAACTGGATATGGCGCCTGGCCGCCGGATGGTACGCCAACCATTTCGACAGACCGAAAAGCCAATTTGTCCTCGTCCAGCTTTGCTCTAGCATATTCCGCGCCCCTCTTTCACCCGCGCGCCTTTTATCGTGAAGCGAACGCCTTAATGATTACATACCTGCCGGAGAACACTCAAGCGCGAATGGATCGGGTATCGATGGCAAACAGCTTAGAGACACGTGCACCGTTTTTAAATCCCGCCATTGCGGAGTTCGCGGCGCGATTGCCCCTGGATATGAAGTTGCGCGGTTCGACCTATAAGTATGTGCTCCGTAAAGCCCTCTGCGGTTTTGTTTCTCCTGAAATTGTGAATCGACCGAAGCACGGCTTTAATGCACTGCCAATGGAAATGTGGCTCAGAAATGAATTAAACTTTTTGGTACGCGACTATCTTGATCCAGCTCGCTTGAGGCGGCAGGGGTTGTTTGACGCTGCAATGGTAAAAAAGACCGTGGACCAGCACATGCAAGATGGACTTCATAATCATTGGTTGAAATTATGGTTGTTGATCGTCGTCCAAATGTGGCTTGAGCGCTGGGCCAATTTGTAATCTGGGACTCTTTTATGGATGCAAGAAAATTCTACAACGACCTGTGGATTGAAAAAGTACGAAATGACACCAAAACACAAAAAAAACGTGACCGGTTCCATGAATTAATTCTCGATCCCATTTTCAATCCTAACGCCAATCCCAGATCCGAGGTTGCGCTTAGCCTGCTCGGGAAAGGGGAAAGGCTCTTGGATATCGGTTGCTGGGATGGTCTCTTTCTCGAAAAGATTCGCATGGCCGGACTTTACCAGGAGCTAACCGGTATTGATATCGTTGAGAGTGGAATCAAGCTTGTGCGTGAAAAAGGTTTCGATGCAAAGATGGTGGATCTAAACGCCGGTGTGCTACCTTTCCCGGATAATCATTTTGACGCGGTCACTATCCTTGCAGTCATAGAACATATTTTTGAACCTTTTTCGATCGTGCGCGAAATCAGGCGCATATTAAAGCCGGGCGGTATTTTAATTATCGACGTACCGAATGTCGCTTCATTAACAAACCGCATCCGAATCCTAATCGGAAGAATCCCCATCACATCGAATGACCAGGGCTGGGATGGCGGGCATTTACACTATTTTACCAAACACGCCCTTGACCAGTTCCTGAAGAACGAAGGGTTTGAAATTTTAGTCCGCAAGACCACTGGCGGTTTCCCCCAACTCCGTGAATGGTGGATTTCCTTGTTGGGGGGCGAAATGGTTTATCTTTGCAAGCGGCGCTGATTTTCGAGGAACACCAGGTATGCGTGTTGCTTTTGTCACCAATTTTTGTCCGCATTACCGTGTGAGGACCTTTGAGATATTCTCACAATATTATGACATCGATTATTATTTCTTTTCTGCGGGAAATGATTGGTACTGGCAGCAACAAAATGGCGTTCACTCGGGAAATTTTCATTATGAGTATCTCCATGGCGTATCGATAGGCCGGACGCGCATTACCCCTGACCTTCCATTCAAACTTTTCGGGGGTAGCTATGATGCATATATTAAGTGTATCAATGGCCGGTTTGCACTTCCCATAACATACTTGGTTTCACGACTGCGAAAAAAACCTTTCATCCTGTGGACGGGAATATGGATGCGCTTACAGACGCCGGGTCACTTGTTGATGTTCCCGATCACGCGGTTTATTTATCGGCATGCGGATGCTCTCGTCGTCTATGGTGAGCATGTTAAAAAATATTTGTTGAGCGAAGGAGTGCGCGAAGAGCACATTTTTGTTACCTCGCATGCGGTTGATAACGACGCTCACAGTCGCTTGGTCGGCGAGGAAGAGAAAATCGCAATCATTCAGAACCTGAATATCCCCCAAGGGAAGAAGATCATTCTGTACTTAGGACGGCTGGAGAAAGCGAAGGGAATTCATTTTTTGATAGATGCTTTTGCTTCCCTCAACAGGGATGACAGCATTCTTGTGTTTGCGGGTGATGGGGCACACCGCAATCCTTTGGTAAACCGAGCGATTGAAGTAGGCATTATTGACCGGGTCCGTTTTGCAGGATATGTTAAACCGGAACAAACGACATCTTATTATGCGGTTGCCTATGTGTGTGTGCTACCATCGATCACAACCAAAACCTTTAAAGAGCCCTGGGGCTTGGTTGTAAACGAAGCTTTTAACCAGGGGGTGCCAGTGATCGCCACAGATGCGGTTGGGGCAGCGGCCGGGGGTTTGGTTCAGGATCGCTTGAACGGCTATATTGTGAAAGAGGGCAGTGCTGATGATCTGGCTTCAGCATTGCGCATGTTATTGGATAATCCCCAATTACGCGAGACAATGGGGAAAAATGCCCGGACGATCATAGCCAAATGGGACAATGAACACATGGTATTGGGATTCAGACGGGCACTCGATTATGCGTTTGAAAAGCAATCTGCGACGAGCAGAAAGTTCGTAAGATGAGAGACCTATCTGTTAGCCAGCATCTGCTCGAGAATTACGCCAGCTATTATGAGGGCGGAGATTTACAATGGCGTCGAATCGGTGCCTTCGAGAAAGCCAAGAATATAATCTCCCTTTGCGCAAACTATCCGCACGACCTCATCCTCGAGATTGGAGCAGGGGAGGGGTCGGTGCTGGAGAGGCTAGCGGAGCAGGAATTCGGGCGAAAGCTGCATGCATTGGAGATATCCCCATCGGGAGTAAAAACGATAAAGAACAAAAATATCCCAAATGTTGCCAGCGCAGAGCGTTTCGATGGATACAACATCCCTTTCCGAGATGGCGCCTTCGATCTGGTGGTCTTGAGCCATGTGATCGAGCATGTCGAGCATCCGCGAAAATTATTATATGAGGCCGCTAGGGTCGGCGTGTTTGTGTTTGTGGAAGTTCCCCTTGAAGATAATGGGAAACTCCCTCTGGATTACACCTTCGACAAAGTTGGACATATTAATTTTTATTCTCCCCGAACAATAAGACAACTGCTACAAACCAGTAGATTCAAGATCCTTGATTGGCGGATCTATAACCGATCCAAGGATAGTTATGTGTATCAGGATGGAACCAAAGGGCTTGCAAAATACTGGATCAAAGAATGCCTGCTGAGACTCTTCCCCGGGGTTGCCGTGAGTGTCTTTACTTATCACCAGGCCCTGGTTTGCCAGAAACTGTAACCATCATCCAAAATGCTTGCTGGGCGCATTCTCCTCGTTCATAATTATTACCGGCAGCCCGGTGGCGAGGACATGGTCTTTGCTGCGGAACAAAACCTGGTTTTAGCCCAGGGGCATCACGTGATCCCGTATACCGATTCCAATTCTCGGATTGACGCGATGAAGCCTCTTACAGCTGCCCTTAACACAACCTGGTCGAACGAATCCTATCATGCCCTCAAAAAAATAATTAAAACCCACCGCCCGGATATTGCCCATTTTCACAATACCTTTTTTATGGTCTCTCCTTCTGCGTATTATGCATGCCGGGAAGAAGGTGTCCCGGTTGTGCAAACGCTTCATAACTATCGTCTTCTCTGTCCGTCTGCCACTTTCTTCCGCGATTCCCGCGTATGTGAGGAGTGTCTGGGGAAAGATTTTGCTCTCCCGGGAATCTACCATGCGTGCTATCGCAGCTCAAGATCGCAAACAGCATGCGTTGCGGCCATGATTTTTTCTCATCGAATCCTAGGAACGTGGAGAAATCTGGTAAATGTCTATATCGTTTTGACAAATTTCTCGAGGCTGAAATATATAAAAGGTGGACTGCCCGAGTCCAAACTCATGGTCAAACCCAATTTTGTTGCTGCGGATCCGGGTGTTGGCGTCGCCAAGGGGAATTATGTACTTTTTGTTGGGCGGCTTTCGGAAGAAAAAGGGCTACAAGCCATGCTTGAAGCCTGGAAGGGTTTATCGCCATCCATCCCCCTGAGAATTGTCGGCAATGGACCGCTGCGCGGCATGGTTCTGCGCTTGATCAGTGAATACCATCTCGAGAAAGTAGAATATTTCAACGGCCGCCTTCATGAGGAGGTGCTCGATCTCATGAAGGATGCGCGTTTTTTGGTGTTTCCGTCTGAATGTTATGAAGGATTCCCAATGGTGATCGCGGAAGCTTTTACGGTAGGTATACCGGTGATTGCAAGTCGGCTTGGATCGATGGAGGAAATTGTCCGGGACGGAGAGACGGGCCTTCTCTTTAACCCGGGCGATTCCACTGATTTAGCCACAAAAATAAAATGGTTATGGAATCATCCCGATGAATCTCAACGACTGGGATCCCATGCTCGCAAGGAATACGAGGAGAAATACACACCCGAGCGCAATTACCGAATCCTTATGGAAATTTATGAAAAAGCCATTGCGGAAGGAAAATGAATTGCCTTTGCTCGACATAAGGGTTAATGCTACCAATTATGCTTCAGCGACGAACCGGGTTAAAGATTGGGCGCTGACAGAACAAAGTCGTTCAGTCTGCATTGTGAATGTTCACGTGCTGATGGAGGCGCACGATTCGATTGATTTCCGAAATGCTGTCAATTCATCCGATCTAGTAATACCGGACGGCATGCCGCTCGTCTGGATGCTACGATTAAAAGGCGTAAAAGGGCAAACGCGCGTTTATGGCCCTACTCTCATGCTGCATGTTTTGAAAATGGCCGCCGATGAACAGATCCCGGTAGGGTTCTACGGCGCGGATCCTTCCACCCTGGAAACGCTCGTGTCGCGGATGAGCCAGCAATTCCCGGGATTGCATGTGGTCTACGCGTTCAGCCCGTCCTTCCGGGTATTGGGCAAGGAAGAATCGAGCAAAATTACCGAGGAGATGATCCGGTCCGGTGCGCGCATCCTCTTTATCGGTCTGGGCTGCCCCAAACAGGAACGCTGGATGGCTGAACACAGTGGGGAAATCCCTGCCGTCATGCTCGGCGTGGGTGCCGCGTTTGATTTTCATGCTGGATTGAAACCCCAAGCTCCAAAATGGATGCAGCGAGCCGGCCTGGAGTGGTTTTTCAGGTTGGCGCAGGAACCCGGTCGTCTGTAGCGTCGCTACCTGTACCATAACCCTCGTTTTCTGTTCTGGGCGAGCCTGGATTTGTTGGGGGTCCATCCCCGAAGGTAGGGCTTATGTTGAGGCGTTTTTCCACAAACTTTGCACTTCTCTCCATGCTCATTGACATGCTGATCGTCATCGCCAGCATGGTCCTGGCGGCAGATCTCCGCCCATCCATCAATGGCGTTCTGGACATCAAAAACATCCCGGAGGGCGTGGGGCTTCCCCTGCTTTTGTACGTGCTATTTCCATGGGCCACTGTTTTCATATTTTCATCGTTTGCCCTGTACGATGGCAAAAAATTCCTGCGGGCGGTCGATGAGTTTTCGACGCTTACCCTGGCATTCGTCATCCTATCGATTTCAATGGCCGGGATCCTCTACCTGTCATTCCGCGATATGTCGCGCGCCCTCTTTATCCTGATCATCCTCCTCGCTTACTGTGGTTTTCTGCTCTGGCGAATCCTGGCACGGGCATACTTCCATTGGCGGAAGGAACAGGCGGAGGTAGGCAATCGTCGCGTGCTGGTGGTGGGTGCCGGATCGCTTGGGCAGAGAGTGCGCGAGCAAATGAACCGACAGGCACTGGAAAACCTTCAAGTCATCGGCTTTCTTGATGACAGCAAGTACGAGAAGGTTGAGGGAGTGAATCTCCTGGGGAAAAATGAGGACGTCGCGCAAGTCGTCCGCTCACTGGGTGTGACCGATGTGGTCATCGCGCTGCCACATTCGGCCTACCAGCATCTCACCGCAATTGTCAGATTGCTCGCAGACGCCCCGGTGCATATCTGGGTGGCGCTCGGGTTTTTCGACCTCGCCCTCTACAAAATGGATGTTACCGATCTGGCCGGCATCCCCATGCTCGACCTGCGCGCCCCGGCCATCAACGAATACCAGCTCCAGGTCAAGCGTGCCTTCGATCTGGTCGTCGGCAGTATCGCTGTGGTCCTCACCCTGCCCCTGATGATCATTTCCGCCCTGCTCATCTGGATCCAGGATCGCGGGCCGATCATTTTCAAGCAGAAGCGCGTCGGCGAAAACGGGCGTCTGTTTACTTTATACAAGTTTCGCAGCATGGTGCCGGGTGCGGAACGGTTGAGCGCTCTGGTAGAGCATACCGATGAAAATGGCAATATCATCCATAAAACCCGTAGGGATCCCCGCGTCACCCCGGTGGGGCGATTTCTGCGACGAACCAGCTTAGACGAACTCCCGCAACTGTTCAATGTGCTGGAAGGCACCATGAGCCTGGTCGGTCCCCGACCGGAAATACCGAACCTGGTCGAGAATTACCTGCCGTGGCAACGCAAGCGCCTAACCGTCCTCCCGGGGATCACTGGTTGGTGGCAGGTCAATGGCCGCAGTGATAAGCCCATGCAGCTACACACGGAAGACGACCTATACTACATTTCCAATTATTCCATCTGGCTCGATATCCTGATCCTGATCCGCACGATATGGGAAGTATTGATCGGAAGAGGCTCGTACTAAATCCACCTGGGAGGCCGTTATGCGATCGAAGTCCTCGAATCAAGCAATGGAGATTGTGGCAATCATCCTGATTCTCTTACTGGCAAATGTCCGGGCAATGAGAATCCTTCCCTTGTATCCAGCCACCGCAACCCTGGGGGGACACGCCTGGCTCGAGGTGCTCGTATGGCTGTTGACTGCCGGATTGGGCCTCTGGCTATTGGTCCAGCGCGGACTGTTCAACGAATATTCCACTTCCTGGAGGAAAAACTGGCCGATGATCCCGTTTCTAGGGATTGCATTTTTCTCACTGGGCTGGTCCGTTTCACCCAGCGCTACCTTATATCGGGCCCTGGTGCTATTGTTCTCTTCACTGCTCGGCGCCTATATCGGCATACGCTACAGCTGCCTCGAATTATTGGACATCCTTTTCTGGTTTGGAGCGCTGGTAGTGATTTTTAGTTTTGCCCTTGGGCTGATTTTTCCAGGGTTCGGAATCATGGAGAGCTATCCCTATGTGGGTTCTTGGAACGGGGTCTTCTTTCATCGTAACTTTACGGGGAGTATTCTCGCCCTGCTCACCAGTGTTTTCCTGATCCGCATACTGCTGGAGCTTCCCCGACGGGACGGGATGGCGATTCTGGATAGTGTTTTTTACTTGCTTTCCATGCTCTTGGTATTTTTAAGCCATTCGGCGACCGGGTATATCCTGGCAATCTTATTAAACCTATTAATTCTTTTGATCTGGACTTGGCTGAAAGTGCAAGATCGCCTGCGGCCCTTTCATTACTTATTGATCGCAGGAGCCTTTGTTTTGGTGGGCATCCTGATCTCCCTGAAATTCAACTCCGTACTGGGTCTGTTCAATCGCGACAGCTCCCTGACGGGGCGCGTACCCCTGTGGACATATTTATTGACACACGTGGTCAACCAGCGTCCCTGGTTCGGCTATGGTTTCGGAGCTTTCTGGACACTTAATTCTTACCGCCTCCAGCTCCAAGCGGTGATGGGGTGGCCTTACCCCGTGATAATCGGGGACAACGGGTTCATGGACATCTTGCTGTACATCGGGATCGTCGGCCTGACCATCTTCCTTGCGAATGTCATTCTCATGATCGTCAGAACGATACGATTCGCGTTTCACCGCCGTACCCTGGAATGCTTTTTTCCCCTGGTCATCCTGTTCTATGCCGTGGTGGCGAACATCACTTACAGCCTTTTCTTTGAATTGGAAACCTTCGTTTGGATACTAATGGTGGCCAGCTTGTTCCTGGCCACTCGGCCCGATTCGGAGAGGCAGTCACCAATGCCATGAGTAGCCGTTGGGGCGGCTGCTCGAGTCGGGAGAAAGATCGTGATGCTTGTGAAAAATCAGGGGATTTCGGATTCACATTCCGGCTATGGCAGGCACTCGCAGACGCGTTTCCAGGATGCGCTTTGCCAACCGGGACCACCGATCACAGGGGGAGATCAGACAGCATTTCCCAGATCGTCGCTGGGGATTTCGATGGGATCCTGTTCCCGATTCACAGGCAGTCCACCCTCAGAAACCCCCTCCAACCCCCAGAGCATCGCGGCAATATTCCGAACATTCACCGGCACTGGAGGGTGACCTCCAGTCTGACGCCTTAGCGGTAACCTTGGGGATGAGTCCGGTGCCATTCCCATGCGCTGGAAACAATAACCTCCAGATCCGGATACTTCGGAGACCAACCCAGTTCACGGCGGATCTTGTCGGAAGCGGCCACGAGACGGGCCGGGTCCCCGGGCCGGCGCGCAGCCTCGATCACCGGGATCGGGTGTCCGCTTACCCGGCGGGCAGCTGCGATCACCTCCCGCACCGAATAGCCGTTCCCGTTTCCAAGGTTGTAAACCAATCGATCCATTTTGCCGAGAGCCTCCAGCGCCAGCAGGTGGGCTGAAACGAGATCGGCGATGTGGACATAATCACGGATGCCGGTGCCATCCGGAGTTGGGTAATCCGTACCGTAGATCGAGGCGGCCTGGCGCTGGCCCAGCGCGACCTTCAGCACCAACGGGATGAGATGCGATTCCGGGCGATGGTCTTCGCCCCGCCCGGGGAGCGCACCGCAGGCATTGAAATAGCGCAACGCGGCATAATGGAGCCCATGGATTCTGCGGTACCACTCCAGCGCCTGTTCGACGACCAGCTTGGTGTGCCCATAGACGTTGAGGGGACCCAAGGGAGAATCTTCGCTCAGGCGGGCATCGCTCGAGACGTATACGGCCGCGGTGGATGAGAGCACGAAGCGCGGCACCCCAGCCTGTTGGGCCGCCTCAATGAGATTCAAGGAACCGCTTAAATTGTTCCGATAGAATCGCCCCGGGTCTTTCATGCTTTCGCCGGCCTCAATGAAAGCCGCGAAATGCATGACCGCATCAAATTTCCCGGAGCGGAGTGCCGCAGAAAGGGCCGCAGCGTCCGCCAGGTCCGCCTGGATCAACCGGGCGCCCTGGGGAACTGCCTGGCGGTATCCGGCCACCAGCGAATCGTAAACGACAACAGAATGTCCGGCATTCAGAAGAGCTTCAGCAGTCGCCGATCCAATGTAACCGGCCCCGCCAGTAACCAAGATGTGCATATCTTCTCCCAACGATCCTTAGGATTATACCCGCCTACCAGCCTGAGGTGTACCAGCGCAGGTACGCCTCGACATGCGCCGACCAGTACGACTCATCGTGGGAGCCGCGGTTGAGATGCCATTCGTGCGGAATATCGTCAGCGGTGAGCATCCACTCCAGGAGGAGGGCGCCCGGCAACCCCCCGTCGTCATCGCCGATATCCAGATAGATGCGCGGCAGGGAGCCGGGAGGGATCGCAGCCAGCCAGCCAGCGACGAGCATTCCATCACTGTCGAACACGACCACAGAATGCGCACCGATCGCCCCGAACAGGTCCGGACGGGTCAGGCCGAGGTGGATGGCCCAGCCAGCCCCGCGCGAAAGCCCGCCCACCGCCCGGTGCAAGCGGTCCGGCAGGGTGCGGTAGCGCGAGTCGATTGTCGGGACCAGATCCTGCGTGATCGCCCCAGCAAAGCCATATTGGGTCGGCTCCTGCCCGGAGGGGTCATACGGCATCACGATGATGAAGGCTGGTATTTCCCCCGCCGCGATCAGACGGTCGGCAGTCCGGGGTGCCCCCAGGCGAATCCACTGGGTGTCGGTGGAGGTCAGGCCGTGAAAAAGGTACAGCACGGGGTAGCGCTGCCGCAGGTGGTCCTGATAACAGGGGGGCAAATAAATGGAGGCATGCAGGGCCTCCGGCAAATGGGTGGTTGGGATATCCACCGTTTCGATCGAGCCGGGACCGCAAGCGGGCGTCACTGCATTTTCCGGACTGGGTGCCGGGCCGAGAGTTGGGCGTGGAAGAGGCCGGAGCGAGGCAGGGGGTTCAGACGACAGGGAGGCGGGCGGAGGAACGGTCACGGCCCGGACCGGGGTGCAGGCTGACGCTCCGCTGAACAGCGCCAAGGCCCAGATCAGGTTCCAGGAGAGGATCGGGGTCCACCCGCCCGCTTGACGTCGGCGCATGGTTCGCATTATACTCACATCACCCTGCGGGGTGTAGCGCAGTTGGCCAGCGCACCGCGTTTGGGACGCGGTGGTCGGCGGTTCGAATCCGCCCACCCCGACTGGACCGCCGAGATCCTAGCGACTCTCGGCGGTTTTGTTCCATCGTCTGGATGAATCCGAAGTAAAATAGTTATGGAGGAATCATCATGGCACGCACGAAATTCGACGGCGTCATCGAGGCCGTCCACTACACGCCAGGGGGCCAGATCACCCTTGTCCGTGCTTACGAGCGCCGGGGTGCAGTCTGGTCCGAACGCATTCTGCTCGGACGGAACGAACTCGTTGGACGGCTGAAACAGGGCAAACGTTTCGTAACCGGTCAGCGCAAAGAATACCAGGGCAGCAACTTCCAGATCGGCCGCACCGTGCGTTACATCCAAGGGTCGGTCGTCACCGATGGACAGGCCTCGGAACGGGATCATTTGGCCGGCGTGCCGATCTTCTGAGTCATTTCTCCCGGGGCGGAGGGTACCCGCATGAAAATCATTGACCAGACTGCTTATTTCAACCCCGAAACGGGCGAGATCAGTTTTCCCGACCGGGTCAGGGCGATCATGAAATATGGCTCCATTTGGATCACCGAGGTTCAAGCGCAGAGGTCGATCATCGCCGCCCTGGATAAGGTCCTGGACAAGAGTTTCACGGTGCTGCGGAATGTCCCCCTGGCCGACCTCGACGCGAACATCCCCCTCATCTTGATCGGCCCCCCCGGCGTCTATGTGATCTATGTCACCTCTCTGCAAGGCACCTACCGCGCCAAGGGAGACCAGTGGGGTACCATATCAGGCAGCACCTTTAAAGACGAAAAACCGAATTTATTGACCCGCACGGAGCGCATGGCGCGCGCGGTCCAGGTCTATCTGCAGCGGCAAGGATACATGACCCTGACCGGTGTGGAAGCCGTGTTGCTCTGCTCCGACCCCGGCGTTCACGTTGACAGTCTGCGACCCATCGTGCGGGTGGTGATGCGGGATGCCCTGGAAAGATTCGCGGCCTCGCTCACGCAGTCGCGCCTCGTCTTAACTCCCGAAGCCGTGCATGACATCGCCAGCCGGATCCTGAACCCGCCCAAGCCTGCCCCGCCCAAGCCCCTGGTGGAGGTAGCAGCTGCAGCGGGCACCACCTTGCCGGCAATAGAATCACCTCTTACCGACCTTCCCCTTCCCCAATCCGCAGCAGGTGGCGCCCAGGCCTGGAACCCCGACAGCCTGGGGTTCAACTTCCTGGAGGCCACCACCCCGCAAGACCAGCAGGGTCAGGCGCCAGAGGCCTCCCTCGTACCGGGAAGCCAGCCGCCCGCCGATGCAGCCTCCATCCCCGAGATCCAGCCCAAGCCGTCGCTCCGCACCAGACTTGCTTTGAGCCGACGCCAGCTGATTTTGCTGGTCGTGAGCGCCGTCCTCGAGTTGATCCTGCTGGTTGTCTTTGCCTTCCTGGTCATCCGCAATTTTTAAATACAGGTACCGGCTTCTTTGAATCCCCCCTTTCTTTCGATCGTGATCCCGGCCCGAAATGAAGAGGCCCGATTGCCACGCGCCCTGGGGCAGGTTTTTGCGTTCCTTGAAACCCAGCCTTATTCCTCCCAGGTGGTGGTGGTGGAGAACGGCAGCAGCGACCGCACCCTGGAGGTGGCCCAAAAATTTACGGGCAACTTTCCCAGCCTGCGCGTCCTGCACGAGGATGCAGCCGGCAAGGGCCGGGCGGTCCGCCGCGGCGTGCTCGAGGCGCTTGGCGCTTACCGGTTCATCGCCGATGCTGATTTTTCCATGCCGATCGAGGAGATCAACCGTTTTATTCCCCCGGCGCTGGACTGTCAGGTCGCCATTGCCTCGCGCGAGATCGCAGGGGCACATCGCTATCATGAACCATATCTTCGCCACCTGAGCGGGCGGGTCTTCAACGGGTTGATCCGTCTGCTGATCCTGCCCGGCCTGCAGGATACCCAATGCGGCTTCAAATGCTTCCGCGCCGATGTGGCGGAAGACATCTTTCGCTATCAGACCTTGACCGGCTGGGCATTCGACGTGGAACTGCTCACCATTGCCCGCTGCCACGGTTACACCATCCGAGAAATTGGCATCCCCTGGACCTATCAATCGGAAAGCAAGATCAATGTCTTGCGTGATTCCGGGCGGATGACACTTGACCTGCTGGCCATCCGCCGAAATAAACGCCGGGGCGTCTATGCCGTCCGGGATTGAGCGGAAAGACCCCACACTGGAGTTTGAACAAGCCCTTTGGGACTCACACCTGGAACGGATCGGCGGAATTGACGAAGCCGGCCGCGGCGCGTGGGCCGGTCCGGTGTCGGCCGCCATCATCATCCTGCCGGTCGACCCTGCCCTCACCCAGAAGTTATATGGGGTGCGCGATTCCAAGCAGATGAGTCCGGCTGCACGCGCGGCCTGGGAGCCGCGCATCAAGGCCTGCGCCCTGGCATGGGGTGTGGGGTTTGCCTCTGCCGAGGAGATCGACACGATCGGCATCCTCCCGGCTACCCGACTGGCCGCCACGCGTGCCTTCACCGACCTTTCTCCCGATTACCTGCTAACCGATTACCTCGTCTTCCGGGAAATATCCCTGCCCCAGACGGCCCTGGTCAAAGGCGACCAGCGCAGCCTGAGCATTGCCGCAGCTTCCGTCCTGGCAAAAACCGCACGGGATGAGGTGATGCGGCAGTTGGGCCGATCCTACCCCGGTTACGGCTTTGAGCGCCACAAGGGCTACGGCACGCACGAGCATCAGGAGGCCATCGCGCGCCTGGGCCTGTGTGAAATCCACCGGAAATCATTCGCGAACCTGGGATCCCTCCAGCCGGGCTATTTCGGACCTCGGCTTAGGCGTACATCCTAATCCCCCTCGCTTCCCAATTCATCAGGAAAATCCACGAAGGGCAAAGAAAGCAGGCCGGCGGCGCGCCCCAGCCTTCCGTACCCACCGCGCGGCTCGCTGTGTCTATTGGCCGCATTTGTTTGGGACATACGTATAATTCCAGCGGTCATCGGGAGGGGAATACCAGCTGTCATTCTGCAGGAGTGGGTAGTTTTGGCCAAAATAAGCGTTGAAGATAATGCGGAAGGTATTGACCGGCGTGATGGTCGGGGAAAGGGGGGCTTTAACTCCGGGTAAATAATACGCATTCAGATTCGACATCCTTTGTGCTGGCGTATTATACCGAAAGGCGCCGTGATCTCCCTGGATGATGATCACCGGAGGGGTCTTTGATTTGGCGATGATTTGATCGACCACCGTGAGCATCTCTTTGTCGATAAAGATGAGAGCATTTGGATAACCTGTCAGATCGGTTGTATCATTCAACGGAGGGTTAAAATCCGTCTCGTTTCTCAGTATCGAATCATCGAAATCTTGATAAACAAATTTCCCGTTAGGCCCGTACACATAGGGAGGGTGAGGAATACTAAAATGCGCAAACACAAACTTTGAGCCTTTTACCGTGTCAGGGATATTTTTCAGGATATTCAGGTTGTAAATGGTCCTGTCATGGTATATGGCGGCAGGTGTCAGACTCGCGCCTTGATTTTCTTTTGTGAAATCCAGGATAATGCGTGCCATCGTTGTCTGCAAAAACAGCCCCTCGAATTCATTGAAACCACTAGCGTTTGGCTTGTAGTTATAATAGACATCGGCGTTCGTCCACTCAGAAAAGCCGAACCCGGTTTCGAAGGCGACGATCGTGTACCCGTGCGCTTTCAAGAACTGGCGAACCGCATTGGATTGGACCAGGGAAGTGGCTGCATCATTGTCCGTTACCCCAAGCTTGTCGAGGTAGTTGAAATTAAGCGAGGATGCCAGAGAAGGCTCAGTATATGGATAATTGCTCATACCGCAGCTGGCGATATAAAACCCCCGCGCGGTTAAGGCTTTTAGAAAGGCGGAATTATCGTAGCCATACACAGCCTTAATACTGTCGGACCTCATATAGGCGTCAAGGACGATGTAATAAATATCCGGGTAGGCCGGATGGGGTTGCAAAGACAGGCTGGGTGAAGAGGTTTCGATCGGGGCTGGTTTAATGAGTTGATTTTTTACATTGAATTCGACTACTTGATAAACAGGATAGACCAGCAGGAGCAGGCTGATGACGTTCAACACGTTGGTGACAGAGGCAAACCGGATCGATTTGCGCGTGGATATCCATGCAGACAATCCAGCCAAACCGACCCAAACCAATGCCAGGTAGCGATCCCGTACGAGGGGAAGTGCAGGATTCTGAGGGTTTTTTAGTAGTGAATAAACCTGTCCGAAAGAGAAGAACAGGATCAGCAAGAGGCAGCAAAGGAACGCCGCGCGTGCCCAATCGCGCAAGACCAGACGAAGAATTCCATAGAGACCGATCGAAAACACTACCGAAAAGGCGAGTGACCGATAAGTCATGGACAAGTGGATTTGGGTAATGTTGAAAGCCGTCAAGGCCAGGACAGGATAGAGCCCTATCAAAAGAGGGTAAATGGGAAAAGCCCCGCTCGTTCTCTGACGACGATCCTTCCCTTGTTTATTCTGCATGCTTCGCGACTCCCATCACCACATTCTCCATACCCAGACCAAATGAAAAGTTCCGGATGGTGTTGAAATGAACACGCTCCCGGACCGCCGGACTGGAGTTGGTGATCTGCCGGGCCAGCAGGACATTATCCGTCGTGCCCAGCGGGCTGACGAGCGCAAGCGGCTCTACCTGAAACCCATCCAGCACCGCGGCGGCAATTGTACCTGCTTTCAGGGCTGCCACCCAACAAAAAGAGCGGCCATGGAGGACCCGGGCGGTGGTCATCCATTGCTCACGTGGCCCATTTGTTAAATTCTCAGGCTGTCTTCTTTCTCGAAACGATGTACTTGACCATCTCTGCTACGACCGAGGGAATCAGCAGCAGGGGCAGCATCACCTCCCACTGCTGCCAGCCCATGGGAACGGTGTTGAAGATCTTGTTCAGAAAGGGGACATAGACCACTGCCAGGAGCAAGATCATCGACGACAAGAAAGCCAGGTTCATATTGCGGTTGGTGAAGATGCCGATCTTGAACAGGGGATAGCGCTCAGAGCGGGAAGTGTAAGCGCGGAACAGTTCCGAGGCGGAAAGCGTGATGAAGGCCATCGATTCGGCGAACTCGGGCTGTGCTGGATGCAGTTTCAAGCCGAAAAAATAGGCCGCCAGGGTAACGCCGGTGATGGCAATGGTCTGGGTAAGAATGCCGAACTGCATGAAGCGGTTGATGATCGGCTCTTTGGGCGGCCGTGGAGGCTGGGACATGATGTCCGGATCCCCCTTCTCCGTTCCGAGCGCCAAAGCGGGCGCCCCATCGGTGATCAGGTTCAGCCAGAGCAGCTGGATGGCCGTCAGGGGCGAATTCCGGGTGAGCAGAGTGCCCAGAAAGATACTGGCAATCTCGGCCAGATTGCAAGACAGGAGGTAGTAAACGAACTTACGGATGTTGCTGTAGATGATCCGCCCCTGCTCGACCGCATCCACGATGCTGGCGTAGTTGTCATCCGTCAGGACAATGTCGGCGGTTTCCTTGGCCACGTCGGTGCCAGTGATGCCCATCGCCACACCGATGTTCGAACGCTTGATGGCCGGAGCATCGTTGACACCGTCGCCGGTCATGGCGACCACCTCCCCATTGGCCTGCAGGGCGTCGACGATGCGCAGCTTGTGTTCGGGGGAGACGCGTGCAAAAACGTCCACTTGCTCGATCCCGGCTCTGAGCACGTCTTCGCTCATGCGGTCCAGGTCCGCCCCGGTCAGGACCTGGTGGCCGGGCTGCAGCAGCCCGATCGTCTGGGCCACCGCCCGGGCGGTGTTGGGATAGTCGCCGGTGATCATCACCGTCCGGATGCCGGCCTGGGTGGCCTTCGCCAGGGCCGGCTTGACCTCCTCCCGCGCCGGGTCCATCATGCCAAGTAGGCCGACGAAGATCAGATCCCTCTCCAGCGCCTCAACGTCCTTCTCGGCCTCCGGGACATCCCGGTAAGCTACGGCCAGGACGCGCAGGGCATCGCGGGTCATGTCATCATTGGCTTTCATGATGCGCCGCTTGGTGCTCTCGTCGATCGGCTGCGAGGTGTCGTCCACGGTCTGATAATGGGTGCACAAATCTAGCACCACGTCCGGGGCCCCCTTGACGGCAATCACGTCCCAGCCTCTCTTCTTGCCATCCGTATACGGGGATAGGTCGTCCGGGCGCGGATGGGAGACGTCGTGAACGGTGACCATGCGTTTCCGCTCCGAGTCAAATGGAACCTCATCCAGGCGCGGATAGGCCCTCTCCAAATCCACCTGGACAGTGCCCGCTTTGGCCGCCGCGATGAGCAGGCAGCCTTCCGTCGGGTCACCGACAATCCGATAACTGTCCGGGTCTCCTTCGAGCGGCTCGAGGTCCGCGTCATTGTTCAGGGCACCCACCCAGAGCGCTGTCAGAATACCCGGGTAGTCCCCCAGCAGAGATACCGGTTTTCCCTCCACCAAAAAATCGCCGCGCCGTGAGTAGCCGGAGCCCGTGACCTCTACAAACTGTCCATCCACCCACATGCGGGTTACGGTCATCTCATTTTGGGTCAGGGTGCCGGTCTTATCCGAACAAATCACGGTTGCAGAACCCAGCGTCTCGACCGAGGCCAGGCGGCGGATCAGGGCATGGCGGTGGATCATCTCGCGCATTCCTAGCGCCAGGCTGATCGTCACGACCGCCGGCAGCCCTTCCGGCACGGCCGCGATGGCCAGGCTGACCGCGACCAGGAAGAAGTTAACCAATTCGCTTTTTGAGGAGGCGAGGTAAGCGAGCAGGCCCTCACGTCCGATCAGGCCGAGCTGCGTATTCTCAAACACCGCCACCAAGAAGATCACGGCACAGATGGCTAGCGCGCCCCAGCCCAACAACTTACCCAGCTGGTTCAGGCGCTTCTGAAGCGGCGTCTCCCTCTCTTCCACATTCTGGAGCATGGCCGCGATCAGGCCGAGTTGCGTGCGCATGCCGGTGCCCGTGATCACCCCGCGCCCGCGCCCATAGGTTATCGTGGTCCCCATGAAGGCGGTGTTTCGCCAGTCACCCACCGGAATATCCTTTTCCAGTTTCATGGAGGCGTTCTTGTGGACCGGCAGCGATTCGCCGGTCAGGGCGGATTCGTCGATTTCAAGGTTGACCGCTTCCAGCAGACGTAGATCGGCCGGGATATGGTTGCCTGCTTCGAGGAAAACAATGTCTCCCGGCACAAGGTCTCGTGAGGAAACCGTCGCATGATGACCGCCGCGCAGGACATGGGCCTCGGGCGCGGCCATTTTTTTAAGGGCAGCCAGGGCCTCCTCGGCGCGCTGTTCCTGGATGATACCCAGGATCGCATTCAGCAGCACAATGGTAATGATCGCGCCGGCATCCACCCACTCGCCCAGCAGCGCGGAAACAATGGTAGCCGCAATCAACAACATGACGATGAAGTTGTCAAACTGCTCCCAGAGTAGTTTGAGGAACGTACCGCGCGGTGCCTCCATTAACTGGTTGGGTCCGTACTGCGCCAGGCGCTTGGCCACCTGATCCGAACTCAGGCCGTTCTCGCGGACCTTCAGGTGTTCCAGTACCTCCTGGGCCGAAAGCGTGTGCCAGCTTTCAACTTGGACAGGGGCGGTCGGGTCTTGGTTCTGCGGGACGGGAGAGTTCATAATTCCTGGTTTTTCGGACGGTGGGGATCAACCAACCAGTGAATCGATCGGTCACGGGTTGTGGGCCGGCTCAATGTGCGTCCCGGAGGGAAGCACGCCATGCTTCGGAATGACCACGATGCCATCCTGGATGACCCAGTTCTCGGCAACCATGTCGGTGCCGCGTGGAAAAGGACGGATGATAATCTCTGAACCCAATCGGGCGTTCTTGTCGATAATGGCGCCCTCGATGTGGCAGTTGGATCCGATGCCGATCGGAGGCAAGGACGGTGTATCCATCGTATAGTAGTCCGCACCCATCAAGACGCTGTCCTGGATCTTCGTTCCCGCGCCAATGACGCTGCGCAAGCCGATGACCGAGTGGGAGATCTCCGCTTTTTGGATCCGGCAGCCCTCTGCCAGCAGCACATCCTTCAACAGGCTGTCTTCCACGATCGAACCCGGCAGGAAACGGGAGTGGGTGTAGACCGGACTCTGGCTATTGTAGAAATCAAAGGGGGGATTTTGGGAGGTCAATTCCAGATTGGTCTCATAGAAAGAACGGATCGTTCCGATGTCCCTCCAGTAACCGTCAAAGCCGAAGCCATAGACGGCGTAGGTCTTCAAGGCGTGCGGGATGATATCGCTGCCGAAATCATCGAAATCCGGGTTGTCCTGGAGCAGGTCAATCAGTACCTGTGTTTCAAAGAAATAAATCCCCATCGAAGCCAGGAAGGGGCGCTCCGCCTCAGCCCGGCTGACGAAGGCCTCCTGCGTGGCTGCCTCCTTGGGCTTCTCGACGAAGGCGGTCAACCGGCGGTCCGCCCCGCACTTTAAAAGCCCGTACCGGGAAGCCTCCTCGCGACCCACCGGCTGGACGGCCACCGTGACATCCGCACCGCGCTGCCAGTGAAATTCCGCCATAGCAGAGTAATCCATTCGGTAAAGATGGTCGCCGGCCAGGACAAGTACATATTTCGCCCGGGAGGCGCGAATCTGGAACAACTGCTTGCGGATGGCGTCTGCAGTGCCCTGATACCAGTCGGCGGATTGGGGGGTCTGCTCCGCCGCCAGGATCTCAACGAAACCGGTATGGAAAGCATCAAAGTTATAGGTCTGGGCAATGTGGCGGTTCAGCGAGTGCGAATTGAACATGGTCAGGACATCGATCCGGTATATTCCAGAGTTGATGCAATTGCTGATCGGGATATCAATCAACCGGTATTTCCCGGCGATGGGCACCGCAGGCTTCGAGCGCAATTTGGTGAGGGGGTAAAGCCGCGTCCCCCGTCCCCCTCCCAAGATGACAGCCAGAATGTCGTTCATGGCAGGCATAGGCTTTCCTCCGGAAGAGCTGGACGCACACAGGCAGGCAGAGAGCGGTCTGTTTTAATTTTATACCCTCCCGCCTAAACCGGGGCAGGAATGCGGCCCTGGGCGCCTGCAAAAAAGCGAGGCCACCCAGAGGTGGTCTCGCGAACGCCAGTAAGCACTCTCCCTCGCGCCGTGCCTTACCCCCGCCCTGGCCGGGCAGGCCGCCTTCCTTCCCAAACCGATCAAAAATGCCTATGTTATAATTTCTGTGCCGAAGGAGGGAATCGAACCCTCATTCCCGTAAGGGAACACGATTTTGAGTCGTGCGCGTCTGCCAATTCCGCCACTCCGGCTGGCAGCCTCAGTATACCCACTCGCCGAATGAAGGTCAAGATGAAACTTGGAATAATCGGTCTGCCGCAATCTGGGAAAACAACCATCTTCAATGCCCTAACGCGCGTCAACACGCCGACCACCGCCAGCGCCGGTCGGATCGAAGTCCACACCGCGGTGGTCGACGTCCCCGACCCGCGCGTGGACAAGCTCTCGGCGTTGTTCAAACCCAAGAAGACCATCTATGCCAAGGTGACCTATGCCGATATCGCCGGACTGGAAAGCGGCGCAGCCAAGTCCGGGTTCTCCGGGCCGCTGCTGAACCAGCTGACGCAAATGGACGGCCTCATCCACGTCGTGCGCTGTTTTGAGAATGAGAACCTACCCCACCCCGCCGGGAGCGTTGACCCGGCCCGGGACGCGGCGTCGATGGATGGCGAGCTGCTGCTGAATGACCTGATCGCAGTGGAGCGCAAGCTCGAGCGCCTGGTCGAGGAGCGCAAGAAAGGCGGCACGGACAAGGTCCTCAATGAACGCCAGACGGCCCTCTTCACCCGTCTGCACGAGGTCCTTTCGGCCGAAAAACCCCTGCGAGGGATCGCGATCTCGCCCGAGGAGGAAAAGTACCTCTCCGGTTTTGGCCTGTTAACCCGCAAGCCGCTGCTGGTCCTCTTCAACTTGGGAGAGGGGCAGCCCGCCCCCGCCATGATTCGCGAAGGTCCGTCCGTCGCCTTGCAAGGCAAGCTCGAAATGGAGATTGCCCAGCTATCCGCGGAGGATGCCGCGGTCTTTATGAAAGAGTACGGAATCCAGGAACTGTCACTCAACCGCATGATCAGCATCTCCTACGATTTGCTCAACCAGCAGTCCTTCTTCACCGTCGGCGAGGACGAGGTGCGCGCCTGGACTGTCCGCCGGGGTGCCACGGCTTTGGAAGCAGCCGGAGAGATCCACACCGACCTACAGAAGGGTTTTGTTCGGGCGGAGGTATGCGCCTATCAGGACCTGATCGACCTGGGCGGCCTGACCGAGGCCAAGGCTAAGGGAAAACTACGCCTGGAGGGTAAGGAGTATGTTGTCAAGGATGGGGACATTGTCCACATCCGGTTCAATCTTTAGCTTAGCGGTGTCACCTTCTCACACCGACCTTTACGATGAGTCCCGGTCGACCCTCAACGGATCGCTATTTGATCTCTACACAGCACATGAAGTCGACTAGATCCTATGCCAGAAATTAATAAATGGTTCGCTAAACGGAATTGGCTGCTTCTGGCGATCATGGGTATTGCCCTGCTAGGAGGCGTGCTGATTTTTTATGGTACGGCACCCGGACCCTACGGGGCAAGCGATGCTGTCTCCTATCTTGTGAAAGCCCGGAACTTCGCAAAAGGAATAGGCATCGGTTATTATTTTCCTGACGGAAGTTTTTTTCAGCCCACCATTCAAGAGCCGCTTTACTCCATAGTCCTGGGCTTATTTTACCTAGTCAAGATCGATCTGCTGCAAGCCGCCCGCCTCCTGGATATTCTTTTTTTTGTGGCAACTATTTTTCTTGCAGAATATCTATTCTATCGGTATAGTTCGATACCGGCCCTTTCCATCATCGTGGGTGCATTGATCGGCGTGTTCCCGGCACTCCTCGAGGCCTATACGTCGGTCTTGACCGAGTCGCTGTACTTCGTTTTGTATTTCGGAAGCTTGCTGTGCCTCGTGAGCCATCTGCAAAATGGCCAAAAACGCTGGCTGATTTTTTCCGCGCTCCTCGCCGGCCTCTTGGCGACAACCCGCTATGACGGACTTCCCATAATTGCAGTAGAGCTGATCTTTGTGTTTCTTGTGGATAGAGGCACAGTCGGACAACGGCTGAGAAAAACGTTTGTCTTTGGCCTTATTGCCGCCGTGCCCTTCCTGATCTGGGTAATCTCGATTCATTTTCGGGTCAGTCAATCCACGCTTGGTCAGGGGGCAACTCTGAGCCAGCTCCCGATTCGATTTCAACAATTTCGAGTTAACGTTTCGGGAATACTTTGGAGCTGGATCCCGTTCAACGCGCAGCTTCCCTTCGTGAAAGAACGTTCACGTTCCATTTGTTTAATCCTGGTCGCGACCGGCATGATCTTCATTACCCTGCTTGCTGCAAGGTCAAGAAACAAAACGGGCAACCTGGCAAGCCAGGACAGTAATTTCCAGATCTTTAGCCTTTTCGCCTCCTCATTAATCGCCAGCACCGTATTCCTGATATTCACTTATCTGTTCTTCTCACTGCCCAATCGCCTGGATGCTCGTCAGCTATTACCGGTTTATGCAAGTGCCGTTGGGAGCGCGCTAGGCGCTTTCTGCTGCTGGCAAAAAGCCTGGTTTCATGGTCGTCCTTGGATGCAGGTGATCCCCTGGTTGGTAGCAGGCCTATTCTTCTTTTGGTACCTTCCCGGGGCTGTAGGTGCAATTAATCTATCCCGGTCTGGTACGAGTTCGCTGTCCACCACGTGGAAGGATTCCGCGCTGATCAAGGCGGTTCAAGCGCTGCCTAAAAATACGCCCATTGTCTCAAATGGCACTGACGTGATCCTACTCTGGGCCGATCGTCCCTCCTATGACCTGCTGGGCGAAATGCAAGCCAGCTTTCTCAATGAGCATACCCCTTATGGTTCGGATCCAAACGACAGAGCGCAGGTCGCCTTCCGCCAACAGGGTGCAGCCCTGGTCGTTTTCGGAGGAGATCTCTCTAAAACCCTTGGCGCACATTATGGTTATTATGAAGGCCTCCGGGGCAAGAACATGTTTAATGGCCTGGTCGTCGCAGGCCAGTATCCGGATGGCACCATTTATTTTTATCCCAAGTAATTCCCGCGCTCCCCGCCCTGCAGGCTGCTCCTCCAGCCGACCAGACCATGATCAAGGAGAATCTGATGACCTTCCAACAAACCGCTTGGAGCCTGAATGACCTCTTCCAGGGCCTGAACAGCCCTGAACTGGAGCAGGCTTTCAAATCGCTCGAGTCGCAGGTCGCCGATTTCGAAAAGGTTCGTACGGACCTCCATACGAACATGGAACCGGGACGGTTCGTGGAAATCATGAGGCTGTCTGAGCAGATCACCCGCCAGGCACAAAAACTCTACGGCTTCGCCGACCTGGCCTTCGCGGCCGACACACAGGACCAGGCCATCCAGGCCCTGATGGCCCGCATCCAGCAGTTCATGGCCGAGCTTGAAAACCGCACCCTTTTCTTCAGCCTGTGGTGGAAAGATCTTGACGAGGGCACTGCCAGGCGCTTCCTGGACGTATCCGGCGATTATCGCTACTACCTCGAAAAAATACGCCATTTCAAACCCCACACCCTCAGCGAGCCAGAGGAAAAGATCATCAACCTGAAGAACGTCACGGGCGTAAACGCGCTGAGCACCCTGTACGACTCGCTCACCAACCGTTATCTCTTCAAGCTCAAGTTCGAGGGACGGGTTAAGAAGTTGACGCGCGGCGAACTATCGGTCCATACGCGCGCACCAGACCCCGACCTGCGGGAAAAGGCTTACCGGGAACTCTTCCGGGTCTACGGGGGAGACAGCCCGATCCTGGGACAGATCTACCAGGCCCTGGTGCGCGATTGGCGCAACGAGAACCTGACCCTGCGTCATTTCACCAGCCCGATCGGGGCGCGCAACCTGGGCAATGACATCCCCGACGACGTTGTCGAGACCCTGCTCGCAGTTTGCAAGCAGAACGCCCCGGTCTTCCAGCGCTATTTCCGTCTCAAGGCCAAAACCCTGAAGCTACCGCGCCTGCGTCGCTACGACCTCTACGCCCCGGTGGCCAAATCCGGCAAGGCTTACACCTTTGACCAGGCTGCCGAGATGGTATTCGATTCCTTCAACACCTTCCAGCCCGACTTCGGCGAACTTGCCCGGCGGGTCTTTACCGAAAACCACCTGGACGGCGAGGTCCGCAAAGGCAAGCAGAGCGGCGCGTTCTGCGCCAGCATTGTCCCGGAGATGACCCCGTGGGTCAAGATCAACTTTCAAGGCCGGGGCGAGGATGTGGCCACCCTGGCCCACGAGCTCGGACACGCCATCCATTCCATGCTGGCGGCCGGCCATTCCACCTTCACCTTCCAAGCCTCCTTGCCATTGGCCGAAACGGCGTCCACATTCGGTGAAATGATGCTGGTTGATAAGCTGCTTGCCTCGGAGAAAGTCGCGGCGGTGCGCCGCGATATGCTCTTCAGACAGGTGGACGATGCCTATGCCACCATTCAGCGCCAGGCCTACTTCGCCCTGTTCGAGCAACAAGCTCACAATCTGGTGGTCCAGAACGCCTCAGTGGAAGAATTGGCCAAGGTCTATCTCGAAAACCTAAGGGAACAGTTCGGAGAGGCCGTGGAGGTCAGTGAGGAATTCAAGTGGGAATGGGTCTCTATCCCGCACATTTACGGGGTGCCGTTCTACGTCTATGCCTACGCCTTCGGGCAACTGCTGGTGCTGGCACTCTACCAGCAATATAAGGCCGAGGGAGAATCCTTCAAACCCCGCTATCGAAAAATCCTGTCAGCCGGCGGCTCGGAAGCCCCGGTGAAGATCCTGTCCGAGGCGGGCATCGACATCCACTCGGCCGCCTTCTGGCAGGGCGGCTTCGATGTCATCACCGCCTTGATCAATCAGCTTGAGGCCCTCTGACAGCCAGCCTCGGCCCCGGGCGCGTCTGTGCTCCGATGAAAACAGTCACCAGCCTTCCCGAATTACGTGTGGCGCGGTCGCAACTCCCCGAACCGGTCGGGTTCGTCCCGACCATGGGCTACCTCCACGCTGGACATAT
The DNA here is from genome assembly GCA_050013095.1 of Anaerolineales bacterium. Lineage (GTDB taxonomy): Bacteria > Chloroflexota > Anaerolineae > Anaerolineales > Villigracilaceae > UBA877. Next base: position 28,287 of record JBEKFY010000017.1, on the reverse strand, counting down.
TTCCCTGGTCCAGCAGGCCAGGGACGAGTGCGCCAGCGTCGTCGTCAGCATCTTCATCAACCCGACCCAGTTTGGCCCGAACGAAGACCTGGCCAATTACCCGCGCGACCTGCCCCATGACCTTGCCCTGCTGGAAGAGGCGGGGGCGGACCTGGCCTTCATGCCCACCCCGCAGGTCATGTACCCACCCGGTTTCCAAACCTGGATCAGCGTGGAGCAGGTGACCCAGGGCTTGGAGGGCGCGATGCGCCCTGGCCACTTCCGCGGGGTGACGACGGTGGTGACCAAATTGTTCAACGCGGTCGAGCCTCAAAAAGCCTACTTCGGACAAAAGGACGCCCAGCAGGCAGCTGTGATCCAGCGCATGGCGAAGGACTTGGATTTCCCCATTGAGATCGTGGTCTGCCCCACTCGGCGCGAGGTCGACGGGTTGGCCATGTCGAGCCGCAACAGCTACCTGACCCCAACCGAACGCCAGGCTGCCACGGTGCTCTTCCGCGCCCTGAGCGCGGCAAAAGCGGCCTACGAAAAAGGCGAGCGCAATGCAGAGGCCCTCCGCCAGGTCGTGCGCGCCGTCATCCGCACCGAGCCGCTCGCAAAACTGCAATATGTCTCCTGCGCCGACCTGGATACCCTGGTCGAGCTGGAATCAGTACACGGCAGGGTGTTGCTCTCCCTGGCAGTCTTTATGGGAAAGACCAGGCTGATCGATAACATCATTCTCGGTTAAATCTGGACTGCATGGCCAGGCCCTCTGCTGCTAATCTGCCCGCCTCTCCTTGCTCGTCGATCATGGTTGGAGGACGTATCGTACCAGGTACCTCTGGATCACTGCCTGTTGTTCCTGATTGAAAAAGACATAGTCAATCTCCCCCTCCGTAGGCCGATAATAGGCATACCAACAGGTCTCGGTACCACTGTACTCATCCGTGTTGATCACCGACCACCTGGATTCCACCCAGTCCGACGGGATGATACTCCTGAACATGGTATACGCCTGGTCGGCATCCCAGTTTCGACTCTGCGGATCGCAGGTCGCCTCGATCCGATTCATCACCGCCGTTATGGTAACGGAAGCGCTATTGGGGTCCGGCGTCGGAACGGTCAGGTCGGAGACGGCCGGAGTGTACGTCGGATAGGGAGTATAGGTCGGATAGGGCTGCTCCGGCGCGACCGCAGAGAGGTCACGGGTGCAGGCCACGAGCCCGATGAGCAACACCAGACATAATCCGACCTTGGATTCCATATGCCCTCCCCAACCGCAACTTACACCTGCATGAACTTTTCGACATCGACCACAAACACTGTCGCCCGTTTTTCACCCCCCCCGGCGGGGCTAGTCTGGTCGCGCATCAGTTGGATGGCGGAATCGACCTGAGCATCCTCCACGCCGACCATCAGGGTCGTCACACCACGCCGCAGCAGGCCGCCCGTCGAGGCGATGCGGGTCACGCGGAAATGGCTGGAGGTGAGCGCCTGGGTTACGAGATCGGAGTCCGAATCACGGACAATCGCTAGGATCAGCTTCATGACTAAAACTCCTCATAGCGTTCCACCGGCAGGGTGAAAACGGTCGCGCCGCCCACGGTGACCGGAACCGGTGTTGGGAGCGGCATAGGCGAACCTTCCAGCGGGATGGCAAGGTATTCGATCCGCTGCCGGCAGGATTGCCGTAGAGCCGCCATGGCTTGCTCCTCGAGCCCTTCCGGCAAGCCAATCAGCAAGGTAGCATTGCGCCGGCCCAGGAACCCGCCAGAGCTGGCCAGATGGATCACCGGTACATTCAGCGTGGCCAGAGCGCGCCCGGCCACGTCGACGTCCTGCTCCTGGACGATCGCCATCATCAAATAACGGATGGGGGCTTGTTCCATCACTCCTCCTTCTACTCGACGGACACGACCGCCTCGATCGGGTCGTTCAGGGAATGGCTACTTCCGTCAGGGAAGACGATTTCGGTCCGGTCCGACTGGCGTGTGACCGTCAGGCCTCTATATTTTACCGTAACTGGCCAAGGAAACGGGTTCTTTCCGCTCAGCAGAACGCAGACTGGCGAGCGGATCTCCACCCCGAGCACTTCGAGAAACAAACCGAGAGGCGCCAGCCCCTGCACGGAATTTCGTTCCCCGCTGCCCGCCCCAGTTTCAGCATGGTAGGTGTGCGCAAAAGCACGCTGTTCCCTGAGGTTCAAGACAATGGCGTCCATCAGCCGCATGGTCAGCTGAGCCGCCTCCTGGCGTAATCCGTATGTCAAAAGCCCTTCGCCGATCAAATGGTTCCAGGGCAGGTGCACCGCCATGCAGACGGGGTCCGCCGCGGGATCCGGCACGGACGGATAGGCGGGGATGCCAAAGCGCCGCCCAAACCGGTCCGCAGCCAGAAGCGAGCGCTGGACCAGTTCCCGGGCCCGGTGTGCATCGGGAATCTCTGCCCAAAGTGGCAGGAAAAGGGTATGGTCCTCTCCGGAGAAATCCATGACCTGGACGATCACACGGTCCAGCTTTTCCAGACCTGCCACGGTGATGCTGGACAGACTGGAGTAGAGGTTGCGGGTGGTCGCGACCGCCCGGTCGGTTCCCCATTGAAAATCCATCCTGGCCAGCTGCTCGGCCTGCACGGCCTTTCCCCGCCGTCCCTTGAGGACAATTTCAGGCCGCCGGACAGTCTGCCCTTCGAATTCGATCCTCACCAGTATGCGCCGCGGCCGCTCAAAGGATTGGCGGATCCCAAACATGCCGCAACCGGCTTGTTCGGCGATCTTCATTCCGGTCGGGCTGAAATGCGATTCGCGGTCGCGGCAGTGATAGAAAGCAGCCTGTTCGTCCCAGCACGCCTCAACCAGGCCGCCGAGGCGCCTGGCCTGCTCCTCGAGCTGTTCCTGCTGGTCTTCCTGGCCGAGCCGCGCTGCCATGCGGGCGAGAACCTTGCCCTCCCGACACAGAGCAGAGGCTAGCTCCGGACTTTCCGAAAATGAGATATCGGCACCCTGCCCGGCCGCCTGCCAGGCCGTGAAAGCCAGGTTGTCTTCGAAGCCGCTCTGCAAGGGGTAGTCCCATTCCGGAAAGCCGTCCTGATCCCGGTCATGCTCCGGTCCGAACCAATGGCGGTAGAAGGCCAAGAGACCGGGGAAGGATTCGGCCAGGATCGCCTCCTCCCCGCTCGTCCGATAGACCTGCCAGGCCAGGTCGGCTAAGAATGGGGCAGCCAGCCAGCGGCCGCGCTGGCCGACCAGACCGGGTTTTCCATCAATCCCACCATCCGCAGTTTGAACCGCGAGGAAGTTGCACAGCAGACCCCTTGCCAGCTCGGGAGCCCCGGGCAGGAGGCTGGCCAGATAATAGGATTCAAGGGGCGGTTGTCCGTTCCACAGGTTGGAATAATCGCTCCCATCGAAAAGCGGGGAATGGCCGTGATCCGGCTGGCGGGCCAGGACAAAGGAAGGATAAGGAACCTGACCCCTGATCGGGTTGAAAAACAGGCTCAAGGCTCTGGTCTGAGCGAGCGCAAAGGCCGCATCCCAATCCGGATCGCCAGTATAGACCTCGACGGTCTGCGCAGCGTTGACCAATTCGATCTTGGCCCGCTCCGCGTCCCAGCGCCGCGCCACGGTGTGGCGGGCCAACTCAAAGGAACTATCCGGATCCCCAAGGGCGGCTTGCGTCCAGGTGATCTGCCGGGTCTCGCCCTCAGCTAGGATCAGATCCAGCGCCAGGGATGGGTATGGTCCGGGACCTGGCTGGGGGCCACCGGTCATGAAAATGACCGGCGCCAAGTCTTCGCTCCGACCGGCCAGGACAATCACCGATTGCATGGAGGCGGGCGCAAAGCTTTTTCCCGTAAACGGGACGAGCTGGCCACACAGTTCCAGAGCGAACGAGAACATACTGGGCGTGTGGTTCGCCACCGTGAACCGTCCTGCAACCGTCTGGGATGTGGGTGCCCAGTATTCGGCGATCACCGGGATATCCGGGAACGGTGAATACTCGAAAACCAGGAAATTGGGGTAGAAACGGCGCAGTTGGGGCGGCGCGGCGAAACCGGCCGGGTCCATGACCGTCTGGTTTTTCGCTGTGAAGCGCGGGAAAATCCGCATGGACCGCGCCCGCAGGCCATAGGTGCTGCGGAGTGCCAGCGCGGGCGGATCGCCGCTGCCCAGTTCGAGCTCCCAGATATGGTCGTTCGTGTAGTCTGGGGTAGAAAGTCGGAAGTCCGCTGCCAGGGTCAGGGCAAGAGGCTTCCCCGATCCGAGAGACCAATCGCGCATAGGCACAGTATAAGGGGGTTTGAGCCGGAGGTCAAAGGATTTGTGCTAGAATAATTTCATACCATCCAGGAATAACGATGTCTCCCCTTCCATCATCCCCGCATGGTCTGTATTTCGAAGAATTCCAGGTTGGACAGCACATCCTGACTGCTGCGCGCACGATCACGGAAAACGACGTGGTCACCTTCGCAGGCCTCTCCGGCGATTTCAACCCGATCCACATGGACCCTGAATTCAGCAAGTCCACGCCTTACGGTCAGCGGGTCGCGCACGGTTTATTGTGCTTGTCCATCATCTCCGGCTTGGCCATGCACACCGGCGCTCTGGAGGGTACGGTGCTGGCTTTGCGAGAGATCAAGGAGTGGAAATTCTCCAGCCCGGTTCATCTCGGCGACACCATCCACGCCGAGCTGGACGTCACCGGGACCAAGGCCCTCCCGCGCCTGGGATCCGGATTGGTCACCCTGGCGCTGACGATCAAAAACCAGGCCGACCAGGTGGTCATGAAAGGGGTCTGGACCGCCCTGGTCATGCTCAAACCCTAAGCCGCGACCGCTGTCCGGAAGGCCAATGGTATCCGATGCAAGACCCAAATCCTGAAGATCCCCTGAAAAAGTTCCAGCGCCTGCTTTCCTCGGAAGATGAGACCCAGTCCGAATCCCCTGAGGAAAAGGTGACGCCTGAGGGGATGACGCACGCGATCCGTCACCCGGCTCTGGACGAGCATGACATGCCCCTGCCGCGCCGCGTCGAAGAGATCGACATGGCCGCCACACGCGTCACCCCGGCGGCTTTCGGGCCGGCTGCCGTAACGAAGAAAGGCCGTTCACGCCGCAACCGCTCTCGCTCCGCCCGAGGCGATCCGAGAGCCTCATGGCGCAAGGCAGCCAGCTGCCTGCTGCGCGCCTTGATCGCCCTAGCCTTCATCGCGGCGGCCCTTGGCGTAATCCTGGTCGCTTTCGGAGTCTACGAGTACTACACCATTGCAGCAACCCTCCCCAGTGTGAGCGATCTGCGTTCCCGTGCTGCACAGTTTGAAACGACGCGCATCCTGGACCGGAACGGGGACACCCTTTACGAAATCATGGATCCCAATGCTGGTCGGCGGACCTATGTGAGCCTCGACCACATCGCGCCCGCGCTGGTCGCAGCCACCATCGCGACCGAAGATAAAGACTTCTACTCCCACCCCGGCTTTGATCCACTCGCCATCCTGCGAGCCGCCTGGCAAAACCTGGAGAGCGGGCAGACCGTCTCCGGCGCCTCGACCATCACCCAGCAACTGGTGCGCGCGGTCTTGTTCACCCCCGAGGAGCGCAACCAGGTTTCCTACGGGCGCAAAATCCGTGAGGTCATCCTAGCTGCCGAAATCGAACGCCGTTACAGCAAAGACGAAATCCTCGAGCTGTACCTCAATGAAATCTACTATGGAAAACTGGCCTACGGCGTGGAAGCCGCCTCAGAGACCTACTTCAACAAGAGTGCGGATCAGCTCACCCTGGGGGAGGCTGCCTTCCTGGCGGGATTGCCCCAGGCGCCATCAGTGTACGATATCGACACCAATCGCGAGGTGACCATGAGCCGCATGGAGCAGGTCCTGACTCTGATGTATACGTTGAGCCAGGAACGCCACTGCATCTATGTCAGCAACCGGCCCAGCCAGCCGGTCTGCGTCGATGTGGCTGACGGCACACAGGCTTTGCAAGAGATCAGCTCCTACTCCTTTTCATCCTCGGTAGCGGACATGCGCTATCCGCACTGGGTGGAGTTCATCCGCATGCAGCTGGAAGACCGCTACGATCCCCAGACCATCTACCGCTCCGGCTTCAGCGTCTATACCACCCTGGATCCGGCCCTCCAAGATGCCGCCCAACAGACCGTCACCACGCAAATTGCCGCCCTGGCTAACCTGCATGTCACCGACGGAGCCCTGGTCGCGATCCGGCCTGCCACCGGCGAGATCCTCGCCATGGTCGGTTCCCCGGATTTTTACAACAACGCCAACGCCGGTCAGATCAACATGGCCATCAGTCCAACGCGCCAGCCCGGTTCTTCGATCAAGTTATTCACCTACCTGGCTGCCTTTGAAAAAGGATGGACCCCGGCCACCCTGCTGTGGGACGTGCCTTCCCAATTCCCGCCATCGGGCAAACCGAATGACACCCACCCCCCTTATATCCCCAACGATTTCGACCACAAATTCCGCGGTCCGGTGACCGTCCGGACGGCCCTGGCAAATTCCTACAACATTCCGGCGGTCAAGGCACTGCAGTTTGTCGGCGTATACGACGACCCGACGAGCCCAAACCCGGTCAGCCTGACCAGCATGGCGAAACGGATGGGCATCACCAGTTTGACCCGAGACGATTACGGTCTATCTTTGACCCTGGGCGGAGGTGAGGTCAGCCTGCTGGACATGACCAGCGGTTACGCGGTCGTCGCCAACGGCGGCCTGCAGATCCCACCCGTGGCGATCCTGAAGATCGTCGACTTCAACGGCAATGTCGTCTACCAGTACCAGCCTCCCGCCGGCCAGCAGGTCATCAGCCCTGAGCACGCCTTCCTGATGTCGTCGATCCTGTCGGACAACGTCGCCCGCACCCCGGCCTACGGCCCGAACTCCATTCTGAACCTGCCCTTCCAGGCGGCGGTCAAGACCGGGACCTCTAACGACTCACGCGACAACTGGACACTGGGTTTTACCCCAGACCTGGCGGTGGGGGTGTGGGTCGGAAATGCAGATGATACCCCGATGGTCAACACGACCGGCGTGACCGGCGCAGGCCCGATCTGGTCGCAATTCATGATGGCCGCGATTCAGCAAATGACCGGCGGGAAGCCGACCCCCTTCGTAAAGCCGAAGGGGGTGGTCGAGTACACGATCTGCACCGTCTCTGGAACCCAGCCTTCCCAGTGGTGCCCCAGCGAGCGCACCGAGTACTTCGCCTCCGATCAGCCGCCGCTGCCCGCCGACCAGGATCTCTGGCGCATGGTGAATGTTGACACCTGGACGAATTTGACATCCTCCACGGCTTGTTCTGAATTCACCAAGCAGCGCCTGGCCATCAACGTCACCGACCCCTGGGCCCGGCAATGGATCCAGCAAAACCAGCAGGGCCAGCAGTGGGCACGCGACATGGGCTTCAAGGACAGCTTCCTCGTGCCCACTCGCAGCTGTAACGCCAGCGATCCTCATCCCAACTTGCAGTTCATCGGCCTAAACGAGGGGCAGGTCATCTCCCAAACCTCTCTGGACATTTCCGTGCTCGCCAACGCCAGCGCGGGATTCAAATCCTACCAGCTCGATTACGGCCTGGGCACTGCCCCGACTTCCTGGACCACACTGGTGAACAACACCACCACGCCCGTCACCACGCCTACCGATATCTACACCTGGAACCTGACCAGCTTGCCCAATGGCCCTCTGACCCTGCGACTGTCCATGAGCGGGGACAACAACGGGACCGCCGAACGGATCCTCCACCTGAATTTGAACCTGCCGACACCGACACCGACGCCGACGCCGACCTCCACGCCCACCTTGACCCCCCTTCCAACCCTGACCGACACTCCCACGCCGACCCCCATCCCGCCCTCCGCCACACCGCTCCCGCCCCCCACGAACACTCCTTCGCCGATCCCCAGCAATATTTCAACCTCCACCGCGACGCAAATCCCCACCTTCACCAGCACACCCGGCTGAGCTCAAAGCCCCTGCCCGAGAATAGGGTGCACACATGCCGGGCCTGCCGCAATTAAGGGATCCCGAGCGGCCTCCAGACAGGATCGAAATCGAGCGCCGGGTCGGTGGTCAGGCGGGTGCGCCCCTTGCCATCGCTGCCCAATCGATAGACGTCATAGTTGATCCCATCCTCGGTGCCCTCAAAGGCGATCCAGCTTCCATCCGGAGAGTAACGAGCGCGGGTCGCGTACGAACCACCGCTCTGCCCGCGACCACCGATATTCTGTTGATCACCCAGCGCGAAGGTCATGAGCCAGCCCAGGGCCTGCGGCCCCTTGGTTTCGCTGAACAGGAGGCTCTTTCCGTCCGGCGCCCAGCTGGGCAGGAAGTCCCAGTAATCGCTCCCGTTGCGGACGATCTGGGCCTGATCACCGCCCAGGCTGTTCATCACCCAGATCTGCAGGACACCCAGGCGCTTGGCCGTGAAGACGATCTGCGACCCGTCGGGGGACCAGGCCGGCTGGAGGGACCATAGCGGCCAGATATTATCCAAGGAGGCCTGCGTCAGGCGGGAGACGGCATCATCCGCCAGGTTAATTAGATAAATCTGAGGAGTATTGTCGCGCAGGGAGGTGAAGGCGATTTGCTTCCCGTCCGGCGACCAGGCCGGGTCAAAGTCCCCGCCGCCCGCCGTGGGCAGAGTGGTCAGGCCGGTCCCATCCACATTGATCACATCCAAATGGGAACCGGGATACTGGTCCTGACGGTCCGTGCACGGCGAAGTAAAGACGATCCGCCCTCCATCCGGCGACCAATCCGGCTGACAAGCGCCGTCCGGGAGGTTCGTCACCTGCACCGGATTGGTACCATCGGCGTTCATCAAAAAGATCTGGGGATCACCACTTCGGCTGGATGCGAAGGCGATTTGGCCAAACCCCCCACCCAGCGCCGTGGCTGACGGGGAGGCAGTTTCCGTCCCTGTGGGGATGGGGCTAGGCGTTAAGCTCGAGAAGGCGGTAGGCGTCCAGGAGGGAACCCGAGTCCGGGTGGGGGTGAGCATCTCCGTGGGGGCCAGGCTCGGCGCAGCTGTCGGAAAAACCGGACCGGGCGAGGAGGTGGTCCGGACGATCGGCGTACCCCTTCTGGCTGTCAGCGTGCCCGATAACACCAGCAGCGTCTTGGAAGCCGGCGGCCAGAAGAACACCAGACCCAGCACGGCAATCAGAAGGGCCAGGAGGAAGAAAGAGATGGAAATCCAACAGCCGGTGCTCCAGCCTTTCCGAGGCGGCCGTGCGGGCGGAGGCGAGAGGACAGCAGGGATGTCGGGGACCAGCTCCCCAAGCGACAGCTCGCTGATTTGACCCTCCTGCTCAGCACCCTGTGGCGGCGGCTCAACAACAATCTCGCCTTCCAGGCGCTGAGTTTTGACATTGGAGGTCAGCAGGGCTTGTCTGAACTCCTCGGCCGTCTGGAAGCGATCATCCGGATGAACCGCCATGGCCTTTTCGATCCCGGCTGCCAGTTTGCGCGAGACGTGTGGGTTGCGTTCACGCAGCGGGGTGAGCTCGACGTTGTCCATGGCACGCGCCAGCCCATCCTCCGGGATGATGCCGCATAGAGCGGCGTAGAGCGTCGCACCCAGTGAGTAGATGTCCGTGCGCGGATCCGTGCGGGCCGTACCGTACTGCTCGGGGGGCGAATAGCCCGGGGTCATCGCCCGTGCTCCGGTCGTGGTGGCCTGGCCGCCTTTGATCAGCTTTGCCAGCCCAAAATCGACCAGGTAAACATGGCCGTCGGGAGCAATGCGTACGTTCCCGGGCTTGACATCCCGGTGAATAATGGCAGGCTTGCGGGTGTGCAGATACTGGAGCGCGTCACACATCGCGGCACCGATCAGGATGGCTTCTTGCTCCGTGATCGTGCCGACGCGTTCCATGCGCTGACGCAGGTCCTCCCCCTCGATAAAATCCATCACCAGGTACTGGCCTTGATCGCCAACCACGAAATGGTCGGTCACGCGCGGCAGATTGGGATGGCGCAGGTTAGCCAGCAGGACCGCTTCCAGGCGGAACTGCCTGGCATATTCGTCGGTCGTGAAGAGGTTCTCTTTGACCGCCACATCCATTCCCAGGTTCTCGTCGATCGCACGGTAGACCGATCCCATGCCGCCCTGGCCAAGGATATCAACGATCCGGTAACGTTTATGCAGCAGTGCGCCGCGTTCGAGAGTCGCACTCATCGCTCTTCATCCAAGAACCCGTTTCGATTATAACAGAGCACCTACCATCGGCACAGCTGGCCCAATTCCGACAGCGTTTACTGGGCCGAATCCGCCAGTTTCCAGCGCAGAAAAACCCAGGGGGCGCCAAGAGAGATCCAAGCGCCGACCAGGGCATAACGCACATACTGCAGCAGGTAGACAAACCATCCTTCCCCGCCATGGGTAAACAGATTAAAGAGCAGGTCTAGTCCGACGTACAGGATCAATAACCCCAGCATGCCCAGCACATACCGCAGGATGCGCTTCGGGACCGGGCCGGAGGTGCTGAACCCGCCCTGCTGCTTGAACCCGGCCAGACCGGCCGTCAAACCAAAAAACGCTCCGGAGGAGATCATGGCCCCGCTCAAACTAACTGCCTGCCCAGCCCAAGCGGCCCATGCCTGTGGCGGCATCCAGCCCCCAAGCTTTAATCCCAGGAACGGGACGAGCTCGACAAGGATAAGAACCAGGCTGGCCAGGAATGCCGCCAGGATCTGCCAGCTCGGGCTGCGTTCTCTGAGCCAGTCTGAAACCGGATCCCAAGCCCACAGCACCAGCCACAGCAGGAGACCTCCGATGAGCCAGCCGAGCAGGACATCGTGCGGGAAATGGACTCCCAGATACAGGCGCGAGAACCCGATCAGGAAGATGATTCCACCCGCCAGCAGCCAGGCCCAGCGCTTCTTCAGACTGACGGCCAGCATCCCCCAGACCCCGGTCGCGATCTGGGCATGACCGGAGGGGGCCCCGAAAGAGGTCTCGGTCGCGTAGGCTTTAACCTCTGGGCTGTACCAGTAAGGCCGCGGGCCATGGATCGCCAGCTTGGCAGCATCGTTGACCGAGGTGTTCAAGAGCAGGATGACCCCCACCCGCAGGCCAATCCCGGAATCCACGCACCAGTAGAGGGCCGGGAGGACCGCCAGGAAAAACTGTTCGGTACCCAGGAACGAAAAGAACGTCATCGGCAGGATCAGCCAGCCGCCCAGACTCTGCAGAGCCACAACCACCCGGACGCCAAAGTCCAGTAAGAGGCTCTCCATAGCACCTCCTCAACAATTGACGATTTCCTATTTTTCATTGTACACTCAATGGATGAAACCGGGACCGCTGCGATCATGGGATTGGCCGTCCGCCGCAATTTTGATCCTGGCCCAACTCATGGTCTGCCAACGCCTGGCCGTCACGAACTGGAGCCGGGGTTTGACGCTGCCTGTTCTGCTCACCCTGCTCGGCGTGACGATTGGGCTCGCCCTCGGCCTAAGCCGCTTCTCGGCTGGCATGGCCTCCCTGCTGGCCATTGCTTACGGTCTCCTCCTGATCCCCTTGCTCGGCGGAGAGGTTTTCTCCGACAACACCGCCTGGCTGGAACGGTTGGCCAACCTGGGAATGCGCCTGTCAGCCTCGTTTGAATTATTCATAACCAGGCGTCCGGTGGTCGATCCCATCCTGTTCATCGTCTTCATCACGATCATCTTCTGGATCATCAGTCTGACAGCTGGATATGCCGTGACGCGCTCGGGAAATTTCATCCGCGCAATGCTGCCTGGGGGGATCGCCTTGTTCACCATCCAGCTGTACGATCCGGGTAGCCGCGCCCGGCTTATTTTCCTCGGTGTCTACTTCTTCCTCGGCCTGCTTTTACTCGGACGTCTGGCCTATACGCGCCAGCGCCTTTTCTGGAAAGAGCAGCGGATCTGGGTATCCTCCGAATCGGCCACGGATTTGAACTTTACCATCCTGGTCATGGCGATGCTGCTGGTCTTCCTGACCTGGGCGGTGCCGGTCTCGCAACAGCCTCCCCTCGAAGCCAAGATCGTCTGGAACAAGGTCACCCAACCCCTGCAGCAAACGCGTCGGGACCTCGGGAATGCCGTCGCGGGTCTCGCCGGCAGCCCGTCCGTTCGCACGGATGATTATTATGGCGATTATCTGGCCCTCGGCCAACAGGCCTCTGGCGACGCCAGCGTGCTCTTCACAGTCCGCCTGCCATTCACCCAGAACGTCCCTCGCGATTACTGGCGCGTTCGCACCTATGACACCTATGAAAACGACGAATGGCAGAACAGCTCGGTCTCGGACCAGGCGGTCTCGGCCGCGCACCTCATCAACTCTGTAGATGCGCAGGGGCTGCCGACCGGAGAATTCGTCTTCAGCATCCCCCAGGCCAACCTGGCCATGCTGGTCACCCCCCCGCGTACGGTCTGGATGGATCACGCCGCAATCATGTCCTATGTTCCTCTACAGACCGGTGAACTCGAACCGATCCTTTTTCAGGTTACTCCACCGATCCTGGCAGGAGGGCAATACAAGGTCCATGCAGCCCTCTCCAACCCGACCATCGCACAGTTGATCGCGGCGGGTAACCTTTACCCATCCTGGGTTACAGACCGCTACCTGCAATTACCCGCCAACCTGCCACCGCAGATCGGGGCTTTGGCGGCCCAAATCGCCGCCGGCGCGGACACCCCCTATGCCAAAGCCGAGGCCATCACCCAGTACCTGCGCAATACCATCCAGTACACGAAGGTCGTCCCGCCTCCCCCTGCTGGAGAGGACACGCTGGTATGGTTCCTGTTTGATTACAAGGCCGGTTTCTGTAATTACTATGCCACCGCCGAGGTGGTGATGCTGCGGGCCCTGGGTATACCCGCCAGGTTGGCGGTGGGTTACGCCCAGGGAGAATATCAGGCGCCTGACCTGCGCATCGTCCGCCAGGAGGACGCCCATGCCTGGCCCGAGGTTTATTTTCCCGGCATCGGCTGGGTCGAATTCGAGCCAACCGCCTCCCAGGCTCCCCTCGATCGTCCCAGCGGTGAGCCTTCTGCCAACCCGGGGCCGGGCGGGTCAAGCCCGCTCGCCGGGGGCGCGCTGAACCCTGCCGGAGGAGCTCCGCTCCCCGCTGAGGAGACAGGCACAGGCTCTGGCAAGGGCTTCAATGATCTGGTGCTTGTGACCGGACTCGTGCTCCTGCTGACCGTCCTGGTGTTGGGGAGCGCACTGGCAATTTTGCTGGGAGTGGGAGACCGGATAGCCATGCGCCTCCCGCCTGCCTTCCGAACCCGTCTGCCCACCTTGCTGGTAAGGGGGTGGACGGAGGTCGGACTGCCGCCTCCGCACTGGCTCGAGCGCTGGGCACGCCACGCCGGTCTGACCCCGATGGAACGAGCCTACGGCACGGTATACCGGAGTCTGCGCAGTCTGGGCGGCCAGACGCCCCCGGCGCAGACCGCGGCGGAGGCCGCCGCGGTCTTGACCGACCGCCTGCCGCTCGCCGCCCAGGACATCCACACTTTATTGAATGAGTACCAGCGTGCCCAGTACAGTGAATCCTCTGCTGATCTGTGGGTCGCCCGCCGCGCCGCCGAGTCGCTCCGCCGCCAGGCCGTGCGTGCCGTCTTGCACCGCCATCTGGCTCCCCTGGAAAGGTTGTTTAGGAAAAAACGATGACCGACACAGCCTCCACCCCGCTGAACGAGCAGATCCTGGCCCTCAGCAAGACCAGCAGCCAGATCCGCGCCTCTCTCCAGAAAGTCCGCTCCAGCCTGCCGCCCGATACCCTTGAAAGCCTGTCCAGCCTGGAAACGACGCTCTTCTCCCTGAGCCGTCAGGTGACCGCCGTCGAAGAAGAGCGCAGCAAACTGCTCGCCCTGGCAGGGGTGACCCAGGCGGTCAATTCTTCCCTTGAATTGGACGAGGTGTTGCGCCTGGTGATGGACACCATCATCCAATTGACCGAAGCCGAGCGCGGCTTCCTGATGTTACGCGACGCTCAGGGGGATATGGTCATGCGCGTCGCCCGCAACTGGGAGCAGGAATCGGTCCACCCCGGCGAGTTCGCCATCAGCCGCACCGTCATTTCCCGCGTGGTCTCCAGCGGCGAAGCGGTCATGACCACCAATGCTCAAGAGGATCCACGCTTCGGCGGACAGGAATCGATCGTGGCGTACAACCTGCGTTCGATCCTGTGCGTGCCTCTCAAGGTCAAGACAGAACTTATCGGCGTCATCTATGCCGACAACCGCATCCGGGCCGGGCTCTTCTCCGAGCCGGAACGGGAACTGCTGTCGGTCTTCGCCAACCAGGCAGCCATCGCCATCGAGAATGCCCGCCTGTTCGCGTCTGTCCGCCGCACGTTGGAAGAAGTCACCGCCCTCAAGAATCTGATGGACAACGTTTTTTCGTCCATCGCCAGCGGTGTGCTCACCTCGGATATCCAGGACCAGATCACCTTGTGCAACCGCGCGGCCGAATCCATCCTCGGGCAGGATATGAACCGCCTGGTGGGGCACCGATTGGATGAGACCATCCCCTTCATGGGTGAAAAGCTCAACCTGCATATGGCCACTGTCCGGAAAACCAACAAACCGGTGATCGGCCTGGAAATTTCCCAAAGCCTGCCTGAGCGCGGGACCGTTGATTGGCGGCTGAGCCTCTCCCCGCTCAAAGACGCCAACCAGACCACCCAGGGCATCGCCATCGTGCTGGACGATGTGACCGAGCGCAAGCGCCTGGAAGCCCAGCGCCGCCTGCTCGAGCGCATGGTTTCCCCGGCCGTGATCGCCCAGATCGACCCGGACAGCCTGCAGATCGGCGGCAAGCGCATGGACATCACCGTCCTGTTTGCCGATATCCGCGGCTTCACCACCTACAGCGAGAAGCACTCACCGGAGATGCTGGTCGGCGTGCTGAACCGGTATCTGGCAGCCGGGGCGGAGGCCGTCCTGGCCCAGGAAGGGACGGTAGATAAGTTCCTGGGTGACGCGGTCATGGCGTGGTTTAATGCCCCCCTGCCCCAGCCGGACCACACCCTGCGCGCCGTGCGCGCCGCCCTGGAACTCAAGGCCGCTGTGGAACAACTGCACGCCGAGCTGCCTGCTGAGGCGCAGCTGTCCTTCGGCATCGGCATCCACTACGGGGAAGCTGTTCTGGGCTGGATCGGGACCGAGAAACGACTGGAATACACCGCCATCGGCGACAGTGTCAATACCGCCAAACGCATTCAGGAGAACGCCTTGCAGAATCAGATCCTGATCAGCCTGGAGGCTTACGAACAGGTGAAAGGCAAGGTGAAAGCCAAACCGTATGAGCCCCTGCACGTCAAAGGCAAGGGTGAACCGCTGCAGGTGTACGAGCTGATTGGGTTGAAGTAGGACCGGAAAGAAGCTACCCAGGAAGTCTGCCAGCCCAGAAGGTCCCTCGGTCAGAAATATCCAGCGGGTTGGGCGGTCCGTCTCAGGCGTGATCCGCAAAAATTGGCAGGCGATCTCCCCCAGGGCGCGCTCCTCAGGGCGATTGAGCCGGCCTCTTCCAGCAATGCCTATTCACATCGGGTCCGTGGGGGAAAGGTCGGAGCGGCGATCGCGCCGCGCTCAAGAGGCCTGCTTCAGGAACATATCCCACTGCAGAATCTCGTCCTCTTGTATTTCCCGGATCGCGGTGGCCCCGATGACGACCTCCAACAAGCGGGGGTCGATCCCGGTCCCCGGTCTCTTCACGAGCAAATCCGGCGCGGCGATCCGCTCGCCGGCATGGATGGCACGGGCCGCGACGAGGCTCCGCCGGGCCTGTTTGCGCGCCTCGGCCTCGCAAGGGAAGACGATCTTTTGATCACTTCCGATCAGCGAGGTCGTATATTCGCATTGGGCCCGAAATTCACGCAAATCCGCGGGGTCCATGGCATGGTAATGGTCATTTCCGGGCTTCGTTTTATCCAGGGTGAAGTGCTTCTCCAGGATCCTTGCCCCGAGCAGCCATGCCGTGGTCAGGGCCGCGCAACCATGAGCCGGAGGAACATGATCGCTGTAGCCGATGATCAGGTCCGGGAAAACCGCCTGCAAATGGCGGATGACACCCAGGTTGGCATCCTCAGCACGGCAGGGGTAACTGAGGACACAGTGCAGTAAAGCGATCTGCCTGACCCCTTCCGATCTCAGGAGGCTTACCGACTCATCCACCTCACCGAGGGTCGAAGCCCCTACAGACAGGATGATCGGCTTTCCTTTTTTAGCAAGGTGGCGCAGAAGAATATGGTTCGTAAGGTCAGCCGAGGCCACCTTGATGACCGGCATAAGAGGCGCAAGAGCGTCGGCGAATCTTGCATCAAACGGCGTGGTCATAAAATGAACCCCACAGCGGCGGGCATGCTCGGCGAGGATTTCATACTCCGCGACATCGAAGTGATCATATTTTTTAAACAATTCATACTGGCTGCTGGTCATCTCTTTCGTCGTGTCCCAGTATGCCGGGCTGAAACGCGAAGCCAGGGATTCGGCCTTGTAGCTCTGGAATTTGACGGCATCGGCCCCTCCGGCCGCGGCCTCCTCGACCATGCGCTTCGCAATGTCCATGTCATTCTCGTAATTGACACCCAATTCCGCGACGAGGAAGGGCCTCGTGGCCGGCAATGTGATCGTGCCGAACTGGATCTCCTCACGCCTCATCATGGCTTCCCCTTTCTTCGCGCCGCTGCGGATGGGTGTGCCCCTGCCGCTTGCAATCTCCGGCGGTACTCGTTCACGGCAGCCGCGTCATTGGTCATGTTCCCGTCGTGCTTGGTATAACGATAGAGCGGCAGATGGACATAGCCGATCATGTAGCGCTCCTCATAGCGGCGCCGTAATTCTTCATCCTCGCAAATGCGCATCCTCTCGTCATACAGGCCGATCTCGATCAGGTTTTCCTTTCGAAACATGATGCCACAGGCAATGGGGTTTTGGCGCGCATCGTGCCGCCGGATATGGGCTTCGTTGGTGTCCACCTCAAAATAATCGCAGGCAACTGCACCCCACTCCGGATTCATCGCAAGATGAAGGTATTCGACATGTAGCAGTTCATCATCAATATAGTCATCCGAATCCAGGTGAACAACAAATCTCCCACGCGCTTTTCGAATGCCCATGTTCCTCGCCGCAGGCAGCCCGCGGTTTTTATGAAAGAAAATGGGAATGACATCATCACCGAAGTCCCGGATGATCTTGGGGGAACTGTCGGTGGAGCCATCGTCGACCACGATGATCTCATAGTCCTGGCGCGGGAAATGTTGAGAGACGGCACTCCGGATCGCCCGGCTGATGAAGCGCTCTCGGTTATAGCACGTAATGACCACACTTACGTACAACATGGGCATCTCCTCCTGGGCTTCACCAGGCCGTCCAGCCACCCTCGACCAATAGATTGCTGCCGGTTACGTAGCTTGAGGCGTCGGAGGCGAGGAACAGCGCCGCGCCCACGACCTCATCCACCGTCATCAAGCGTCCCATTGGGGACATCTTGCTGAAGCGCTCCACGAAGGAGGGTTCATGGTTGTTCCAGACACCGTGGGGGGTGAGACAGTTGACCCTCACGCCTCGCTTCGCCCAGTAAGTCCCCAAATATTTGGTCAGCATGATGACCCCCCCTTTACTAGCCGAGTAGGCTATCGGGTTCCCCAGGCTGTTGTCCTCATAAAGAGCCGGATTCGACGAAACCACGCCATACGTGGAAGCAAAATTGATGATAGATCCCTTCCCCTGATCAAGCATGGTCTTCCCAAAATCCCTGCAGGTCAAAAAGGTCCCCTTCAGGTTCGCGTCCAGGACCGCATCCCAGAGTTCCTCGGGGAAGTCCTCGGCGCGGGCGGTGAGGAAGCCCTTCGGCTTGTACTGGTGGGCATTCATGAGCACATCGACGCGCCCGGCCACATCGAGGGCGCGTCGTTTTAACAAAACCACCTCTTCGGACTTGGAGACATCGCAGACGACTCCATAGGCACGTGTACCGCCCTTTTCGGACAAAGATTTCGCAAACCCGACGGGGTCCGCTGTTTCCAGATCCGCCAGTACCAAGATCGCCCCGCGGGAGGTGAACTCTGCAGCAATCTTCCTCCCGATCAACCCCGAGGCACCGGTGAGAACCACAACGCGCCCGGATATGTCAAACAAGGGATCCATTAGGTTGCCTCCAACACTTTTTCCGCAATGATCAGGGTCTGCCGTGCTTCGGCCAATGTGGCCAGGTCCTCCGCATGGCCGTCGAGCGATCGCAGGAACGCGGCAGCCTGATCGCGATAGGTCTCATCGAGTAGAAAACCATCATGAACCCGATACTCCGAAGTCTCACCACTGGCGTTATGGACGGCCCACCTCCCCGCCAGGAGATCGACCGAAACATTGCCTCGTTCGAATTCCAACTCGAGGCCCCTGCTGGCCGGTTTCTGGGCAAGACTGAGGGTGATCGCAGAGATCGCTCCGCTGGTATGGCGGAGGAGCAGGGCCGACAATTCATCGACATCGGTCCCGAGCGGTTTGAGCGGGGAAGCGATGCCCAATGACCGATTGACGGGCCCCAGGATCCACAGGGCATAATCCAATTCATGGGAACTCGTCCGCGTCACGCCGCCACCGAGTTCCCTGCGGGCTGCATAAGAGATCCGGTAATCCTCCCAGGGGTGCCAGTCCGGAAGAAACGTCCCGAAGTGGATGCGGGCCAGGAGCGGCTTCCCCAGCGGCTCCCGGGAGCGGACCAGCTGCCGGACAGCCTGCAAGGCGGGATGGAAGCGGAGATTATAGGCGACAAAAACGTGAAGGTTTCTGGCTTCGGCCTGCTCTTCAAGCTCGTCCAGTCCGGCGGTGGTGTCGGAGATCGGTTTTTCCACCAGGACATGCGCCCCCGCCCTTACCGCTGCCAGGGCGGTTGTCAGGTGAAGAGAGGTCGGGTTCGTAACCACAACGACTTGCGGGTGTTCGGCGAGCGCCTCACTCAGGGAATTGAAAACCCGGTCAGGAACAGGTTGTCCCTCATCCGGAAGCATCGCCTTGCCGGTCCGGAAAGCATCGATCCTTTCTACTCCAAGCGCCCGGAAGTGCCGGAGATGTCTCCTGCCGATCGACCCGAGGCCGCATATTAAAATGTGGCGCGGCATGCTCTTCGATCCTGAAAAAATAGCTCGCCAGGTTTGCACCCCCCTTGGGCAGGTACGAGCCTCAATCCATCCTGGGTCTCCACAATTCCTCCGGCCGACCTACGCGCCCTGAAATATGAGGCAGCTCAGCATCTCGGGACGGGAGTATAACATAATTTGCCTCATTGGATTTCCATCCCGAACGGCACCCAAAGGAATCTTGTCTCTTCCGCAAAAAAGGTCTTGCTGACCATGAGACAACCCAAAGCGGTGCATCCCCTTGGCCCGAAGCTGA
Source organism: Anaerolineales bacterium (assembly GCA_050013095.1). Taxonomy (GTDB): domain Bacteria; phylum Chloroflexota; class Anaerolineae; order Anaerolineales; family Villigracilaceae; genus UBA877. The sequence continues at coordinate 8,911 of JBEKFY010000017.1, read as the reverse complement.
GCGGATTATTGAGACAGGCCCTCGATAAAAACAACCCAATGAATGACAGCCTGCCCCAGCGGCATCCGGGTGGTCAGCTCGGATCCCCCATCCACCCATCTCAGGTGGGCTGGCCAGAGCCTGCGGCCTGCCCAACCAGTTCGCAGACACTAATTCTTCAGCAAACCATAGTTCAGGGTGCAGTCCGCCTCGCAGATTTGAATTTTCGACCCAGAAACACCCAGGCCGCTTCTAATCCGATGCCGGCCATCAGGCAGATCTCCGGCATGGCAGGCAGGCGAAAACGCGAATTCGATGGCGCACCAGGAATTAGCAGAAGATAGGCAATGGGAAAAATCAACACCGCCAGCATGAACCCCTCCCTTTGGCGGGCCAAGGAAAACACCCCCAGAATATCAAGTAAATACACCAGGCCTAAAAGAATCATGAACGGGAGCAATAGGAAAAAAAACCAAAGCTGTCCCCCGAAATAGGCCTGGAATACCCCTGAAAGACCACTCAATCTCAGGATATTGACTCCTTCGATGCCTCCCTGACTTGAAGGCGTCAGCATCTCCCGGGTTGAAGCCCAGCCAGGCAAAAGGTTCTTGACATCATCCTTCAAGTGAACAACCAGATATTTCAAAGGATGGGACATGATCTTCTCTACAGCGAGCGTTTGATATACCTTGTCCAGGTTTGCTTCTGTTGGAGGCAACCTTAGTTCCGTCAGCTTGTTCTGTGCCATCACATGATAACTGCTCTGATATTGTTCAAGGGTACCTCCATGCAAACTGGCATCCAGGGATGCCGCATTATCAAACAGCAAATTATAGTTTGCGATCGTTGAAAGAATTGGTGCACCGTCAAGAATCTCGCTCCGTACGAACCAAGCCAGCAGGACAGCAAAAACCACTGCCAGGTACATCAGGGATTTCAATGCCACCCGGAGCCACTCACCCCTGTAAACCAGGCACAACAAAATCACAACCGCAACGGGGTAATAGATAGCAATGGGACGACATAAGATCGATAATCCCATCAGGATCGCAGAACTAATGAGCCAGGGATTTCGCCTGGTCGAACGGTATCGGAGAAATGTATATGCGGTGCCCAGGAACAAGAATGTGAACAGGGTATCGGTAAGGATAAAAAATGGTTCTATGATCGATTCGAGACTGATGGCTAAAAGAAAGGCTCCTATCAAAGAAACGCGTTTGGGGAGGATTAAACTGCCGGTCAAATAAGTAAGCGCCACATTCAGGGTGCTGACAATGACCTGAACGGCCACGATGCCGGCCGGATGTTCTCCAAATAAGGCAAAAAATAGCGCAAGAAACATCGGATAAACAGGTGTCCGTAACACTCCTGGAAACGTATAACCCTGCCCTTCGAGCAGACTATTGGCTGGATGAATGTACGAGAGAGAATCACCGGAGAGGGTCCGATCCGGATATTTGAACGCCATCACCAGGACTAGGCTCCGCAAAACCAGGGCCAATAAAAGAACGAAGAGCAGATCTTTCGTTGACTTTGACATAGGCATCCGCTTCGTGATCCGTTATTCCTGGTGATTGGGTATGCTCGGGGCTGGTCGCCGGAGAGCCTCCGCAGGTGGGGCCGCCCCCGGTACGCCCCTGTCTTCTTTCAATCCCACACCCGGCTCACCAGACCCACGACCTGATCCAACCCCTTTTCCAACGGTTTGATGTCGATAAATTCGCGCAGGGTGTGGGCCTCGGCTCCGCTGGTCAAACCGACCGTCAAGGCCGGGAGGCCTCGGCTCAAGGGCAGGTTGGCATCCGTGGAGCCGATGTTAAGGTGCGGCTCCAACCCTACTTTAAGCAGGCAGTCCTGAGCCAGCCTCACCAGAGGATGCTGGGCGGGGATCTCACCAGCCGGCCGCTCGCCGATCACCTCCACAGCCATGTCCACACCCTCCCGCGCTGCCGCATGGCTGACCTGTTCCACCTGACGGGCGACACGCAGGAGCGTTTCCTGCTCTTCAGAACGCAGGTCCAGTTCCAGGCTGGCCCCGGCCGCGATGGTATTGACCGAAGTACCTCCGGAGATCGTTCCCACGTTCAGAGTCGTGCGCGGTTCGGCCGGCACCTTCAACGCGGTGATCTGGGTAGCCAGGGCGGTCAGCTCGTGCACCGCCGAGGGCCGGCCGTAATCGATCCAGGAATGACCGCCAGAAGTCCGAACCGTAATTCGGTAGCGGCGCACCGCCAGGGCGCGGTGATAAATCTGACCGAGCGCCATGCCCTCCAGGACAAGGTAGAGCAACGGCGCATCCCCGAAGCGTTCCACGACGGCCTTCATCCCCCGTAAATTTCCCAATCCCTCCTCGCCGACATTGGCAACCAGCCATACATCCCCCGGCAGGTGGATGGCGCGCTCGCCCAGCGCCCAGACCAGTCCGGACAACCCGGCGACCCCCAGGGAGTTATCGCCGATGCCTGGCCCACAGATGCGCTCCGCGTCGCGCTGTACGCCCAGGTCTGTGCCGGAGGGAAAGACCGTATCCAGGTGGGCAGAGATGACCAGTGGAGGGTTTCTCCCAGCCCCTGGCAGCCGGGCGTAAACATTCCCGACCTGATCCAATTCGGCTGCCTGCAGGCCGTCGGCAAGAAAGCGGCTGAGGACAAAACCGGCCCGCCGTCCCTCGAACGAAGTCGGCGAGGGGATCTGCTGGATAGCAACCGCCAGGTCAAGGAGCCGCTCAAGCAGGGTCATAGCTCACGTACAATCCCGGCCAAAGACTCCACGCGGGCCTGGGCAAGGCCCGGCAGAGCTTCCAGTGCGTGGAAAGCCCCGGTCCCCTCCACGGTGAGGGAGGCAGAGACACTGCCAAGTAAGACGGCACGGAGTGGATCGTAACTTTTATGGTACCCGGCCAGGAAACCACCACTGAAAGAATCACCTGCCCCGGTCAGGTCAAACAGCCGGGCCGGATAGGCCGGAATCTCCCAGCGCTTTCCGGCGGTATCCACCAGCAACTGGCCGCGTCCGCCGCGCTTCACAATAACGAGCTCGCAGCCCCAGGAAGCGACCTCTTCAGCCATCTGCCACAGGTCGTCAGTCCGCCCCCAGAAGAGGGAACGCAGTTCCTCCTCCGAGGGCAGGAATGCGGTTACGCCCTGCAGGAGGGTGCGCACATCCTCCAGCGCAGCAGGCATCATATAGGCAGCCGCGGGGTCGAGGGTCAGACAGGTGACGGACGCCTGCCGGAATAAAGAAAGCAAGCGGCTGTGAGTCATGTAATCCATCGGGCAGAGGTGGATGGCGCGCGCATGGAGATAATCCGCAGGTAGGTCGACCGGGCGCGGCGAGGTCTCGGCAGCAGTCTTGCGGTCGTCGGTCGCCTCGGCTGGGGGTTGATATCCGAGCAGAGCTTTCGGAAAGGTTAAGCCCAAGCGAGCGAAATGGGCCACCGGATTCGTCTGCTGGACCGTCTGGAGGTCGAGCGAGACCTGGAAAAACCGCAGGTCGAGCGGTTCGGTCAAAACGCGGATCCCGCGCGTGTCCCAGCCGCGTTTTTCAAAACCCTGCAGCCACTTGTTAGGGTAATCCTCGCCGACACGCGCCAGCAGGCCGAGAGCGTCATCCCAAACCGCCAAGCCTGCTGCAGCGTACAGCAAGCTGCCTCCCGGGACATCCAACATCGGACGTCCTCCTGCTGGCAACAGGTAATCGCGGCGCAAACGACCTGCGATGACATACGTAGGCTCCATAGCCGATGCTCAAGAGACCAAATTCCGGCCAACCCCATCGACCTGGCCCTGATCCAATGGCAGGATAAATGTGAAATTGCTCCCTTTGTTCTCCACGCTTTCCGCCCAGATCCGCCCGCCGTGCAACTCGATCATCACCCTGGCTACCGAAAGACCCAGACCCATCCCGCCATGTTTGCGCGTCAGGTGAGATTCGACCTGATAGAACCGCTCGAAGACATGCGGCAGGTCCTGGGCCGGGATGCCGATCCCGTCGTCGATCACGGAGACCTTAACATATCCGGGGATTTCCTCGGCAATGACGAAAATATTGCCTCCCGAATCGGTAAACGTAATTGCATTCTTGACCAGGTTGCTCAGGGCGATGGAAATCTTGGAGGCGTCGCCTTCCAGCATCAGATCGTCTTTACCGATCTCGGCCCGCAGGGTGATGTGTTTGTCGCTGGCCTCCTGATGAAAGGTGTCCACTACCTCTTCGACCACGCGCTTGATCGAAACGGAGCGGCGGTGCAGGCTGGCCATGCCGCGTTGGAAATTATCCATATTGGCGATGCTGTCTATGATCTCTTTCAGGCGCATGGCGTTGCGCACAATGATGTCCAGCTGAGGGTGGAATTCGGTCGAGACGACCTCGCGCAAGTAGGTGGCATGTCCAAGGACCAAGCCGAGCGGCGTGCGCAGTTCGTGGGAGGCAATGGCGATAAAATCGCTCTTCATCCGATCCAGCTGGGTCATCTCATCCAGGGCCTTCTGTACTTTGCCCATCAAGCGTGTATTCTGGATAGCGGTCGCCGCCAGAGAGGCGAGAGTCTCTAGAATTGTTAGGTCCTCTTCGGTATAATGGGCTTGGTCTGTCTTATTGACCGCCTCGAGCACGCCAAGGGTTTCACCCCCGTAACGGACCGGCACCGCCAGAATCGAATGGGTCTTGAACTCCGCCGCTTGATCCACTCCTTTGAAATGGCGCGCATCGGCAGTCACATCCGGCACAACGGCCGGTTGGGCATTCTGACAGACCCAGCCGGCGATACTGCCGTTCAAAGGAACCTTAACCGCCTTCAAAGCATCTCGATGGAACCAGGGCAGCGCCAGAAAATGCAACTGCTCCCCCCCTTCTTCCAATTCAAGAATCGAAGCCAGTTCGCAACTGGTCAACTCGCTAGCAGTGGAAATAAGCGAATGCAGGAAGGGTTCTAACTCCAAAGACGCGCTCAGGCTCCGGCTGATCTCGAGCAAACGTTCCAGATGTTGGATGCGCTCATACGTTGCCATGGCTGCCCTGGATGATTATACTGCGTGTTATATTAAACTTCATCCGCTTCCCCCGGCGCCCCCACGGCCGCGCCGCTTGAAGCAGGCAGAGGCCCGGCTCCAGGAGAATGCCAGCATCACCCCGGGTCGACAAGGGTTTCGAAACCTCGCTGGAAAGGCTCAACCCTTTTCCAGGGAATAGGAGGGCCTGCGCAGGCCTGTCTGCCGGCTGATGAGTCCACCAGAGAGCTGCGCTGGATCTACCGCAATGGAGCACAAGTTCATGGCAATCGGCCAGATTCTCACGCGTAAGCGCCTGGCAGGGTTGGCGAGCTTTTTGGGCTGGAGCCTTATATTTGGGATGATCTATGCCCAGTCCCCTCTTTATACGAGCAACCAGAACGTCTACTTCCTGCATGGGCTCGCCAGGGCCGGTTATGGTTACCTGAACCGCGACTGGACGGCAAACACACAGGAAGCGATGCCGGTCTTCAGCTGGCTCGTCACCCTGACCTATCTCGTCTTCCACAGCGGGATACCGTACTATGTCTATTATGCCCTGCTGATGGGGGTTTATCTGGTCAGCATGTACGGCATCATGGATTTGCTCTTCGACCTGCGCCGGTCGACCGTCCGAACGCTGGCCTTCCTGGCCCTCTTCTTGGCCGCTCATTCGGCTGCGCTGCGCTTCCTCTTTTCACGGCTGGTCGATGTCGATTCAACCTACCTCCTGGAGGGCGGAGTGGCCGGCCAGCGCCTCCTGGGGCAGGTCTTCCAGCCCAGCGTGTTCGGCGTCTTCCTGGTGCTATCAGTTTATTGGTTCCTGCGCAAACGGCCGTTCCTGTCCCTGGTGCCGATCGCAGTGGCCATCTACTTCCATCCTGTCTATCTCTTAAGCGGCGCGTTGCTCACGCTCGCCTACATGTGGGTCCTCTACCGGGGAGAGCGCAGCTTCAAACGCCCGCTGCTGCTCGGTGTGACCGCACTCCTAGCCGTAACACCCGTCCTGGCATACACGCTGTACATCAATTGGGATCCTTCCGCCAAGGTGGCTCAGAAAGCCCTGGACATCTTGGTGAACTTTCGCAATCCTTACCATGCGCTCATCACGTCCTGGCTGAATTGGACGGTCCTGGTCCAGGCGCTTGTCCTGCTGGCCGGAGTGTTCATCGCCCGAAGAACACGCCTGTTTCCCATCCTGGTCATCGTCAGTCTGGGCACGATCATTCTGACACTCCTCCAGGCTGCGACGAAAAGCGAATGGCTGGCGTTGATCTTCCCCTGGCGGGTCTCGATCCTGTTGGTGCCATTCGGCACGACGCTGGTGATCGCACTGGCCGTCTCCAAGATCATGGACGCACTGGAGAAACGGGGAACAGCTGTCCGCTGGGTAGGTCCAGCCGGCTTGCTGTTTATCATGATATTGATGGTCGTCGGAGCGATCCGCTTTCAGATCGAGAGCAATCGTCAGGAGTCCGACACCTCCCTCCCGATGTTGGCCTATGTGGCCGCCCATAAATCTCCCGGGGATGTCTACATGGTCCCAGCCAAAATGATCGACTTCCGCCTGGTGACCGGGGCTCCGGTCTATGTCGATTTCAACACCACTCCCGACCGCGACCGGGACGTGCTGGAATGGTACCGCAGGCTCCAACTGATCTACCGATATTACATCGGCGGAGACAAATCCCATCCGTGTCAATACCTCATGCAACTGGCCGCCAAGGAGGGCATCACCCATGCGGTCGTGCCAACCGACGATACCGCCGCCATCTGTCATAGCATGCCGACGGTCTACCAGGACGCCTTCTACAGGATCTATGCGCTCCGTCCCGCAAGCCCATAAACGATGAGAACTCTGTTGAGTCTCGGTCTGCTGCTGATCCTTCTCCTGGTGACCGCCTGCGCTGGAGCACCTCGCACCGCGGTCGCACCCTCTCCAACCCCCACGGCTACCGACATACCCACGAAGATCCCCACGCCCAGCCAGACCCCATCGGCGACCGCGGTGCGCACCCCGCCGGCCCTGCCTGCAGTGTTCCAGACGAAATTACTTAACCCGCTCGACCCTCCGCACATTTACGTCCAGAGTACCTGCCAGTACCTGCAGGACAAGTGGAGCTCCAAGAATAGCGCACCGGGGACCGTGGTTATGGTGATCATGTTCCACTCGATCACAGAGGCCGGGATCACGAATCCAAACCAGACCTCCGCCACCGATTTCAACGCCCTCATGCAGGCTCTGCACAACAATGGCTTCCAGGCCATCACCATCCCTCAGCTGACCGATTTTATGCAAGCGAACGCCAAGATCCCGCCGCGCTCGGTCCTGCTTGTCGCAGACGACCGACACGGTGAGGAATATTTTCGTCATTACTTTCAGCCCTACTGGGTTCAATACGGCTGGACGGTGGTGAATGCCTGGATAAGCCAGAACGATTGGAACGGTCAGCTGGTCTTACCCGGGAATATAAAGCTAGAAAAAGAAGGCTGGGTGGACCACGAGGCGCACGGCGTTGTCCATAATATCCCGATGGACATCTATGCCAGTGATGCCTATATCACCAGTGAGCTGCAAGGCTCGATCGAAGCCATCCAAAAGAACTTCGGTAAAACCCCGACCGCCATCATCTGGCCCGGCGGCTATTTCAGTCAGCGGTCCGTTGAGATCGCCCGCCAGCTGGGGTACCGTCTGGGGTTCACCGCGACCCCACGCGGTCCGCTGATGTTCAACTGGGTTCCGCTGGCGGATGTCAAGGACCCGCAGCGCCCCTCCTGGTCACCCCCCGGCTCGATCCCGGAAGGCGCAGTCAACGATCCGCTGATGGTGCTGCCCCGCTACTGGGATACGGACGCGATCCGCCATCTGAGCGCGGTCATGCAGATCGGCCAGGCTGCCGCGGCGTACGCCCAGTCCAACAAAGCCACAGAACTGGAATACTACGACATCCTTTGTGCACCAACCTACGGGAAGATTCCCTGATCCCTGCTCACCGGAAGCGGCTGGAGGAGCCACCTTCACCGGCTGTTTCTTATCGGTTGCGGCGTAAGACCACTGCCTTCAGGCATGTGGATGCACCGCACCGGGGGTGGGTGCAGGTGCAAGCCGCCCCGCCGAAGGTTGAGCCCTTGAATTCAAGAACATCTGTGCTACAATAGGCAAGATGGGCATCCATCAAGCCTTCAAGTTCCGGCTCTACCCGAACGCGGATCAGCGACAGGCGCTGGACCGCCAGTTCGGGTGTTCACGCTTTGTTTATAACTTCTTTCTGCGTGAGCGCATGGATTTCTATGCTGCCTCCAAGGGGGAAAAGAAGCAGGGCTTGAATTACTACGACACAGCCATCCGGTTGACCGCCTTGAAACGACAGCCGGAATACGCCTGGCTGTGCGAAGTCAATTCTCAGTCCCTGCAGGTGGCCTTGCGCAATCGGGACACGGCCTACCGGAACTTTTTTGCGGGCCGGGCTGAGTTTCCAAAGTTCAAATCCCGGCGTGCCAGGCAATCGTTTGGTGTCCCATAATCCTTCTCACTGGACGCCGAGCAAGGCCGGTTGAGCATCCCCAAGCCGACGCCGATCAAGATCGTGGTGCACCGTCCGGTGGTGGGTATGCCCAAAAGTGTGACCATTTCCTGCAGACCCTCGGGCCGATACTTCGCCTCCTTCCTGTGCGAAGTAGAAATGCAAGACCCTCCGCCCAAACGCAGAGGGAAAGAGATCGGGTTGGACCTGGGGCTGAAAAGCTTTGTTGTCACTTCGCAGGGGGAGAAGATCGATCCTCCTCAATTTCTACGCCGGGCGGAAGAGAAACTTTTCCGCCTGCAGCGCCAACTCTCCCGAAAAGAGCAGGGGTCCCAGAACCGCGAGAAAGCGCGGGTGAAGGTGGCGAGATTGCATGAGAAAGTTGCCAACCAGCGAGCGGACTTTCTTCACAAGCTGAGC
>JBEKFY010000016.1:0-82756 GCA_050013095.1 Anaerolineales bacterium | reverse complement strand
ACAACGCACACCATACATAGAACAAGTGTACTAATTTCCTCGGTGTCTGTCAAGCACCTTCCAACAAAAGAAAAAGAAGAGGATGCGGCTTCCGCTGTCGCCTGAAGGCGACAGTCCCCGCCGCAATTTTCTTATGGTAAAAGCGATGGACACGATCTATTTAGATTATGCCGCCACCACCCCGCTTGAGCCGCGCGCCCTCGAGGCCATGCTGCCTTATTTCAGCGAGCGCTTTGGCAACCCGTCTTCCATTCATCGCTATGGGCAGCAGGCCGAGGCTGCCGTGGACACCGCCCGGGAAACGGTCGCAGGCGTGCTGAACTGCCGGTCGGAGGAGATCGTCTTCACCTCCTGCGGTTCCGAATCCGATAACCTGGCCATGCGCGGCGTCCTTGCGGCCCTGCGCGAGAAAAAAGGCGACCGCTGGCTCCTGACCAGCCGGGCCGAGCACCACGCGGTCAGCAAGACGGCTGAACAGCTTTCTGACCAGTACGGCTTCCAGCTGGAATGGCTGGAGGTCGATGAATTCGGGCGGGTCCGCCCGGAGACGGTCGCGCGCGCCCTTTCTGATCAAACCGCCCTGGTCTCGGTCATGTACGCGAATAACGAGATCGGCACGATCAATCCGATCCGGGAGATCGCCGATGTCTGCCACCGTGCTGGTGTGTACCTGCACACCGATGCCGTCCAGGCGGCCGCTTATTTGCCCGTGGATGTAGCCGCACTCGACGTGGATCTGATGTCGATCGGTGCCCATAAGTTTTACGGCCCCAAAGGGGTCGGTGCGCTCTATGTCCGCAAAGGCACGCCGCTTGCCCCTGCCCTAACCGGAGGGGGACAGGAGTTCGGATTGCGGGCAGGCACGCAGAATGTGCCCTACATTGTCGGCCTGGCCGAGGCGCTGCGCCTGACTGCCCAGGAACGCGAAGAGCGCAGCGAGCATGTCAGGCCCCTGCGCGACCGCCTTGTCGGGAGGGTGCTCGAGGAGGTCCCGGAAAGCCGGCTGACCGGCCACCCCGAGACCCGGCTCCCGAACCACGCCAGTTTTGTCTTCAGAGGTGTGGACGGGAATCTGCTGCTGACGCTGCTGGACGGGGCCGGCTTTGCCTGCTCCTCTGGGTCGGCCTGCAAGACGGGCAATCCGGAGCCCTCGGAGGTGATGACCGCCCTGGGCCTGGCCCGGGAATGGGCCCTGGGTTCGCTGCGGGTCACCCTGGGCGTGCAGTCCACACCCGATGAGGTCGAAGCCTTTTCAAAGGTCCTGCCTGGCCTGGTAAAAAAGGCCAGGTCGCTTCGAGCGGTGCAAGCATGAAGACGAAAGTGGTCGTGGCCATGTCCGGGGGAGTCGACTCCTCGGTGGCAGCCGCCTTGCTCAAACAGCAGGGCTATGAGGTCACCGGCATGATGCTGCGCTTGTGGTCCGAACCCGGCAAGGAGGATTCCAACCGGTGCTGTACGCCGGATGCCATGGCCCTGGCGCGGCGCGTGGCGGCCAGACTGGAGATTCCGTTCTACGCCGTGGATGCCAAGGAGATCTTCCGTTCCACCGTGGTGCAGGCCTTCCTGGATGGATATGACCGGGGCCTCACCCCCAATCCTTGTCTGATCTGCAACCGGCAGGTGCGCTGGGAGTTCTTGCTGGATCATGCCCTGGCGCTGGGGGCGGACTACATGGCCACCGGACATTATGTGCGCCTGGTGGCGGGCGAGGACGGTCAGCGGCAGGTCCTGCGCGCCCGGGACCGCAGCAAGGATCAGTCCTATATCCTGCATGTGTTATCGCAGGAGAAATTGGCCCGGGCGCTCTTTCCGGTGGGTGAATACCCCAAAACGGAAGTGCGCGCCCTGGCACGCCAGTTTGACCTGCCCACGGCCGAGCGCGCCGACAGCCAGGACCTGTGTTTCCTGGGCGGAGAGGACTACCGCGCTTTTCTGCGCCGCAACGCGCCGGGCAGGTTTACGAGGACCGGTCCGATCGTGAACCGCGCCGGCCAGGTGCTTGGCCGGCATCAGGGCCTGGCTTTTTACACCATCGGCCAGCGCAAGGGAGTCGGCCTTGCCTCGCCGATTCCTCTATATGTCCTGGAGAAGGATGTGGCCACAAACACCCTGGTCGTGGGCGATGAGCACGAGCTCGGACGGTCGGAGCTGGTAGCCGAACGGGTGAACTGGATGAATGGGGCACCGCCCGCGGGACCCTTCTGGGCGGAGGTGAAGACCCGCTATACGGCTAGAGAGGCAGCCGCCGTTGTCGAACCGCTCGACGGGGGCTCCGTCCGGGTGTGCTTCGATCAGCCGCAGCGGGATATCACGCCCGGCCAGGCTGCGGTCTTTTACGCGGGCGATCGCCTGCTGGGGGGCGGGCTGATCACGTGAACTGCGTATAGTCATCAATTGTCGATAAATCTTACCCAAGGAAAATGCTGTGACCCTTCCTGCCTTGCTCTTCGGTCTTGTGCTCGCCTCGATCTATGGTACCGCCTTCCATTTCTGGAAAGGCGGCAGCCTGGGCAGGCTGCTGCTGTTCCTGATCCTGGCCTGGGTCGGTTTTATTGGGGGGGACATCCTTGGCGCAGTCCTGAAATGGGATTTCGCCGCGGTCGGCCCGATCAATACCGGTATGGCCACCTTCGGGAGCGCGGTCTTCCTGTTCGTCGGCGAATGGTTGAGCCGGGTCGAAGTGACCCGCAAATGACCAGCCCCTCAGCCAATAAAAATCCCTCCCCGGCCTGGGGAGGGATTTTTGGTTCAATTGAGAGATTACAGGGGCTTGACGTGAGCTGCCTGCAAGCCCTTAGGCCCCTGTTCGATCTCGAACTCGACCTGCTGGCCCTCCTGTAGGGTTCGGAAACCCTCGGACTCAATGGCGGAGTAGTGGACGAAAACGTCCGGGCCGCCCTCGCGTGCGAGAAAGCCGTAACCTTTCGCCGCATTGAACCATTTGACCGTTCCGGTCACACGCTCGTTCATGTACATCTTCTCCTATGATGAGAAAGGATAGAAATTGGATGCCCGTATTCGATGCGGCGGAGGTGCTTGGACAATGCTGGCATAAAAAACGCCGACCTGAACTTGGTGCTTTGTTCCGGCCGGCTCCCTTCGATTCCAGCACGAACACTTGCAACCCTACTGATACAGTTTATCAGGCAGATTAAAAAACGTCAAGAGTTTTAATGATAAGATTAACCCACTCGTTTGAAAGGAAAAAACCATGTCTGCTCGCATAGAATCCTTCCTCTCGGCCCGGCTGCATATTTATCCGCAGGTGGTCGGGGAGCGCATCACCTTTATCAGCAATCTCTCCGGACGGCTCAGTCTGTATGCCATGTACTATGGCGGTTCGGTCCCGGAGCCGCTCCTGCCGCCCGATATCGCCCTACAGAATCCGGAGCTGATCGGCGGGCGCTCCTTCTATGTCTTCCCGCACCTCGGGAAGATCCTGGTCATGATCGACCACGACGGTGATGAAAACTATCAGCCCATGCTTATCCCCGAGACAGGCGGATTCCCGGAGCCGGCCTTCGGGAACACTTTTGCCAACTACCGGGTCCATTTGATGGATTGCGACCCCGACCGAAACATCGTGTATCTGAGCGCGGAATCGCGCTCCGGCCCCATGCAGGAGACCTATCGGGGTGACCTGGTCTCCGGCCGGGCGGAAAAGTTGGCCGAGTCCGCATACGGCGCCTACCCGGCCGCACACAGCCAGGACCACAGCCAGGTCATCTACGCGGATTCGTACACGGTCGGGGATACGCTCCTGTATGGACTGGAGGGCGGCCGAAAAAAAGTATTTTATGGAAAGCCGCTCGACGAGCGCAAAGAGGGCGAATCCGTCCCCTTGAACGGCATTCAGGCGGCAGAGTACAGCCCGAGCGGCAAGGGCCTGGTCGTCATGAACGCGGTCTTCGATGACCACTACAGCCTGGGCTACCTGGACCTGGACGCGCCCGGGAAGTTCCAGCCGGTGAAGCTGGAAGGAATGGTCCACACCGGGGCAGGGGAAATGAACGGCCTGGTCCATTTGAAAGGAACCCGCTACGCGATCAGCTTCAACATTGACGGCTGCAGCTGGCTTTATGAAGGTGCTTACAACGAAACCAAGCGCCTGATGACCTTGCGCACCGTCCTGGTCGGGGACGGAGACCTGGCCGATGGGGTGCTGGAGCACATGGAGTATGACCGGGCAGGGGATCGTTTTGTGCTCTCCTTCTCAACGGCTGTATCGCCCACGCAGATCTATACGATCGAGGGGAAGGACCGGGAGACGATCGTCATGCATACGGAGGAAAGGATCCTCGGCATAACGGAAGAGCAGCTCTCCAGGGGCGAGGATGCCTCGTTCACCTCGTTCGACGGAAAACGTATCTCGGCCCGCCTGTACCTGCCTTCGGCCGCCCTCAGCTTCAGCGGGCCCAGGCCGCTGGTCTATTACGTCCACGGCGGTCCTCAGGGACAGGAACGGCCGGACTTCGCCTGGTTTTCGATGCCCTTGATTCAGTTCCTGACCCTGCGGGGTTTCGCGGTTTTCGTCCCGAATGTGCGCGGCTCGACCGGCTACGGGCTGGATTACACCAAACAGGTGGATCGTGACTGGGGCGGTCAGGACCGGCTCGACCACGTCCACGCCATGACGAAAGTCCTGCCGAAGGACAGGCGCCTGGATGTGAAACGCACGGCGGTTGTAGGACGCTCCTACGGGGGATACATGACCCTGACCCTGGCTGGCCGGCATCCGGAGCTGTGGTCGGCCGCCTGTGACATGTTCGGACCTTATGACCTGCTGACCTTCTCGGAACGCATCCCCCCAACCTGGAAGCCGTATTATGCGATTGCCCTGGCCGACCCGCAGACCACCGAAGGACGGGCTTTCCTGAAGGAACGCTCGCCGCGCACCTACCTCGATCGGCTGGCGTGTCCCATGCTGGTCATCCAGGGCCGGAATGACCCGCGGGTGGTGGCGAAAGAGTCAGAGGATCTGGTGGCGGACCTCAAGAAACAGGGCAAGGATATTCAAATTCTCATCTTCGAAGATGAAGGTCATGATGTCTTGAAGTATGACAACCGGGTGAGGTGCTACAATGCCATCACCGATTTCTTCGAGCGTGCGCTGATGAGCAAGTAAGGAGGTCAACATGCCCTGGAACCTGACCTCCTCGCAGTCACAACCGGGTGACCTGGCCCTCCTGGTCGGACTGCGACACAAGCATTTCATTTTTCCGCTGCTCGAGGGCGGTGTCTTCCATACGCACCGCGGCATCCTCAAACATGACGACCTGATCGGGAAGCCCTGGGGCAGTCAGGTCTTCAGCCATCAGGGGGCGCCTTTCTTCCTGCTCCAGCCGGGACTGGCGGACCTGCTCACGGACCTGCCGCGCTCCACGCAGATCATGTACCCCAAGGATATCGGGTTCATCCTCGCCAACCTGAGCGTGGGCCCCGGCCAGCATATCCTCGAGGCAGGCACCGGTTCAGGGTCGATGACCATTGCCCTGGCGCACGCCGTCGGCCACGACGGCCGGGTGGTCTCGTACGAGGTGCGGGAGGAGTTTCAAAAGCTGGCCTTGAAAAACCTGGAACGGTTGGGACTCGAGCGGCAGGTGGTTTTCAAGCTGGGCGACATTGCCTCCGGCTTCGAGGAGACCGACATGGATGCCATGTTCCTGGATGTCTCCAACCCCTGGGACTACATCCCGCAGGTGCGGTCGGCCCTGAAGCCCGGGGGCTTTTTCTGCAGCCTGCTGCCCACCTTCAATCAGGTGGAGAGCCTGCTCGTGGCCCTGCGCCGGAACCATTTTGCCTTTGTGGAGGTCTGCGAGCTCCTGCTGCGCTACTATAAACCTGAGCCGTCCCGCCTGCGCCCCACCGACCGCATGGTCGCCCATACCGGATTCCTGATTTTCGGCAGGCGCATCGAGCCAAGCGTTGATGAGAGGAGTGCCGCGCTCCTGGAGGAGCAGGGCGCCCTGGACCAGGATGAAGACCCCTCCGCTCAGCCCTCATCCTGATCGGGGAATGATCATGACCCGAAGACTGACCCAGGCGGCCGTGGCCCGCTCCCTGCAGGAAGCGTACCGCCCTGGCACGATCGCCTCGCTGGATGGGGACGCTGGCATGTATGCGCACGTCAGCCTCCAGTGTGCCGCGGTCCTGGTGCCGCTGCTAAGGAGGGGGGGAGCCTGGCATCTGCTCTACACCCGGCGGACGGAGACCGTCGAACACCATAAAGGACAGGTCTCCTTCCCAGGCGGAGGCTGCGATGACGGGGAGAAGACACCGGAAGAGACCGCCTTGCGAGAAGCGCAGGAGGAGGTCGGTCTGCAGCCGGGTGCGGTGCGAGTGTTGGGGCGGTTGAATAATGTGCTCATCATCACCCGCTACCGGGTAACCCCGGTGGTCGGGGTCATCCCCTACCCTTACCCGTTCAAGCTCGCACCGCAAGAGGTGCTGCGGGCGTTCACGATCCCCCTGGTGTGGCTCGCGAACCGTGCGAACTGGGAGGAGCAGCCCTTCTCCCCCGACGGTGTGCCGCGGCCCTTCCCGGTGATCACCTATCATCCGTATGACGGCGAAATCCTGTGGGGGGCCACCGCCCGGATGACCCATAATTTCCTGGGAGTTCTGGGTTTGATATAAAAAATAAGGACGCAGGCAGCTGCGTCCTTATGCAATCGATCGGGAGAGCGGAGCTTACTTTTTCTCGGCTTCTTCCGACTCTTCTTCTTCCTTCTTGCCCTTCTCGATCACCTCGGGTTCGGCGGCTTCTTCTGCGGCCACTTCCGCCTCGGGTGCGACGACCTCTTCCACCTCTTGCTTGGGAGCGGCGGCCAGGACGACCATTTCATTCAAGTCTTCCAGGACCTGCACTTTGTCCGACAGGACGATGTCGCGGACATGGATGCCGTCGCCGATGTTCGCCAGCCCGGAGATGTCCACCACCACCCGCTCGGGGAGGTCCTGGGGGAAGCATTCCACTTCCAGTTCGGTCATGACCGTCACGAGCACCGCGTTCAGGTCCTTGACGGCCTGGGAGGTGCCGGTCAGCTCGATGCCGATATTGGCCCGGATCTTCTCGGTCAGGGAGACGACCTGAAAATCGACGTGGATCAGGTTGCCTTTGACGTAGTTGCGCTGCTTCTCACGCACCAGCGCTGGATACTCCTTGCCTTCCAAGTCGACCGTCACCAAGCTGGAGCCGGTGATCTTGAACAGCTGCCGCGAGACCACCCGGGCATCCATTGAGATCGGGATCGGTGGGACTTTGTGTCCGTAGATCACACCCGGAAGCTGTCCGGCGCGGCGCAGGGCGTGCACCTGTTTGCCGGTAACACTCCGGTGGGTGGCTTGAATAATGACTTTTTCCATGCAAACCTTCCTTGAGCGCCTCTCACCCGCCTCAGCGGATTACCTTCGCTCTCTTATGAATTGATCCGGCGGATCCCGGAATCTTAGCCTTTGTGACGTCCGAACAAGAACTGCCCCAGGAGCACCACGACCCCGGCCGCGGCGCCTGCCAGGAGCGAGGCCACGACCACCTGGCGGGTGTCCAGGACGGTATCCACTTGCCCTTCCACCTCTGAGGCGATCAAGACCACTGTGCGCACCTTTTCGGCCTTGACAGAGGTCGCCAGCATCAGGCCTGTGTTCGCGCCGTCGCTCAGCACCGCATTCTGGGTGGAGATGATCCCGGCCGGTCCGTTCAGGGCCGCATCCTGCGTCCGGAGCATGACCACCGCGCTGGCGTTAAGGGTGGCCGCTCCGGAGCTCACTTCGCCGAGCAAGGCGTTGTGGGTGGAGAGGTAATCCGCGTTGACCTGGCCAGCAGCGGATTGATACAGCTCAACCTCCTGGGCTTCGACGCTGCCCACGGCACTGCGGTGGATGCGTGCCATGTCGGCTGTGACCTTGTCCACCTGCACCCCGGTCAGGTTGGCGACCTGTGGGACGGGGGAGTCTTCCTGGGGAAGCTCAAGATCATTCTTGGCCATAGATTCTCCTACCGACAAAAAAACGCATCTCCATGGGGGAGACCTTTCTGGAACGAGGCGGAATTGTAGCCGCCAATGCGGGAACCGTCAAGTGCTCCTCCTGGGATGGGATTCTGCAATATGTATGATATGGAGGGAAAGAGCCTGGAATGGGAAAGGCCGAAGTGAAGGTGGGTTGAACGAGTTTTTTAGGAAAAATCGGGGCTGGATCGAGTTCTCCAGCGCAATAACTCGGAGTAAGCCGTGCAACAAGTCCATTGCGAGCTGCGTGCGAGCCGGAAATTCGAGGCCGAGGGGAAAATAATTCGGCAACCAGTGGGTGATGCATGGGGAGCAGGCGCGTGGATACAGGCCTGTCGGGGGCGGAGGCCAAAGCAAAGCGGGAAGTAGGTCAGAGACTCAGGCTGGCGCAGACCGGGCAGCTGAGGAGGCTTCCTGAACGAATCGGGCCAGGTTAAGCAGAAGCGAGAGTGTATCGCCCATGGTAGTAGCCTTCGAAGAGTTGATCAAGCCGAACCAGGGCGATCTTTTCAAGTGGCGGTGAGCCTGGGAGGCATTGCGGCTTTCGGAATAGCTTTGCCTGCCGATGCGCAGCTTCCAGGTGTCCGAGCCGACCTGCATATCTCGCGCCAGGCGGATGAAGCCATCCGGGAGGGTCAGGCCGGTGGTGATGGAAGTGCCGAGCGGGCGGGCGGGATCCGTGAAAGGACAGGCACTGCGCGGGGTCTGGGTCTCGGCGGAAAGTTGAATATCCGCTTGCGATTGGTGCAAGCACCTTTGACGGCACGCCCACTTGGTTGTTTGGCGCTGGTAGTCGTGGCCATTGCAGGACATGCGGTAGCCAAGCGGGCAGAGCGGGATACCGTTCTCATCATAGCCGCGCTTGAGACAGGTCAGGGGCTGGTCGTCTCCCTCGGCATGCACGAGCCGGATGGTGCGCAAGGCATGCAGATCCTGGTGAACATAAGTGAGCACGCCCTCATGCCCTTCCCCGGCATCGCCGAGCACTTCGCCAATGGAGAGGTCGGGGAAACGCAACCGCAGGTTCTCGAAGCCCGGAATCGTCAGCAGGTGATCATTGCGGTTGGCAGCGGTGAAAGGGCCGGTGATCGGCCAGAGGGTGAAGAGACGGTCATCCACGATGTTGAAGGCCTTGGATTTGTAGCCGAAGTGATGCTTGCCGTGCGGAGCAGATCTTTGTTTTGGATCCTTGAAACTATTGGGATTATGGCCAGGCTGATTCGACCCTGCGTAATAAACGTAGGCCGCCTGAGGATCGCGGAAAGTGGCGAAACGGCAATGCTCCCGGCAGGCAGGTGTGTCACATTGGCAGCCTTCCTTGCCAGCTTCCCGGGCCGGGCAGGCACGTGTGGCGGCAGGCTCGGAGCAGGCCGGGATCTGGTGGCGGCAGCGCATGTGCGAGCGGGAGTCGATCAGCTGGCAGTCAGTGGAGATGGAAACACCCCGGTCGGGCGGATCCTCGGGGAACGTGGAGTGACTGGGAACCAGTCCATAGGCCATCAGACCGAGCAGCAGGCTGCTTTGGCAGGCCAGGAGCCAGTTTTCGGGGGTATTCTGGCAGGCCATCCGGAAAGTGGAGGCGCATGGCAGATCATTCTCCTGGAAACCCAGTGCCTGGCGGTATCCGTGGCCGCGTTCGGACTGGCAGAGCTCGTTCGCCAGGCTGGCCCAGTCCCATTTGCGATAGATCGCGAGCAGCATGGCCAGGCCCAGGCTGAGCGGATCGAAGCCGGGGGGACCAAAGTGGCTTTTGAAACGCGTGCCAAAATAAGGCCGCCAGGCGGAGAAGTCGAACAGGCTCAGGCACAGGTCAAAGGGATCCATACCCGCCAGGTCAACGCTGGAATGGATCTGATCGGGAGGCAGCCAGTGGTAGCAGGAGCGACAAGTGCGATCCTGCCAGGGCGAAGGCTCCCCGGGGCTGGGTAACTGGAACGGCAGCATGGGTCGGATGGCTTCCCAGCGAAAAAGTTCGATGAAGTTGGGGATGAGCAAACGCCGTTCAGCCGCCGGAATGGAGCGCGTTTCCGCCAGTTCGGAACGGGAGGGACTCTGCAATTGGTGGAACGGGCTATCCGGCATGGCAATGGTTGGCACCAGAGCTGTGGAGGGGATGAGGATCCTGTTCATCGGCGCCGCCTCTGGCTGCGCTGCCAGGTACGGTTCAGGGCGAGGGCTTGCTGATAGGCCTGGCGGCTATCCCGTTCGCACAGGCCGCGTAGTTGCATGGACAAGGCAGGCAGCCGAAGCAGGACCAGTGCATCGTTGCGTAACTGGCGCATCCGCTCCCGGCTAAGACCCCACTCCCGGCCAATCTCTGCCAGGCAATAGGTTCCTTGCCCGTCCAACCCATAGGCCAGGCGGATCAGCCGACCCAGCCGTACAGGCAGCTTTTCCACCACTTCCAGCAGCGCCTGACATACATGCTGCTGCCACCAGTCTTCTTCGACCTCATCTACCCGATCCGCATAGAAATGGGCACGCCAGAGCCTGTACCGGATGACCGTCCAGGCATAGGTCGAAAAAGCATATCCCCGTGCAGGGTCATAATGCAGGATCGCGAGCCACAGACCGATGCGTCCCTCCTGAACCAGGTCCGCATAATCGATCCCCCCCATGCCTTGCGTCTGGATCACACTTTGGATCAGCCCTTTGTTTTCTTGCAGTAGGGTTTCCAGGCAATCCTGGCAGCCCGCCTGGGCACAGGCAAAACGGCCCACTCCTTGGGAGTGGCAAGCAGTTCCAATAGCCACAACAACACCTCCTTCAGGTCAGGAACAATCGAGATTCCTGATTTTCCTGCAAGAAGGTGATCTACGGTTTGGAGTTCATCAAGGGGGGAACGAACATATTTTCCGGCTGGATGGATAAGATACAGGTATTTCTCGATAGTCCGCGGATTTCTGGGGCGGAGTTATCCGGGGATTGTAGCAGTGTATGTTATGCGCAACGACTTAGAATGGCTCCTATCGCTTTCCAGAGCATTTTGTCATTCCAGGGCGGGGTTGATTGAAATAGAAAAGTGAACCAAATGCTCCAGAAGCCTTCTTATTGGCATCTGGAGGCAAATCTACTGCTATGAATCCCCGAATATTGGAGTACTTGACTTTTAGCTAAACATACAGTAATATATCATATATTGATATATCCACAGATGATGTATTGGAGTCGTGCAATGGATGCTACGGATTCAAATGATTTTTCACCCCTGTCGGAAACAACGCTCTATATCCTCCTCAGCCTGGCACCAGGTCCGCTGCACGGATATGCAATTGCTAAGGAAGTACGCCTCCTGAGCGAGAACCGGGTGGTATTGAGTGTCAGCACGCTGTATACCACCCTTAAGCGGTTACTGGAGAACGGCTGGATCGAGCGGGTGGGCGCGGACCCCGCGCCGGAGCTGACTGGGCACCCGCGCAAAACCTATGCCTTGACCGAGCGCGGCCAGCGCCTCCTGGCTGCGGAAAAAACACGCCTGCGTTCCTTGCTGGCAATGTTCCAGAAGCAGCCTGCCGGGGAAGAGCCATGACCCCGGATTCTATATCACCAAATCAATAAGTCCAATAACGGAAAGTGCATTTTGACCTGTGCGGGACCACAATAAGTTTTTATGAAAACAAATGTTAGCTTCCTCTCCAGTCTTCGCCAACCATTCAGATCTTTACTTGTATTGATCTTGTTGGGGTTAATTTCATTTGCCTTCGTAACGAAAGCAGTTGGTTATGTTTTAGTGCAGAGCCAAACAGGGGTTTTAGGCAGCTACTACCGCTCCATCGGAGTCCTGGTAAATAGCAAAGATCCCCAATCGGGGGATGTTTCCGCCGGGATCGATTTGATCAAAACCAGCCCCTATTTCGCTTATGGCGACCAGCGGCAGCTGTTTTCAGGCGTCATGCCGCAAACTTATAATGAAAACTTTCAATTTTCAAACAATGCTGTATATACCGACGCATTTCCAAAAGAACAGTGGCCCAATACACACAATACCGACATCTGGTTTACGGGTGTGCTGATCAAGATGGAGCAAGTAACGACCTTTGCGAAACCGCCAGCCAACGGAACACCCGTTGGCTGCTATTATCTGGAATTTAATATCGATACGCTTTTCGCCGGCTACCCCGAGTATGCCCAGCCAGGTCAATCGATCAGTTTCCTTTTTCTGTTCCAGGGAAATGAATCAGCCATCCCAATCATCCAGGAAATGGAAGTCGGCCAAAGATATTTTATCCGTGGTTGGGAAAATGTCGGTTCTGATGTAGATATTTCATGGATGACTCACGGCGCCTCTCTTCAGATCAAACCGCTGGATGATGGACAGCTTTGGTATATGCCACTAAATAAAGGAGCAAGCATCGATTTCAGTACCCCTGAAATGGCATCCATTAAAAATCAGATCGATGTCCTAAACGAAAACCTGCATACACTCGGTATTATCGCCACCGCGGATATGAGCGCAATGCCTACAACGCAGGAGGCCTCCCGCTATTATTACCTAGCCGAAGGACGATGGCTGAATCACCAGGACGATCTCGCCGGGAATAAAGTGATCGTGGTGCCGGAGGAATTCGCCAACCTGCGAGGCTTACGACTCGGTGACGAAATCGACCTCACTTTCCGGCCGCTGACTGACACCTTTTATGGATTAATTCGGGATGGTGTGGATTCACTCAACTGGAGAAGCTACCCAACCTACCAGGATACCTTCAAAATCGTTGGTTTGTATAACACTGTTAAATCTGGTGGGGGTATTTATGCCTATATTCCCAGCTCCAGTTTGCGGCCCGGCTTTGCATCCACGACTCAAAACAAATTTAGAGATGAAGAAGGTTATAGTTTTGTTCTCGATTCCTCGCGGCACGAAACCCAGTTCACTCAAGAATACAAAGTTCCCCTTCAGGCATTGGGCATCAATCTGACTTTTCTCGCTAATAATGGAACGGCCTATTGGGCTGCAGTCGATCCCATCCGCCGCTCCTCCTCCGCGGATCTGCTGGTTTTTGGCCTGTTGATGGTCGTCGCTCTCACCCTGGCGGTCTTTCTTTACGTGATGGCGCGTAAACGGGAGTATGCGATCTTGCGAGCACTGGGCGTCCCGGCAAAACAGGCCAACCAACAAACAGTTTGGCCTCTGCTTTTGTTGGGCGGGCTCGGGATCAGCCTGGGTGGGCTTTCCTCCTGGAATTATGCAATCGATCAGGCCAAAGCCTCCCTATCCACCTTGCCGATGCCATCCGGGGTCTCTCCATCCGCCGACCTCAGCCTCTTCGTACTTGCTGGATTATGCGCAGCCGTTTTCCTTCTCCTGGCCTTGTTTACCTGGCTGGGTGTGCTCTTCCTTTCCAGCAGACCTGTCTTTGAACTTCTTCAAGGGGGGCCTTCTGGAACTAAGCCAGGGCAAACGCGTGCAAGAATCAGCGCATTAAGCCAGCCCATCCCTGCCTCATCTTCAAGTCCTATCAGCGGAGTAGATCACGCTGAAAACTCACGACAAGGACATCCTGTAAACAAAGTCGACCTGGCTTCGCAGAGAAAATACAATCCTTCCTCCTTGAGCCGGTATGTGCGGCAGCATGCGCTGCGTTCCAGGCTCAAATCCTTCCTGACCCTGGCTGTAGCCTTGGGCTTTATGCTCGCCTCGGGTTGGATCCGGCAGACCATGGAACGCAGCCGGCTGGAAGTGGATCGACTCTACGATACAACCGTGGTGACAGCCGACATCGTGCAGGCCAATCCTTCAATATTACCTCCGGCAGGAACTCTCATCGCAGGAAGTGGCTTTGTATACCGGAAGACCATCGATAGTGTATTGAACAGCGGCTTCGTGAAAAGCAGTGAGCTCGAGGCCGATACTTGGTGGAATGGAATTGGTAAATTAGATGCTCAAATAGTATCGAATGGACCTTTCCCTGTATATGCCTATGACAGCCCTGATGCATTCCATTCCGGTCTGGCAGATCCAGCTTCGCTCGTTTTTGCATCGGGATGGAACATGAAGCTCTTCGCCGAACCACGAACACTGCAACAAATCCAGGTAGATGGAGTGCCCGCGCTCTTCCCGGTCAGCCGGCTCGAGCAGCTGCAGCTGAATGTCGGGGAGAGGGTTCAGATCCATGATCCAGCCGGTTTTACCTACAACTGTGTCATCGTTGGGCAATACTCAGGCGGGATAGCCAGCACCGTAAATTCCATCACGACTGAATTGAAAAACTCGGCAGGAGACTATATCTTAATCTCACTCTCGGCGTTGGAATCCATGCAAGGCAGCCAAACCAAATTCACGGTGGCGCATTTCGTCCTCGATCCCAAGAAAAATCGAGAGCTGCCGCAATTTCGGGCAGACATGGAAAAACCCATCGGAATTTACGGTGGCAACGTGCGCTTGATCGTCTGGGATGAGCAATTGAGCAGCGTGATCGCCCCATTGGAGAAAAATCTATCCCTGCTCGAGGTGCTCTATCCTGTGGTGATCGCCGTGTCGATCTTGATTGCCGCAGGGCTGTGTTTCCTGCTCCTTCTGCAGACTACGAGGGAGGCTGCCATCCTGCGTGTGCTGGGAACAACCAAAACGGCTGTCCGCCTGGCGCTGATCCTGGAGCCCTTGTTCCTTTCCATCATTGGGGTGATTATCGGCTTGGGAATTTCAGGCTTATTATGGATGGCATCGGGCCTCGTGACAGTTGGTCCATTATTGACAAGCGCCGGTCTGTACCTGGCAGGGGTTTTGGTTGGTTCGGTGATCGGCACCATATCGGTCACCAATAAAAAACCGATTGAACTCTTACAGGTCAAAGAGTAAGGAGAATATCATGCCCGAGCTCAAGCTGGAAAACGTAAGTTATCAATACAAACACGGTGACCGTAAAGTGGTTAATCAAGTTACTTGTCTGTTTGAAGAAAGCAAGTTGAGTGCGGTCCTGGGGCCGTCGGGTAGCGGAAAAACTACACTGCTCTCGCTCATGGCTGGTCTTGACCAACCTACTCAGGGACAGATCTACATTGATGGTAAGTCCCTTGCCGATCTGGATCTGGATCAATACCGGCGCGAACGCGTATCCATGATTTTTCAAGCTTTCCAACTTTTTCCCCTTTTGACCGCCCTGGAAAATGTTTGCTTCCCCATGCAACTCAATGGAATTTCAAAGGTTGAAATTCCGGAAAAGGCGAAAAGCCTGTTATCTTCCGTGGGGATCACGGATGAAAAAATCAAACGCTATCCAGCCAATCTATCAGGTGGGGAGCAGCAGCGCGTTGCCATTGCCCGGACACTCGCGACAGGCGCCCATGTTCTGCTAGCCGATGAACCCACCGGTAATTTAGATAAGGACAATGGCGATAAATTGATTGAAATCCTTGGACAGTTGGCGCATGAACAGGGTTATTGTGTCATTATCGTCACCCATGATCCCAGCATTGCAAAGCGTTCCGACAAAGTCTGGCGCATGTCCGATGGCATGTTAATAGGATAACAACCCGCTTCATCGTAATAGACGATCGGGATACAATTATGTATCAAGGTAAGTGAGAGAAAAAACAGCAACATAATGAATGCGGATTTTTGTCTTGAAAGTCAAGTGAACCATATGTTGTATGGTAAGAAAGACCTATGGGTTCTCCAATGACCTTCTTCCTCCGGCTGATGGAAGGCATATACAGCGGATTATTGCGCCTTTACCCCAGGAAATTCCAGCAGGAATTTCGCGAGGAGATGCAGGGCGTCTTCGCTTCCGCAGTACAGGAGGCGCTAAGGACAGGCTGGCTGGCTCTCTTGCAGTTGCTTTTCTTCGAATTGCTGGATTTTCCGATCACTCTTGCGATCGAACATTTTTCGCAGTGGAGAAGGGAGTGGTCTATGAAAGACACGCGTCATGAAATTCGCCCGTTCCGCTCTGCAGCATTGGGAGCGTTGGGACTTTTAGTTGGATTATTGATCGTCATGTGGGAAAGCAAGTACCTGGTCCTTCCGGACTGGTGGTACCAAGGGGGCTTTGGAACTCCGCTCGCCCTTTTGCGGGAACTGATCCCCGCGGTATTGACAAGCGCCCTGACAGGCGGCCTGCTTGGATTGATGCTGTGCCTGTCGGTATCTGCCAAGGCGCGCCTCGCCCTGCGCGCCTGCCTGCTTGTGACAGGATTGGAGGTAGTGGCAACCCTGATCTACGATTTCATTGGCAGGTTCAGTCCTTATCAAAGGTTTATTAGTCAATTCATGGACGGGAACTGGGCCATCGTCGCTATTATTCTGGAGGCTGCCATTTTTGGCATGATCAATGGCCTATTCACCGGCGCAGGCCTGGGACTTTCCAAAGGGGGGTGGAGATCCGGCTGGCGCTTTGCGCCCAAGGGGTTGCTGGCATATGGCCTCGGATACGCCGTTGGGGTGGCCATCCTGGAACTTTGGATAGCCTCCGGAAGGTGGATCGGGATCACCACGTATCCTATTACTGTGTTCTCAACATGTATTTGTGGGATCCTTGCTGGTGGGATCCTGGGCTGGCTGTGGGGCAGGGAGAGAGGCAACGAATCGGTAGAGTTATTGCAGGCGGCCCAGTAAGCTAGAATTTACTCACTATAAGTAATTATCGCTTCGGGCTTGTTTTTTTTGTTTCAGGTCAAGGGCAGGCCAAAGGTTCGGAATTAATTTCTTGAGAAGCATCGTATTTTAAACTCGGAGGTTTCGTTCCCCGCTGAATGCAGCCTGCCTGCAATGTGCCGCAGGCACACGTGTCATGGATCGGTTACAGCCTGTTTCAAAAGCGTGAATTGCCCGCCTCTCGCGTTAAGTAATTTTATGCAGTCTGGTCTTCTTCAAATCGGCGGCAGGTGATCCATTCTGTTGACTCAACTCGACTCAATCTGAGTTGAGTTTTTCGTTTTTGTGAGTTGAGTTTTATCGTGCGACATATTGCATAATCCCCTGGGATTATGCAATATGTCTTATATGGAGGGAGAGAGCGATTCATGGGGAGGATGGAGATGCAGGTGAGTTGAACGAGAATTTCGAGGAAATTAACGGTGGGGATCAGCGTTTTGGCGCAATAACTCGGAGATGGCCGCGCAATATGTCCGGCGAGGGATCGGGAGTAAGATGAAATTCAGGCTCAGTTGTGAATTATTTTCGTGCTGGCCGGGAAAAGAGCGATGGACAGACGCACAGAGGCAAGCTTGTCGGCTGCAAGTCCCGAAGGTGCCGGGACCTTTCGGCCGGCAGCACCTGGCCGGGGACGGAGGCCGAAAAGAAAGTGGAGGAGGGTCAGAGACCCATGAAGGCGCAAAGATGGCGGCAGCGTGAAATGCTTGACTTCGAGAGCGTTTCGCAGGTCCCTGAGAAAACCTGGTTCGATTTTTTGCTGCTTTTTCATAATCGTTGACCAACTCTAGAAAGAATTATATACTATGCTTAAATTGTATGACAGGACTGGATGGGTTCACGATGAATATTGTGGAACAAATTAAAAACGGAGCCTTGATCGATCCAAAAACATTTTTGGGTGCAATTCTCTATGGTCTCGTTTTCTTATTCTTTGCCTGGCTTTTTGGCCGCGCTTCGCATCTGGCAGTCCAACGACTGCTCGCCAAAGATTCGCACGATCGTGTGGACCGCACTGCGGTCAAATTTTTGGCACAACTCGTTCGGTTTTGTGTCTATATTTTTGCGTTCATTTCTTATGCACACCTGGTTCCCGCGTTGTCGGGTTTAGGCACAGCCTGGCTGGCCAGTGCCGGCATCCTCTCGGTCATTATCGGTTTAGCGGCCCAAAATACGTTGGGCAACCTAATTGCCGGGATTTCCCTGCTGCTTTACCGCCCCTTCAACGTGGGTGACCACTTGCAGGTGACCGCGCCAACAGGTTTGGAAACGGGATTGGTCGAAAGCATCAATCTTGGCTATACACTCTTGAAGACGGATGACAATCGCCATGTGGTCGTTCCAAACAGCAGCATGGCCAGTCAGACCCACATCAATCTGAGCAGTTCTTTCGCTGCAGCCAAGCCCAGCTCATCTCCTAGCCAACAGCGGACCACAGCGGAGCATTTGACTGAGTTGCGACAATTGCGCGAGAAAGAGCTTGTCACAGAAGAAGAATACCATCGCAAGCGTGAGGAGATTCTGGGTAGATTGTAAGTCTCAATTGTTGTTGTCTTATAATGTGGATGGATAAGCCATTACAAACATGATTGACTCAACTTAATCTGAGTTGAGTTTTCTATTTTTATGAGTTGAGTTTTATCCCCAGACATGTTGCACAATCCCCTGAAGGGATTGTACCTTAAGTCCGATATGGAGGGAGAAGCGATCCAGGCGAAGGACAGGGATGTGGGGAGCTGAATAAGAATTTTGGGGAAATAAGGGTTGGATCGGGTCCCTGGGTACACGAACTCGGAGATGGCAACTGGAGCGGCGTATTTCTGGCAACCGCCAGATAGCCGATACATGCCGCGCAGGTCAAGACGATTGTCAGGAGCGCCAGAGCAATGAACTTGAATACCCTGGCTAAAACGCGCAGGATTTTTTCGTCAGTCGTCTCTTTTGGCAAAAATAATCGGCGCGTGCAAAGACTTGCAAACCAATCTTGATTTTTGAATACAACAGGGAGGAAAGGCTGTCGTGGTAGTAGAGGTTTAAGCCGATGCTCGGGCCGAACGGCTGCGCGCCAATCCCAAAAAAGCTGCCAGGGTGCAAATGCCCATTAAAACGGCGATACCATAGAACCAGACTTGTGTGCTTGTCCCCCAGGGACCGAAGTTTCCGGCAAATACTTGGGGGAGGGCCGTAAAGGACAACCAACCCCAGGTCAGCGTAGCGACCAGGATGACCAGCATGGAAAGCGTCGTGATCACTGCCGGCACATAGGCAAACATGTAGATCTTCACGGTCAGCGGGCGGCCGACAGCGCGGAATGTCTCCTGCTCGACATCGGTGTTGGAAATGGCTTTCCAGACGGCTAACGTGCTGGCGATGGCCCCCAGGACAAAGACCAGCATGAGACCCTCCATTATCAGACGATTTCCGGGTGGAAAATTCCCAGGCTGGACCACCTGGACAACACCGGGGATCAGAATCCTGCCCGTCGCCACGGAAAACACAAAACCGATGTAGAGGATCAATGCCAGGAAGGATAATACGGGCACCAGGAGCAAGCCCAAATTGCGGCGATCAACCGCCAGGGCGCGGCGGATGATCGTCAGGGCCAGCGGCAAGCCGCCGATCACGACCGCCAGCAGGGCCACGACCGCGCCGATCTGGATCGTCGTCCAGGCGGCCGCCAGGGCAAAATTCGTCTTCATCAACGGGATCATGGGACTGTCGTCTGCCAGCCCTACTAGGCTGAATCCCGCGATGATAAATCCAATATACGCGGCAAAAACGATTAATATGGTTGTGCGCAGCTTGTTGAGCATATTCATCATCCTCCAATTAACGTTTTCTCCATTCAAGAGCTGCAGACGCGCATCCATGGCTCCCAGGAACACGTCCACCACATCTAGGGGCGAGCGCAGGCACTGCTCGAGTAATGCATCGAATTCGGCCGCGTACCGGTCCCGCCAGGCAGGCGGGTACAAGCTGATCAACCACGGCCTTACTTTATCCGTCATCACGCTTCCAACCTCTTAAGACCCAGAGAGACAAGATTTCCCAGGCTGGCCAGGTACTGGCGCAGGAATGCGGCACCCTGAGCGGTCAGCTGGTAGGGACGCCGGCGTTCGTCAGCCGGTAAGGCCTTGATCAAGCCGGACTGTTCAAGGCGGGACAAAGCCCCATACAAGGTGCCAGGGCCCAGTCGAACGCCGGTCATGGCTTCGATATCTTCCATCATGGCATAGCCATGTTTTTCGCCGCCAGCCAGGCTGGCCAGGATCAACAAAGCGGGATCTGAGAAACGACCAAATTCAAAAGCGTCCATATATTACATCTCCCGTTGCAACGTTTTACGATATATCGCTAAACGTAATAATACTCCAGGATCAGATCCGTGTCAATCCTCGTCTCACCGCGTCGGATATGAATTCGGACAAAAAGTGCAAACATTTTATTTGAACGAAGGAGAGCACTCCTGGGCGGTCCGCGCGCCCGGCGCGATGGCACTGCACGGCGCTATGATTTTGCTTTCCCACAACGCATGCCTTCCATGGCTGGCTGGGAGGATTGGCAGCCTCGCTTCTGAGACTATATTTTTCTGGGATTTAGGAGCAGCACGCAATTTGGCCTGGGCGGCACGCAGGTGCTTTCCCTGCGGACGAAGGTCCTGTCGATTCTTCAGATCAGGCTGTCCGTGGCGGTCATCGTGTTCAGGCCTCGTTTGCGATTAGCTTGATGCCTTGAACCGCAGGGGTACACCCCTTTCTCTGTATTTGGGATGAATGGGGTGCGTACCCTTATTTATTATTTGATCTTCCTGACAGGGGTTACGGGGAAACTTGGACCGTGGTCTTCATGATGACCTGGCCATACGGATTCCAGGTGGAGAGGGTGTAATAAAAGGTCGAAATTCCGGTGGACGAGTTACCGGTGGTAAAGCGGGAGATGAAGTACGGCCCATACTCGCCGCCCGACATGTTCAACCTGCCGGGATCGCTGACCTGATCGCAAGGGGTGGGATTCTGCGTGGTCACGGCGCGGTGGATAAAAACGCAATAGCCTCCATCCGTGACGGGGTTAAAGATGGTCTGCGCAGAGCTCCAGGGCCCCCACGGCTCGCGCGCGGTCCTCATATAGATCCCGCGCGGATTGGCGGGTGTGTTGTTGAGACAGTTGTAGAGCATCACCCAGCGTTTGACGTACGGATTCCAGTCGACACCCAGCTCGCCCATGCAGTCCGCGACTTGCGGCGTGCTTGTGGCATCTGGCAGGTAATCGTGGAAAAGCGGCGTCGCCTGACTTTCGCTCGGCACGAAGACCGGCGTGCCGTCGGGTTGGACCGCCTGCAGATACTCGATGCCACTCAAGCTGTTCATGCTGCCGATGGGTTTCCGGGCCAGGAACGGCGGGCTTTTCCGGTAGAGCATCCCGCCCTGGGTCCCCCAGAAGTACAGGTAACCGTCACTCCCCCGTGCCATGGCGACGTTCAAAAACCTTGCGTTCGGCCCTGTGGAGAGATCGTAGAGATAGTGGAAGGTATTGGCGTTGTCGTCCGATTCCCCCACGACCGAACGGGTTCCGAATGTCACGGTGCCTTTGTTCGGGCCTGAAGGAAAGACATAGTGGTTCGTCGCGAAGATCACGTACATCTTCCCGCCATCGCTGATCCCGGCGACCGGGACCTCGAAATTTCGAAGGGTGATCGCCGGCTGGCCCTGGGCATTCATCACCACCGGGTTCTTGTAGGCGCCGATTGAGTCCGTGACAAAATCGAGCTTGACGCACGGGTTGAGGCTGGTATCCGCGGTGAAGCCGATGGCATCGTTGTCATCCGGATTGCGCGGGGGATCCTGGAACGAGTTCGGCTTACCATTAAATGTGGGGCTCGCGAAGGAATCGCCGAAAAGAAAGAACAGTTTTCCATTGTGCTCGAACGAGTAACCCAGGTCGGTTGAGACCAGCCCGTATCGGCTGGTGGTTTGACTGGCCGTCGGCTGTTTCATTTCGCGATCCGTCTCACCCGTGAGCTGGCAGACCTTCTGCGATGACCCGGGTACATAACTGATCCCTTCGGCTAAGCTAGTGGCGGGCTGGCTCGTGACCGGGGGAGGTGCGCCAGGTTGAACATTCGATCCGGTTGCGGTAGGCTGACTGGTGTTGGTGGGAAGCAGCTCCGGCGGGGCCGAAGTCACGGGCAGGGAACAGCCTGCGAGAACGAGCACGAATATCAGTAACATCGGAAGGCGCATGTTACCTCACGCTATCAATCCAGGATTCAAGTGATAATATCACAATAAATCGGACCGAAAACATTTTGTCATTATCCAGGTGGATTTCAACAATAATGGTTTTACAGGGATCGCGCGGCTATCTCCCCCCGAGGAAAATGAATAAAAATTCCCGCCTTCTGATAAAGACCAGAAGGCGGAATACCGTGTTCCTGACGGTATAATCAGCAATACTTCTGGTTGAAGCGAACCAGCCTCTGATGCGCAAATATCTTTACTTCACCGTCTTCGTATCCGGCATGACCTCCATGGCCGCCGAATTCGGCGCGGCGCGCCTCTTGGGCAACATTTTTGGGACCAGCAACCCGGTCTGGGCGGTGATCATCGGGCTGATCCTGGTCTACCTGACCCTCGGATACTTCCTGGGCGGGCGTTGGGCGGACCGCTCGCCTCATGAGGCGACGATGTATGCCATCCTGGCCTGGGGCGCCTTTACGCTGGCGGTCGTGCCCTATGTCTCGGACCCCGTGCTGCGCATGGCGGCCAACGCCTTCGACAACCTGCAGATCGGCCTCCTGGCCGGCTCGTTCACGGGGGTCGTGGTGTTATTCATCGTGCCGGTGACCCTGTTCGGGATGATCTCACCCTTCGCCATCCGCCTGAGTCTGGAGGACCGCGCCCGGGCGGGGAACGTGGCCGGGACAATCTACGGCATCTCGACCCTCGGTTCTTTCCTCGGCACCTTCCTGCCGACCCTGCTGCTCATCCCGACCATTGGCACCACCCGGACCTTCCTGGTGTTCAGCGCGGTGCTCCTGGTCGTGGCGCTCATAGGCCTGGGGAGGAGTGCAGGCTGGCGACGGGTGCTGCCGTATCTCTTGATGGTCGTGGTCCTGGCGCTCTTCGCTCTTTTTGGCGGGCGCGGTGGGATCAAGAATACCAGCGGGCAGATCTACGAGACCGAATCGGCCTATAACTATATTCAGGTGCTCGAGTTCAACGGGACGCGCTATCTGCGCCTGAACGAAGGCCAGGGGATCCATTCGGAATATAACCCCGGGACGCTCGAATACGGCGGACCCTGGCAGCAATTCCTGGTCGGGCCGTTCTTCTACCCCGGCCGGCAGCCGGAGCAGGTGGGCCGCATCGCCATCCTGGGTCTGGCGGCCGGCACCACGGCCCGCCAGGCCGCGGCCGTCTTTCCGAACGTGACCATCGACGGCTTTGAGATCGATCCGAAGATCGTGCAGGTCGGGCGCACCTATTTCGGGTTGGACCTGAAAAACCTGAATGTCATCATCCAGGATGCCCGCTGGGGGCTCACCACCAGCCCGTACAAGTATGACCTGATCTGTGTGGATGCCTATCGTCCGCCTTATATTCCGCCGCACCTGACCACCCGGGAGTTCTTCCAGGTCGTCGCCGACCACCTGAACCCGCAGGGGGTCCTGGTGATCAATGTGGGCCGCGCTCCCGGAGACCGGCGCCTGATCGACGGTCTGGCGACCACCATCCGCACGATCTTCCCATCGATCTACGTGATGGACATCCCGAACACCTTCAACTCGATGCTGTATGCGACCCTCCAGCCGACCACCTCGCAAGATCTGGAGGCGAATCTGTCGGCCCTCTACCTGAGGGGCGGTGTCCACCCGCTGCTGCTCGATTCGATGGCCCTGACCCTGGTAAACCTCCAGCCGGCACCGGCGCAGACGATGGTTTTCACCGATGATCTGGCCCCCATCGAGTGGATCACGAACAACATGATCCTGAACTTCATCATGAACGGCGGGATGAATACCCTGAAGTAGGGCCGGAGTGCCCGGCCGAGCCGGTTGATTCTTAGGAGAGTAAATGAAAACCGTCCATTCCATCCTGTCCTGGCTCATCACCCTTCTGCTGCCAGTTGCACTCACCTTTTTGGGGCTGCGGCTGCTCCTGACCCACACCTTCCTGGAGATCGAATACCACCTGCCCGGTTTCCCCAAGGATGCTTACGGTTTCACACTTAGCGACCGACTGCACTGGGGGGCGATTGCGGTGGATTATCTGCAGCCCGGATCGAGTGTCAAGACCCTGGCGAACCTGACCTTACCGGATGGCACGCCCCTCTTTAACCCCCGTGAGGTGAGCCACATGCAGGATGTCAAAAAGGTGGTCCAGGCGGCCATGATCGCCGGCTATCTGGACTGGTTGGTCGTCCTGGGTGTGGGGCTCTGGGCGAGGTGGGGAGACTGGTGGGAGGCTTATCTGGACGGGATCCGCCGAGGAGGCTGGCTGACGGCCGGCCTGACCGCCCTGATCGGCATCCTGGCCTGGATCAATTTCTGGGAGTTCTTTACGGTCTTCCATTCCCTCTTTTTCACCGGCACGAGCTGGCTCTTCCTGGACTCGGATACGCTGATCCGCCTCTTTCCCCTGCCTTTCTGGGAGGATGCCTTCCTGATGGCCGGGGTGATCAACCTTGCAGGTGGGTCGGCGCTCGGACTGGCCTTGAAGCGCCGGCGGGTTGAAGGTGTTCTATGGGTAGGCAGGCTCAGGTGATATAATTCGCACGAGGCCAACGAGGAGACTTAATGAGCGAGTATCATTCTTTAGGGAAGACCACCCTGACCCCCGAGGTGCTGCTGACCATCGCCCGCATGTCGGCCATGGAGGTCGAGGGCGTGAACCGCATGGCCCCGGTCCGAGGAGGGGTCAACAGCCTGTTCGGGCGCGGCAATGCAGGGGTACGGATCGTGATCGAGGACAGCGATGTCTTCGTGGACCTTTACCTGGTGCTGGATAAGGATGTCAACATCCGTGAGGTCAGCCGCAATGTCCAGCATCAAGTGGCGCGTGCCATTGCGGAGATGACCGGCCTGAAAGTAGGCCATGTTAACATCCACATCGAGGATATTGACTATCACACAGAGGCATGAATTATTATGAAGGCCCGCACCAAGGCCCGCGGCACTGCCCTGCAAGTGCTCTTCGAGATTGATCTGGTCAAGCATGTTCCGGGGCAGGTCCTGCAGGAACGCCTGGATGGGGAGGTTTTAAGTGACGATCTGGCGGAATTTGTCCGCCAGATCGTTTTTGGCGTCCTTCCGCTGAGGGAAAAATTGGACCGGGTTATCGCCAAATATGCGCCTGAATGGCCGCTGGATCAGATCGCGGCCATCGACCGCAATATCCTGCGCATCTCGACCTGGGAATTTGCCGTTCAGAAGAGCACGCCGGTCAAGGTGGCGATCAACGAAGCGGTCGAACTGGCCAAAATGTACGGCTCCGACAGTGCCCCCCGCTTCGTGAACGGGGTCCTGGGAAGCCTGGCAGAACACCAGAACGAGATCGCCCAATCTCTGCAGCCCTCAAAATAAATATCCGCTGCAAGCCCTCCAATCCGCCCAATGATTGCGCCTCCTCAGGACCATCCGGGTGTATCCGCAAACCCCGCCTACCCGGGGGGTGCGCTTTTTTTCAAAAGACCTCCTTCTTGCCCTACCCAATAAGCCTCATTCGCTTGTACAATAAGTCCATGCCATCCTTTTCGTGCGTCCCTCGACCGAAGGAGGGGGTATGAAGAATCTTCCTGTGCGGCATTTCCGATTAAAAACCTTCGCCGTGGCAGGCCTTGCCTTCCTGCTGCTCAATGCCTGCACCTTATCGCTTTTAAATATCCCCACGAACCTGTCCGGTCTCGTTCCACCCACCTCCACACCGGCCTCCCCCCTGCCGCCGACCTCCACCCCCCAGCCTTCGGCTGCGCTCACTTTCCAGGTGACCCTGCCCGCCCCGCTGCTCGCGGGGGAGAACCTGGTTTTAAGTGTCGTGGACGAGGTGACCGGCCTGGGGTTGAATCCCACAAATTATCCGATGCAGAGTCAGGATGCCGAGCACTACATGGCCAGCATCCCATTTGCACTGAACAGCGTGATCAAATACCGCTATCTCGTGCAGGGCGCCCTGCCCACCCCGGAGGTCGACTCGGCCGGGCATCCGGTGCGGTATCGCATGATCTATGTGAGCGGGCCTGCCACCGTGCAGGATGTGGTCGCAGCCTGGAGCGGCAGCCCGTTTTCGGGCTCGACCGGACAGCTGACCGGTCAGGCCCTGGATGCCTCCACGGGGGGAGGCATTCCCGATATCCTGGTCACGGCGGGAGGCGAACAGACCCTCACCGATTCGAACGGCACCTTCTTCCTGGAGGGGCTGCCGCCCGGCACTCACAACCTGGTGGCGTACGCTCTGGATGGGATGTATCAGACCTTCCAGCAGGGCGCCCGGGTGGAAGCGGGTCGGCTCACGCCGGTCAAGATCTCACTGACCCCTGTGACCCTGGTGAACGTCACCTTTACCGTGATCGTCCCACAGGGCACGCTTCAGGGGGTGCCCATCCGGCTGGCTGGAAACCTGCTCCAGCTGGGAAATACCTTCAGCGATCTGGATGGGGGTTTGAGCACCGTCGCCGCGCGCATGCCGATGCTGACCCCCATGGCGGATGGCCGTTACTCTCTCACAATACCCCTGCCGGAGGGGGCGGATATCCGCTATAAATATACCCTGGGGGATGGTTTCTGGAACGCCGAACACGAGCTGGATGGAACTTTTACCCTGCGCCAGCTGGTGGTACCCACAACCCAGAACCCGGTCCAGGTCCAGGACATGGTCCATACCTGGCAGGCTGGCCCCTCAGCACCGATCCTGTTCGAGGTGAGTGTCCCCTCCAGCACCCCGGTCTCCGACATCGTTTCCATCCAGTTCAATCCGTACGGCTGGACCGAGCCGATTCCAATGTGGCCGCGCGGCAACAACCAGTGGGTATACAAGCTCTTCAGCCCCCTGAACATCCTGGGAGGTTTTGAATACCGCTATTGCCGGAATGACCAGTGCGGCCTGGCCGACGATCAGGCCACCGCGGCCAGTCAGCCAGGACGGCCGGTATCGACCAGCCTGACCCCCCAGGACCTGCAGGACACGATCAACAACTGGACCTGGCTCGGGAATTCATCGCCCGGCAACGTGGTCGGCTTGCAGGTGAATGTGCGCTCCGCCGGTTTTTTTGCCGGGGTGGAGTTGCAGTCCGATTATGATCCCACCTGGCAGGCGTGGGAGCCTCTGGCGGTTCAAAACATCAAGGCTCTCAGCGCTAACTGGCTCGTGCTGACGCCCACCTGGACCTATCGATCCGTTTCGCCGCTCGACTTCTCCCCTGTGCCCGGGCATGACCCGCTCTGGACGGATACCAACCAAATGATCAACAGCGCCCGGTCTGCTACCCTGAGCGTGGCCCTCTTCCCGCAGCCCGCCCTGCCGGCCAATGCGGCGGACTGGTGGAGCACTGCACCGCGCACCGCCGACTGGTGGGCAAGCTGGTTCGATCGCTATCAGGCTTTCGCCGATTACCATGCCGACCTGGCTGCCAAGACCGGTGCCCAGACCCTGATCCTGGGTGGGGACTGGCTCACGCCCGCCCTGCCGGGCGGCCACCTGGCGAACGGGAGCGACTCGGGCGTGCCCTCCGATGCCGACACACGCTGGGCGGCGATCCTGGCGGATGTCCGCGGCCGCTACAAGGGCAGCCTCTTCTGGGCCCTGGCCTACCCCGGCGGCCTTGCCACTGCCCCGGCTTTTCTGAATCAATTGGACGGGGTGTACCTGCTCTGGTCCGCCCCCTTGAGCACCACGGCCCAGCCAAGCGTGGACGATCTGCACGCCCAGGCCGGTAAGCTGCTGGACAGCGACATTCAACCCTTCCAGGCTGCCCTGCAGAAGCCGGTCATCCTGGCGGTAGCCTATCCATCCGCGAACGGCGCGGCCCAGACCTCGTTCTCATCCGCCGAGCTCACGAGCCCCGGCGCGGGTGGTTCCGCGGTCAACCTGAGCGCGCAGGCGGATCTCTACCAGGCACTTCTCGAGGCGGTCAACGAACGACCCTGGATCAGCGGGTTTGTCAGCCGCGGCTACTACCCACCCGCCATCCTGCAGGATGCCTCCGCCTCGGTGCATGGCAAGCCGGCCGCCGACCTGCTCTGGTACTGGTTCCCGCGCTTCCTCGGCACCACGCAGTGACCGGATTCGTCCCGGTCGCTGAATCCATGATAAAAAAATAAAGACGGTTGCCTCTCATTGCAGGCGACCGTCTTTGATCGGAGGAGTCACGATCCTCAGCTGATCTCGGCCTTCGTTCGGGGATTTACTTTTTTGCTTTCATTTCTCGCTTTCCAGCCCTCCACCAGGGCCGGGACGACCGAGATCAGGACGATGATCACGATCACCACGGAGAAATGGTTCTGCACCCAGGCATTATTGCCCAGGGTGTAACCGCCTGCCAGGAAAAGGGCCACCCAGACGAGACCCCCCGTCACATCCCAGCGGATGAAGCGCCCGTAGGGCATTTCGCTTATCCCGGTCACGAAGGGTACAAAAGTGCGGATGATCGGCACAAAACGCCCCAGGATGATCGCCATGCCGCCGTGCTTCTCGAAGAAGGCATGCGCGCGGTCCAGGTACTCCTTCTTGATCCACTTGATCTCGCCGGTGAAGGCCCGCGCGCCGATGGCGTGGCCGATCCAGTAATTGGCCGTATCGCCCCCGATCGCCGCGGCGGTAAAGATCAGGTACAGGACGAAAACATTCAGGGAGCCGGTCGGGGCCAGGGCCCCTGCGGCAAAGATGAGCGAATCACCGGGCAGGAAAGGGGTGATGACGAACCCGGTCTCCATGAAAATGATTAAGAAGAGCAGTGCGTAGGTCCAGGCGCCGTAGGTGGTAAGGATGACTTTCAAGTAAACATTGACGTGCAGGATAAAATCGATCGCTTTAAGAATGAAATGCATAGAACTCCTCGGTTTGCCCAGGTTGGGCGGCTGGATTATACATCAATTTGTCCTGCGGCTGCTTGCGGAGCAGCCGGCACAGGGCGCAGGAAGCGGTTCGCGACGGGCAGGGCGACCAGGATCAAGAGAAGCAGGAGGCACAGCAGCCCCACCCCGGTCCCGATGAAGACGATCGAGAGCAGGTCGGACGGCCCTTTGGCGAGGATCCAGCGTGCCGCACCATATACCGCCAGAACGACCGCACCGTTCCAGAGGCCGTGCAGGCAGACCGCCCCCAGGTAGGCGCCCCCCAGGCGCAGGAAGCGCTTTTCCAGGCGGGCGGAGGCGATCCCCCAGCCGACGAGGCCGCTCGCCATGATGTGCATCAGGGAGCTGGCGGCACGTCCGGCCATGCCCACCCCCCACATCTGTGAAAAGCCGCTGGCAGCAGTTACACCTTCCAGCAGGGCAAAACCTGCTCCGCACAGGACTCCCAGGGCAAAGCCTTCGGAGGGAGAACGCAGGTGCCTCCCCACGAGCCAGATCGCGGCAGGTTTTGCGGCTTCTTCAATGAGGGGACCGATCCCTGAGGCGAAGACCAGGATGACGAGCACGATGAACGGGTTGGTCAGGTAGGGGGCGAGCACGCTGAGCACAGTCTGCATATCGCTGGCCTGGGTCACCTGCGTCTGCAGCTGCTGAATAACATCACGCCACTCGGGATGCGCCAGCAGCGCGGCCCAGCCAACCAGGGCCCCCGCTCCAACCACCAGATACTCCGCCAGCAGGGCTAGGACCGTGCTCCCCGCCATGGCCAGGCCGAACACGGCCCACAGCCGGCGCACCGAACCGGTCGGCAGGCCCCCCAGGCCGATCCACACCAGAAAGGCGATCGGCAGAGCCACCCCCAGCGGGAAAAAAACCGCCAGCACGACCCAGCCGTAAGTGAATAAACTCGACAGGATGCTCCCGACGACCGCGATCAGGAGCCATACCACCCCGAGGACCGCCGCCTGCCAGAACCGGATGGGGGGGACGGTTATGGCGGGGAGGGTCCGTCCCTGGAGCGCCCGCAGGTTGTAAGCGATCACCGGGACGAGCAGCAGGGCGCAAAATACCATGCTGAGGGCATCCAGGACGTTCCCCGCCAGGTCTGAGGAAGCCTGGAAGGCCATCACAGAGAAGGTCGCGGCCCCCTGCACGATCAAGAAGGTTCCTCTGCCAAGGAGTCCCAGGATTCCCAGGGCGGCGAAGACGATCAGCAAAACCGATTTCCATCTGTTCTGGATGAGGTTGGATTGCATGCGGGGTCTACCTTTCCGTGATGGTGACGGTCGTGAGGGCATCCCCGGGCGACAGGTACTGGTCTGGGGAGGGGTCGCGGGCGGTCAGCTGCCCGAGGATGTCCATTCCGGAGAGGACCTGGCCGAAGATGGTGTAGGCCCCGTTCATCTGGGGTTCAGCGGCCAGAGTGATCAGGAACTGGCTGCCGTTGGTGTTTGTCCCCGTATTGGCCATGGCCACCACCCCCGGCCGGTCGAAAAGCAGCCCCTTCGGTATATCGGTGTCAATGAAGTAGCCCGGATTGCCCATCCCGGTGCCGCTCGGGTCTCCGGTCTGCACCAGGATCCCCGGCAGGACACGCTCGAACGTATTGTTGTTATACCAGCCGGAGCGCGCCAGGAAGACGAAATCGTTAACCGCCAGGGGGGCCTTATCGGCGTACAACTGGATGACAATATCCCCTTTGGCGGTATGCAGGGTAGCCAGGTACTGTTTTAACGGATCGACCTCCATCGGCGGACAGCTGCTGTACTGCTTTTTGGTCAGCGCCAGCAGGCTGACGACCTGATCCAATCCGGCGAAGTCAACCAGACTGTTCGTATATGGTGTCGCGCTGTTGATATACACGGCCGGCAGGGACTTCGGATTCGCCGAGTCAGACGCGACCGCCTTTTGGGCGTTCTGGGCAAGCGCCTTCACCACCTGACCCTGAAAATCGCTCTGGAACTGGGCGACATTCAGGCCAAGGCCGGCAGCTTGCTCAACCACCCAGGCCGGAAAGGCACTGGGTGTGAGTCCGGACCACTCGGCCTGTTTTTCGAAGAGCAGGTCGTGCATTTCCCAGAACTTGCCCTGCTGGTCGGCTGCATCCGCCGCCTGAATGGCGAGGATGGCCTTATCATGCCCCGGCAAGGGGTAATCCAGGTAGATCAAGCGTACGTCGTCTGGATGGGTTTGATAGATTTGCTTGAGGACCTCGGCCACATATCTGCAGGCCGGGCACTGGTAGTCGCTGAAGACCAGGATGGTGACAGCCGCGCTTCCCAGCCCGAGGCTGTGACTGTTCTGCGCTCCGGAGGCTGTTGGCGCGGGTGTTCCGGTAGGGGAGGGCTGGTTCAGGACGACGCAGGGCATATTCACGGGCGTGACTGTCGGCCCGGATTCATTTTGGGTCGGTGCAGGGGGCTGGGTCGGAGCAACCGAAGGCGGACTTTGGGCGCAGGCGGAGATCAGCACGAGGAGGGGTACGAGGAAGAGGTATTTGGGCATGGCAGGTCACCTGGAAACGGCTGTCTGCAACTGCTGGAAGGAGCTCATTGCCGCTATGGCGTTAAGGAAATCGGCGAGCGTTTTGCTGCGGGCCCGCAGGGCGCGTACTGCCGGGCCGACGGGATCCTCGCCCGCCGCGCCGCCAGGGATGTCCTCATAGGCCCCATAGAAGGCGAAATAGGCCTGGTTCAATTTACGGATCGGGTAGCCGTTGTCCCAGAAGATCAGGCGGCGCTCATCCATGTATGTTTCCGCCTGGTTGATCTTGCCGGCTGCGAGCAGAGTGTCCACGCGGACCCGGGTCGTGTGCATTTCGGCACGGAAATCAAAAGGGACGATGGGGATGGCCTTGGGACCGACCGGACCAGCGGGCAGGCTGACCGTCCTGTCGAAAGACCCGCCCACCAGTTCGGGATAGAACCGTTTCAACACGATCGCCGAGATCTCTCCACCTGAAATGTCCGCGGTGGTCTCGTTCATCGAGCGCACCAGCGGGCTCGAGTCGTAGTTCAGACCCAGGGGACGCAGCGTCAGCCAGTTGTGGGTCCATTCATGGGAGACGGTGTCGGTCAGCCAGTTCAGATCGGTGACCTGTTCGACCATGGTGGGATAGGTGGCGATGCCGCCGACCGGGGTGACCAGGGTGGAAACGTTCATGGCCTTGTCCACCCGATCTTCGAGCCCGGACTGCTGGTCAACGGGGATGCCCGGCACCAGGGAGATGGCGGCGTCCTCCTGGACCTTGTTGCGCGGCGAGACCACCAGATCATCGGGCAAGGGCGTGATGTGGAAGAGGACGGGCGGGATCACCTCGCCGCCGATCGCCAGGCCCTCCTGAGCGATGACCGTGCTGACCTCGTCCTGCAGGATGGACTCTGCCACCGGCCCCAGCTGGCTCTCCCGGGAATTCAGGTTTGCCAGTTCTTTGCGTAGGTTGACGGAGGCGGACCGAGGATCATGGATGGAGGGGTTGGAATAGATAAGGTTCAGCTGGCCTTCGTCGTTTTGGATCTGGCCGACCAGCTGGACATAATCCGTCACGATCCGGGGGCGGGCGGATGGATCGAAATAGTAGGGTGTCCCCAGGGCCACTTGGGCAAGCTTTACACCCAGCGCATCCAGGGTCCAGGTGACGAAATCGAATTCGATCGGGCGGGTGAAGCGGCGGATGGTATCGGTTTCATCCCTCGCGATCCCGGTGCTTCCCCCCACAAAGGCAGCTACGAGCACGAGCAGCAGCGCGGTTTCCGCGGTCCTGACGAAACGATAAAACCAGAGCATGGGGGGGATTATAACCAGATTTTCATCAGCCCGTAGTGCCTGCCCGGGCGGGCTCGAACCTGGTGAATGGAGGGACAGAACTTGATCTTTTCATCCCGGGTTTGGAGGGTGGTCATTTTTGCGTATAGAGAAAAGTCTCTTGTCTTTCTGCTTTATACCCATTAGAATTAATGAAGATCATCGGGAAAGTCATCGGAAGGATCAATTCTCCAGAATCCCTGCGGAGCCCGGACGGAACATGCATCGATCGTTGGATTTCCGAGCGTGGAAAGCCCTGCCTGTCATCCTGTTGTTGGGCTCTGTCCTGATCAGCATGGGGGGTGGCCAGTTTTCCCCCTCATCCACCTCTGGCCCCGCAGACTCGAATCCCATCCAGTCGTCCGGGATCTGGGGTTTTCGCCCGGTCACGGCTGAGGCGGGATGGTTGTTGTTGAGTAACCGGCTGTACTGGTCCTCCGACGCAGGCAACAGCTGGCAGGAGATCACCCCTCCGGGGTCCCGGACCGCGACCATTGCCGCGATCGATTTTATCGATCGCGCTCAAGGCTGGGCGCTGCTCGCGGCTCAAGCAAGCGGGGATCCGGTCTACAGCCTTGACACGACCGTCGATGGCGGTCATACCTGGCAGTCCGAGGACCTCCCCCTGTTTGCAGGGGGCGATCCCGCAGCAAATGCCAAAGCGGTCTACATGCAGTGGCTGGATGACCATACCGGCTGGCTCGTCATCCAGCAAGCGACCGGGGTTAACTTCAGCCTGGGCAGCCTGTTCCGGACCACGGACGGCGGCCGTCACTGGACGAAAGTGGCCCTTCCCATCGGTGCGCCGGTTTCTTTCGTCACGAGCTCGGTCGGATGGGTGGCGGGCGGAGCGGATGGGCATGAGTTGTACCGCACCCAGGATGGCGGCCGGACCTGGCAGGCGCAAGCGGTGCTCCCGGCCTCGCTCCAGGCGGACCAGACCTGGACCTATCTGACCCCCACCTTCTCGGATGTCCGCCACGGCCTGCTGCCGGTCACGGTCACGACCGGCGGCCTGATGCAGGTCGATTTCTTCAGGACCGAGGATGGGGGCGCATCCTGGAGCCTGGACAAAGGCCTGAGCCTGGCCTCGAGCGGGGAGCTCGGCACGCCTCCGCCGTTGGCGGTCCTGGATCCGGATCACTGGATCCTCCTGGCCCCCCACACCAATTCCATCCTCGTGAAGACCGGCCCGGGGCAGTATGCCACCGTGGCAAGCGCCGACGGCCGTTCGGGGGGCATCCTGGAGATGCACATGGCCACCCCGCAGGTCGGCTGGGCTTCGCAAATGGAGGGGGATTGCAGTCTTGCCGTCGATGCGGTCTGCAGCCTGACGGCCCGCTTGATGGGCACCCGGGATGGGGGTCGAACATGGACTCCGCTCGGAACCCAGGGGATCCGTTCGCTCTCGTCCCTCTCAGCCTTCAGCCCTCGCAGCGGGAACGGGTTTACGCTGGAGGTCAGCTTCGATAATAAACCGGCGGACAGTACGGCGTCCCTCGCCGGCGCAGGCTTTGATGAATGCGAGATCGGGACCCTCAGCCAGCTGCAATCCTGGTGGAATTCCGGGCCTTACGCGACGGTCAATCTGTATATTGGCGGATCGGCGCGCGCTTGTCCAAACACTGCCCTGACGCCTTATTATTTAACCCAGTTGCACCAGCAAGGCTGGAAGTTCGTCCCCACCTGGGTCGGTCCACAGGCGCCCTGTTCGAGCTTCGCTTCGCGCATAAGCTCAAACACCACGACGGCCTATTCCCAGGGGATCAGTCAGGCTGATCTGGCCCTGGCCGCAGCCGCCAGCCTGAGTCTGACCGACCCTGCGCAGACCAGCACGGTCATTTATTACGATTTGGAGTCATACAATACCAGCAACACGAGCTGCCGCTCGGCAGTCCAGTCCTTCATGAACGGCTGGGTGAAAGAGCTGAACGCCAAGTCGGATCTGGCAGGCGTCTACGGATCGCCCTGTTCTTCCGCCCTGACCGACTTCCTGAAAAATCACTATACCCCCGACGCGATCTGGATTGCGAGGTGGAATCTCAGCTCGTACTCCAGCACGGCGACCGTATGGGGAGGATCCTGCATCACGGACAGCGACTGGGCCAACCACCAGCGCATCCGTCAGTACGCCGGGGATCATACCGAAACCTGGGGAGGGGTCTCCATGGTGATCGACAGCGATGTCCTGGACGGCATCGTGGCGGTCCCCTACCAGGGTCCGGGACCGACCAGCCCCCCGGGCCAGCCCACCGATCCAAAACCGACCGATGGGACGACGAACGATCGAACCTTTGACACAACCATGTACTGGAATACGAACGCCATTTACTGCACCATGCACATCTGGGGCGGCAGTATTGACATCCATCCAACCATCGGCTGCTCAAGCTACCACCTGGGGCAGCAGTACGGCGGCGCCTATTCCTGGCAGGTCACGGTCGGCAACAGTTATGGGAATACGACCGGTCCGATCTGGCATTTCAATATCCGGCCTCAAGGCTCCACAGGACTGTCGGCAAAAGTGGTCTCTGCCAGCCAGATCAACCTCGCCTGGACGCTCTCGACCGATGAACCTGCGAATATCGATGCCTATGATGTCTATATCAACAGCCAGTATATTGCCAGCCTTCCGCATGGCACGACCAGCACTTCGGTCTCGGGCCTGACCTGTGGCACAACCTATTCATTTTTGCTGCGCTCCAAGCGCCAGAACGTTCAATCGCTGGACTCGAACACCGTCAATGCCAAGACCAGCGCGTGTGTTCCAGGAGCGTTCGGCAAGATCAGCCCGGCCGACGGCGCCCCTGCCGAACCAACGGACGAGACGCTCACCTGGGGATCAAGCGCTACAGCGACCTCCTATCAGTATTGTTACGATACGGTCGACAACGATAGCTGTGATGGAACCTGGACAAGCACCACTTCCACCAGCGCCGCACTTACCGGGCTGGTCGCGGGGACGACCTATTACTGGCAGGTCCAGGCGGTGAACTCAAGCGGGACGGCCTCTGCCGATGGCGGGACCTGGTGGAGCTTTACCCCCTCTGATACACCTGCCACGGTCACGCCCAGCCTGACCCCGACCATCACTGCGGTCCCATCGATCACATCCACCCCAACACGTACCCCCACCACGGTCCCTTCGATCACACCGACACCCACAGTCACCCCTACCTCGCAGCCGGGTGCACCTGGATACTTCGGCAAGATCAATCCGGCGAACGGCGCAGGGGGGGTGGG
The DNA here is from genome assembly GCA_050013095.1 of Anaerolineales bacterium. Lineage (GTDB taxonomy): Bacteria > Chloroflexota > Anaerolineae > Anaerolineales > Villigracilaceae > UBA877. The sequence goes on along the minus strand of JBEKFY010000016.1, from coordinate 47,046 downwards.
GATGAATGTCGTCTTGAGCTGGGGCTCCTCCAGCGGCGTCGCCCTGTACCTGTACTGTTTGGATACCGTGAACGACAACCGCTGCAACACGGCCTGGACCGTGACCTACACCACCAGCGCCAGCGTGAGCGGGCTGAGTCCCGGGATGACCTATTACTGGGAGGTGGAGGCGGTGAAACCGCCGGGGGCCACCCTTGCCGATAACGGCACTTGGTGGAGCTTCTCGCCTTCTGGCGTCCCGGGCACTGTCCTGCCGGGAGCGACCTTCACCCCTACCCTTACGCCTGCGCAGCCGACTTGGACCGCGACTCGGACGCCGACCAGTACCGTGACACCTACCCCGACCTCGGGCGGTATCTCCCCCACCGTAACGTCGCTTCCGGGCGGACCCGGTGCCTTCGGCAAGATCCATCCGGCGAATGGCGCCAAGGGAGTGGGGTCGAACGGGACCCTGAGCTGGGGCGCCTCGAGCGGCGCGGCCCTCTATCTGGTCTGTTACGATACGATCAACGATGACCGCTGCAATTCGGCCTGGACAGTGACCTATTCGACCAGCCTCACGACAAGCGGCGTGAGCCCAGGAATTACCTATTACTGGGAGGTGGAGGCGGTCAAGCCGCCAGGGTCCACGCTTGCCGATAACGGGACCTGGTGGAGCTTCACGCCTTAGGCGTATCATTCCCGGACGACCTGAATACGCCGCACGACTTGAAGATCCGTGCGGCAGTGGCTGGATCAAAATCGGGAGGCCGGAATGGGCCTCCCGATTTTCAGAATTTGGATTTTTAAGCTTTCGAAGGGGTCTGGATCTGCTGATTTATGCAGTACCCTGGAGATACTGGTCGATGGCCATCCCGGCCTTCCGGCCGGCCACCATGGCGGTAACGACCAGATCCGGTCCCGTGACATCGTCCCCGCCGGCGTAAACGCCGGGCCGGCTGGTGGCACCGCTCTCGCGGTCCACGACGGTGATCAGGCCGTAATCGTGGACCTCCAGGTCAGGCGTGGACTTCCCGATGATCGGATCCGGCCAGTAACCGAGGGCTTTGATGGCTGTATCCACGGCGATCGAAAAATTCGATCCTTCGACCGGCACCGGCTTGCGCCGGCCTTTGGCATCCGGCTCGCCGAGCCTCATCTCGATGCACTCGACGGCCGCCAGGTGGCCGTCCTCGCCGGCGATGAATTTGACCGGCTGGGTCAGGAAACGATACTTGGCACCTTCCTCGCGGGCCAGCTTGCGGTCCTTGCGGCCGCCGGGCATTTCCTTCTCGGTTCGGCGATAGAGACAGGTGACTTCCTCAGCGCCGCTGCGCAGGGAGGTGCGCAGACAATCGGAAGCCGTGTCGCCTCCGCCGATGACGACGACCCGTTTTCCCACGGCCGGCCGTTTGCGCTGGTCCTTGGGAAGAAGCTTAAGGTCCGTATTGCTCCGCTCCAGGAAATCGGTCGCCTCGTAGACACCCGGCAGGTCCTCGCCGGGGATGTCCATTTTTGCGTCGATCCCGGTACCGACCCCGATGAAGACCGCTTCGAAGCCTTCGTGGAAAAGGTCATCGATTGTCCTGTCCTTGCCGATCGTCGTGCTGGGGACCCATTTCGCTCCAGCCCGTTCGAAGTCTCCCCAGCGGGAGAAGAAAACATCCTTGCTGAGCTTGAAACTGGGAATGCCGTAAACGAGCAGCCCCCCGGGGGCGAGTTTGGAGTCGAAGAGGGTGACCGCATGACCCAGCTGGAGCAGGATCTCCGCACAGCCGAGGCCCGCGGGGCCTGCCCCGACGATGGCGACCTTCTTCCCGGTCGCTGTTCCGACCGGGATGGTTACCTCCTGGGTCTTGCGCTCATAATCGACTGCAAAAGATTCGAGTGGACCGCAGAGCACCGGCTCGTAGGTCTTGTTCAGAACGCAGGACCCCTGGCAGAGCTGTTCATGCGGGCAGACCCGCGAGCAGATCTCTGGCAGGCTGGACATCTGGCGATAAAGCTGGGAGGCCTCGACAAAACATCCCTGTTCGATCAGCCACATGGTGGAGGGGATGTCGTTGTGGCAGGGACAGGCCAGCATGCAGGGAGCCGGATCCGGGCAGTGGATGCAGCGCGAAGCCTCCAGCATGGCGCGCTCGGCATCCAGAGGAATGACCACGTCGTTGCCATCGCCCACCCGTTCCTCGGAAGGACGCAGGGATACATCCTGGTAGGGCATGTAAACCCGCGCTTTGCGGTCAATTTCAAGGGATTCGCTCGGTATTTTTTGCATGGCCACCTCTAAGCCTATCAATGCTTTTCCTACTACTGCTATCATCATACCCAGTTTACAGGCCGCCATACAGGCTTATATGTCACCATTGCTTGCGACGATTATCACAAAGGAATATGTAATAGTTCCATTAGAACACTTGATTTTAGCCTCCCGTTTTGATGACCCTCGAGTAAAATTACAGTTTGTGGGTCGTATAACCATATCACTCCTTCCCTTTCCCGTTCTCTGTCATCCTGGGAAAAGGGCGCAGTTCTTTTATTCTATTTCGGTCCGGATATACCCGGAATTACAAAGTACCGCGTAAGTATTGAAACCGCGGACCCGTCATGCTCGGCTAATTCGAGACAGCGAAACTTGGATGGATGTGCAAGAAGCAGTAGAATCCGGTTATGGAGAGAAAGTACCATGAAGAAATTCTTTGGTTGGATTAAGGGGATCAGGACCCGCATCTGGATCATCCTGGGTGTTGTGGTCCTGGTGATTGTCGTCGTGGTAGGACTGAGGATCCGGAGTCAGAACCAGGCGCAGGCTGCCCTGTATCAGACCCAGGCCGCGGCGCGCGGCAGCCTGACCGCCTCCGTCGGTGCGACCGGCACGGTGAGGGCGCGCCAGACTGCCAGCCTGTCCTGGCAGACGACCGGCACGGTCGCAGCGTTGAACGTTCAACCCGGGGATCCGGTCAAAGCGGGAGATGTTCTGGCTTCTCTCGATCCGACCTCGCTGCCGCAGAATGTGATCCAAGCGCAGGCAGCTCTGGCCACAGCCCAGAAGGCGCTGGACGATCTTCTGCACTCCAAATCGGCCCAAGCTCAGGCCCAGCTCGACCTGGCGAACGCTCAGAAGAACCTCTATACCGTCGAGTCGAATTATGCCTACCAGACCTCCTTCCGCGCTGATCCGCAGACGATCATCAATCAGGAAGAGGAAATTGTCCTGGCCAACAAACAGGTGTCTGTTCTCCAGGCACGATACAATGACACTTCCAATCTGGCATACGACAATGTCAACCGGGCGGCTGCTTATACGAATCTCTATACTGCCAAGAAAAATCGCGATAACCTGATCGCCACCTACAACTGGTACGTCGGTCATAACACGGACCAGGATCAGGCCGTACTGGACGCCCAGCTGGCTCAGGCTCAGGCGCAGGTGGCCGACGCCCAGCGCACCTGGAACAAGCTGCAAAACGGACCGGATCCGAACGATATCCTGATAGACCAGGCGAACGTTGATTCGGCACGCGCCGCCGTTCAGCTGGCCCAGATCAGTGCGCCTTTCGCCGGTACCGTAACGGAGGTCAACGGGCTCGTGGGGGATCAGGTGGCACCGGGCACGAGCGCGTTCCGGATCGATGACCTTTCCAAGCTGCTGGTGGACGTCCAGGTCTCGGAGGTGGACATCGACAGCGTGAAGGTCGGCCAGAATGTGACGCTGACCTTCGATGCCATCCAGGGCAAGACGTATACTGGCCAGGTGGTGACGGTCGCCCAGGCCGGGGATGTCGTCTCGGGGGCTGTGAACTTCACCGTCACCGTGCAGCTCGATGATACAGATGCCCTGGTCAAACCTGGCATGACGGCTGCGGTGACGATCGTGGTGAATCAGCTGAACAATGTGCTGATCGTGCCGAACGGGGCCGTGCGCGAGGTAAATAACCAGCAGGTGGTTTACGTCATTCGCAATGGAGTTGTCCAGGAAGTCCCCGTCACGCTCGGCGCCTCCTCGGATACAGTCAGCCAGGTTCTTTCGGGCGACCTCAAGGTCGGCGACCTGATCATCTTGAATCCCCCCTCCGGTATCTTCAGCGGGCAGCGCGCCGGTGGGGGTGGCGGTGGCGGTTTCCGCTTCGGTGGCGGAGGTGGTTAATGGCAGAACCGGTCATTATCGCCAGGGATCTGGTTAAGACCTATGTGATGGGTGAGGTGGAAGTGTGCGCCCTGTGCGGCGTTTCGCTGCAGATCGAGCGCGGCGAGGTGATTGCCATCATGGGGCCGTCCGGGTCGGGCAAATCGACCTTGATGAATATCCTGGGCTGCCTGGACCTGCCCACCAGCGGAGACTACACCCTGGATGGAGAACAGGTTTCCACCTTGAAAGATGATCAGCTGGCGGATATCCGCAACCGCAAGGTCGGGTTCGTGTTCCAGAGCTTTAACCTGCTCTCGCGCACCACGGCCCTCGCCAATGTTGAGCTGCCGCTGCGCTACGCGGGTGTGACCTCGGGCCGCAAGCAGATCGCCATGGAAGCCCTCGAAGCAGTTGGATTAAAGGACCGGGTGTTTCACCGGCCCACAGAGCTCTCCGGCGGACAGCAGCAGCGCGTGGCGATCGCCCGCGCCCTGGTTAATAACCCCGCGATCGTCATGGCGGACGAACCGACCGGCAACCTTGACTCCAAGGTCGGCAAGGAGATCATCCAACTGCTCCTGGACCTCAACCGGGAAAAGGGCACGACGCTGATCATCATCACCCATGACCCGACGGTGGCTTCCCGAACGCAGCGCATCATCCATCTACGCGATGGACTGGTCGAGGCCGTATGAACATCGGTCAATCCATCCTGGAAGCGCTCGAAAGCCTGAACTCGAACCGGCTGCGTTCCGGCCTGACCATCCTGGGGATCATTATCGGCGTGGCGGCGGTCATCGCCATGCTTTCGGTCGGCCAGGGTGCGCAGTCCTCGATCACCAGCGCCATCAGCGGGATCGGGACGAACCTGTTGTTCGTCTCCCCGGGGAATAATACCGTGGACGTGACGAACCCTCGTCCGCTGACCCTGGCCGATGCCCAGGCCATCGCCAATCCTCTGGCTGCGCCGGACGTGGCGGCGGTTTCTCCCAGCATCCAGGGCAGCGCGGAGGTCAGCACGACGATCGGGAAGGCGACCCGCAGCGCCATCATCGGCGCCACCCCGTCCTATTTCACGCTGCAGAACTTTACAGTGACCGAGGGAAGCTTCCTGACCCAGGACCAGATGCTGGGATATGCCTCCGTGGCGGTGATCGGTCCTGCCATCGCGGATAAACTATACGGCCGCCATGACGGGCTGATCGGTGCGACCCTGCGAATCAATGAACAACCGTTCCGCGTGGTCGGCGTGCTGGCCTCGAAGGGCGGGAGTTCTTTCGGCAGCCAGGACAGCCGGATCATTGTGCCCTTTACCACAGCCCAGGCCCGCCTGATCCCCTCCACCGTTCCCAACTCCGTCGACGAACTCCTGGTACAGGCCACGAGCCCCAAGACGGTCACCTTGGCGACCGAGGAGGTCTCCCAGGTCCTCCGTGAACGGCACCGCACTCAGCCGGGGCTGGATGACTTCACCATCTTCTCGCAACAGGATGTGCTTTCGATTGCAACGACCATCACCGGCGTGTTCACCATCTTTATCGGAGGCATCGCAGCTATCTCCCTGCTGGTCGGCGGGATCGGCATCATGAACATCATGCTGGTTTCGGTCACCGAACGGACGCGCGAGATCGGCCTGCGCAAAGCCCTGGGGGCTCGCAAGCGCGATATCCTGATCCAGTTCCTGACCGAATCATCTCTCTTGAGCCTTTTCGGCGGCTTGATCGGCATCGTCCTGGGCTGGCTGCTCGCCCTCCTGATTGGGCAGATCGCCACGGCCACCGGAAACGCCTTCAGTCCGACCGTCCAGCTCAACTCGATCCTTCTGGCGACGCTCTTCTCGGCGGCGGTCGGCCTGTTCTTCGGTATCTATCCGGCAAACCGAGCCGCGGGTCTTGAGCCTGTTGAAGCCCTGCGATACGAATAAACCGCGCCGCCGGCTTCGGCGGAGGAAACCCTTTCATCTGCATCTCAACTCCCGGTGTCTTTTCAGCATCGGGAGTTTGATTCAGGAGGGCTGTGAAACTCGAGATCATCGAGATCACGCCTGACCGCCTGGCGGAATACGCCCGTGTCCCAAGCAGCCTGGAGGTCAGGTCCGTCCTGCAGGTCGAACTCATCCAGGGAGGCCTGGGAGGTATGCGCCTCGAGGAGGTGCCGGTCGACCCTTATATCAAGGATTATGATGCCCATGGCGAGACTGCCCTGGATTGGCCCCGGAAGTTTCGATGTGCGCGCCTGGGGCTTCTTCCTGGCCCGCTGGGGGGACGAGACCGCGGGCGCGGCCGCCGTAGCCGTCGATTCGACCGGGGTCTTTATGCTGGAAGCCCGGAGCGATCTATGCGTGCTTTGGGACATCCGCGTACGACCGCAGTACCGCGGCGCTGGCATCCTGCTCTTTCGTTATGCAGTGGATTGGTCCCGGAAGCGCGGCCTCCGGCAGATGAAGGTCGAGACGCAGAACGTCAACGTTCCCGCCTGCCGCTTCTACCAGCGCATGGGCTGCGAACCGGGTGAGATCCACCGGTTCGGGTATGCCGGGGTGCCGGAGGTGGCCCATGAGGTCATGCTGAACTGGTATTACCGGATTTAGATCCTTTGCAGGGACGATTGGCTCCGCCTGGACTGCCTCCGCCTCGCAACTCTCCCGGATAAGATGCGCTGATGGAGGGGGAGTATAATCGAGACTTGCGAAGGTTGCATGCAAATGACCTTCTGCGTGTAGGGGTGTCGCCCCATTTTGAGGATACAATGAAATAGGAGATGGGTTGAGAGGAAGATCGCGCGCATTTTGGAGGTGCTGTCTCTTCGTAGGGACCCTGCTTGCTACGGCTGCAGCCTGCAACCTGCCGTATTCGGTCGTGCAGGGTTTTACCAGCACTACGCCGCTTTCCATATTGCCCAGCGCGACTGTGCCGGTTGCAATTGCCCTGCCCGCGACCGTGCTGTCCGCGGCAGCCAGCGGAACGCCGACGGCCATCGTCCATAAAACCTCTCCTGTGGATCCTCCGGCCTCCTTTGTGAGTCAGATCCAGGACATCGATTCATCCTCGGTAGCCTCCCAGCATCGGGCGCCGGGTGGCGAGAATTTTAATATCAACCTTTTCGAGCGGCCTTTTGACCAGACCATGACCACCTACTATCCTGATCTCGATATCAAAGCGGCCCGATTCTCAAGGGATTCCTCCTGGGACTACGTGACGATCGACCTGGTCGGCCAGGATCCGAAAGGCGGCCTGACCGAGGAGTACGCGGTCGAATTGGATGTGAACCGGGATGGCCGTGGAGACTTTCTGGTCGTGGTCCTTGCCCCAGGGGTAGGCTGGACCACGGACGGTGTCCAGATCTGGGAGGATGCGAACCATGACGTCGGCGGCATTCATCCGGTCGAGTCGGACCCCCCGCCGCAGACCGGGGACGGCTACGAGAAGCTCCTTTTCAATCAGGGCCAGGGGTCAGATCCGGACCTAGCCTGGGGACGGATCTCTCAGCTCAATTCCTCGAGCGTCCAGATCGCATTCAAACGGACACTGTTCAACGATGCCAATCCCTTCCTGTGGGGAGCCTGGGCGATCGACCCGGTCATGTTCCATCCGGACTGGTTCGATTACGACGACCACTTCACCCAGGCGCAGGCGGGATCGCCGCTCGTCGAGCTGACGCAGTACTATCCGCTCAAGGCTCTCTATGGGATCGACAACACCTGCCGCTGGGCGGTAGGCTTCACCCCGACCGGAAATGAACCAGGCATCTGCCCGCTTCCCCCCACGCCCACGCCAACGCCTTTACCGACGCGTACGCCAACGCCAACGCCAACCCAAAAACTCCAATAATTTTCATCCTCAAAGGAACCATCCTCAGATATGGATAAAAAATTACAACAACTCAAGATGTACCTGGCAGAGATCACCGACCTGAACGGGGCCGCAGCCCTGCTGGGCTGGGATCAGCAGGTCAACCTCCCGCCGGAAGGGGCAGCGGCGCGCGGCGAGCAGCTTGGTACCCTCGGACGCATCGCCCACGATCGGGGAACATCCCCCGAGCTCGGGAAACTGCTCAATGAGCTTAAGCCTTACGCGGCGGGGCTTGACCCCGATTCGGATGAGGCGCGCCTCATCAAGGTGGCGGCCCGGGATTATGACAAGGCCATTCGCGTCCCCTCGGACTTTATCGTGGAGTCGAGCCAGATCCAGTCGCTCGCCTACCAGGCCTGGGTGGCGGCACGCCAGAAATCTGATTTCTCCCTCTTCCGCCCGCACCTGGAGAAGGTCATCGAATTGGCCCAACGCTATGTGACATTTTTCCCACCTGCCGATCACCCTTATGACGTCCTGCTTGACGATTATGAACCCGGGATGAAGACCGCCGAGGTCCAAGCGATCTTTAACGCCATACGCCCAAAGCAGGTGGAGTTGATCAAGACCATCGCCGGGAAACCACAGGTGGATGATTCCTTCCTGCACCAGCCGTTCGATGAAAAGAAACAATGGGATTTTGGGGTGGAGGTGATCACCCGGTTCGGATACGATTGGCGGCGCGGCCGCCAGGACAAAGCCCCCCATCCGTTTACCCAGAGCACCAGCTCGGGCGATGTGCGCATCACGACCCGGGTCGACCCGAATTTCCTGAACACTATGCTGTTCGGCACCATGCATGAGTGCGGGCATGGGCTGTACGATCAGGGCCATGCGCCCGAGCTGGAGCGCTCGCCTCTGTCAGCCGGGGCCTCATTAGCGGTGCACGAGTCGCAGTCGCGCCTCTGGGAAAACCTGGTCGGGCGCTCGCTGCCCTTCTGGCAGCATTTCTACCCGCGTTTGCAGGCGGTCTTCCCGCAGCTCAAAAAAGTGTCCCTGGACAAGTTCTACCGGGGCATCAACCGGGTCCAGCCTTCCTTTATCCGGGTGGAGGCGGACGAAGCCACTTACAACCTGCACATCATGCTGCGCCTGGAGATCGAGATCGCCATGCTGGAAGGGAGGGTGGCGGTCAAAGACCTGCCCGAGGTCTGGAACACCAAGATGCAGGACTACTTAGGGGTTACCCCTCCGAATGATGCCGAGGGGGTTTTACAGGACGTGCACTGGTCTAGTGGAATGATCGGGTATTTTTCGACCTACGCCCTTGGCAATCTGATCTCAGCCCAATTGTGGGAGAAGATCAACCAGGATCTCCCCGACCTCTCGGACGAGATCCGGTCCGGGAAATTCGATGGCCTGCTTGCCTGGCTGCGCGAGAAGGTCCATCGTTATGGAAAAAAATACGAGCCACAGGAATTGGTGCAGAAGGTGACGGGATCCAGGATCGATCCGCATCCCTATCTGCGTTATCTTAACCAGAAATATGGTGAGATCTACGGGCTTTAATCGAAAATCTCCCATGGACCAATGGGAGGTTTGCCAACTGTTATGAGACCCCTCTTCCGCGGCTCGGTCTTCCTTCTCGTGGTCGTTTTATCTGCCTGCAGCCAGGCGCCGGGTGTCCTGGCCACGGCCACTCCGCAGCTCCGGCTGCCCACTCTAACGACCGAACCCAGCCAGGCGGTCAGTTTGGAGGCGACCGACTCTCCCACACCGGAGATCGTTCCGCCTACCCCTTCTGCGACAATTCCGACCGTTGAGCCGACTGCGACCTTAACCGAGACCACCATTCCCCTGCCGTCGCTCATCGCCCCGACGCCGGATGAGACCGCCCTGCCATTGCCGACCGCTGGTTCCGACGCGATCCAGATCCTGACTCCGGGACCCTTATCCAAGGTCGTTTCCCCGATCCAACTGCGTATCTATGTCATTCCCGGGTATGACCATAAAGCCACGATCGAGCTTTACGGCGAAGACGGCCGCCTGCTGGTGCGCGAGATCGTGTTTCTCCCGTACGGGGCGACATGGTCCTATTATTACCTGGAGATCCCATTTGAGGTCGGCGCGGCAGGTGAATTGGGCCGCTTGACCATCAGCACCGAAGACCAGTACGGGCGCACGGTGGCCAGCAACTCCGTACATTTGCTTTTAATGTCGGATGGGAATGAGGAGATCAACCCGCCCGGTAATTTGAAGGAACGCTGTGCCCTGAATTTCCCGACCGCGGGGTCGGTCGCCACGGGTGGCAGGCTGACTGTGGCTGGTTCGATGCGCCCGTTCAACGCTCTTCCGACGGTGCTTGAACTGATCACCCAGGATAAGGCGGTGATCAGCACCCGCCTGGTAACGGTGAACCCCGCCCCCGATGATAGTTACGTCCCCTTCAGTACGGATATCCCCTATTCGGTTTCCGTCGCGACCCCGGCCCTGCTGGTCGTCACCGAGCAGGATGATCGCATCAGCGGTCAAATGTATTTGTTCAGCCAGGAGGTCCTTCTCAAGCCTTGATCGAAAGGTGAAACTGCTTCGTCCACGAGCCAAAACTGTGTTAGACTGAAAGCGAAGTTGAATAATTGGATCTCTGTCGCACTCTGGCTGCCGACCCATTTATGGGCTGGCGGCCATCTCATATTCCGGCCGTGCCGGAGGAAAGCAGTAATAGAAATGGAAATCAGAATTTATGTAGGGAACCTGGCCAAGTCAACCACAGAGGCTGAAATTAAAACCTTGTTTGAGCAAGCCGGGAAAGTCACCCTGGTGGATCTGGTCAAGGAGCGGGACAGCGGAACGTCCAAAGGCTTTGCCTTTGTCAATATGACCACCCAGGCAGACGCCGACAAGGCCATCAGCATGTTTAATTCGTATTCCTTGGCCGGGAATGTAATCAAGGTCAATATCGCCAAACCGCGCGTGGAGCGCCCTGCGGTCAACAAGTTCAATTAAGCACCAGGGAATCCAAAGGTTTCAAGCCGCGAATCGTTTTCCTGGGTCGTCCCACGAGGTTCTTGAAGTTGTCAGGCTCGAGCCAATTCTTTCGTTGAATGAACCTTGAATATCGCATTGCTGCCATAGCGGTGCGATATTTCTTTATCGCAAGAAAGATGCCCGGAGTCAGGCTGATGAGGCATGTCGCCGCCTCACCCATTTTTTCTTTGTTCATGAGGGGGTAGTTCTCCCGGGAGGTCATATCCCGGCGATCGGAGTGAGTGTTCCCGATGTTCCACCAGGTGTGGATGGGTTTGGCACGGCGTTCTTATAGTTATCGACGCCTTGTGGGACCGAGTAAAAATTAGCCACGGAGCCCACTGGTAGGGCGGAGAAAAGCAAAGATCCTCAGTGAGCTCTGTGCTTTTTATGGCTAAATTCTGAAGTTCGTGCCACCTGCAAATTCTTTAAAAACACTCTATTCCAGGCCGGCCGAGTTGTTCCGCCCCAGCCTATTTTGGAGTAAAATAGTCCTAATATCAACGATCTTATAGGTATCGTCCAGAGGAGGTCATTATGTACGGAACAATTGCCAAACTGAAAGCCAAAAAAGGCTCCATAGAACAAGTCCGCAAGATGGGAATGACACGCCGGCCAGCCGGATACATCGCTTCTTATGTGTTTCAGAGTGACGCAAGCCAGGATGAATTGTGGCTGGTGGCCATTTTCAAAGATAAGGCCACTTACGTGGCCAACGCCGAAAGCCCCGAGCAGGACAGGGAATTTAAGAATCTAATGCAATACCTGGCAGCCGAACCGGAATGGCATGACGGGGAAATCGTCTCTTCCAGTCAGGTATAAAATAACCTTGCTCGCTCATCCAACACCAATAATCTCCAAGACGGGTCGCCAGCCCCGGCTTTCATTACTCTCTCTGGTTCATTTCTGGAGTTTGTGCAAAGCTGTGGAGACTTATTAAGTTATTCGCTTGACGGGGGTATAGGCCAGTGATACAATTACGCTTCGCTCCATCCGACGCGGGGTAGAGCAGTGGCAGCTCGTCAGGCTCATAACCTGGAGGTCGCTGGTTCGAGTCCAGCCCCCGCAACTTTTCACGAACCATAGCTCGCAAGGCTATGGTTTTTCGTTAACCCGGAGGACTGCGGTTGGCAAAAATCTCAGCTAGGAGGTTTTTGCATGAACCACAGAGCACCAGGTCAAATACCTTTCTCCCGTGCCATCACCGGTTTTGTGAACTACAAAACCGCTGAAGGTCTGAGCCTCCGTACCGTGTCGGGGTATCAGGACTTGCTTGAAGACTGGGTCAAATATACGGGGGACATGCCGGTCAGCCGAGTCCGCCCATCCGACATCAGCAACTACCTTAATTACATGAGGACGGAATATGTCCCCCGGCGCCTGAGCGGCGACACGCGTCCGCTGGCGCCCAAGACGCTGAGGAATTTCTATATCACCTTTGCGTCTTTCTTCACCTGGGCCAGCAAAGAGCTGGGAGTGGAAAACCCGGTCAAGGAGATCCCGGCCCCGCGCTTCCAAAGGAATCCGGTGAACCCATTTACTCAGGAGGAGCTCCAGCGGATGCTTAAGGCCTGCCTCTACGCCCGCGAGGCCGCACCCTCCAACCGCCGGCGGTTCGTGATGCGCCGGCACACCGCCAATCGGGACGAGGCAATCATCTTGACCCTGGTTGATTCAGGGGTGCGCGCCTCGGAGCTCTGTTCGCTGAAAATCGAGGATTTTGATCCGAAGCGCGGCGCCCTGGTGATCAAGCACGGAATCGAAGGCGGGGCAAAGGGTGGAAAAGGCCGGACCGTTTACCTGGGGAAAACGGCTCGCTCGGCGGTCTGGCGCTATCTGGCCGGCCGCGAGGACGGGGAGGAACAAGGTGCCCCGCTCTTTGTGGTCCTACGCGGCCGGCCATTTACCAGATCCAGTCTGGAACACCTGATCAAGCGCATCGGTGATCGCGCCGGTGTGAAAAACGTTTATCCCCATAAGTTTCGACACACCTTTGCGATCATGTACCTGCGTTCGGGCGGGGATGTGTTCACCCTGCAGATTCTGCTGGGTCACGGGAGCTTGGACATGGTGCGCTATTACGCCCAGATCGCCCAGGTGGATGTCGAGCAGGCCCACAATCGCGCCAGCCCTGCCGATCACTGGAGGCTTTAGCTTTGTCTCGCCGCATTTTTATCCGGAGAACCTATTTTCGAGGCCCGCCGGCGAGAGAGTCTTGGCAGCTTACAACGGATATTCTTTTGCCGGCTGAGCCTTTACGGAGGATCAGTCATGAACACGAATGGGAATTTGGTTTCCAAACCTAAGAAGTCGTGCTGCCTCGGGACCATCATCTGGGGTTCGATCGTCTATCTCTTTCGCACGGCGGTGCTGGTCATATTGATCGTGGTCCTGGCCCCGCCGATCTATTTCGCCTGGCGGGCCGGCCAGCCGATGGAGCTCCCGCAATTCGGTGGCAAGACCTTCTACCAGATCCAAGCAGAGCGCCAAGAGGAATATTCTGTGAATGAAGCGCAATGGCAGCTGATGCATCATGGGGAATACCCAATGCATTCCAAGGGGATGTGTTATCGGATGGAGATCGGTTTTATTCTTGTGGTGGTAAAACCAATGATGGACTACGGGCTCATACTACACATAAAGCATCCCAATGAACCCTATTATCATCTGCCAGCCAATGTCCATTACCACAGCTTATTGGATTACCTGCCGGCCTCGTGGACGCTGTTCGAGATGGGCGCACTCAACTTGTATCAATTCATCCCTCAGGATCCGATGGCGGCTTATGGACCGAATCGTGGGGCCTGTATCATTCCTCCCCCGAACTGTAGCCCAGCAACTAGGTAAAATCATCTAAAGATTGTCTTGTTCCTCCATCTGGAGAAATCAAATGAGCACGGGACAACTTTGAACTACAGGCAGGAAGGTCATTCGCGACGAAAAATATATGTCGTTGCAGTAGAGTAATCACTACCCTGACCTCGTCTAAAATTCCACCGGGCTTCTAGGAGCAGATAATACTCTCCTGTTTGCAATTTGAGAAATTCATAGGAAGTGGGGTTGAGGCACTTGAGAATAAGATAATTGAATAATCGACACAATCTCTAGGCCCGTATTTTCGGATTGGTAAGGCATGAAATTTATTCTGAGCCATCTTACAAGTTATTTTGTCGAGATTTATGGGATGCGTTTGTAAGGATCTCCTTTTTGCTTTTGAAATATAATACTTAAAGGGTGTTCTTAATACCTATTCCACCTATCGGATTAGGCTTTTTATGGCTTCTGTGAACAAATATAAGTTATCCTTCACTGCTGCCGGTTTATCCCTCCCCGAATCTGTAAAAATTGCGGAAGTATATTTAAATATCAAAGATTGGGAAAAAGCCAGGAAGGTAATCTTTGAGCAAAATCTCCTTCAATCCAGGACGGGAAGTAGAACTGTGAGGGTTTTCCGAGAACTTACCCAACGCCTTGAGCTCCTTTCTGAACCGCAGCTTGAATTGCTCGTTGAGGGTAATCTGCAGGAACAAAAATACCTGCTTTGGTTTGCGGTATGTAAAACCTATAAAATTATAGAGGAATTTGCGATAGAAGTACTGCACGATAAATTCATGAGTTTAAATCTTCAACTCACCGAATTTGATTATGACGCGTTTTTCAACCGAAAAGCCGATTGGAACGATGACCTGGAAACAATTACTTCGTCTACGAGAATCAAACTAAGAACAGTAGTTTTTCGAATGCTAAAAGAGGCCGGTCTGACTTCGGGGGATAACCTGATTATCCAGGCGATGCTTTCGAAGCGAGTAGTAGAGGTATTAAAGCCGAACGCGCCAACGAGTTATCAAATATTCCCACTGCGGCTAACTGATGTAGAGGGTTAATTGGGTTATGGCTGACATACAAAATAAATCACTGACTGAAAGATATGAATATCTTTTAACTACGATCAGCAGTCAAAGATTCCTCAAAATGCAAGGATTGGGAAACGAAGTCCCATTTTTTATTTGCCCATTCCAACCCTTCGAATTCGAGGAAATGAGTAAGATTTATCGGCAGCTTGTCAACCAATTAAAAAACAAAGGGATCAAAGTATTAAAAATTAATTTATATGATCTGACGATTGAACTTTTAAAGGAAAGAGGGGTTTGGGACAAAGTCATAGAAGATGAGCCAAAATTATCGAAATCAGAATTCAAAGAAATGCTTCAGGGCGTCCTTGATCCCGAAACCCATTTGATTCCTGCCATTGCTCAAAAAATGGAAAAAGACGATTATGCTGTGATCTTTATTACTGGGGTAGGCGAAGTGTTCCCATATATCAGATCTCACACTGTTCTCAATAACTTGCAAACTGTTGCCAAGGGGAAGCCCACAATTATGTTTTTCCCCGGGGAGTACAACCAATCTATTGAAAAAGGAAGTTCTTTGAATTTGTTTGGACGGCTTCTTGATGATAATTACTACCGTGCTTTTAATATTTTCAAACGCCTCCAATAGATAAGGAACAATACCATGAAACTGAAAGAGATCTTTGAGAAACCCATTGACCGAACGATCGAGGGTGTTATTAAAGCAGACGACTTGACCAGTCTGAAGCTTGAAGCGGAAGAATACGTCATTACCAATGAAATTTCCAAGAGCCTGGAAAAATTCTTAGAAGCCTATAACGATTATCGCGGCGCAAACGGAGTCTGGATTTCCGGTTTTTTCGGCTCTGGGAAGTCACACTTGCTAAAAATGCTGGCGCTGCTTATGGAAAATATAGTTATTGATGGCAAACCCACACTAGAGTATTTCCTACCCAAATGCAACGAGGCGATGCTCAAGGCAGATATTAAACGCGCAGTAACAATTCCATCCAAAAGCATCCTTTTTAATATTGATCAGAAGGCCGATGCAATTAGTAAGACTGAAATCGATGCGGTTCTAACTGTATTCGTTAAAGTTTTTAATGAGATGTGCGGTTACTATAGCAAACAGGGTTACGTCGCTCAATTCGAGCGTGATCTCGATAAACGAGGCTTATATGAGAAATTCAAACGAGCATATAAAGAGCTTGCCGGCAAGGATTGGGAAAAGGGGCGAGAGGAGGTAATCCTAGAAAAAGGGAACATTGCCAAAGCTTATTCGCAAGTATCGGGTACGAAGGAAGAAACCAATAAAAACATTATCGATGCATATCGCGGGGATTACAAACTATCTATCGAAGATTTTGCCAACGAAGTAAGTGACTATATAAAAAAACAGACTCCGGGTTTCCGGTTGAATTTCTTTGTGGATGAAGTGGGCCAGTATATCGCCGATAATGTGAAATTTATGACCAATCTTCAGTCGATTGCCGAGAGCCTAGCAACAAAATGTAACGGCCAATCGTGGTTGGTTGTGACGGCGCAAGCCGATATGGATTCTGTACTTGGTGATATGAGCAAACAAATGTCCAATGACTTTTCAAAGATTCAAGACCGTTTCAAGACCAGATTGAAACTAACCAGTCAGAATGTTGACGAAGTTATTCAGAAACGACTGTTATCCAAAAATAAGACGGGTACTTCTATTATGGAGAATTCTTACGATAAAGAAAAAAACACTTTTGACACTTTGTTTACCTTCACAGATGGTGCAACAACGTATCGAAATTATACCGATAAGCAACATTTTACAAATTGCTACCCCTTTGTCCCTTATCAATTTACGTTATTCCAATCATCGATTGAAAACCTATCATCGCACGGAGCCTTCGAAGGCAGGCACAGTTCAGTTGGAGAACGATCGATGCTAGGGGTCTTTCAGCAAGTGGTGAAGGATATCGGTAACAATGATGTTGGGGAACTCGCCACCTTTGATTTAATGTTTGCGGGTATCGAGGCCACTCTCAAACCTTTCATTACTGGCTCATTATATAAAGCCACGAACAACCTTAATAATCTTTTCGCTATCCGGGTATTAAAATCTCTCCTCCTGGTGAAATATATCAAGGGATTTAATGCCACCCCGCGAAATCTGAGAGTTTTGCTACAAGAGACGTTCACGCAAGATGTCTCCAAGCTGAGGAAAGACATTGAAGAAGCCCTGAACTTACTCGAGCAACAAACTTATATCCAGAGAAACGGGGAAATATATGAGTATCTTACGGATGATGAAAAAGACATAGAAGAAGAGATTAAAAATACCGACGTCGACTCTGGTGATGTCGCAGAGGCTCTTGACGAAATTCTGTTTACAGAAATCATTCGTGACCGAAAGATCCGATACGATGTTACCGGGCAGGATTATCCGTTCACCAAGAAACTTGACGACAAGATCAATGGGCGAGAGCATGAACTGACTATTCACTTCATAACTCCGTTCAGTGAGAATGTGGATAATATCGAAATTCTAACAGCGAATTCATTAGGAAGAGCAGAGTTAATGGTTGTCATGCCTTCCGATTCCCGCCTGGTTTTTGATTTACTCCATTATAAAAAGACGGATAAGTATATACGTCTGAGTCGCTCCAACAAGCAAAAGGAATCGGTATTAAGTATTCTGGATAGCAAAG
Source organism: Anaerolineales bacterium (assembly GCA_050013095.1). Classification (GTDB taxonomy): domain Bacteria; phylum Chloroflexota; class Anaerolineae; order Anaerolineales; family Villigracilaceae; genus UBA877. The sequence goes on along the minus strand of JBEKFY010000016.1, from coordinate 29,579 downwards.
CCCGCCAGAATACAGACCGAATGAAATTGGTTCAGGATCGTGTACGTGAATTGATCACCAGGTCAAGATTTTTTGTTGCAGGAACAGTGATCGAAGTAACTGGGGATGATCCAAAGACACGCCTGGTCAAGGGATTTAATCAATTGATCATTCGAACATATCCTAACCTAAGCATGCTCAAAGAAACCCAATATGACGAGAACGATATTAAAAAGTATCTCAAAATTAGCGAGGGCTCATTATTGATTGACTCGATCACGGAACCGGAACAAGAAATGTTGGCTTTTATCCTGAGCAATAAAAGTGTGGGCCAGCGCACAACGATGAAAGGCATTGAAGAGAAATTTACCAAAAAGCCTTATGGATGGTATCTGGCTGCCATTCAATGTCTGGTTGCCATGCTGTTAGGTCGGGGTAAGATCGAAGCGCGAAGTGATTCTAATATCCTTGAAGGAGCGGTTCTTGAACAGGCGCTAAGAAATACATATAGCTTCGGAAATGTTATCATTGATCCGCAGATAGCTCCACCAACGTCTGAGTTGAGGCGGGTTAAAGAGTTCTATAATAACTTTTTTGATAAACCCACCAGCATGAATGAAGCCAAAGATTTGGGAGTTGAAGTTCGAAACGCATTTCAGCAAACCCTATCGGATCTAAAAGAACTCTACTCACAAAAAAGTCTATATCCTTTCCTGAGCGAGTTAGACAAACCCATCAAAGCCATTCAAGAACTAGCCGGGAAGGATTATTCCTTCTACTTTTCAGAACTGCCCAAACAGGAAAATTCGCTGCTCGACATGAAAGAAAATGTTATCGATCCAATCCGAGCTTTTATGATGGGATCGAATAAGACAATTTACGATGAGGCCAGTCAGTTTTTACATACTCAAGGCCCGAATTTTTCGGGTATTGGCAGTGAAAAACCTGGCCAACTAAACGCGATTATCGAAGCACCCGATTGCTTCAAAGGCAACAAAATGAGGGAGGCCAAGACTCTGCTGGATGGTCTGAAAAAAGAGATTGATAAACAATTAAAGCTAGAAAAAGAAAATGGTTTGAAAAAGGTATCCCAGCTGCAGACGCGTATCAAGGCTATGGATGAATACGGCAAATTGAAGGAAAGCCAGAAAAAAGAAATCGATCAGTCTTTTGAGGCGATTGTCACGTACGTCCATGGGCAAAACATTATTGCAGTGATCCGTGACCAAATTGGGCAATATGAAACCAAAGAGTACAACCGCCTGTTGACCAGCATCACAGATTGGACGAAAAAAGACAAGGAAAAATCAATCGAATACGTATCGCAAACCGAACTGGACATGAAGTTCGATTTACCTTATATAGCAAGCGAAGAAGATATTGAGAATTATTTGCAGGCCCTTAAGAAGGCATTGCTGAAGGCCATCAAAGCAAACAAGCGGATTCGATTATAAGCAAGACGGGAGCATCATTCTCATGGAAACAACCAAATTGAAGAAATTTGCTCAGGGTGCCCGCCGTCAGTTATTGGAACAGGTGGCGGTGCGCCTGGAGCAGGTGTTGCGATCGGACAGTGTCGAGATCCGTGAGAAGGCGAAGGTTGTGGCGGAGTTGAAGGCACAGATTGAAGCGTCTTCAAAGAAAACAGTCATCGACCGCGTGGCATATACCTGGTTTAACCGGTTCTGTGCATTACGTTTTATGGACGTGAATCACTATACTCCGATCGGGGTGGTATCACCTGCTGAAAACGGCACTCAGCCCGAAATATTATTGGAAGCCAAGCGCGGCTTCATTGACAATGATCTAAAAAGCGTCGTGGATGCGAAGGGGATCTTTGACCTACTTAACGGTAAACGCCCGTCGACAGATCCGCAACAGGAAGCCTACCGCCTGTTGCTGGTAGGAGTGTGTAACTTCTATAACAAAGCAATGCCGTTCCTGTTCGAAAAGATTGCCGATTACACTGAACTGTTGATGCCGCTGGATCTGCTTTCGGAGAATTCGGTCCTGCATGATTTGCGCCAAGTTCTGACGCCCGAGGCGTGCGAGGATGTGGAGGTGATTGGCTGGCTGTACCAGTATTACATTTCGGAGCGCAAGGATGAGGTCTTTGAAGCACTTAAGGAGAACCAGAAAATAGAGGCTGTGGATATCCCGGCAGCGACGCAGTTGTTCACCCCGCATTGGATTGTACGCTACCTGGTTGAGAATTCACTCGGCCGGCTGTGGATGCTCAACCATCCAGACTCGAAGCTGGTCGCTCAGATGGAATACTATATAAGACCAAATCAAGAGGAAAAGGACTTTCTGAAGGTCTCCGACCCCGAAGAGCTGCGGATTTGCGATCCTGCTTGCGGATCCGGGCACATGCTGACCTTCGCTTTCGACCTCCTCTATGCCATCTATGAGGAATCAGGATACCAGCCAGCGGACATTCCACGCCTGATCCTTGAGAAGAACCTCTTCGGCCTCGAAATTGACCCGCGCGCCGGAGCGCTAGCGGCGTTCGCGATGATGATGAAAGCACGCGCCAAAGACCGCCGATTTTTTACACGTGAAACGAACCCGAATATCTGCGTGTTCGAGAATGTAACCTTCACCGACGCAGAGTTAAAGCAGTATACGAAGGCGGTTGGGCGTGACCTGTTCACAGAGCCGTTAATGGAGACCCTGCGTCAGTTTGAGCACACGGATAACTTTGGTTCGCTTATCCGCCCATTGCTGACCGATGCAGGTTATGTGCGTAGCATGTTGGAGGGGAAGAACCTGGGCGGGGATCTGTTTTTGTATAGCGTGCATGAGCGCGTGTTGAAAGTGTTGAAATTCGCCGAGTTTCTTTCACCCCGCTACCATGTATCTGTTACTAATCCGCCATATATGGGCGGTAGCGGGTTTAACGAGGACCTTAAAATTTTTGCTAAGGATTTTTATCCTGATAGTAAATCCGATATCTTTGCTATGTTTATTGAACGTAATTTTGACTTTGTACTTACTGAAGGATATAGCTCAATGGTCACTATGCAAAGCTGGATGTTTCTATCGTCATTTGAGAAGATGCGGTTAAAAATCTTGAATTATTGGTCAATTTTGTCTATGGCTCATTTAGGTGCTAGAGCATTTGACAGTATCGGAGGTGAGGTAGTATCAACTACAGCGTTTGTCCTGCAGTCTGTTCTTGCCAAAGGTAATGGACTATATATTCGTCTCGTTGATGAAAAAACTGAAGCAAAGAAAGCCAACGCTATTAGAGAATCAATAAAGAACCCTAATTGCGGCTTTGTGTACCATGCAAAAGCCGCTGATTTTAGCGATATTCCTGGCAATCTGATTGCTTATTGGCTTGGTAAAGGAACATCTGCTTTATTCAAAGAAAAAAAGATTGGTAGACTTTTATTAGTAGGTAGCGGACTTTCCACATCTGACAATGAAAGATTTGTGAGATTTATCTGGGAACCATCACGTAATAATATTAACTCTGTTGTAAGATCCCGCGAAGAGTCGATTTCGCGCTCAGAAGTTTGGTATCTTTTCCAAAAAGGGGGGCAATATAGGAAATGGTTTGGAAATTTAGAGCATGTAGTTAATTGGAGGGATGATGGAAAAGAGATAAAAGCATGGGTAACAAGCAACCCTAAGGACCCCAATACTACTCATTGGTCAAGACGGATTTTTAATACAGAACTTTACTTTCTTAAAGGAATTACTTGGTCAACTATTTCATTTGGAAAAATCTCCTTTAGACTTTCTGATGAAAGCACAATGATTTCAAATGCGGCTGGAGGAGTCTTTGGGTTTAGTAGTGATTCGGATTTATTTGGTTTACTCATTGGATTAAATAGCAAAATTTGGGTGAATCTAATTGGAATTATGAACCCAACACTTAACTATAGTTCTGGCATAATCAGTCAAACGCCATTACCAAACCTGAAGCTTGGTAGAAATGGAAAGCAATTAATCGACATAGCGCGATCCGATTGGGATATGTATGAAACATCTTGGGGTTTTCGCGAATGTCCCCTGCTGAATCCTAGTTTCCGACAAGAAATATTTAATAAAACATATGAACTACTGCGCCAGGATTGGGTTAATCATACGCAACAGATGCGCGAATTGGAAGAAGAAAACAATCGTGGCTTCATTGAAGCCTACGGACTGCAAGACGAACTGACGGCCGAAGTGCCACTAGAAGAAATCACGCTGACATGCAATCCACGCTATCGTTATGGTGGTAAAAGAAGCAAAGGAGAACTGGAAGCACTCTTACGCACCGATACGATGAAGGAATTCATCAGTTACGCTGTGGGCTGTATGTTCGGGCGCTACTCGCTTGACAAGCCAGGTCTGGTGCTGGCAAATCAGGGCGAGACGATCAAGGACTACTTGAAGCAAGTCCCCAAGCCAACCTTCATGCCTGATGAAGACAACGTCATCCCCGTTCTGGAAGGCGAATGGTTCGAAGACGATATTGCCGAACGCTTCAAGAAGTTCTTGCGCGTCACATTTGGTGAAGAGCATTACGACGAAAACCTTATGTTTATCGAAGAGTCGATTGGGCGCGATGTTCGCAGTTACTTTGTCAAGGAATTCTACAAAGACCATATGCAGACCTACAAGAAACGTCCTATTTATTGGATGTTCTCCAGCCCCAAGGGCAGTTTCAATGCATTGATCTACTTGCACCGCTACCAGCCCGATACTGTCTCCATTGTGCTGAATGACTATTTGCGCGAATACATCAAGAAACTCCAGTCGCACAAATCACATTTGGAAGCGGTCTCGGTCAGTGGGAGCGCGAGTCAAAGCCAGAAGACGAAAGCCTTGAAAGAGACTACCCAGTTCGACAAAGTATTGTCCGAGTTGAAGGAATATGAGGATGAGATCCTCTATCCGTTGGCGACGGAGCAGGTCAAGATTGATCTGGATGACGGGGTTAAGGTCAATTACAATAAATTCGGTTCCGCATTGAGTCATATCCCAGGGTTGAGTGAGTAGGTCATTCCATGGATAAAATTGCACAGGCCATTACCCGCCTTTTCGATAAACACCGGATCGTATTCTGGTATGACGAAAAGAAGGAATTACGGCAGGAATTTGAATCCCTGCAGCTTGAGGGGGTGGAAAAGATTGAACTGAAGAATAACGAATATGGAGTTAAATATCACGTCCTGCGTGTGAAGCCCGGGCAAAAATTCTTGCTCTATCACGAAGGTCCGAAACCAGAAGAATTGAATAACTGGTTGTTGGATGTCCTACTGGCACAAGGAGAGTTTAGCGGCGATCAGGTGTCTTTGTGGATGAGCGAATTAGAGCTCGCGCCTAGCCTTTGGGATCTGATCCAGGAACACATAGAGTTTTTTAAGGACGAAAAACGTCGCCTTGCCCTCAAGTCTCGGCTTGTTGCGGATGATACCCACAATGCCATTCGAACCAAGATGCTGGCAGTTTGCGTCAATGATATTGAAAATCGGGTGGAAAGCGTTCTGGAAATTTTATTGGGGGATCTTGCTGAAGACAAACATGAGAGATTTGGGTTGATCCACCTCTGTAATTTGGATACATTCCTGTGGGGCCGGCTCGAAGCCCAATTTGGTTACAAATCCCAAACTCCAGGCATTCAGGACTTTGCGATCACTCTTTTCAAAGCATGTTATTTCCAAAGCCTTGAAGAGACTTCGACTCTCACGCAAGATGCGCTGGTCTTCCTCAAACGTTGGCGAGATAGTGTCCATTATCAAGCTGCCTTCGAAGCTCTCTCCAATGAGTATGCCGATATTCTGGGTATTGAGAATGATTTACAGAACCGGTCGATCCAAAAAATAATCGATATTGATTATTTCCAGCTAATCGACAAGAAAATTCTAGCCACCCTTACCCAGCAGATTCTCGACCGCACTCTTTCTGCAGGGGAATGTGATAATCTTATCTGGCGCAGGCGCAACACGCATTGGTTCAGAGAATTCAGCGACATTTATGAAGCCCTGAATTTCGGCTCCAAATTCGTCAACGAATTGGATAACGCCGACCTGCGCATGGAATCCATGCCCGATGGAATCCGCAAATATCAGAGCACCTGGTATCGTCTGGATCAGTACTACCGAAAATTAATTTTCCATGTACGGTCTTCGAAGGCGACTACCCTCTTATCAAAATTGATAGAACGGATTGAAAACCTCTACTCAAACAACTATTTACTCGAACTCAATGATAAATGGCAACATTTTGTCGACTCTGCTCAAATCTGGGAAGCCGCCCCATTTCTGAGTCAATCTGAGTTTTTCACCCATTACATAAGTGAATATCTAAGTACCAAAAATAAAGTTGCAGTGATCATCTCGGATGCTCTTCGGTATGAGATTGGGCAGGAGTTAGCTGGAGAGATAGAAAAGGAAGAAGGGTATACAGCAGAGATAGAACCAATTTTGTCTTCGCTACCAACCTATACCCAACTGGGCATGGCGGCTCTTTTACCTCATCATGAACTGACGATATTAAAAGATGGAAGCGTCCAAGTAGATGGGCAATCCTCGAAAGGCCTTGATAACCGGTCGAATATCCTTTCGAATGCGGTCGAAAAGGGTGCGATTGCACTTCGCGCCGAAGACCTACTCTCGATGAATCGAGATAAATACCGGGAAGTAACGAAAGGAGCTCAAGTCGTTTATATTTACCACGATCAAATTGACCACACTGGCGATGATAAATTATCGGAAGGAAGGGTCTTTGATATCATTGATAAAACCTTTGAAGATATAAAGGCTATTTTAAAAAAATTGTATGATTCCTATTTTTCCAATATTCTAATTACTTCAGACCATGGTTTTATTTATCAGAACCAACCTCTTGATGAAAGCGAATTTGCGTATCAGGATGTCGAGGGTGAAGAAATCTATTATCGTACTCGCAGGTTTATTATTGGAAATGGATTGAATTCTAATAAAAGTATGAAAGATTTTAAATTCAGCGAATTAGGTTTGACAGGTGATTTTCAGGTAATGATTCCCAAGTCGATCAATCGTCTGCGGCTACAAGGTTCAGGAAGTCGTTACGTCCATGGTGGTGCAGCCTTGCAGGAAGTAATCATCCCTGTTATCAAGATTAACAAGATCCGTGCAGCCGATGTGGGCATTGTGGAAGTTGATATCATCACCAGTTCATCTTCGATCATTTCATCTGGACAAATTTCGGTCGTTTTTTTCCAGACCGAACCTGTTTCTCCTAAGCTTCAAGCCAGACACATCCGAGCTGGGATTTATACTCAGGATAATATGCTGATCTCCGATTCTCATTATCTTGATTTTGATTTGGCATCCCCTAACCCTCGTGAGAGGGAAGTGCGGGTACGCTTTATCCTGAGTCGAAAAGCGGATGATGTGAACAATCAAACGGTTTATCTAAAAATGGAAGAATCCGTTGCTAGCACATCGCATTATAGAGAGTATCGTTCTATGGATTATCAACTCAGGCGTTCGTTCAATACGGATTTTGATCTTTAGTTGGAAGGAAATGTGATGAACTACCTGGACCAAAAAATCAACGAACACTTTGCTGGCTTGGTTGTCCGCAAGGACCTGGTCAAAGCGGTTAGAGGTAATGCGGTTGTACCGACCTACGTGCTTGAATACCTGTTGGGCCAATATTGTGCTACTTCAGATGAAACCAGTTTGCAATCAGGGATAGAGACGGTCAAAGATGTAATTCGTGAACATTATGTGCATCGTAATGAAGCCAATCTTGTCAAATCCCTCATCAGGGAAAAAGGGCGGCATAGGGTAATTGACAAAGTCAGCGTAGAACTCAATGAGCGGAACGACACCTACGAAGCGGCCTTCTCCAATCTGGGTATTAGCGAAGTATGGATCGATTCGGATACGGTCAAGAAGCATCCTAAGCTTCTGGTCAGTGGAGTTTGGTGTATCTCAGACATCGAATACAAATATACTGATGATCCCAAGGTTGTCCCTTGGATCCTAGTCTCGATCAAACCGATCCAGATGTCTAATTTTGATTTCGAACAGTATCTGGAAGCGCGCAAGCAGTTCACGCTGGACGAATGGATCGATCTGCTTATCCAAAGCATCGGCTTCGATCCATCAAAGTTCTCATCGAGAGCAAAATTGCTCCAATTAATGCGCCTGGTTCCCTACTGCGAGCGCAATTTCAACCTGATCGAATTGGGTCCCAAGGGGACAGGCAAGTCTCATATTTATTCCGATTTTTCTCCACATGGGATCCTTATCTCAGGTGGAGAAGTAACTGTGCCAAAGCTATTTGTGAATAATACAACCGGAAGGATTGGATTAGTCGGTTACTGGGATATCGTCGCTTTCGATGAATTTGCGGGTAAGAAGAAAACGGCAAATAAGGCATTGGTCGATATCCTTAAGAACTACATGGCCAATAAAACTTTTTCAAGAGGCATAGAAACGCTCGGCGCTGAAGCGTCCATGGCCTTTGTTGGGAATACCACCCATGACCTCGAGTATATGCTCAGGCATACGAACCTATTCGACGACCTTCCTACCCAATACTATGACTCTGCCTTTCTCGATCGCCTCCATTTTTACATCCCAGGATGGGAAGTGGAAATCATCCGGGGTGAGATGTTTTCTCGTGGATATGGATTCGTCGTTGATTATCTGGCAGAGATCCTGAGAAAACTCAGGAGCTATGATTTCTCTCAAAAATACTTGGAGAACTTTGAGCTGTCTGATGATATTTCTACCCGGGATCGGGATGGGATTACTAAATCGCTATCTGGCTTGATAAAGATTTTATTCCCTGCTGGTGAAGCACCCAAAGAAGATGTGGAAATGCTTTTGAAGTTTTCTATCGAAGGCAGAAAACGTATCAAAGACCAATTGATGAGAATTGACAACACTTATCCTGATGTAACTTTCAAGTACTTTGCCTCAGGGGAGGGGGAGGAGATAGTTGTCAAAACTGCGGAGGAAAAGCAGTACCCGCAGCATTATTACAATAAACCCGTAACCCAACCCGACAATAAAAAGCAGACTATAAACGTATCTGAAAAGCTTCAAGAGAAAGGGTTGTCAGACGAAGAGAAATTGATACAAGCTGGCGAAAATGCCAAGCTGGAGTTCAAGTCTACCCTTCGTTGGAATATCCTGGCAAAACAGATTGATAAAGGCATTGAGCATGATGTGTTGAAAACGATCGTTGCCTTTCTGAACACGGAGGGTGGTATATTGTTGGTTGGGGTGGAGGATAATGGCAATATTCTTGGGCTCGACCTGGATCAACTCCCGAATGATGATAAATATTTGCTTCATTTTGCTAACCTCATCAACGGCAAAATAGGCAAGCAGTTCGTAAATCAAATTCAATATGTACTGAAAGTAATTGACGATAAGAAAATCTTACGGGTGGATTGTAAAACTAGTTCTACTCCAGTTTTCCTGAAGATTGACGGGCTTGAAGAGTTTTATGTGCGCAATGGTCCATCTTCAGTACAGTTATCGACCAGTGAAGTATTGGAGTATTCGAAGAAGCATTTTAGACAATAATATGAACTTTTTACTGGTGGGAGGAAAGTTCTAATGGAATAAAACAGCTAGGGATAACGGCTTCTCTTTTAACAACATAAAAATGTAGCCGGATTTGAATAGTTTCTGAACGAGCAGGGTAAGCTTTTTGGGATGAATAATCCAGGAGCCAATTATGACTATCATCGGAAATGGTAAACGCTATTTAGAATTCAAATTTCCTTCCGAAAAGGATTTTGAGGATGACGTGGTTTTACACTCAAAGGTATTATTCGGGAAAGACACTATTTATATTAATGCTAAAAAGAAGATTGAATCAAGATCATTAGGTGATTCTATACCTGATGGATTTTTCTTTGATTTTACAGACAAAGCTGACCCACAATTTTATATAGTTGAAATTGAAGTTACACAACACAGCTTTTACAAACATATTTTTCCACAGATCACAAAATTCTTTGCATTTTATAAGAACACTAAACTTCGAAAAGAACTTGTAGACAAACTTTATGAAGCGGTCGAAAAGGATAAAACCCTTAAAACTTCATTTAGGGGATTTCTTGGTAATACTGAGGTATATAAATTTCTTAGCAATATTATCGAGACCAGTCAAAATATATTGCTCATAACCGACGGCCAAATTACAGAACTACCAGAAATATTTGATACTTACACCGATACTTGGGGAAAACTGGTTAAGTTAGTAGAGATAAAAAAATATATTTCTAACACCGATTATATTTACACTATTACTCCGGACTTTGAAGCCATTCAATACATAGAGCATATTGATTTGACAAACGAAGAAACTGAAGACCGTGTAATATCTGAAGAATATCATCTAGAAAATGTAGATCAAGGTTTGAGAAATATCTACGAAAAGATAAAACAGATAGCCTTGAGTATTGATGATAAATTGATTTTTAATCCTCAAAAATATTATATATCCATTAAAGGCCCTAAAAATATCGCCTTTATAAAATTCAGAAGTAAGAAGATTCGTTTTATTGTCATGATGCCTGAAGAACGAATAAAAAGTCTAATTAAATATTACACAGTGGCGACTCTCTCTCAAGGGGTGCAAGATTTTTATAATGGACCATGTGCAGCAGTGGACATTCCAAACCTTACACATGAAGAGGAGTTGTCCGACATATTGAAATCATTGGTATCTTATAATCGAGAGAATAGCAAGGTAGATTAGATTAAAGGAAAGCCTTTACAGGATTTGAACCTATAAAAGCTGGGTTCAATACTGCTATCGTAATTTTAGTTTTCTAAACTGAGAAAGCCAGAATATTAATCTCATAACATGAGGATACAAACCCAATGGAAGCTAGAAATCGTAAACTTAGTGATTGGTATGGGAAAATTCAACAAGCTGAGATCAGACTGCCACGATTTCAACGTTTCGAAGCCTGGGATCGAGGACGAATTTGCAGTCTGATTGAAACCGTAATTCAAAACCTCCCACTTGGCATCACACTCATTCTGGAGGTAGGCGATGAGGAAAAATTCATTTCTCGATATTTAGCAACCGCGCCCGAATTGAGTAGTCGTATCTATGAACATTTGCTTGATGGTCAACAAAGACTTACCGCGTTGTGGCGTGTCTTTCATAATAATTACGAGTGGGAGACATACTTTATCCATCTAAAAGAGTTTGACAACTATGACAAGGACGAAGAAATGGAGGATATGATTACATACTGGCGCGGGCGTTACTACAAGAAGAATGGTGAACGATATCCGATTTGGTGTGATGACCCCGCGCAATGTTTGCAGAGAGGAATGATTCCAGTTCACCTTCTCCGCCCCGAAGATATTCAGAAAGAAATTGATGACTGGATTGAAAAGGCAACAAGTCCACATGAGCCCAAGGATGGCGGTAAGAGCGAGTTGAAAAAATTCTATGATTTTCAAAAACGAGTAAGCGACAGAATCAAAGATTTGCGCTCTGTTGTTGCGAATTACAATCTGCCTTATTTATCATTACCTTCAAACACAGACAAATCTGTAGCGTTAAAAGTGTTTATTAACATGAACACGAACAGCAAACCGCTTTCGATGTATGACATCGTTGTCGCTGAAGTTGAAAATGTAATGGGCAAATCGCTTCATGATTTAGAAGATGAACTCAACGAAAAGCATCCTGAAGTGGCTCGCTATTCCACATTGTCAGAGTTAATCCTTACAACATCCTCCCTTTTGCAGGGATTTTTACCGAATCAGCGTGGCGTTTGGGATATGGACAAGCGCAAGATGGTTGAAAATTGGGGGAAAATGGAGCGCGGCTTGTATCGCATGGCGACGTTCCTAAAAAGCGAAGGTATCTACGATGAACAACGCTTACCGACCAATGCTGTTTTGGCAGTTATCGCCGCATTATATGCGGATATTCCAGAATCGGGAGATAAACTAGGACAGGATGAGCTCCTATTGAAAAAATATCTTTGGTACGCCTTCTTTACTGACCGTTACGAAAACGCAGCAGCTACACATGCCTTTTCAGATTTTAATGCACTAGGCGGTATTATACGAACCGAGCTAAAAGAAGATGGCACAGAATACAGCTTTACCGATGTACCAATTCTCTCTGAGTATTCTCTTGTTGAAGTAGAAGAATTGATTCCAGTTGAGTGGCCTAAACGAACCACCATTCGAGGTCGAGGTATTTTAGCTGTAGCCTCACGTTTAGGGGCATTGGATTTCTCCACAGGAGAACGATTGGACATAAATAATATTGGACAGCGACAATATCATCATATCTTCCCAGATGCTTTGCTGAAGGAGGGGGAAATTGATAGTTTTCGGGCTTTGAACTGTGCTTTGATAATCGACAAAACTAATATTTCAATTGGTCGAAAAGACCCCCTTGAATACCTAAAAGACCGTTATGAATGGACAACTGAAGAAATTATTCGTGAACGCCTTCAATCCCATTTGATTCCAATTCAAGAACTATCAAATGGCGGCTATGAAGGATTGTCCAAAAAAGAAAAATCGATAAAAATAAAGAATGACTTTAATCTCTTCTTGAGAAAACGTGCCGAATTGGTTATCAAGACTGTAAAACTTCTGGTTGATGGTCACCAACTAAATATAGGTGCTATATACGAGGATTTATAATTGTTTATCATATAAAAAACTTAATCCGAATGGATTTCAGAGGGTGGAGAGACGAGCTGAGGAATGAATTACGGTTTAAACCTTGTTATGCATGCTTCCGTGAGAAAATCTAATCCCTGATTATTCCATTTTGTCTTGTCGGGCTATGATCGATCTTAAGCCACAGGCTCAAGAAGATTGATTATATTATCAGTCAAAGTTGGATGGTGGGAGAGTGGTGCTCGTAAACCAGCAGTTTATAGGGGAAGCTTTATTCGAATGGCTTCAGTCATTCGTTGCAACATAAAGCCATTTCCGGTACAACCCTTCAGGGGCTCATGGAACTGTTTGCCCGGGAAGACTTGCTTAGCCGTGTCCACATAATGTTTTCCAGCAACTACCACTAATTGGTCATATACATAAAGCCCTTTTGATCGGGCACTCTCAATCATCTCAGATATCTTGATAGGGTGCGTTTTCGAATCGTTGAATGTGACGTTGTAATCTCCTGGGATGATATCGTCAGGCCAAAGAAACCCATATTTTGCCGAAAGGATGACGTAAGCGCCCGGATAAAAGACAGAGGCATATTCCTGACATTTTCGGGCAAATGATCCCGTATAGACTTCCCCTGCTGGCGTTGGGCCGGCGGTGGGATTACTTTTCCAGATTTTTCGCATTCCGCAAGGTACGATGCAGAGTGTCTTCATGTATACAGCTCTATAGTGCTCCCATTGTGTATGTCTACCTTCCCTTTGATACAAAGTGATTTTGCTTCGCAGCTCTGAATTAGGGGGCATACGCCACTTTGCTTGTCTCGGTATGTGCAACCGAAGCGTGAAAGATGCCAAAGTGGCTCATCGACATCCAGCGCCATCATCGGGCGCTCTCCCACTTGAAGACCGCGAACACTTTCGAACCAAGCTTTCCGAATCGTCTCAAATAAATTACCAAACCCTCCCGAATATTGACCTCGCACAACTCCTAACGCCAGGGTTGCTCTGCCTATATGAATGTCAACCGGAATAGGTACCCGGTCAAGGTCTTGGATTTTGGTTATTCCCGCATTATCCCGTAGCATACGCAACCAGAGCGGACCGATCTTATCTCCGCGTAGGAAGGGAAAGTCTGTGACTTGGCGCTCGTTTAAGGGATGGATGTCATTCTTTAGATGTTCAAGAACCCTCAGAGCTCCCCACTTACAATTTTCTAGGAAATTTCTCGGATCCCCCTGCCACTTTTTGTAAAATGATATTCCCACCGTAGACCAGATATAAGCGTCCTGCTGAGGCTTTTTAGATAATCCATATTTCTGCATATCGCGAACAATGGTCGATAAAGTTGTTTCATGGAGAGCTCGGGGGTCAAACAGATAACGGGTGGCTGGATCACCGAATGTATGGCGGGAGCTTTCCCACAAGGCGGCTGCATCGCGCTGGTAATCTATGCACACTGTCAAAGTGATGAAAAGAATATGTTCAAGAGAACCGCGGGTCGCAGCGGCCGGCAGTACATCTTCTGGCATATCAGTCCGACCGTGAATGCCGGTAGTTGAGAATGCGTTGAACAGCAAATCGGCTGCTTTTCGCCCACGCTCACTGTCGATGATTACAGACATATGGTCTCCTGGACCGACAAGAGTCGCATGAGAAAACCCCCACCAGATTCATTTGATTAAATTCTAGCACACCTTCACATCCAAGGGATGTATATGGTGTATATTTTCAATCCCTAAGGCGTATTTTGATAATATCTCAAGGGCTTTGCAAAAGTGGAAAAATAGCAGAGTTATTGGTTTTTTTCGTAAAGGTTGAGGGATCAAACTAAGAAATGTCCTTCGCTCCTCGACTCTCCAACCGTTTACACTTTCGTAATCCGATAAGGATACGTATTGCAACAAGATAGTTATAGTTACGCAAACTAGAAGGTTATATAGTGATCTTAATCACTTGGCTATGGTCATTGCCTAGTGAGTTTGACGCTATCGTTGTGGTCGTGGATGCAGTCTTCGCTGGGGTAGACGTCTAGCCTCAAAAGGCGTCCTTCGTACATTTTCTCAATCTTACATCAGGGAAGAATGGTTATGGACAAGTCATCACATGACATCTTCGGTCAACACAATAATCAATCTCTGACCATGAATCTTGCAGAGGCTCGGAAAGTCCTCTGGCTTAAGAGCAATCCCCGACCATTGGGTGAGCTCCTGCAGGAAGGCTACCTTGATCAAACTCGGCTGGAATGGGCGGCTACGTACGCATATAATCCGCGCCTCAAGCAGGCTGCGCATATCTTATTAGCACAGCCGGAACAAACTAAAGCTAGGCCACCGGCTGATGAGAGGCTTGAATGCCTGCCTGTCCAAGTTCCCAATGGACCATTCCAAATTGGCATTAGCCTGGAGCAAGCCCGGGTGACTCCATGGCCTTTCCAACCGTTCAAGGGTCAGTTGATGGGAAAGCTGGTCGAGACGAAACAGATCTCCCTTAAAGACCTCGGATATGCTGCTGAGAATGCTTGGGAAGAACGAGTCAGGCGGGCTGCTGCTGCATTGATGCTGGTGCGCCTTAATCAAACGATTAATGATCCTACTCCGTCAGCGGGATTTATCCAGATCGTTGCCGGCAGGAGAAGTTACGCGGAACGTAAGAAATATCAATTGGCACTTATTCAAGGATTAATCCTCGGAGTAATATTTGGAGGATCACTGTCATACTTGATTTGGGGGTTTACAAGACTTGCCTCAACAAAGCCAACTCTGACAATTTCAGAAGTGATTAAATCTCCCGTCGGTCTTTTAACCATCGCCACATTTGTGGGTATTATTGGAATATTCAGTGTGTTGTTTTATCTTCTCAATCGGTTTCTTAATGGATTAGACAAGCAGATTGATAACTTCCGTGCTGGCCAAGAAGGGGAAGAGCGAACAAAGGAAATCATTCTCCAAACCCTCGATGGGAGCTGGTCACTCTTTTGGAACATTAATCTGCCGGGACGAAATAGGGCCGACTTGGATATCGTTTTGGTTGGTCCTCCCGGGGTATTGGCTCTAGAGATCAAGAATCTTACTGGGGAATATCGAAATATAGGCGACCGGTGGGAATATAGAGCCGGTAATCATTGGCATTCCCAGAAGAAAAGCCCTAGTCGCCAGGCAAATAACAATGCCGGCCGGCTAGGAAATTTCCTTAAAGCGGACGGCATTGAACAGTGGGTGACTCCGGTGGTGATCTGGGCAAATCAGGAAAGCCAGCTAACTGTCGAAAACCCATCCGTAGCGGTCTGGACGCTGAAGCATCTGTCCGACGAGCTGGGGAACGTCTGGCAGGACGAGAAAGTTCCAGCCGCGACCCGCGACTTGATTGCGAAGAAATTGACCAAATTATGCCGAAGACAGGATGAGGTCTCTGCCGGGAAATGACTGTATTAGGAGCCGGCGTTGGGCGGAAGTTTATCCGATTTCGATTTATTATTCCCTGTTATGATACTATTCTCACCAATTTGGGCCAGGCATTCTGGATTAGAACTACGAAAGGTGCGTTTCGAAGGCAGGCGGGGGTCCGTTGCGAACACCTGGGCGATCACCTCGTGCTGGTGTGCTCACGTTTGGTAATTGAGTGCTTTGTATGCGCTTCTTTGCTTCAGCGATGGCATATTTTTACCCGTCTCCCTTTTCGATAATTATTTTGGAAATTATCCCTTTGACAGACCCAAGCCCCCAAAGTGAATCAGAATGGATTCGTGGGGTGGTATTATGTGTTGACAAATAAGCGTTTTCGCCGATTAGCACATCAGTTCATCAGACTATTGTTCCATTGAACGCTCGTTCTATATCGTGTATAATGGTTATACAAAAGTTTAGCACGTTTGTTCTATTGACATATTATCATGAAATTCCCCCGGGACGACGGAGAGGACGGGATTCGGACCCGTGAAGGCGTGGTAGCGCCTTACTCGTTTAAGGGACGAGTTCCATAAGCCTCTCGGACACCTCTCCAAGTCGCCCTACATGCCGGGGAAGCGGACGTTGGCTAGCCCCGCTTTCCCGGCAATGATTCTAATACAGAAGCCCGGTGAATGCAACCGGAAACCAAATGAAAGAGCACAATCAAAAAACCGAGAAGGAAGAAAAGAAGGCCGGAGCGGAGAAGCCCGTCAGTTTGTAGGGCGCACCGTTTATAGAGATATTTGGTGCGTTGCTGAAAACGGAATCAATGCCGGAAGAGCAGAAGAAAAATAAAGGGAATGAGTAATGCCAAAATTCATTGATATTCAAAAGGCAATTGAGGCCATTGTTTATATTTCACATAAAAATGGCGATCTCTTTCATATCGTTAAAATTATGTATTATGCGGACAAATTCCATCTAGAGGGTTATGGTCGCCTAATTACAGGTGATTACTATGTAGCAATGAAGGATGGGCCTGTCCCAAGTGGTGCTTACGACATTATCAAGGCAGTACGAGGCGACGGCTTATCCCCCATTAAAGAAAATCCCCAAGAGGCTTTCAGGGTCGAGGATTGGATCACAATAAAGCCCAATCGCGATCCGAATTTAGATTACCTTAGCGAGAGTGATATAGAGGCTCTTAATAAGGCTATTGATAAATATTCCCCATTGAGCTATCAAGAGTTATGGGATATTGTTCACGAAGAAGAACCTTATAAACAGGCCCGGAGTGATATTTCCCTTGAATCTATTATCAAGAGCCTTGCAAACGCCGATGAAATTTTTGAGTACATGAATAGCTAAATATGCCAGCATTAGTCCCCAGGGGGATTACCAGAGAAGAAGCAAGCACCAATATTGGACCCGGAAAGATATTATATCTTTTTACAGCTTTACCGCCCCGATTGATTCCTTCGGATAAGTATTTCGTTGTGGTTGGATTCGATGAATACCCCCTTCTTCTAAAAGTCAATTCAAAGGAAAAATTGATCCCGAATCATCTTGTTCTAAAAAAATCTATTTATAGTAGTTTCTTGAAATATGATTCTTTTTTAGATTGTGACAGGGTGTGGTATATACTTTCATACGAGGAAATTGTTGGTCAATTAATATCAGATCCCCAAAAACGTATTATCGGAGAAATCTTGAAAGACCATGCAAGAATAATTGTGAGTAAGGTAAACTCATCAAGGTCAATAGCTCTTCGTCATAAGGAAATTATCACCAATGCGTTTAAGGCCGCTAATTAGCCGGCCTTTTTGATTATCTCTTTGTAAATCAGTCTCTTTCCTTCTATCCCCTTTACTGCCTCAATCATTCTCTTACTGTCGCTTGTTTTTCGGTAATCCCACCGGAAAGCGAATTCATTATCATTTTCCCCCACCAGCGAATTAAGTTATTACCAAAATCGGTTTTGGTAACCACTTCGGGCCTTACTGTTTACCTAAATGATAGGATGTTATACCTTGGATTGTCACAATCAGGCACCACATCAATTCTTAATTCATTATAACGGACTCAAGCGAGTAACAGTGATCTGCCTGTTATTTTTATTGATCCTTCCTTCGGATTCCAGTTCATTCAACGCCCAAACCACCCATGATTTTGACCGCCCCGCTGCACGGCCGGCTGCACTGTACGAGCCGGCCGGGTTCTGTTCAAAAAACTTGACCAGGGCGTTCAAAGCTTCCTCGGCGGTCAGTTTCTGACCGGGATTGACCTGTTGTTTCTCTCTGTTTTCCGGGTTTGAACCTGAGAGAGACGCCTGGATACCTTTGGGCCGACCGGTCGATTTCCCCTGATGTTGACCATTCCCTGACCGTTCAATTTCCCTCTTCTTCAACCGTTCAATTTTCCGAGCCTCGCGATCGGATCGGACTGCTGCCTCGCGTTGCTCCTGTTGGGAAAGCAGGGCCAGGTTGAACGCCCCGATCACGGTGAGCAAGGGGGTCACAGCCGGCATGTACTGGGAGAGGTCAGGGAACACCTCCAGCAGGGTGATCATGCCCAGGGTGATCGCGAAATACAGGAAGGTGAGTAGGACGGCGAGGTGGGTAGGGGCGCCGGGATCGCTCTTGCGCCTGGTCAAATTCCAGTTGGACAAGCGCAGCCAGGTGTGCACGCTGGTCAGGCCCAGCAGCTCGATCGCCGCGGCCAGGACGATGGCGATGGGGAGGGGCGTCCCCAGGTGGTTCATCGAGGAGCGGGCGACAAAGAAGGCGCTCGGAATAGGGGCCACCCAGGGTGTGATCTTCGAGACCCACCGGAAAAAGTTGAAATTCAGAGTGAAGGATTTTCGGGGATGTGGAAGGAGCTCGGAAAGGAGGGGTAATGGTCGGGGTGAGCCTGCTGAGGGATCTTGTGTGGAAGTGGACATGAGCTTTCTCCTGATGAAAAGCGCGTTGAGTAATGCGCGTAACCACTTATATGGGACTTGGAGCATGAGATCGGTTCTTCCGACCTTCCTTCAAGCAAAGGGGTTCGAATGTTCGGAAACCCGCAGCGTTTTTTGTAGAAACCAGGGATCGATCCGGCTACCGGCTTTGCTTAGGGCGAGTTGTTCGAGGGTATCCAAGCCAAGTAAGTAGACGGTCAGATCCTTGTCGTGGTGGGTGTTCCATGCCCAATAACAGATGGCTTTCCACCCTTCATTCTCGGCTTCCACCTGCTTTCGCGTCAAGATATAGATAATTTGGCCAGTAGATTGGGTTGCCAAGTTAAGCTTCGCGGTCAATTTATTTGCCTTAAGCTGCCCATGGGTTAGCGTGAATACATAATATTGGCCCCGCTCCTGGCTGTTCACCATGAGGTCTGCGGTCAGTTTTACCCCATGCCATACAGGGGCTTCAAATTTCCAGTAGACATCGAATCCCAAGTGGCTGAATCCTTTGGTCGCCCGGTCTACGAATTCGCAATGGTCCGGCGTTTTATGAATGGCGATCATCTCGATATCTTTTGGCGTCTCTTCTATCAACCCGGAAATGGAACGGTAAGCGGCTTTACCCAAAATCGTGAGATCATAGGCTCTCTCCCGACGACCCAAACTATGTTTTTCCTTGATCAAATATTTTCTCCCTTTCAACAGGCTGTACTTCTCGACCATCTCCCGCAGGTAGCGAGCGACACTTTGAGGTTTAAGTTGTGGGTCAATCATCCCCTTTAAGTTCTCCAGGATATCAGCCTTGGAAACCGTACCGGAGCCAACGATCTTTAAGACAGAAACGACCCTCTGCCTTTCTTCTGCAGAGAATCCCCTGTCCAGCCTATGCCATTCCTCGAAGGCCATGCCCAGGGTCATACTGTTTTCCACCCATTCCACCGTGGTCATTGCTCCTTCCGGTAATTCCCCGTCTGACCATGAATTCCTTTCCCTGACTGGATCCTCCATAGGCTGGGATTCAATTGGGCCATCCTCGGCTGCCTCCATCCTACTTGCCGGCTCCCACGGCTTGGGTTCTTCCGGCAGGCCGGGTGGATCGGAGCGTTCCAGGGAATTCACCGCTGATCGATCGGATTCGCTATCTGGAAAGCAAGGGGAAGGATCTTGAGAGTCCTCCCCAGTCAAACCGGGAAAATCAGCCGTTGAAGGTCGCCTTCCACTGCTCTCGCGGCGAAAGTGCAGCTTTTCCTTCAGGTCATCGACCTGCTCCTGAAGATAACTGACCTCTTCTTCGCGAAAGCGAATCCGCTCCTTCAACGCGGCGACCTCCTCCTGGTGCTTCTGGAAGGCACTCTGGAATTGCTCGTTTTTTTTCGTCTCCTCAAGAAGGAGTTGATTGACCGCATTAAGGATTCCTTCGAATACCTCGTGAGCCGGCTCTGGCCAGTTGAGCGGGACGGTGGGGTATCGGTCCGCAATTTCAACCAAACGTTCCGGGCAGATGGTATCCGCCAGAAGGTAAAAGGAAATAAATTGAAACTTATTCACAACGATCTCTCGGTCAAAAACCATTCTGATCTCTGGCTGCTGGGTCTTTGCCGTATGATCCAGACTGCTGGATACAAACCCGTCCTGACAATTCACACTCTCAGTCATACTTCCTCCATGGATGAAGAGTGATGAGTATTTGGATAAGCTGGGCTCTTCTCAGAGAATGGGATGTGATGAAGTTGAATTGATCTTCCGGCCATGATCTGCCCAATAACTTCGATTTGACGATGGTAGCCGTCGTGGATGGATTGACGAATGAGGGTATCCAGCTCCAGAGTTGATGCGGCGTCTCTCGGACTAAGAGATCGTCACCTGGCGATCATTTCGCCGATCACTTCGAGGGCATGTTTTAGCTCTTCCTTGTTGGAACCACGGATCATCGCTTCCAATTCGCCGTTTTGACCAATGATCGGATTGCCGGCTAACTTGAGGATATGCGCTTTGAGATCACCTTCAGAAAGAAATGCATAGATCTGATCGGTAATCTCTGTACTCCTGTGCATCAGATTCATCGAGACCGCTTTGAAATCAGCCGGCGTGCGGGCGTGAAGAAGTCCATAGACCGCGTGGCCGTGGCGGAATTTGTGGGCGGATTTAAATGTCAGGCCGGCTTGGGTGATTAATCGCTTCATGCGTTTATCAAGGGATTCAACCCGGTTGCGCCCTGGGTTTTTATCGGTTATATGCTGCTCTCCCCATTGGTTATTAATGACGGCATACCATGGACTGGATGGGGAGAGCTGGGCCCGTACAAGTGTGTCCCACTCCTGGACGACAGCCAGTAATTCGGGGATCTCCAGCAGGAACGTCGTCATCGATCGATTGAATTTCGTTTTTACGCCCAGAGAGGGGAACTGGTCGATGGAATGGTTTTCCAGGAAGACTGCCTGGATGGGAAGAGTGGTGAAAGCCTGAGCTCGGGCTCCGGACAGGAATAACATGCACGCCGCCGCTTTGTCACGGAGACCGGCCAGGTCATCCGGTAGGACAGGTATCCGTGCGATCTGCAGGATCTCCTCTTCGGTCACATAGATATGGGAGCGCGGGATCTCGGCCGCAAAAGGGGCCACCTTCAGGGTTTCGATCCAGGACTGCGGCATGGACTGGAATCCGTGTATCCCTTCTGCCTTGGCCCAGTGGAAGAAACGCCTGCTGACATCCATGATGCTTTTTTGTGATTCGATTGCCAGGGCCGGCACCCCGTCCTTTCCCGGCAGGGAGCTTATATAGACAGGGAAAGTGGGGCGGATCTTGTCGGCTTTTGCGAGAGGCTGATCATCCAACCAGAGTAACAGATGGCGCAGATACGTCCAATAGCTCTGTACCGTTACCATCTGGACCTGGTGCACTTCGTGCAGATAAAGAAGATGGTCCTTGACCCTGAGGTAATTGTCCCGTAGGATCATTGCTGCTTCCTTTTGATTCCTGAATATTGCTTCGTGTAGTCACATCGGGAATCCGGTTACCCCGATTGATGACACAACCACACTTAGGGCATCTACCACGTACATTGACGAGCTTGCCTTTAAGGGGCAGGATCTCTGGCCCCACCATCTCCACGACCTCATTACATCGGAAGCAATACGCCTGGGTATCGGTCAGCCTTCTCTCCCGTTTTGGTTTGCGATGGCCGGCTACCCAATCGGCAAATTCCCGACCGTTGATCCAGATATGCTTGCTCCCGTCTTTGATGTATGGGGCACCCATCTCCAGCCAATCTCTCAGGGTACGATCCGGGACATGCAGATCCTCGGCCAGTTCGGACACTTTATAGAGCATGGGTAGGAGTCCCGGGGATTTGACGATCACACAGTGGGGAAGCTTGAGGCGATGATGGGTCATGTTCATATCTTGTTCGCCTACAAATAATCCGTGAGCGGATCTCAATGCGTTTCCTGCTCAACAAAGGGCACATATTCTTCCCAGTTGAACCCCCTGGGAATGTAAGCATAGGTAACGTCAATCCGGTTGTGGCCGAGCAATTTCGAGACAGCTAGTCGGGCTTTCTGATCGTTCATGCCGGCCATCCTGAATTTGGTGTACTGCAGCTGGGCGTACGTGGCTCTCAAACGATGTACCCCTGAACCGTCGATCCCGACCGCCATGCAGGCTTTCTGGACGATGGTCCGAAAATTCGCACACCAGGACTCACTGGGGGTGAAGTAATAATTCGGTGTCCGGATCAAGCTCAGCTCTTCTAGAAGGGAGGTCGGAATGGGGACGTCCCGGCCCTTGCCCCCTTTTCCTTTGAACCGGAGAAACTTTTCCTGGCTATGGACATCAGATACTTTCAATCCGGAGATCTCATTCTCCCGAAGACCGCATCTCAACGCAATTTCGGCGGGGAGATAGTAGGTGTCGGAATGAACCCTCAAATACTCAATGATCCTCTTGGCATCATTTGGGAAGTATCCATAGCGGTGCTTGAGGACATGATCGCTGTTCCGCTCCCGCAAGTCATTCTCGATCGGGCACTTCCCATGGACCCAACCGAGGAGCAGGGCGCCGGCGTAGATATGTTTGATGGCCGCCTGGAGTTTTGAGGCAGTCCCCATTGCAGCACTCGCGTAATGTGCATCGAACGTGGCGAGGATCACATCATGAGTCAGGAGCATGCCGAGCATATTTTCACCAGACAGTTCTTTGGCTCGTTCAAAGAAAACCTTGCCAGTTCTGAAATAGGTTTTTACTGTTCCTATACCGAGGATATTGGGTAACAGTTTGGTCGGATCTCCCCCCGGGCGTAAAGATTTTTTGACCGAAACGGTATCGTGTTCGACCTTATACTCCTCGATCTCTTCCTTCGTGAGCGTGACCTGGTCCAGACATCGAGCGACCTGATGCGTTATGGATGGCATAGATTTACCTCTTTATTTTTATTTCCAATCGTTTCCTACTGTTTCCAGATTAATAATTCAGACCTTGCCGTTAAGCCATTCACCGAAATTCCGGTGCAATTGGGACTAGCGTGCATCACTGGCTACCAGGGTCCCGATCTCGCTTAGGGTACCAGTGCATAGTTTCCCATTGAAAGAAGGGTCTTCTGTAGGCGTGCGGCAAATGAATCTAAGCGGTGTTCATTTGCATCTGTGAGGCGGTTCCTCAACGGTAGTTCGGTGACGGTACGCCTCTATGGGGTTGTGTGTGCTGGGGGGCTTTAAAGAAAAACTCGTGCCCGGCACTCTCCCCTTTTTTCTGTGGGGAATTGCTAATGCTGCTCACGAGGATTTTCCGGAAACTGCGTCTGTTCCGGAGCTGACGAGTGGTTAGGGTTTATTTATTTTATAAACCCAAAAACAACCAAAACTATAATACAACTTTCGCGATGGGTTGTCAAGTTTTTTCAAAAAATATTCAAGCTAAAAGAAGGTACAAATGCCTAGAAATTAACCCGGGTTTTATATATCGATAATAATGTATACTTCTTCAAGGAAGGTCTGTAAACTTGGCATATCCATATTGGGAGGGTGTATGAAACTTGCAATATTGCATCTTAGCGACATCCATTTCGGTAGATCTCCGAGTGATTTTATACTCAACCGGACAGAAAAGATTTCCAGTGCTTGCGCTGGTGTATTTCTCAATGTTGATCACATATTCGTATTAGTTACGGGTGATATTGCCTTTTCAGGGGGTGTCCAACAATATCAGGCAGCTCATGCTTTCTTCAAGCAAATTGAGACCACATTGCAAGATCGGCTTAGTGATGTTGCTATTGATTTCCTGTTAGTCCCTGGCAACCATGATTGCGATTTCACAGCACCCGACTCGGTTCGAGACTTACTATTAGAGTCAATTACAGAAGAAAAGATTGATGATAAGGTTATATCTCAGATTGTTTCAGTCCAATCCAATTACTATAATTTCGCATCAGTATGGCATGGAACTAATGGACCTGAAATCAGCTTATGTGGGTTTAAAGAATTTGATGCGGGTGAAGGTATTATAAGATTCAATTTATTGAACACCGCTTGGATGTCGTCTAAAAATGAAATTCAGGGGAAACTACTCTTTCCTGTGAATAATCTGCAAAAGGCGCTTGCCCCCGAATCCGGTACGGCCTTAATCGTAATTACTGCATTTCATCATCCCTATCCGTGGTTAAATGCTACGAATTCCCGAACATTTAAAAGATCTATCGAATCAACATCCGATATTGTTTTAACTGGCCATGAACATGACAGCGATATTTACAGTAAAGTTCGTCCACATGCAATCGAAACTGAGTTTATTGAGGGCGGAACATTACAAGGAAAATCCAGACGAGACAGCGAATTCAACGCTATCGTCATAAATTTGGAAGATAAGACTCACGAGATATATCACTTTTCATGGAACGATGAAGACGAATTGTATGAGCACCAAGCTGCAGATGCACGTCCCCTAATCCGCAATAACCTCAGATTGAAGAGAGAGTATTCGCTTCGGGCAGATTTCGAAAAAGAACTTTCAGACCCAGGGGTGCGATTTACACATCCAAATAAGCGCGATGTCTACCTTGAAGACATTTTTGTTGATCCTCCAATAAAGATGACACATATTAGAGGTGAGGATGAGTGGTCAAAAACGATAGTTCGTGAAAGGCTACCAGAATATATATTGAAGAACAAAAGGGTCTTGCTTATCGGCTCCGAGAAATGTGGCAAGACATCTTTGGCAAAATCCTTATTTAAAGACTTTAGGAAACGCAATCTTGTCCCTCTACTGATTCCTGGTGAAGAGCTAAAGAACTGCGATGAAAACCACGTTATCGCCGACATTCAAAGTTATTTTGGGAAATTATATGAGTCGCCCAATTACTCGGCGTATGAACAACTTGAACCGGACATGAAAGTTCTCATAGTTGACGATTTTCAGAAATGCTCACTTAATCATGGGGGCAAAGACAAGATTCTTCAGCTACTAGAAGGTCTTTATGATACGATAGTGCTTTTCGGCAATGACCAAATGCGATTTGGCGACTTAATCTCAACTAAGCTTGGAGACCAGACGCTTTTTATGGATTTTACTACCTGTGAGCTAATGGAATTTGGTGAAGGTAAAAGGTCAGAATTAGTGATGAGGTGGTATGCATTGGGGAAAACCGAATCTATTGATGAAGCTAACCTGAAGCACCGTACTCTGCAAGCAAATAAATTAGTAGCTTCTCTAATAGGAAGCAACTTCATTCCTTCATATCCAATCTTCGTATTGGGTATCATACAACAACTCGAGCTTCATAATCCAGTAAACACTAAGTCGGGCACATATGGTTTTGTATACGAGTCATTATTGACAATGGCCTTTGCCCAAAAAACCAAAGTGGTTGGTAATATAGATATTCAATACAGCTATCTTTCCGAATTGGCGTATTCGTTTTACACCCATCATATTTCCACGATTGATCATGACGATCTTGTTATTTGGCACCAAGAATATTGCAGTAATCATTCATTAATCATAGATCAAGACAGAATCCTCAATGATTTATGTGACGTGTCCGTCCTTCAAATGGATATAAGTGGAATCTCATTTAGATACCCTTATCTTTATTATTATTTTGTAGGCAGATATCTAAGTGAGCATGTAAGTCAGCCTGAGATAAAGAGGCTAATTCATTGGATGTGTGAGCGGCTACACAATACAGAATCGGCAAATATCCTTATCTTTCTGTGTTATTCATGCAAGGACCCTTATATTCTCGAGACGTTATTGACCTCCTCAAAAGTTCTTTTCACATCTTATCAAGAATGTGATATCGCAAAAGACACCAAGCGTGTTAGTGATCTGATACCAAATCTTCCGCGATTCCTGCCCGTACCAAGTGATTCCCAGGATGAATCATCACAAAAGGAATCAGAAAATACAGTTCCTTCAACCGACAAGCAGATAGAAGAAATCGTCGAAGAGAAATCTGACATTGAGATGGAGGAAGTATTACAGCTAAATGTGGCGTTTAAGACAATACAAATACTTGGCCAACTTCTTAGAAATTTCTCCGGCTCATTAGTGGGCGAACAAAAACTTGCCCTTGCACGAGAGTGTTATTCTCTCGGATTGCGAGTAATGAAATACATCCTGGAGACCATAGAATCAAACCGTGAAGATATGGTTCAAAAGCTGGCGGAAATTCTAAATTCTCAGAATCCAAAATGGCCATATGAAAGACTTAATAAGGAAGTGAAATTCTTGCTTTTCTCTATCATGGAGGGTTTTACGTTTACGCTGGTAAAGCACGTCTCAAACTCAGTAGGAATGGAGCTATTGACCCTCACATATAAAGAGTTATTGCAATCAACAGAAAATACCTCTTACCGATTTATTGATCTCTCAGTGCACCTCGATAATTTTAAGGGTTTTCGCGAGAAGGAGACAACTGACCTTTATAAAATCATCAGAAAGAATCGATTTGCTGTCACGATATTTAAACATTTGTTATGGCAATATATGCAGGTATATCCCGTACCTTACGATGTCCGTCAACGAATTTGCGAGAAGTATGGGATCCAAGATACCCATATTATGAAATCTCGGGCCCTTAAACAACTTAAAGATAAGAAACCATTTAATAATATAAGCTAATCTTTATCGATTCTCGATTATTTAATATACCAAAAGAATGTTAAGTTTAGATATTTTTGTCTTCAAAAGGGTTTGCGAAGAGAGTAAATAAGGTTTTATTTTGGCCATTCCTGAAAAATAAATTAACATTCAAACAAATGTCGTGGGCGCTATTATTTCACTTACAACATTCGATTTAATAAAATACCTAATAATCGAATTATCTCTTTACCCTTTCGCGAATCGCTAATGCAGCGAGTGCTGCCAACACAGGCCCTAATATCGATAGGACGATCTCGGTCCATTCACCGATAATAGTCAATTCCCCCGTAGGTTGCAAACCAGGAATAGCAGAACGGAATGAAAAAATAAGACTTTCCATAAAAGTTGATTGCGTTGTAAATCCGAATTTAAATAGGCAAAGAGCACCGGTTAATATTGCTATAAATAAGCAAATCAACGCCCGTGCAGCATAGAGACCGTATCCTGAGATAATCCAATAAAGTGTGAGTATTATTCTATCGGAGACTGACGCAGAGAGATTATGGCGCCTCATCTCCATTTCCCCATAATAAAAATCAGCTGCGTTCATTAAATCCTTTTTCCCCTCGAAACTATTTCGTAGACTTCTATACACAATTGCAACCTGCGGAGCTTCTAATGTGGGCAGTTGGGTGACTTGATCAGAAATAGATTGATCTTCCTCGCCACTGATTGTTCGTATCCAGGTTTTTTCCCAGATTTTAGATAACCAATTTCTGGATTTAATCCTCCAAGCAAATTCATCCGCGATGCAACGCCGTTTAATATCGTATCGGCCTGGCGATAGTGCGAATGTAATAGTAGGCTCTATCGTTATTTTATTAAGATCCCTAGCCCCATAAAAAATGCAACTACTCATATCGACATTTGAAAAAGTAATTCGGCCAGTATCGGCGCCTTGAAGCGAATTAATAATTGGTTTTCTATCGGGCACCTTCCCGGAAATAAAGAGTGGATCTCCTGTAACAAGGTTGTCAACAATTATTTTAGATGAGTCGGCAATGATTTGACCACCCCTCTCGAATCGAGCACCTTTCAGATTTAGTACCTTCGACTTAACGTCTAATTTGATATTCGCATCAAACATGGCGTTGTTCAAGGAGATATTATTCTCAGATTGCATAGGTCCAAAAATATGGGTGTTGAAGGTTTTTAGATTTTCAGCACTGAAATCAGAACAGCAGGTGTTTTCTAAATCTAACGATCCGTTGATAAGACATTCTTTTAATATTAGTCCCCTTGGTTTTGCTCCCCTTAATTGCAGGTCTCGTTTGAAACTGCATCGTTCCATCCAGAATGAGGTATCATCACCCCCAATTCCATCCGCTGTAAACTGATTTTGAAAATCACAATCAGAAAATCCTAAAGAGACATCTTTTGTATGAGCATATGAGATGTAAGTATCTTTTGTAAATATCACATTTGAAAAGCTCAGGTCAGCTGAATTTGGAAAACAAAACATGGCAACTAATTGACCCAAAAATTTACAGTTAGAGAATCTAAAGTATTGCCTTATGATAGATCCATATAAATAAATTGAGTTTACTGAATACCCGTCAAAGGAAACATGAGCCTGTATGTCAGCTCCGGTAAAATCGATGGGAAATTGGATGTTATTCGCCGAAAATATTGGTGATGAAAGTATCAGGTCTAATAAATCTTGAGTTACTGAAACACCTTTTAGCGAAACTACTGCTCCGTCTCCCAATGTCGGTATGATCGAAAGAAGTGAGGAAACAGTTTGTGGATCTGAATGGAGAAAACACAGTCTGGTCGATAAAACGGCCTCCCCAAGGCATCCATCAACCTCACAACGCTTCCAATATGAAACACTACTACCATTTGGAAAGGTGGTACAAAAATTAACTTGATGTCCGGCATCTTCTAACCAAATTTCAGCCGCTCCAGATGGAAGTTCGAATTTTCGATGTCGTTTCTTAAGATCAAATTCTTGTAGGCTCATGATAATTTCCTTTGTCTAGATTCAAGTTGTATTATAAGTAAAAATATAACATAACAGGAGTATTGAATAAATAAATTTATTCCAAAAAAGTTGTGATTATTAAAAGTTAATAAATTCTAAGCGTATTATCTTAACCAGTTTATCCAGCCCTTGCTCCGTGGCCCTCGAACCTTGATGCACCCTCTAAAAACATTAAAACAATGCTATAATGTAGATACAATTATATCTACATTAGATAGGAGGCTGCGATGATAAAGGTAGGTATACGCGAACTGAAGCAACAGACCAGCGAATTGATTCGCCAGGTGCGCGAAAAAAAGGATGAAATACTGGTGACCTATCATGGTGAAGTAGTGGCACGCATCGTCCCGGTTGCGCCCACCGCAGAAGAAACTGGACGGGCCTGGGAAGCCCTGGACCACCTGGCGGCTGAGATAGGGCAGCGCTGGCCGAAGGGTGTTTCGGCAGCAGATGCTGTTTCAGAGGGGCGGCGATGAATTTCATCGTTGTGGATGCCAGCCTTTGGGTAGCACGGTTGGTTCCGCAAGATGCATTCCATACCAA